>NZ_JAANTE010000006.1:0-307606 GCF_011291845.1 Actinopolyspora sp. BKK2 | reverse complement strand
ATCCCGAACCCGGAAGCTAAGCCCTCCAGCGCCTAAGGTACTGCACCCCCACGGGTGTGGGAGACTCGGACACCGCCGACCCAACCCCCCAAACTGTGCCCACCCCCCGACGCGAGGGGTGGGCACAGACATGTGTGCACCCCTCGCACCATGCGCACCCCTCTCGCATGGCGTATGAACATTCTCGCACTTTCCGAAACGCTCGAGAACCATTACGGTTTCTCGCGATTCGCAGTGGCGGACTCATCATCACCTTCGGTGAGAGCGATACGTCGAGATCGAGGTGGGGGAAGCAATGGTCGCCGGCAGTGACGAGCACAGTTCGACCGAGGCACCGGAATTAGGTGAAACCGCGGAGCCCACCAGAATTTCCCGCAGAGCCTGGATCGGCAGGTTTCTGGGACCGCTCCTGGCCGTAGCCGTCTACTTCCTCCTGCCCGGTGGTGAGGACGGAGCCACTCACGCGGGACGGGGAGTCGCTGCGGTCGGCGTGTTGATGGCGGTCTGGTGGGTCACCGAAGCCCTGCCGCTGGCGGCCACCGCGTTGTTGCCGATCGTGCTGTTCCCGCTGCTCGGGGTCGGTGATGTCGAGGAAGCCACCGCCCCCTACGCCAACGACATCGTCTTCCTGTTCATGGGCGGTTTCATGCTGGCCCTGGCGATGCAGCGCTGGGGGCTGCACCGCCGGATAGCGCTGCGTACCGTGCTCGCGGTCGGTACCCGCCCGGTGCGGATCGTCGGTGGTTTCATGCTGGCCACCGCGTTCCTCTCGATGTGGGTCAGCAACACCGCGACCACTGTGGTCATGTTGCCGATCGGCATGTCGGTGCTGACCCTCGTCTTCGAACGCCTGCGCGGTGACTCCGACGAGGAAACCGTGGAACACGGCATGCGGGACCGGGGCGACACCGGGGCGGGACGTTTCGCCGTCTGCCTGATGCTGGCCATCGCCTACGCGGCCAGCATCGGATCCCTGGCCACGCTGATCGGGACCCCGCCGAACCTGTTCATGGCCGGCTTCCTGTCGGAGACCTACGGAATCCAAATAGGCTTCGGGCAGTGGATGCTGTTCGGCCTGCCGCTGGCGGCCGCGTTGCTGCTGATCACGTGGGCGCTGTTGACCAGGGTGATCTACCCGACGAGCCTCACCGACATCCCCGGTGGGCGTGAGCTGTTCAAGAGCGAGCTGGCCAAGCTCGGCCCCATGAATCGAGGGGAACGGGTCGTGCTCGTGGTGTTCATGTTGACGGCCCTGCTGTGGATTCTGCGCGAACCGCTCTCGAACCTGCTGCCCGGGCTCAACCTCTCCGACGCGGGCATAGCCATCGCCGCGGCTCTGGTGCTGTTCGCGGCTCCGGTCCGCGTGCGGGAAGGGGTTTTCACGCTCGATTGGGCCGCCGCGGCGAAGTTGCCGTGGGGAGTGCTGCTGCTCTTCGGCGGTGGGCTCTCGCTGGCCTCGGCCGTCGGGTCCAGCGGACTGGACACGTTCATCGGCAACAAGGTCGGCGCCCTCGGCGGGGTGCCGGTGCTGTTGTTGATCGTGGTGGCCGTGGCGGCGGTAGTCTTCCTCACCGAGATGACCAGCAACACCGCCACAGCGGCCACCTTCCTGCCGATCCTCGCCGGTGTGGCGCTCGGACTGAACATGGATCTGCTGGTGCTGGTCGTTCCGGCGGCGGTGGCGGCCAGCTGCGCCTTCATGCTTCCGGTGGCGACTCCACCGAACGCGATCGTCTTCGGCTCCGGCTACGTGACCATCCCGCAGATGGTGAAAGCGGGCTGGTGGATCAACCTCAGCGCGCTCGTGCTGATTCCCGCCGCGTTGTACGGGGTGGGCAGCTGGGCGCTGGGGCTCGCTTTCTGAGCGGTCGAGCGCCCCGCTGAACCGCCGGAACCGCGCGGGCACTGTGCGCTCTCCGGCGGTCTGCGCCTCCACCCGGTGCGAGTCGATTGTCCGACAAGGAAGCACAATCGGCACGTCCCTCCGGTGAGGTGCGACACAGCTCGAGTCGAGGACGGAAGTTTTCCGGTAGGTGTGGCTGTATGGGGCGTGAGGCGGCGGATATGCACAGTGACGACCTGGTCGAGGACGAGTCGATGTCCGAGCAGCGGAAGCCGCCGCGTGGTCGCCGCCGCGCCCCCGGAGGTCGGATCGTCACCCTGCTGTTGCTGCTGCTCGCGGCGTTTCTCTGCGCGGTGGCCCTGGGGCGGTTCGGTGGACTGGAACGCGGTCAGATCTCCTCGGCGCTGATCGCGCTCACCCCCTACGTCACGGCTGGCGGTGGAGTGCTGCTGCTGCTCGCGCTGTCGCTGCGCCGCTGGCTGATCGCGCTGGTCGTGGCCATGGTGACCGCCGTGCTCGCCGCTGGCGTCGCCCCGCGCGTGCTCGCCGACGAGTCGGGTGACGTGCAGGGGCGCTCGTTGAACGTGCTGACGGCGAACGTGTACTTCGGCAAGGCCGATGCCGACCGGCTGGTTCGGCTGGTTCGGCGCAACGATGTGGACGTGCTGAGCATGCCGGAGCTGAGCTCCGGGATGGTGGATGAGCTGCGCCGGGCCGGGTTGTTCGACACCCTGCCGTACAGCGTGCTCAAGCCGGAGGGCAACGGGGACGGTTCGGGAATCGTGGCGCGCTATCCGCTGCACGAGCTCTCGCTGGCTTCGAACACCACCATGCAGCAGCCCTCGGCCCGGATAGACCTGCCCGGGGAGCGGGACGTCCAGTACGTCGCCGCGCATCCCGTGGTGCCGGTCGGGGGCGACACCACGGCGGGCTGGAAACGCGAGATAACTTCACTGCCTGCGCCTGCCACCGACCGGTCCCAACCGGCGCGGATACTGGCCGGGGACTTCAACGCGACGTTGGACCACGCCCCGCTCCGGAAACTGCTGGGACGCGGGTACTCGGACGCGGCCGAAGTGACCGGCGACGGGCTGGCCCCGACCTGGCCCGAGCTGGGACGCCCCTGGGCCCCACCGGTCACCCTCGACCACGTGCTGGTCAGCGGGGACACCGCCGTGCGCGACTACCGCACGTTCAAGGTGGACGGGACCGATCACCGGGCCGTGCTGGCCGAGCTCGTCGTGCCGTCGTGACCGCGCGGCCCGTGGTTCGCGGCGGAGATCCGCCGGCCGTGCTCAGCGACTCCGTCCCGCGACGGGGCGGTCACCGCTCGGGGTGCGACTCGGTGACCAGTTCGAACTCGAGCAGGCTGGCGCCGGTGGCCACGGGGTCCTCGCCCTCGGAGGCGTGGGCTCGTTTGGCGGGCCCTTCCGCCCAGTTCCGGAAGTCCTGCTCCGACTCCCACTTGGTGCACACGAAGTAGCGGTTGTCGCCCTGGACCGGACGCAGCAGCTCGAAGCCGAGGAAGCCGGGCGCCTGGTCCACCTCCCCCTGGCGTTGGGCGAAGCGCCGTTCGAGCTCGGCGCCCTTGCCTTCGGGCACTTCCAGGGCGTTGATCTTCACCACGGTCATGCCGCCAGCCTAGGTGGTTCGTGCGGCCCGGCGCACTTCGTCGGCGCGGCGTTCGTCGGCGCGGCGGGCGTGGTGATCGGTGCCGCGCGGCAGCGGCGGCCTCACAGCTCGATCCGGGGATGCAACCGTCCGATGGTCCACACCCGTTGTCTGGCTACCACGATCGTGGTCAGCACCAGCGAGGCGAGCAGGAAACCGCCGAGCACGATCAGGTCGCGGACCAGGTGCTCGGTGAGACCGCCGGATATGGTCACCCGGAGGCCGTCCACCAGGTAGGTCATCGGCAGGTAGGGATGGATCGCCTGGAAGGGAACCGGGGTGGTCTCCATCGGGTACAGCCCTCCCGAAGCGGTGAGCTGCACGATCAGCAACACGAGGGACACCGCGTCCCCGACGGCGCCGAAAGCTGTTCGCAGCAGGTGGTCGATGGCGACGAAGGCGGTCGCCCCCAGGGCGAGCAAGCCGACCGTCGGCCACAGGTGGATCGGGTCCAGCCCCAGACCGAAGCCGACGACCGCCAGCAGCACCCCGGCGCCGAGAGTGCCCAGCACGGCCGCGGGCAGCCAGCCGGCCAGGGCGATGGTGGCGGCCAGGTTCCTGCCGGCCATGGCTCTGGTGTTCACCGGTTTCAACAGCAGGTAGGCGAACAGCCCGAACACCCACAGTGCGATGGCGAAGAAGAACGGGGCCAACCCGCGCCCGTAGACATGTGCCGGGTTCAGGTTCTGCTGGGTGATCGCCGTGGGGGAGCCGAGAACGTCGGCCGCCCGCGAAACCCGGGCCGGGTCGGTGGGCGGGATGCGGGACAGTCCCTGATCCACCAGGGACTTCAGCTCCTCGGCCCCGCTGTTGAGCTGCTGCGCGCCCGCGTTGAGGGTTCGGCTGCTGGAGGACAGGTTGTTCAGGCTGCTGGTCAGCGTCTCGGCTCCGCTGCTCAGCGCCGAGGTGCCCGCGGTGACCCGGTCGGCGGGTTCGGTGACCGCGGTGATCCGCTGCTGCACGGTGTCCACGCTCCGCCGCAGCGTGGCCAGTTCGGAGTTGGCCCTGCGGGCCTCGGACAGCACTTCGGAGGCCCGGTCGTTCGTTTTCGCGGTGGTGCCCGCGAGCTGCCGCGCGTTGCGCAGCACTCGGCGGTAGGTGGGGTCCTGGCCAAGTTCCGGGTGCTTCCTGCCGAGCTCCTCGAGCCCGGCCACGTCGTTGGAGGCCCTGTCGGCGATGAAGGAGGTCGCGGTGGCGACCGTGCTCATCCCCTGGACCACCGCGCCCCCGGCGTCGACGGCGTCGTCCATCCGCGCGGGCAGTCTGTCCGCCGTCAGGTTGGTCAGCGCCGTCAACCTGCGGTCCAGCTGGGCCGCGGCGGTGGAGATGTCGTCGACGCCCGTCGAGATGTCGCGCGCACCGTCCACCGCTCCGGACAGGCCGCTGCTGAGCCCTTCGGTGCCGCGCACGCTGAGCGAGGTCCCCTCCACGAGTTGTTCGGCGGCCTTGGAGGCGTTCAACAGCTTCTGCCGCATGGTGTCCATCTCGTCGTACAGCGTCCGCGCGTAGGCGCTGTGGGCGGCGGCGTTGATCTGGTTCTGCAGTTCGGCCTCGACCGTGTCGGCCATGATGCCCGCTATGTAGCCGTTCGCGTCGTTCTTGGTGATCTCGAGTTCGGCGCGTTGCGGCAGGCGGTGCGTCGCGCTCCCCAGCTTGGCGCTGAAGTCCTTCGGAACGGTGATGGTGAAGTAGTAGTCACCCTGGCGCAGCCCGCGCCGCGCCTCCCGCGCGTCGACGAAGTTCCAGTCGAACAGCCTGCGGGAACGCAGCTGTTCGGTGAACTGCTTCCCCGCGTCGATGAACTGGCCGGAGGCGCGCACCGGTTGATCGTTGTTGACCACTGCCACGGGGACGTGTTCCGTCCTGCCGTAGGGGTTCCAGTTGGACCACAGGTACAGCGAGCCGTACAGCAGCGGAACGAGCACCAGCGCGACCAGCACCAGCGGGCGGAGCTTGCCACCCCGGAACCTGCGCAGTTCGAGCAGTGCGAGCTTGACGACCCTCATCGCGCACGTCCGTCCTCATCGGATTCCGGATCGGACTGCTCCGGTCCGGGGAACTGCGCGGTGTCTCCGCCTCCGGGGCCGGGTTTTTCGTCCGATCCGGGAGTGTCCTCCACGAGGGAGAAGAGGTCGGGTTGTTCGGGACCGTTGCCGGGCACCGGTGTGGTCGGGGAGACGAGCCCGGTCCCCCTGAGCTGTTCCAGCTCGAACGGTGTCGCGATGTCCGGCCGCGTGTCGTGCCGGGGCTCCTCCTCCGAGTCGCCGTCGGAGCGGGGCAGCCTGATCACCGGCCCTGCCGCGAAACTCGGGGGATCCGTCGTGCTGACGAGCACAGTGGTGCCGGTCGCGCTCACCGCCTTCAGGGCGGTCCACACTCTGACCCGCGCGGCTGCGGGAAGTCCCAGCTCCACGTCGTCGACCAGCAACCCGGCGGGTGAGGCCGCCGCGCCGAGCGCTACGGCGAGCAGCAGCCGTTCACCCGGATGCAGGGAGCCGATCAGCGCTTCGGGCTCCGGATCGATCCCGACCAGGGCGAAGGCCTCGGACACGTCCGTGTTGCCGATCCTGCTCGTGACGCGGCGTTCGCGCACCGCCTCGCGCACCCTCCAGCACCGCTCCAGCTCGAAACCTGGGCGCAGCAGGGCGGGCACGACCAGCTGTCTGGCCTTTTTGGAGTGCCTGGGCAGCTTGTGGCCGCCGACCTCGATCCGGCCTGCGACCGTGCGGAGCCTGCCCGACAGGGCCAGCAGCAGCGAGGTCCGCCCAGTTCCGGAGGGGCCGGCCACCATGGCCAGCTCGCCGGGTTGGACGGTGACGTCCACGTTCTCGAACACGGGCCCCAACGGCCCGCGCGCGGTGATCCCGCGAGCGGTGATGCCCACTCCGTCGGAGCTCATGGACCCCCCTGGCAACGGATCGGTTGTTGATCCAACCTGGACCCTCAGCCGGGGCTCGGCAACTCGAGATCGCCCTCGGGCGTGTCCGTGGGGCTCTTCCGGTCGAGCTGCTGGTCGGTGCGGGAACTTTCCCGCAAGCGGGCAGCGGCGGAACGCACCTCGGGGGCGGGCAGCGGCCGCAGCCGCGGGAAGTTCAGCCCGGCAGCAGGCCACGCGGAGGCGGCGCGGCGAACAGCCGTCTAGTGCTCGCCGGGCAGGCCGAACCTGCCGTCCTCGGTCTGCTCCACCAGACCGTCCACCAGCAGGGAGTCGAGCGCTCGGTCACGCTGGCCCGCCTCGCTCCACACCGCGTCCAGGCTCGCCCTGGGGACCGGTCCCTCGGAGCCGCGCAGCACGTCCAGCAGCAGTCCGCGCACCTGGCGGTCGGTGCCGGCGAACCGCTGGACCTTCTTCGGCGGGCCGTCGTAGGCGGGCTTGCCCGCCGCGCGCCAGGCGCAGCCGTGGTGGAGCGGGCAGCTCTCGCAGGCCGGGGAACGCACGGTGCAGACGGTCTGCCCGAGTTCCATCAGGGCGGCCGACATCCCGGAGGCCCTGCGGTCGTCGGCAGGCAGCAGCGCGTCGACGTCGGCGAGATCCCGCTTGGGGGAGGGGTTGCCCGCGTCGCCGGCGCCGTGGATCGCGCGCGCGACCACGCGACGCACGTTCGTGTCCACCACGGGGGCCCGCTTGCCGTAGGCGAACGCGGCCACGGCTCGCGCCGTGTAGGTGCCCACCCCGGGCAGGGCGAGCAAGGTGTCCACATCGGAGGGAACACGGTCTCCGTGCTCCGAGGCGATCACCGCGGCGGCCTCGTGCAGCCGCATGGCCCTGCGCGGATAACCGAGTTTGCCCCAGGCCCGCAGGACCTCCCCCTGGCTCGCCGCGGCGAGATCGGAGGGGCGTGGCCAGCGCTCCAGCCACTCCCGCCAGATCGGCAGCACCCGGTTCACCGGGGTCTGCTGCAGCATCGTCTCGCTGACCAGCACGCCCCAGCCGTCGACGTCGGCCCCGCGCCACGGCAGGTCACGTCCTTCGGCGGTGAACCACTCGATCAGTTCGTCGGGATCGAGCGCGGCTTCCCGCGGTTCGGCCCCGACCGTGTTCGGCTCCGGATTCCTCATGGCACACCGATCGTGTCATGCGCGCCGCGCACGGCGGCGCTCGGCTCACCACGCTGTCCGGCCGGGTGGCCCGGCTGCCGCGGTGTGTTTCGGCGCCGCCGTAACTCTTGTCAGGAACTTCCGTTCGAGGGTCCGCTCCAACGAGAGCGCTCTGAGCCTACGCAGTCAGCGCCCCGGACAGGAACTCCCGATCAAGGGTTCACGCCAACGCAGGTGCTTACGAGCCCGAGCAGTTGGCACCGCCGCACGCGCCGCCAAGCAAACCGAGCCGACGGAATTCAACAAATTTCGATCAGTCGAGGGAAACCTCGGTCAGCTCATCGGAGTCGATGTCGTGCACGAAAGCGCGCACGCTCGTGGTCTCCGTCAGGAACGGGCTCTGCCGGACGCGCCGCGCGGACTGCCGCAGGTCCTGCTCTGTGTCGGCGAAGGTCTCCACCGACCAGGTGGGGCGCTGCCCGGTCTCCTCCTCCAGCTCCTGCTTGAACTCGCCCTCGGCGAAGGTGGCCATGCCGCAGCGGGTGTGGTGCATCAGCACGACCTCGGTGGTGCCGAGCTTGCGCTGGCTGACCGACAGCGAGCGGAGCACGTCCTCGGTGACCGCGCCGCCCGCGTTGCGGATCACGTGTGCCTCGCCGGTGCCCAGGTCCAGGGTCCGCACCGGGTCGATGCGGCAGTCCATGCACGTGACCACCGCTGTCCGCAGACTGGGTGGACCGGGCACCTGCCCGTCCCAGGACTCGCGCTGCCGGTGGTTGCGGGTGAGTAGGTCGTCGGTCGCGGTCAAGGTGGACCTCCTCGAGTTCTCGGTCGGCTCGGTTCGCGTGCGTGGTTCTGCGGGGTGTCCCGGTGCCGTTGGAAAGGGGGTTTCCGCGGCCGGCGCCGGGCCGTCCTTTTTGTCCGAGACTATCGTGATCGACGCCGGACGATCACGCGGTGTGGCGAACACCACGAGCGGCTCACTGTCTGCGCAACGTGCGCAGCGCGGAGCGGATGTCGGCCACCTCGGTGACGCGGATCCCCTGGGGAGGCGGTCCGGTGTCCGGAGGCACCAGCGCGTGCTCGAAGCCGAGCCGTGCCGCTTCGGCCAGCCTGCGTCCCACGGAGTTGACCCGGCGGACCTCTCCGGCGAGTCCGACCTCCCCCACGGCTATCGTTCCCGCGGGAAGGGGGAGGTCGAGTTTCGCGGAAGCCACGGCCAGTGCGGTCGGCAGGTCGACGGCCGGTTCCGTGATCCGCATCCCCCCGACGGTCGCCGCGTAGACGTCCTGGTCGGCGGTCTTGAGGTTGCCTCGCTTGTCGAGCACGGCCAGCATCATCGACACCCGCGCGGAGTCCAGCCCGCTGGCCGCCCTGCGGGGCATGCTCAACTGGGTGGGGCTGACCAGCGCCTGAACCTCGGCGAGCAGGGGCCTTTTGCCCTCCACGACCACCGTGACCGCCGTGCCGGGGACCGGGGCCTGCTGGCCGTTGACGAACAGTCCGGATGGGTCGGGGACCTCGGCGATCCCGTCGTCGCCCTGCTCGAAGCAACCGACCTCGTCGGCCGGGCCGAAGCGGTTCTTCACACCGCGCAGCATGCGCAGCGTGGAGTGCCGGTCGCCCTCGAACTGCAGGACCACGTCGACGAGGTGTTCCAGGGAGCGCGGTCCGGCCACCGCCCCGTCCTTGGTGACGTGTCCCACCAGGATGACCGGGAGTCCGCGTTCCTTGGCGAGCGAGACCAGGGCGCTGGTGACGGCGCGGACCTGGGCCACTCCACCGGGGGTGCCCTCGGCGTCCCCGGACTGCACCGTCTGGACGGAGTCGACGATGAGCAGCCCGGGCTGGAGCTTTTCCACGTGGGAGACGGCGGAGGGCAGATCGCTCTCCGCGCCGAGGTAGAGCTCGGGGTGCAGCGAGCCGGTGCGTTCCGCGCGCAGTCGCACCTGGCCTGCGGACTCCTCGCCGGTGACGTACAGGGAGCGCCCGCCGGAACCGCCCGCGGCCCAGCGGTGGGCCGCCTCGAGCAGGAGTGTGGACTTTCCCACTCCGGGTTCACCCGCCAGCAGGACGACCGCCCCGGGGACGATTCCCCCGCCGAGGACCCTGTCGAGTTCGTCGATGCCGGTGGCCACGGCACGTGCCGAGTCGAGGTCGACCTCGGCGATGGGCTTGGCCGGCGTGGAGGGAACCGCGGTGCCGACCTTGGACGGGCTCGTGGGCTGGGGAGCGGCTTCCTCCACAGTTCCCCACTGACCGCAGTCCGGGCACTGTCCCACCCACTTGGCGACCGTGCGCCCGCAGTCGGTGCAGCGGTAACCGGGTTTGCCGGTTCGCGCGTTCTTGGTAGCCACGGGCAAAGGCTATCCGGCTCGCCCGACAGGACGACCTCCGGTGAGTCGACCCGTCCGGAGATTCACACCGGACGGGTGAGCCGGACCGCCGTGGTCAGTTCTCGCCGGACTGGTTCTCCTGCTCCGAGTGCGAAGCGCTGTGCTGCTCAGAGCCGGTGGAGCCGTGCTGGCTTCCGTGCTCGGGGCGGGGGTTGGGGCTGTTCCCGATCGGGACCTGCAGGGTCACCGATCCCGCCTCGGCGAAGGTGAACCGCACCGGGATGGTGGTTCCCGGGTAGATGTCCTGCGAGAGCCCGTTCAACGAGATCCGAACGGTCTCGCGCTCGTCGTTGGCGGCCTCCGCTGCGGTCAGCTGGTCGCTCGACCCGCCCTGCTCCTCCACGGCGTAGAGCCGCTGGTTACCGGGGATGGTCTTGGTGCCGGTGATCTCGGTCGACTGCGCGTAGCTGCTGCTCACGCGCACCAGCTGGTCCGACTGCTCGGACCCGTTGACCAACACCGCGTCGACCGGGGCGCTGGAGCCCTTCTCGTAGACGGCCTTCCCGTTGGTCTCCTCGGGGAAACCGAGGGTCGCGTTCCGGACCGCCATGCTCTCGGCATCGGCGCTCGCGCCTGCGATGGCGGCGACTTGCTGGGAGGTTTCCGCCTGCTGGCCGGTGGCGCAGCCGGAGAGTGCGACAACGGCACCGAGCCCGACGACTGCGGGCACCAACCGCGGGCGAACTGCCTTGCTGTGCTGTGAGCGGCTCACGGATGCAGCGTCCTTCCTGCTTGCCGGACAACCGAGTATGAGCCTAAACCGTTGTCGTCGGCGATGTTGGCCGCACCCCTGGGCGCGGTGTGCGCGTGGGGCGCGGCGGATCGTGCGTCGGTGATCGAGGTTACGTGCGTTGCATGAAAAAAGCCTTTTTGTCAACCCCTGTTTGCCCGCTGACCTGCAACGAAGATGTTGAGCCCGTCGAGGTGGCGTTGCTGACCATGCTAGACTGAACACAGCGAAAGGGGCAGAGGACACATGGTTTTCAAGGTCGGAGAGACCGTCGTCTACCCGCATCACGGCGCTGCGCTGATTGAAGCAATCGAGACACGTGTGATCAAGGGCGAGGAAAAGCAGTACCTCGTGCTCAAGGTCGCACAGGGAGATTTGACCGTTCGAGTCCCGGCGGAGAACGCCGAGCACGTCGGCGTGCGGGACGTCGTCGGTCAGGAGGGTCTCGATCACGTTTTCGACGTGCTGCGTTCGGATCACACCGAGGAACCGACCAACTGGTCCCGTCGGTACAAGGCCAACCTCGAGAAGCTCGCCTCCGGCGATGTGAACAAGGTGGCCGAAGTGGTGCGCGACCTCTGGCGACGCGAACAGGACCGCGGGCTCTCCGCGGGGGAGAAGCGAATGTTGACCAAGGCGCGGCAGATCCTGGTCAGCGAACTCGCGCTGGCGGAAGGCACGGACGAAGGCAAGGCCGAGAGCCTGCTGGACGAAGTGCTGGCAACGACGGCCTGACCGACGATCCGAGTAGTGTGGACGTCGTAGCTCTGGTTCCGGCCGCGGGACGTGGAACTCGTCTCGGCGCCGGTGTGCCCAAGGCCCTGGTTCCGGTACTCGGTGAGTCCCTGCTGCTGCGTGCCGTCCGTGGCCTGCTGCACTCGGGCAGCGTGCACCACGTCGTGGTGGCGGCTCCCGCCGAGCAGCGCGGTCGTATGGAGTGCGAGCTCGCTGAGCTGGGCGACCGGGTGCAGGTTGTCCCCGGCGGGGACGAACGGACGGATTCGGTGCGGGCCGCCCTGGACGCGGCCGAGCGGTTCGTCCCCACTGCCGAGGTCGTCCTGGTGCACGATGCCGCGCGCGCCTTCACCCCGGCCGAAGTGATCCGTGCGGTGGTGGCCGAGGTGGTGGCGGGTGCGCGTGCCGTGGTGCCGGTGCTGCCGGTGGCCGACACCGTCAAGCGGGTCGATGCGGACGGCACCGTGCTGTCCACCGTCGATCGTTCCGCGCTGCGCACGGTCCAGACGCCGCAGGCCTTCACGCCCGAGGTGCTGCGGGAGGCCTACGCCTGCTCGCAGGACGTGGCCACCGACGATGCCGGTCTGGTCGAGCGGGCCGGGCATCCGGTTCGGACGGTTCCGGGGCACAGTCATTCCTTGAAGATCACGACCTCTTTCGACCTGGCCGTGGCCGAGACGGTCCTGGCGCCGGCTCACGACTCGGAGTCCGAAGTGTGCGCGGAAAGCGGCCCCCAGAGCGCCTAGCTCGCTCGCACGGGATGCGCAGGGGGTTCGCAGCGGGTTCGCCGAGCGTGTCCTCCGGTCGAGGCGAGGACGGAGCGGAAGGACGGTGGGTGAACGGCTGTGAGTGAACTCCCCCGAGTCGGGCAAGGAGTGGATGTTCATCCGATAGTGCGGGGAAGACCGTGCTGGATCGCGGGGATCCACTGGCCCGAGCTGGACGGGTGCTCCGGGCACTCCGACGGCGACGTGGCGGCCCACGCGCTGTGCGACGCGGTGCTGGCGGCCGCGGGGCTCGGTGATGTCGGTGCGACCTTCGGGACCGGTGACGATCGCTGGGCCGGGGCGCACGGGGTGGACTTCCTCGCTCACGTGCGGGAGCTGGTGACCGGCGAGGGGTTCCGCATCGGGAACGCGAGCGTGCAGGTGATCGGCAATCACCCCCGGATCGGTTCCCGCCGTGCGGAAGCAGGCGCCGCGCTCGGCGCCGCCCTCGGCGCGGAGGTCTCCGTTTCGGGGACCACCAGCGACGGGCTCGGGCTGACCGGACGCGGCGAGGGGATCGCGGCGATGGCCACGGCACTGGTCGTCAGGGGATGAGCTCGACCGCTCGGGTGCGGTTCGGCGTCGGAGGACCCGGAGAACCCGAGCCGTCCGCTCGTGCCTGCGCCGGGTCGGGACCTCGCTGCCGGGGCGTTTCGGGCGCGCGGTGATTTTCACCGCATTCGCGGGGTCGCCGACTGCGTGATCCACGTAGAGTGGAGCCGTGACCGTGCGCGCAGTACTCTTCGATTTCTCCGGCACACTTTTCCGACTTGAGCAGGACGAGTCCTGGCTGTCCGGGCTCGTCGACTCGGCGGGGCGCGAGTGGGACGTCGAGGCCCAGACCGAGCTGATGCGGCGCATGACCGCTCCGATGGGGAAGGTGGCCGAGCTTCCCGAGGAGTACCAGCAGGCCTGGGAGCAGCGGGACCTCGATCCCGAGCTGCACCGCAAGGTGTATCTCGAGGTGCTGCGCAGCTCGGGGGTCGATGATCCGGAGCAGGCGCGCGCCCTGTACTCCAGCCTGGTCGACCCGGACTGCTGGACGCCGTACCCGGACACCGAACCCGTGGTGCGTGGCCTGCACGAGTCGGGGGTCCGCACCGCGGTCATCAGCAACATCGCCTTCGACATCCGTCCGGCCTTCGACCGGATCGGCATCGGGGAGCTGTTCGACTCGGTGTTGATGTCCTACGTCGAAGGCGTGATCAAGCCGGATCCGAAGCTGTTCCTGCGGGCCTGCGAGCGACTCGGGGTGGCCCCCGAGGAGGCGCTCATGATCGGGGACAGCACCGAGGCGGACGGCGCGGCGACCGAGGTCGGCTGCCGATTCGAGCTGGTCGAGCCGCTGCCCACCTCGGAACGGCCGGACGCCCTCTCGCGGGCCGTGGCCGAGCACGGCATCGTGCTCTGAGCGCTCCCGGCCGGCCCCGCCCGTGGCGGGGTGAGTCCGAGGCCGTCCCGCGGCGCGTCGGCCGGTGATGCCTCGGTCCGCCGAGCGAGTGACGGCACGGGTTCCAACGGGCGACGTGCAGGGCCGGAGGGGGCGCCCCGTACCATCGCGGTGTGAGCCTGTACCTGCATGACACCGCGACCCGCAGCACACGCGAGTTCCGGCCACGCCACGCGGGCGTGGCCTCGTTGTACTTGTGCGGGGCGACGGTTCAGGGGATGCCGCACGTGGGGCACGTGCGCAGCGGACTCGAATTCGACGTGTTGCGGCGTTGGCTTACCCGCAGCGGCTATGACGTGCGCCTGGTGCGCAACGTCACCGACATAGACGACAAGATCCTCGCCAAGGCGGCCGAGGCGGGCCGTCCCTGGTGGGAGTGGGCGGCCACCCACGAGCGGGCCTTCGAGAGCGCCTACGACCAGCTCGGCTGCCTGCCGCCTTCGGCGACTCCGCGCGCCACCGGCCACATCACCCAGATGATCGAGCTGGTCGAGCGCCTCGTCGAGGCCGGGCACGCCTACGCCTCGGGAGGGGACGTGTACTTCTCGGTGCCGTCCTACTCCGAGTTCTACGGAAGGCTTTCCGGGCAGCGTCCCGAGGAGATGCAGCCGGCGGAGGACTCGGGAGACTCGGGCAAGCGCGACCCGCGGGACTTCACGCTGTGGAAGGCGGCCAAGCCGGGTGAGCCGAGCTGGCCGAGTCCCTGGGGGCCGGGTCGGCCCGGATGGCACCTGGAGTGCTCCGCCATGTCGACCCACTACCTGGGCAGCGAGTTCGACGTCCACGGTGGCGGGCTGGATCTGGTGTTCCCGCACCACGAGAACGAGCTGGCGCAGTCCAACGCGGCCGGGGACGGTTTCGCCGCGTACTGGATGCACAACGCCTGGGTGACCGCTTCCGGGGAGAAGATGTCGAAGTCCCTGGGCAACACTTTGACGATCTCGGCGCTGCTGCAGCGGGTGCGCCCGGTGGAGCTGCGCTACTACCTCGTCGTTCCGCACTACCGCTCCACGGTGGAGTTCTCCGACGAGGGGCTGGACGAGGCGGTGGCCACCTTCGGCCGGATGGAGTCCTTCCTGCACCGCGTCGTCCAGCGCACCGGGAGCGTGTCCCCCGGTGGGATGCCTCCCGAGTTCGTCGCGGCCATGGACGACGACCTCGGCACCCCGCAGGCCATCGCCGTGGTGCACAACGTGATCCGCGAGGGCAACGCGGCTCTGGACTCCGGCGACGAGGAGGGGGCCCGCGCGGCCGCAGCCTCGGTGCGCTCGATGCTCGACATTCTCGGGCTGGACCCGCTGGCACCGCACTGGGCCCGGGAGCACGACGGCTCCGACGCCGCGCGCAACGCGTTGTCCGAGCTGGTCGAGGGGCTGCTGAAGCAGCGCAGCGAGGCCCGAGCACGCCGGGACTTCGCCACGGCCGACGAGGTGCGGGACCGGCTGCAGGCGTGCGGCATAGCCGTCGAGGACACCCCCGACGGGCCGATGTGGACTTTGAAGGACGGATAGTTCGTGGCTGGTAACGACAAACGCAGGGGTGCGGTGCGCAAATCCAGCACCAAGAAGGGCATGGTCGTCGGTTCGGGCGGTCAGCGCAAGAAGGGGTTGGAGGGCAAGGGGCCCACTCCCAAGGCGGAGAACAGGTACAACCACCCGGCCAAGCGCAAGGCCGACGCGCGCAAGCAGGCCCAGCAGCAGCGGGAGAAGCAGCGCAAGATCGCCGAGAGCGCGGGTGAGCTGGTGGCCGGGCGCAACCCGGTTCTCGAGTGCATCCGCAGCGGGGTGCCCGCCAACGTGCTCTACGCGGCGCACGGGATCGACACCGACGACCGCGTCAACGAGTCCGTCCGGCTGGCGGCCGACCAGGGCATCTCCGTGGTGGAGGTGGCCCGCACCGAGCTCGACCGCATGACCTCGAACGCGGTGCACCAGGGGCTCGCCCTGCGGATACCGCCCTACGAGTACTCCGATCCGGCCGATCTGCTCACCGCGGCGTGGAACTCCGGCATGCCTCCGCTGATCGTGGCCCTGGACGGGGTCACCGATCCGCGCAACCTCGGTGCCGTGGTGCGTTCCGCCGCCGCCTTCGGGGCGCACGGGGTGCTGCTGCCGCAGCGGCGCAGCGCGGGGATGACGGCGGTCGCGTGGCGTTCCAGCGCGGGAACGGCGGCCCGGATCCCGGTCGCCAAGACGAACAACCTGAACCGCACCTTGAAGGACTTCAAGTCGGACGGGCTGATGGCCGTGGGGCTGGACGCCGACGCGGACATCACCTCGGACGAGTTGGAGCTGGCCACCGATCCGATCGTGGTCGTGGTCGGTTCCGAGGGGCGCGGGCTGGCCAGGCTGACCAAGGAGCACTGCGACCAGACGGTTTCGATCCCGATGGCCTCCGGGGTGGAGTCGTTGAACGCCTCGGTCGCGTCCGGTGTGGTGATGGCCGAGATCGCACGGCGGCGCAGGCTGAGCTGAAGCGGGGGCTCCGCCGGCCCAGCGGGGTGGAGGTGCGCTTCTCGGCCCGTCCGAGCGGGTGCTCGGGACCGCGCGTCGGCGGTCGCGCTCGCGCGACGGCGCGCCCTCGCGCGGGCAGTGCGGTGTGGAACTCGCCTCACCGCGGAATCCACGCATTCGGTACCGGCGGAAAGTGGAGCTCGGTTAGAGTTCTCGCGATAACCGAGCGGGAGCCTTCGTTCCACGCCGACCCGACCCCGGACACCGATGTCGTTCGCAACTCCGCTTTTCCTGTGGTACTTCCTGCCCGCGGTGCTGCTCGCGGTGCTGATCGCACCTCGTGCGGGGCGCAACGCGGTGGTCGCCGTGGGAAGCCTGGTCTTCTACGCCAGCGGGGCGGGCGGCACCACGGTGCTGCTGCTGTGCTGCATCGTGGTGAACTTCCTCGTCGGCAGGAAGCTGGAGCCGGACGAGTGGGGCTTCGACAGGAACCGCCGTCGGCACCTGCTGCTCGGCGCGGTGCTGTTCAACCTGACCGTGCTCGGGGTGTGGAAGTACGCGGGCTTCGCCTCCGAGCAGGCCGCGGTGCTGGCGGGCTGGTTCGGCGGGCACCTGCCCGAGATCGAGTTCGTGCTGCCGATAGGCATCTCCTTCTACACCTTCCACCACATCTCCTATGTGGTCGACATCTACCGGGGAGAGCGGCCCGCCCTGCGTGACCCGGTCGCGTTCGTCGCCTACATCGCGATGTTTCCGCAGCTCGTCGCCGGTCCGATAGTGCGTTACCGGGAGATAGCCGATCAGCTGCCGCAGCGCCGCACCCACCGGCTCGACGACATAGCCGCGGGCTTTCCCCGGTTCGCCTGGGGGCTGAGCAAGAAGGTGGTGGTGGCCGACAGCCTGGCCCCGGTCTCCGACGCCGCCTTCTCCACTTCGGCGGGGGACATGACCTTCGCGGTGGCTTGGCTCGGTGCGATCTCCTACACGGTGCAGCTCTACTTCGACTTCTCCGGCTACTCGGACATGGCGATCGGGCTGGGGAGGATGCTCGGTTTCCGGCTGCCGGAGAACTTTGCTCGGCCGTACTCCTCGGTGACGGTCACCGAGTTCTGGCAGCGTTGGCACATGTCGTTGTCGCGCTGGTTCCGCGACTACGTCTACATCCCGCTCGGCGGGAACCGCGCCGGCACGGTACGCACCTACCGCAATCTCACGATCGTGTTCGTGCTGACCGGTTTCTGGCACGGTGCGGCGTGGACCTACCTCGTGTGGGGGTTGTTCCACGGCTTGCTGCTGGTGATCGAACGGGCGTGCGGCCTCGACCGGCGGCCGGCCGGGCTTCCGGAGCGGGTGGCCCGTCGGGTGGCTACCGTGCTGCTGGTGACGGTGGGCTGGGTGTTCTTCCGCGCCCCCGATCTGGGCAGCGCGCTGACGATGCTGGGCAGCATGCTGGTTCCCGATCTCGCCGGGGTGAACGCCGTGGTCGAGGCGGCGGTGACCAACCAGCGCACGCTGATCCTGCTGGCGGCCCTGGTGGTCCTGCTGCTGCCCGCCGGGGCGGGCGCGGGAACCTATCTGGAGGTGGCTCGCGGCCGTGCCGCCACGGGGGTCCGGTTCGGCGTGATGACGCTGGGGACGTTCTACTCCGGCCTGCTCGTCGCCAGCGGCTCGTTCAGCCCCTTCCTCTACTACCAGTTCTGAAGCGGGGCCGCCCCGGTTTCCGGGGAGTTGCGACTTCGGGGGTCCGCTGGCCGGTGCTGTTGCGCGTTCACCCGCTCGTCGTGGACGGAGTCCTTCGATCAGGTGTTCGTGACCACCACGACGGTTCCTGCCGTGATCGCGGCGGTGACCGCCGTGCGCACCTGTTCGATGGCCTCGCCGACGGCTTCGTCCAGCCACGAGCCGGTGCCGTTCTCGTCCAGGCGGCGCGCGATCTCTCCCGCCTCCGCTTCCGGAAGCACGTGATCGAGCAGTTCGGAGGTGCGCAGCAGAGCCGCGAGGGTGACGACCCGGGGTTCGACGTCCGTACCAGCGCCGAACTCGCGCAGTTCGTCGAGAGCGGGTTGCTGTGCGCCCGGCTCCACGGTGCGGTACCGCACCGGCCAGAATCCCCATCGACGCCTGCGGTGTTCGTGGAGGAGGCCGCGCCTGGTGAGGCCGTTCGAGCAGGCCTCGCGCACTCGTGCGGCGTTGTCGCCGATCCAGTTGGCGGCGTTGACCGGGGCGGCGGTCGTGAAATCCGCGTCCGGAGCGTCGAGGGCGGTGGAGGCGTCTCCGGCACCACCGGTGGGTCTGATCGTGCCGTTGCGGATGGTCACCCGTCCAGCCAGCACCAGTTCGGCCAGTTCGGCTCCGGCCAGCGTGTGGTCGATCGCCTCACCACGTGCGTCGCCGTCGGACGCCCAGACGGCGAGCAGCATTACCCGCTCGGCCAGCGAGATGTCACGCATCCGTGCCCTCGAATCGTCCGGAGTGCTCAATTCTTCCGTTCCGCGCGTGCCGCGGTGGCCAGTGCGATGCCGACGGCCAGGCCGATCGCCGCCGTCATGGCGGGATTGCCGGTGAAGAGGCCGACGACTCCGCCGAGAACCGCGCAGACCACCGCCGCGGTGCCGACCACCGCGTTGTCGTTCCGGCCGATGCTCACGTTGGTGCCTTTCCCACGATGGTGCGAGATGCCGACGTTGCCCCGTCGGCGGGACGTCGGGGTCCGCGAGGTGGAGCGAACAGGTGACATTCTGCCCCACCTCGCCTCCCTGCGAAACTTCCGAAGTGCTTCAGCGGGACATCGCCTGACGACGGGAGTTCACCAGGTCGCCCACGGCCATGGTGGAGAGCTCACTGCCGTCGTGCTGCGCGGTGGAACCACCACCGACGTAGTCGGTGACCATGTTGCCCGCGGCGAAAGCAGCTGCCGTTGCGGCCACGGCCCCCGCGGCCACGGCGGCGGTGAGCACGGGGGCGACTCCCTCGACGCGGTCCAGCGGACCGATGACTCCGGTGGATTCCGGAACCTGCAGGGCGGCCGCGTTCTCGATGCGATTCATCGGACATCTCCTTGTTCTGCAGTGGATCAACTCGCGAACATCCCTGGGAAGCTCGCGTCCGTAACGCTAGTTCTCTCCGGGGGCGGCACCAACCACCAAAATGCTGATTTGCGCTTCCGACTATTCGATCGGAACGGTTCCCTGCTTCTCGTTATTTACCTCCTCGAAGGCGGGAGTCAGCCCGGAAACCCCGGCTATGACGGCGGCAAATCCGGAACGGGGGGAGGAAAAAGTGTCCGGATCCGCCATTTTTTCCGCGCGTTGCACGTAATCCTCCCGGTCCCGCTCCCCGTCGTAGAAGAAACGTACGTAGTCGGTCATTCCGCGGAGGAACTCGCTTATGCCCTTCTCGTACCAGGAAAGTGCCTTTTCGGCATCTTCGGGAGTGCTCAGCGCGGTGTCCAGGGCCTGTGCCAGTGGACTCGAGCTGAGGATGCCCAGACAGACTCCCGTGGACAGCAGCGGGTCGATGAAGCCGGATGCGTCGCCGATGCTCGCCCAACCGGGGCCGTGCATCCGCTCGGAGACGTAGGACCAGTCCCGTGCGGTGCGGTACTGGTCGACCGGATTCGCCCCCGCAGTCAGTTCGGAGACGTGCTCGGTGCGCCGTATGCGTTCGTCGAACAGTTCGGCGGCGGTGAGCGGCGTCTCGCGCAGCTGGTGCGTGGGGGAGACGTACCCGACGCTGAGGAAGTCCTCCCCGAGCGGGATCGCCCAGAACCAGCCGTCGTCCGCGGGCACCTTCTCGACCAGGATGTTGCCGCGCTGGTCCTCGGGGAGGCGGCCGCAACCGGTGAAGTAGTTCCAGACGGCGATGTTCTTCAGATCGTCCTGCCACAGCTGGTCGGTGAAGCGACGGGCGATCGTCCTGGACTGCCCTGAGGCGTCCACGACGAAACGCGCCCCGGCGACGTGCCGTGCGCCGTCAGCGGTCGTGTACTCGACACCGGTGACCACCCCGCCGGACTCGACGGGCCCCCGGACAGTGGTCTCGAACAGCACGGTCGCCCCCAGTTCGGCGGCCCGGGTCAGCAGCAGTTCGTCGAAATCGGCGCGTCGGACGTGGTAGGAGTACTCGTGGGGGCCGCCCTCGGCGAACTTGATGTCCCAGAGCCCGCGTTCCTTCCCCCAAACCAGGCTCAGACCGTACTTGCGTTCGAATCCCATTTCATCGAGCCGCTGCGTGAGCCCGAGCTGTTCGATGACGTCGAGCATCCCGGTGATCAGGGACTCCCCCACGTGATAGCGCGGGAAGCGCTCCCGCTCGAGCACGGCCACGCGGTGCCCTGCCCGGGCGAGAAGACCGGCCGTGCTCGCCCCCGCGGGGCCACCCCCCACGACCACGACGTCGTACTCCGCTCCGGCTCCGTTGTCGATCACCGTTGTCGCCTCCGTATCAGCCGGTTTCCGCACCGGTGTTGCGCCTGTTGTCGGCACGCGGCGTTCCGCCGGACGTGTGAGCTGGTCACCGCGGCAGCGCGCAGGAGTCCGTCCCCCCGGGAAAACGGTGCCTGCGTCGCGCGACGAACTCGTACACGCGCGCGGCGGGCCAACGGGTGGGGCGGCGCAGCAGCAGCGGGGCCAGTGGTCGCAGGGGCCATCCCGCCGCGGCGAAGTAGCGGCCGAACGCGATCGCCCCACCGGAGACGGCCCCGTCGGTGTCGATCCAGAGAATCTCGCGATTCGCGCGTTGCTGCGTGACCCCGAACCTTTCCAGGTCGAGGGACTGCCAGCTGGCCACGGTCGCCGGGTGCTCCACCAGGGTGCCGAGCAGCTCGATCACGCGGCTGCAGAATCCGCAGTCGCCGTCGTAGATCAGGTGGGGAGTCGTTTCCCGTCTGCGTGGTTCGGTCACCGTCACACCGCCTGCGCGTCGAGCGGACTCGTTGAATCGGAGGGAACCGCTGCGTACACCCCGTACGCGGTGGCGACTGCCTGGGAACGGTTGCGGACCCGCATCTTGCGCAGTATGTGCAGCACGTGGGAGCGCACCGTGGCGATGCTGATGCACAGCTGGCCGGCTATCCCCTCGTTGGAATAACCGAGCGCCAGCAACTTGAGCACCTCCCGCTCGCGGTCGGTCAATCCGCACCCCGCGCTGCTCCGGTCCGGCGCGCACAGCAGTGTCCCGATCACCGAGTGCATCTCGGTGATGAGTTCCGGGGCGACGAAGGGGTGCCCGACTTTGACCGAGAGCAACGCGGCGGTGCTCTCCTCTTCCGTCGCTGCGGGGGTAAGTGCGCCACGGGCCCCGTTGCGCAGCGCGAATCCGGCTGTCTGACGTTCGGCCGAGGAAGTGACCACGATCAATCCCGCGGAGTCGTTGCACGTGGTCAGGACCTCGGAGAGCCGTCCGATGTCGAGGTCGGCCCGCTCGGCGCTGACGATCCCGATCCTCGGGCGCAGCCGCTCGGCCTTGTCGAGGAATCCTTCCCGGGAGTCCGGGTGCTCGATCCGTTCGATTCCCGCCAGTTTGCGAGTTCGGTCACTGAAGTTGAAGGCTGGTGCGTCGTCCTGTCTGTCGATGAGTACGATCACGTTTTCCCCTCTCTGCGTGAACTGCTTCGGAGACTTTTCCGGAGCGCCGGTACCCCCGTTCGAGGCGATGGCTCTCGGAGAGAAAGAGCATGGTCGGTTCCTCGCTCTGGTCGTACCCACCAGAAGCAGCGATGAGGAACTGGGTACTTCGCGCATCGGTCGCGTGGGGTTGCCGGTTGGTTATGTAGTTGAGCAGGGTCAGATAAGGAACTGTCAGCGCCAGATCCTTCTTCGCGCCGGTATCACCGCTGAATCGCAGGATTTCCGCGACGATGTCGAACAGTGTCTTTTCCAGGCGGCGGTGGGGGTGCCACACGATGTGGTGCGGCTTGCGCTCCGCGATCTGACCCACTTCCGACCACTCGGTGGTATCGCCGGATGCGAGTGTATCGCGATAGAGCAGATGGTAGTCGTGAATCCCCGGATTGGGGGCGAAAAACCTCCAGTCCGGGAAGATCAGGTTGAACTTGTCCAGCTTCCTGATCCGGTCCTCGCGTCTGAACGGGTCCTGGCAGAGCACCGTTCCGACGAACCATGACCCGAAGAGTCCGTACAGGGCGGTGCGTAGCAGTGTTCGAGAGTTCATCGCTGATCACTTTTCTCCGCTGTGAGCACGTCCTGCCGTTGCGGTTTCCCGGAACGATCGCTCGATGCCGGTACTCGACAGGGTCGACTCGATGGCTCGCACGACTCGTTCGGCGTGCTCGGGAACGGTGACGAGTGTGTAGTGGTCGGCGTCGTCGACCACCGTGTGAGCGGATTCCGCCCCCAGCGCGGCGAGATCCTGCTGCAGCCGCCCGTGCACGGGATCGTTGCTGATCTGCCTTCCCGCGGTCACCACGGAGAGCGAGCACCCGCCCGGCAGCGGCAGGTTCCTCGTCTCGTACTGGATCGACTCCCGCCAGGCGCGCAACTCGCGCAGCGCGGCCCGCCACGAGCCGGGAGTGCTCATCCGCTCGCGGACCGTGGTGGCCGCTGCCTCCGGGAGCTGGTCGAGCGGGCTGTCCATGTTGCTGTGGCGCAGGATCCCGAGCCGCGCACGTGCCCACCAGGTGTGCATGGTCTGTTCGAGCCAGGGCAGACCGCGCTGCTGCCGCGGGGACCGTTCGAGCTCCTCGGGGTGCGTCGCGTCGACCAGGACCACACCGGCCGTTCGCTCCGGATTGCGGTGCGCGAAGTGGCGGACGAGCAAGCCGCCGAAGGAGTGCCCGACCAGGATGTACGGTCCCGGAACCCGTGCCCGCTCGAGCACGGTTTCCAGCTCGGTGGCCATCCTGTCGGCGGTGCGCGGGTGCGGGGTGGGGTCGCTGAAGCCGTTTCCGGGGCGGTCGTAGCGCACTGTCCCGGTGTGTTCGGCGATCCGTGGCGCGATCCACTCCCATTCCTGGAGCGGGCAGGTCATGCCGTTCTCGAACACGACGGTGGGGCCGGTTTCACGCGCTCCGTCGCACACCAGGTGGATCCGGTGTCCGTCCACGTCGATCAGTTCTCCGGCCGGTTTGGACCACTCGCGGTCCCTGCGCTCCATCACCGCCTGGTAGCAGCTCCCGGCGAGGGCGCCGATGCCGGTCAGCAAACCGAGCCCGCCCACCCACGCCGCGGGTGAGTTCCTCATTCGCGCACCTCCGGGCCCACGAGTCGTAGCGGTTCCCGCTCCTCCGCCGGAGCGTCGTTCCAGGGGGTTCGCTCGTCGACTTCCCCGCCTCTGACCAGCTGCTGGTACAGTTCGTCGGTCGCCAGCAGCTGGTCGTGGTCACCGCGTGCGCGGACCGCGCCGTCCTCGATCACGAGGATGGTGTCCGCGTCGATCACGGTGGACAAGCGGTGGGCGATCGCGACGACGGCGCGATGTTCGGCGATGCCACGCATGGTTTCGCGCAGCGTCGTCTCCGAGTTCGAGTCCAGCTGCGCCGTGGCTTCGTCGAGCAGCAACAGCTCCGGTTCCGCGAGCAGCATCCGCGCGATCGCGACGCGCTGTCGTTGGCCGCCGGAAAGCTTGCTCCCGTGCTGGCCGACATCGGTGTTCATTCCGTCCGGTAGCACGGCGATCACCTCGTCGAGGTCGGCCAGCCGCACCGCTTCGTCGAACTTCTCCGGAGAGGCGTCCGGAGCGGCGTAGCGGATGTTCTCCTCGAGCGTCCCGGAGAGGATCGCCGGGTCCTGCTGCACGTAACCGATTCGAGTGCGCAGTTCCGCGAGGTCCAACGCACCGACGTCCGTTCCGTCCAGGGTGATCGTCCCCGCTTCGGGGCGGTCGAACCGACTCAGCAGCGTGAAGATCGTCGATTTGCCCGCGCCGGAGGGACCGACGAGCGCTGTGAGCCCGGTGCGGGGTATGTCGAACGTCGTTCCGCGCAGTACCTCGACGCCGTTCCCGTAGCCGAAGCGCACGTTCGCGAAGGTCACCAGCGTGCCGCTCCCGGTGGGCGCGGTGCCGCTCCCGCCAGGGGGAGTCCGCGTCGGTTCGGAGCTCTCGCCGTCGACGGCGTCCTCGTCGGGGGAGGGGGCCTCCTGCTCGAGGCGCAGGATCTCGTCCAGGCGTGTGATCGCGGCCAGTCCCTGCTGCAGCTGCCCCAGCGCCGTGGAGACCGTCACCAGCGGGGTGATCAGGTAGAACAGGTAGAGCACGAAGCTGGTGAACTCGGCCACGCTCATACCGCCCGCGGCCACCCGGCTCATCCCGACGGCGAAGACCACCGCGAAGGAGACCTGCAGCCCCACGCTGACAGCGGGGGCCAGCATGGCGTTCAGCCTGGTCACGCCGAGACCGGTCCGGTACGCCTCGTCCATCCGGGTGCCCAGCCGCTGTTGTTCGCGGTGCTCGGCGCGGGAGGCCTTGATCGTGGTCATCGCGAACAGCGCCCGGTTCAGGTCGCTGCCCAGAGCTCCCACCCGGTCGCGGTTGAGCTGAGCGGCGCCGCGCAGTTTCCGCGCGACCAGGAAGGTCACCCCCGCTGCGACCACCAGGCACAGCAGGGTCAGGCCGAGCAGCAGGGGGTCCAGCACCGCCATGATGACGATGCCGCCGGTCACCATCAGCGCGCTGACCACCATGGTCGCCAGGCTCTGCGTCAGGGCGGCCTTGAGCAGCGAGGTGTCGGTGACCACTCGCGCGTGCAGGTCTCCGCTCGGGCGTTGTTCGTGTTCCTTCCGGGTCGCCCTGAAGATCTTGCCGACCAGGGTGTGGCGGACGTCCCGCACCACCGATTCCCCGGCGCGACCCACGAGGTAGTTCTGCATTCCTCCGACGAACGCGTCGACGCAGAACAACCCGATCAGCAGCGCGATCGGCGCGGAGAGCCCTCCGCCGCGCCCCACGGTGTCGACCAGCCAGCCGATCCCCATCGGTTGCGCCAGTGAGGCGAGCGCGGCGAGCACGCCCAGGGCGACCGCGGTGGCCAGCACACCGCGGTAGGGCCGAACGAGGTCCCGCACCCACGGGGTGGTTCCGTTGCTCCGTGCGGACAAGGTGATCACCTCCCGGAGCCGACGAGGCGGGCCACGACGCCCGCTTTCGCCCCGATGCGGGTCGGTTCCAGGTTCTTGGCCGCGTAGGCCACCGCCGGGTAGGTGCCGAGGAAGGCCCAGAGGAACCGGTTGAGGCCCATGAACACGGCGTTGCCCGCGTGGAAGCTCAGCCCCGCGGCGAGGAAGCCGCGCGCCGCCGGGCGCGGTGCGACGAGCACGAGCGGGAGTCCCAGTTCGCCTGCGATCGTCATCCACGCCAGCAGTCGCGCCAACCGCGGTTCGCTCTTCAGCACGGAGTGCACTCGGCGATGGCCGTACATGTGCGTGCGGAAGATGTCGCGCACAGCGGTTCCGTTGCGCCATACCGGCGAGACGAGCTTGGCGAACCCGGCGACGCCGTAGGAGAGGCAGGACTGCAGGGCGACGAAGCGTACGCAGGCGTCCTGCGCCCTCGGGTCGGAACGGGCCACCCTGCTGGCGAGCAGGGAGGTGAACGTGATCATCGAGATGTGCTCGGAACCGTCCGATCCGTACGGGGTGCGCAGGTGCAGCGCGTAGTTCGAAGCTGCCAGCAACGCCGTGGCCGCGGTTTTGGTCGCCCGGGGGCTCCGCGGCACGAGCAGGGTGAGCGCACCTGCGGCGCGGGCGGCGAAGACCACGTTGATGCCCGGCGACTTCATCAGCGGTGTGAGCAGGTCGCCGATGCGGCCGGTGAGCGCCTTGTGCCGAGTCCGGGCCACTTCCCAGCTCAGCAGGTCGTCGTCGGCGAAGCTCTTGCTCGCGGCCAGGTACTCCAACGAGGAGATCAGCGTTCCGAGAGCGGTCAGCCTCTCGACGTTTTCCAGCGTCACCTCGAGACCGTCCGTGTCGACGGCACCTTCGCGTCCGCTCGCCAATGTCAGTCCTTCGGCTCGTTCGGGTCCGGATGTGACGGGGCACCCGAGTCCGGGTGCCCCGCAGGATCGAGTCACCCCAGAAGCGCGGTGCGCTGTCGCAGCAGCTCCTCGCCGGACATGCCGCTGGGGTCCTGTCCGGAAGTCGCCGCGTAGGATCCGGATCCACTCTCGACCGCGTCGGAGGCGACACCGGCGGCGAAGCAGGCCACGGCCGCTGCGGTGATGGCCGCCGCGGTGAGCACGGGTGCGGTGGATTCGGTGGTGCCGAACGTCTTGATCGCGCCGTCGTGCGCGTCGGGCAACTGACTGTTCGCGACCATCTCGATATGGTTCATGCCCACTCCGTTTCTGAGTGAATCGACAATTGCCGGGACAAAGCTAGTGATTCCGGGGCGGCTCGTCGTCCACCAAAATATCGATATGCGGGATCTGGTGGGGTGGTTTGGATCAAACGAACGTGATTCGTTCAGATTGGGTTCATCGACGTGTTGCTTACCCCCTGAACATTCGAGCGAGCAGTGCGGCCCCTAATGGTGGGAACAATTGGCTGTCAATCGACCAAAATGAAAGGTGTCCTACGTCACAGTCTGGGGTTGTTGCGGTTCTTGGTGGGCACAGTGTGTGTGTAACCGAATTCGGGCAGTATTGCTAGCGAAACCCGGTTTTGCTGCTCACCGGTTCGCGGGCAGGCTGGCGGAGTCGTCGTCGACTGTTTCCGGCATTCTGCTGCCTTCTCGGTCGCCCCTCGGGGTGTGTTTCGTGCGGCTCGGACCCGGAGGGGGCGCGCCTTTCGGGTTCCAGAAGTTATGAAGAAGTTATGAAAACGGTGGCGAAGGAAAATGAGAGAGGTTCCACGAGAAATGGGCGATTGTTTCGCGGAGCAGGCCGTGAATCACCGGGACGGCCGGGGCCGTGACTCCGGGGAGCGGACGGTGCGAAGAGGTTCGTACACGACGGAGATGCTGGTGGGAGGTTCGGCGGGGACCGGCGTTGTGCGTCGGAGCGTGCTCCCCTCCGGGTTGAGCGTGGTCACCGAAGGGGTGTCGGAGGCTCGTGCGGCGAGTGTCGGTGTCTGGGTCGGAGTGGGGGCGCGCGATGAGCACGCCCGCGTCAACGGAGCGACGCACTTCCTCGAACACCTGCTGTTCAAGGGCACGGCGACACGCGGTGCGCTGGACATCGCGCGTGAGATGGACGCCATCGGCGGGCAGTCCAACGCGGTCACGATGAAGGAGCAGACCTGTTACTACGCCCAGGTGCGCGACACCGACGCGCCGACGGCGGTGGAACTGCTCGGTGACATGGTCACCTCCTCGGTGCTCGACGAGCAGGCTTTCGAGGGCGAACGTCGGGTGATCCACAGTGAACTGGCCCGTCGCGCGGACAATGCGGCGCAATCGGTCAGCGACACGTTCGAACTGGCACTGTGGGGTGATTCGCCGCTCGGACGCCCCGTGCTCGGCTCCTCCGAATCCGTCTCCGAACTTTCCGCAGGTGACGTCGCGGAGTTCTACCGCGCTCGGTACACCCCGGCGAACGCGGTCGTCGCTGTGGCGGGCAACGTCGAGCACGAGCGGATCGTTTCCGGAGTAGCAGAGGCCTTCGGCGCCTGGGGGGATCCGCCGGCCGCCCCCGTCGCGGAGCGCGACCGCACGGCGGGCTATCCGGAAAACCCCGGGGTGCTCGTGTGCCCCAGGGACTCGCGGCAGGCGAGCGTCATCCTCGGGTGCTCGAGCCTGACCAACACCGACGAACGGCGGTTCGCATTCGGCGTGCTCAGCTGTGCGCTCGGTGGTGGACTCTCCTCACGACTGTTCCAGGAGGTCCGGGAGCGGCGCGGGCTCTGCTACACCGTGTCCACTTCCGGGGCGCACTACGCCGACACCGGACTGTTCGGCGTGTTCGCCGCGACTGCCCCGGAACGAACGGACGAGCTGATCGCCGTTCTCGACGAGAGCCTCGACGAGGTGGCCGCCAACGGGATAACCGACGAGGAGCTGGCCGTGGGCAAGGCGCAGCTGCAGGCGGTTCTCGTGCTCGGCAGCGACACCGCCAACGCCAGGATGACCAAGATCGGCAGAGGGCTGCTCGACGGTGACGTGATCGACATCGACCGGGCGCTGGCCCTGGTGGATTCCGTCGATCAGGACGACGTCCGCGAAGTCGCCGCCGACGTGCTGAACCGGCCGCGCGCGCTGGCCGTGCACGGGCCGTTCGGGGGTGATCGCTCCTTCCGGGCAGCGAGTTCCGCGTAGTGCCGCGGTGGTCGCGCCGCCACGTCGGATATTTACTTGAACGACGTTCCAGTGCTAGCTTTTCGTTCAAGTGAATGGAGGGGCGACTATGAACGACAGTTCGTCGCACGAGATGCCCGCGGAGGAGGCGCTCGGACGTGCGGGGCGCATGAGCGAGCTCGCCCGTGGCGGCACCCGCTGGTTCGGCTACATGCTGGTCGTGCTCGGGTGCGTCACGGCGGGCTTCTTCATCGGCCAGGCACTGACCGAGGGGTGGACCGCCGCCGCGCTGGCGTGGCTGTACGCGGCCTGCATCGCGGGGCTGTTCTGGTACGTGAACCGGCAGCGGGTGGTCGGCAGGGACATGTCGACCATCACCCGGACGGTCGCGGTGAGCTACGTGGCGCTGGTGGTGATCGTCAGCGTCGTCAACAGCACCTGGTTGAACGACGGTTCGCTGTGGCCGTGCCTGGTCGCGCTGCTGCCCGCGCTGCCGTGCTGGCTGGCCGCCTGGCGGGTGCTGGTCCGATGAGCGGCGGAACAGGAGGGCACCCGCGGCACGGCCTGGACACGTTGATCCACACTCCGGTGCGACTGTCCGTCATGTCCGCGCTGGCGGAGGCCGACCACGTGGAGTTCCGGTTCCTGCGGGACAGCATAGAAGTCAGCGACTCGCTGCTGGCCAAGCACCTCGGAACGCTCGAGGAGGCGGGCTACATCACCTCCGTGAAGGGCCACGTGCTGCGCAGGCCGCGCACCTGGTTCTCGCTCACTTCGACCGGAAGGGCGGCGTTCGACTCCTACCTCGCCTCCCTCCGCAGGATCGTCGACCACGACGTCGAGGAGGAACAGTCTTGACACCGGACCAGGTCTCCGCGGAGGAGACACCCCGAACCGCGGGGATTTCGGTATCCGTGACCGGCCTGCGCAAGAGCTACGGCTCGAACCGGGCCGTGGAGGACCTCGACCTCGACGTCGGCTCCGGTGAGCTCTTCGGGGTGCTCGGGCCGAACGGGGCCGGCAAGAGCACGCTGCTGGAGATCCTCGTCGGGCTGCGCGAGCGCGATGCGGGAACCGTCGAGGTGCTCGGAGCGGATCCGTCGACCGACCGCGAGCACCTGCGGCGACGCGTGGCCGTGCAGCCGCAGCAGGCCGAGTTGTTCCCGAACCTCACCGTCCGGGAAATCCTGCACCTGTGGGCCTCGTTCCACGAGGAGGCCGAGACTCCGGAGTCGGTCGTCGAACGCGTCGGGCTCACCGCTTCGGCAGACCGGAGGGTGCACGAGCTCTCGGGCGGACAGGAACGACGCCTGCTGATCGCGACCGCACTGATCAGCGAACCGATGCTGGTGGTTCTCGACGAGCCCTCGACCGGGCTGGACCCCAACGCGCGGGCGGAGCTCTGGGACGTGCTGCTGGCGTTCCGCGACCGCGGCGGCACCGCACTGCTGTCCACCCACTCGATGGAGGAAGCGGAGTCGCTGTGCGACCGGGTGGCCGTCGTGGACGGAGGAAGGATCGTGGCCTGCGGTGCCCCCGCTGATCTGGTGTCCGAGCACGCTCCGCACACCGTTGTCAGCTTCCGTCGCACCGGGGCGCCGAGCACGGCGGCCCTCCGCGCGATGTCCGGGGTCGAGGACATCGAGCTGCACGGTAACCGGGTGCTCGTGCACACCCACCGCGCCGACGAGGTCGTCATCGAGCTGACGGCGATGACGCCCCCGCCGCAGGACCTGGTCAGGCGCGCGGCCGGGCTGGACAACGTCTTCCGCACATTGACCGGACGATCCCTGGACGAGAACGAGGACGGTTGAGACGAGATGACCGGCAGCAGTTTCCGCACGCTGGCGTTGGCCAACGCCCGAGAGCTGATCAGGGATCGCAAGACCGCGTTCGCCGCGATCGTGATGCCCCTGTTCTTCCTGGTGCTGTTCCTCGCGGTGGGCTACTTCGTCAACCGCTCCGGCGAGGCCGACGCCATCAGAATGCTCCTGCCCACAGCGCTGTTCTTCATGCTCGGCTCCATGTCGTTCTTCGGAACGGTCTCGCCCGCGGTGGACCTGCGCCAGCGCAGGACCCTGCGTCTGCTGAGCACAACACCGCTGCGCAAGATCGCGTTTCTCGGCTCGCTGGCGCCCGTGCGCGCGCTCGTGGCCATGGGGTACGTGGCACTGGTGGTCGCTTTCGCGACCGCTTTCGGATACGTCTCACCGGTGCGGATCCCGGTGCTGCTCGTCTCGGCCGCCGCAGGTGTGGCCTTCTTCCTCTCGCTGGGATTCGTGCTCGCCGCGGTACTGCCCAGCGCCGAGGCCGCCAACAACACGCTGAGCCTGGTGCTGGTTCTGATGGCGTTCCTCGGTGGTGGGGTCCTTCCGCTGCGGTCCATGCCGGAGGGAGCGCAGGCGGTGCTCGGTTGGCTGCCCCCGGCACGTCTGATGGAGACGTTCCGGCACTCGATCGCGGGGTTGCCCGCCCAGCACTCGCCCTGGTCCAGCTGGGTGATCATGCTCGGTGCGTCCGCGCTGCTCACGATGCTGGCCACTCGGGTGTTCAGCTGGGACGTCGATGCTCGCTGAACATCGAGGACCGGGCCCCGACTCTGCTCGGGTCACTTTTCGTGAGCAGCTTCGACGGACGGGAGGAAAGCGATGAGCGCGAAGGTCCACAGCGAGTTGATCGACGATCTGGAGGCGGCGGCGGGAAAGGAAGTCGAGGCGCACACCACGATCACTTTCGGCATCGACGGGGACACCTTCGAGGTCGACCTCTGCGCGCGGAACGTGGCGATCCTGCGGTCGGCGCTGTCCCCGTTCCTCGTGGTGGCCCGACCGGTCGGTGGTTGAGGGCCGTGCGGTGCGGATACCCCGGGACCCGGTCGGTGAGGGATCTCCGGACGGCGGTGCCGCGGTTGCGCGATTCCGTCCGTGCCGGTGCGTCGTTGCCGATACGGTATGGGTGTGTCCGGTGAACGGGGTGCTGCCACCGGTGTGGCCGACGACGAGAAGACGACCGCTTCCGCGGAACTGCCCCCCGTGCACGAGGCCTGGCTGCCGCGGGAGCACCCGCTGCACCGACCCCGGCACGGGGCCAGGCAGTACCTCGCTCTCGTGTGCGCGTTCCTGTTCTTCGCCGCGCCGGTGCTCGCGTGGACCCTCGGCGCGCGGGCGGTTCCGGTGGAGAACCGGGCGCTGACCCCCTTCCCGAGCGTCACCGAGGGGTGGGGGTTCTTCACCGGGATGAACGACTGGGCCTCCGACCATCTGGCGTTCCGCTCCGAGGCCGTCACGGCGATGGAGGGGATCAGCCAGGGGGTGTTCGGAGAACCTGCCCCGCACGACACCGAGTCGGGCGGAGCCCCCGTCGGCGGTGGCGGCGGCTCAGGGGGCGAGAAGAGCGACTCCAAACCCGATCCGGCTGTCTTCCCCGATGTGGTCCGGGGTGAGCGGGGATGGGTGTTCCTCGGGCACGACGTCTCCTACAAGTGCCTTCCCGAGATGGAGCTGGACCGGATCATCGAGGGGCTGCGCCGCTGGCGCTCGGTGGTGGAGGAGTCCGGCCGCCAGTTCCGGCTGGTCGTGGCCCCGGACAAGTCCACTGTGTACTCGGAGCACATGCCGGACGACTACGTCGGCAGGCAGTGCATGCGCCAACTGCGCTCGGAGTTCTGGGACCGGCTGCCCGCGGCCACCGGGGCCATCGACATGAGGGAGCCGCTGCGCGCGGTGGCCGAGGAGCGGGGCAGGCCCGTCTACACCAAGCGGGACACCCACTGGCGGCACGCGGGCGGGCTGGAGATGACCAGGCAGCTGGCCGAGTCGTTGCAGCCGGGTGTCAGTGACTCGTGGCGGGTTCGGCAGGGGCGAACCTACCGGCACCGCGCCGACATCCCGGGGATGCTCGGCAAGGACGAGGAGTGGACGGTGCAGTCGTACTCGCTGGCCCCGGACGGCGGCAGCGACAACACGAGGTTCGTCGGCAGCGACTTCCACGAACCGCTGCACCTGGAGTCGAGCCCGCGCGAAGGGATGATCGACGAACCCACGAGGATGATCGCGGACTCGTTCACCCAGTTCGCGAGCCCCTACCTCGGTGCCGCGTTCTCCGACCTGACCATCTCCCACCCCGAGAACGTGCGTGAGCACCCGCAGCGGACGGGCGAGCTGCTGGCCGAGGGCGAAGTCGTGATGTTCGAGCTCTCCGAGCGCTTCCTGGCGGGAGGGCGCTACTCGATGCTCGCCCCCAGGGTGGCGGAGGAAGTGGGCGCGGTCCTGAAGAAGCACCCGGTCGAGTAGCCCCCGACCGGTGGACGCCGCGGACCGCGGTTCCGCCGGGCGGACCAGCCCGCGGACCGCGGCGAGGAACCGCCCTCAGGCCGTGGCCGCGGTGGTCTCGCGGGTGCTCCGGCTGAGCCGCAACCTGCCGATCAAGCGGCACAGCAGGTAGATCCCGAACGAGATGGCCGTGACGAAGGCGCTGACCGGAACGCCGGGAGCCAGCGACAGCAGTATCCCCCCGAGCGCGGCGACCTCGGCGAACACCACCGAGAGCAGGGTCGCCCGGGCCGGGCTCGAGGTCACCCTGATGGCCGCCGCCCCCGGGGTGACCATCAGCGCCATGACCAGCAGGGCGCCCACCACGTGCACCCCGAGCGCGGTGGCTATCCCGACCAGCAGTGAGAACACCGGTGTCAGGACCCGGGTCGGCACCCCGCGCGCGGAGGCCACGTGCGGGTCCACGCTGGCGAACAGCAGCGGCCGGTACAGCACGGCGGTGACGACGAGCACCAGCAGGGCCGCGCCCCCGAGGAGCGTGACGTCGGAGGAGCTGACCCCCACGATCTGCCCGACCAGCAGAGTGAACTTGTTGGCGGTGCGCTCGGGATTCATCCACAGCAGCAGCACTCCGACCCCGAGTCCGAAGGAGAGCACGGCCCCGATGACGGAGTCCCGCTCGTTGTCCCGCTGGCCGAGCAGGCCGAGCAGCAGGGCAGCCAGCACGGCGCCGGCCAGGGCGCCCACCCCGACGCTGAAACCGATCAGCAGCGCGGCGGCCGCTCCGGTGAAGGCGAGCTCGGCGGTCCCGTGCACGGCGAAGGACATGCGCCGGGTGACCACCAGGGGAGCGAGGACTCCGGAGACCAGCCCGAGCGCCGCGGCGGCCAGCAGCGCCTGCTGCACGAAGGGGTAACCGAGCAGCTCACCCGTGAGTTCGAACTCGAAGAACCTGCTCAGGGCGTCGGTCAGCCGGTTCATTCCTGCTCTCCCTCCGGCACGTGGTGGTGCTGCTCCCCCTCGGCTCCGGCGACGACGAGTCGTCCGCCGACTCGGGCCACCTCGACCTCGGTGCCGTAGAGCTCGGACAGCGTTTCCGAGTTCATGACCTCGTCCGGAGTGCCTATCCGGAACTGCCCGTTCACCAGGTAGAGCACCCTGTCGACCATGGGCAGCACCGGGTTGATCTCGTGGGTCACGAACAGGACGGCGGCTCCGGTCCGCCTGGCCTGACGTGCGATCAGCCCGCTCACCCTGTGCTGGTGCGAGGGGTCCAGCGAGAGCAGCGGCTCGTCGCACAGCAGCACCCGCGGGTCCGCGACCAGCGCCTGGGCGATCCGCAGGCGCTGCTGCTCCCCTCCGGACAGCAGCCCGACCGGTTTCTTGCCGTAGTCCTGCGCGTCCACGGACCGCAGCGCGCTGCGCACCAGCTCGGCCCGGCGGCGGCGCCCGCGCAGCCCCGTTCCCCAGCGGTGCCCGTCCAGGCCGAGGCCGACCAGGTCGCTGCCGCGCAGCGCGAGGCTGTCCTGCAGGGAACGTTGCTGCGGGATGTAGCCGATCTTGTCGTTGCCGCGGTGGGCGGGCTCGCCCGCGATCCGGACGCTGCCCGCGCTGAGGTCGGTGAGTCCGAGCAGCACGCGGAGCAGGCTCGTCTTGCCCGAGCCGTTGGGCCCCAGCACGGCGAGGAACTCGCCGGGGCTGACGTCCAGGTCCAGCCCGTGCCAGAGGGAACGGGGGCCGTAGGACAGCCGGGCGTCGCGCAGCCGCACAGCAGGTGTGTCCGTTGTGGACGCCTTCTCGTCACCGACCCCGGCGACCGGTGCCGCTTCGGTGGTGGGGGATTCGTAACGCACGATCTCGTCCTGACGCTTCGTGGCGGGTCAGCGCTGCGGGGTCGGGGCCTTGTCCAGCGCCGCTTGCAGGGCGGAGACCCGCCCCGAGATCCACTGCTGGTAGGTCTCGTCGGCGGGCAGCGTTTCCGGCATGGACACGACCGGTATGCCGTTCCGCTCGGCGCGCTCGCGGAGCCGTTCGGTCAGCGGGGAGGCGGTCTGGGGGTTGTGGATCAGGACCGCGGGGCGTCCGGAGTCCACCAGGTCCTGGAGCTCGGCGATCGTGGACGCCGCGGGGTCGTTGCCCGACTCGACGGACTGGACGTAGGAGCGGGGGGTGATGTCGTTGAGCCCGGTCTCGTCCAGCAGCAGATCGGCGACCGGTGCGGTGGTCAGCACTTCGGTTCCCCGGTGCTGCTGCCGGATCTCGGCGATGTCCCCGTCGACCTCGTCGAGTCGCCGGCCGAACTCCGCTGCGGCCTGCTCGAAGTCGGCGGACCTGTCGGGGCTGATGCCGCTCAGCTCTTCCGCGATCCGGTCGGCCACGCGGCGCACGGAGTGCGGCTGGTACCAGACGTGCTCGTTGCCGGAGTGCGCGTGGTCGTGGGTGTGCTCGTGCTCGTTGCCGGAGTGCGCGTGGCTGTGGTCCTCGGAGTGCTCCGCGTGCTCGGAGGCGGCGTGCGAGCTCTCGGCGGGCTGCTCGGTCGACTCGTGGGACCCGTGGCCCTCTTCGGTTTCGGCGGCCGCGACCGCTTCGACGGAGGGGGTGTCCGCGCTGTTGCCGGACAGCACCTGACTGACGAAGGAGTCGTACCCGCCGCCGTTGTGGACGACCAGGTCGGCCTGGTTGATCTTGGCAGCGTCGCGCGGGGTGCTCTCGTAGGAGTGCGGGTCGGCCTCGTTGTCGCTGATGATCGATTCGACCTCGGCGTGCTCACCTGCCACGGCTTCGGCGACCTTGGCCCACGTGTCGGTGGAGGCGACCACGGTCGGTTCGCCGCCCGAACCACCGCTGCCGGTTCCGCAGGAGGTGAGTAGCAGGGTGGTTGTCAGCCCGAGCAGGGCAACGGGGACGCCCGCTCCGCGACGAGCTCTGTTCCGAACATGGCGACTACGTAATGTGCTCACGAGGGCTCCTGGGTAGGGGACGTGTCACGCGATCCGACCGCTAATGGAAATCATTATCAATTGAAGTCTACGCGTTGCCACTGGACGAGTGCTACCCAGTCACCCCCTCGGGGGAGTGGTGTTCGTGACCTCGTCGCGGGCGCCCTGATGACCTCCGGATCGACCTGCTGCGATCTCCTGCTGCCTGCCGTTGGGGAGGTCGCGCCGGCAGACGAAGAGTTCGGAGCGTGGTGACTCCGGAGAAGCCGCCGCGGGTCCGCGGTGTCGATCCCCGTCCCGACGCGCAGCTTCGCGTTCGGTTCGGACCGTGTTTCCTCCGCGAGCAACGCGCTCGGGTCGCGCGCGATCGCCGGCAGGTTGATCTCCTGCCGGGCGATTCTCGTTCCTCCCGCGCGGTTTCGGCGCGAATCCCGTCGATGTGAATGGCGCCACGTTCCGTGTTCTCCGGTCCCGCGGCCATTCGCGGGGCCGCGGATTTCCCGGCCCGGCAGCGGATCGGGAGGGGGGGTCGTCGTCGACGATGTCCGGATTCAATTCGTCCACGGCGTGCACCGGCGCCGTTGCGGGAAAACGCGGGAAGCGGCGATGTGGGTGACCTCGGCCAGGTGTGAACCGCCGCTCGTCGCGCTGTTGGTGTGGACGGATCAGCCTTCGGCGCAGGCACCGGTGCCCCGTGCAGCCGGAATTCTTCGAGTGCGGCTCCCTTTCCGCGGGATTCGCGGAAGGGGGAGCCTGCGTCCCCGGAGTTGGAGCGCAGTCGGAGCGCCTGCGCCGGCGGCCTCCCGGCGGTCCCGCCCGGCCGAGGACGGCCGGAAGCCCCGAAGTGAACTCGACTCTCGTTCACGTGTGCGATCCCGTTCGGTACACTTCGAAACGTGTGACTTGAATCCGGGTCATCAAAACTTCACCCAGGCCTACTGAACCGTTACGGTTCCTGCATGGTGCGGTCTACGAACTCGAGGCGACCCGCGACGCTGGCCTCTCTCGCCGCGGAACTCGGCGTTTCCCGGACTACGGTGTCCAACGCCTACAATCGCCCCGACCAGCTTTCTCCCGAATTGCGCAAACGTGTACTCGACACCGCCCGCAGACTCGGATATCCGGGTCCCGATCCGGTGGCGCGCTCACTGCGCACCCGCAAGGCGGGAGCCGTCGGTCTGCTGCTGACGGAGAACCTCTCCTACGCGTTTCGCGATCCGGCAGCCGTCGGATTCCTCGAAGGGCTCGCGCTGGCCTGCGAGGACGCGGGGCACGGTTTGCTGCTGATACCGGCGAATCCGGAGCACGAGGACGTGGCCGCCGTGCACAGCGCCGGAGTGGACGGGTTCGTCGTCTACTCGGTACCCGACGACGATCCGCATCTGGCCGCGGTGATGGAGCGCCCCGTCCCCACCGTGATCTGCGACCAGCCGAGCATCCCCGAGATCGACCGGGTCGGCATAGACGACGCCACGGCCATCAAGGGTCTGGCCAGGCATCTCATCGAGCTCGGCCACCGCAAGATCGGCGTGGTCTGCATGCGACTGGCGCGCAACCGCAACGACGGCCCCGCGTCCCCGGAGCGCCAGGCGAACGCGCACTTCCACGTGCAGCGGGCCCGGCTGGCCGCGCTCTCCGAGGTGTTCTCCGAGGTCGGGGTCGAGTGGGACCAGGTTCCGGTGATCGAGCGCTTCGACCACACGCAGGAGTCGGGCGGTTCGGCAGCGGCCCAGCTGATGGAAACGGACCCGGAGGTCACCGCCGTCATCTGCACCTCGGACATACTGGCGCTGGGAGCGCTGGCCGAGATGCGCAGGCAGGGTCGCAGAGTTCCGCAGGACCTCACCATCACCGGGTTCGACGGCATCGTGGACGCGGAGCGGGCCGAGCTGACCACGGTCCGGCAGCCGGTGCTGGAGAAGGGCAGGGCCGCCGGGCGGTTGCTGCTCGACGCGAGCGAATCCACGGGACAGCCGCGTGAGGTCGTGCTGGACACGCAGCTGATCACCGGTTCGACGGCCGGCTCGCCCCGTTCGGTCGAGGAGCGTTGGTTCGGTCCCTGAGCAGTTCCCGGGGAGTTTTCCTGGAACCCGCGCAGAAGCTCTGCGCGGATGGCCGGGTGGCCGTCACGTGAGTCGGCACCTCGGCAGTGCTGGGCCGCTGGTGAGCAGCCACGCGCGGAGCACCCGGACAGGAACTCCCGACCAGGGCGGCACTCCAACGCGAGCGCTGTGAGCCCGATCAGTCGGCACCGCCGCGGGTGAACCAAGCCGACGCGAAACCCGAACAGGCATTCCCAAGCAAAGGACTCACTCCAACGCGAGCGCTGTGAGCCCGAGCCACCGGCACCGCCGCGGGTTCTCTCGTGGTGCTCTCGCGAGGACGGCCCCGACGTTGTGTAGGTCGCTACCCGATGTCGGGGCACCCGCAGCGAGAGCCCGCGAGAGGTTCCGCCACGGAACCACCCGAGCAACCGGCACCGCCGAGCTCTTCTCATCCCCCGGAACGGGCAGGAGCGTACTCATCCAACAACCGATAGGCCCTGCGCGAGACGGTGAGCAGCTCTTCGGTGGGCAGCAGGGTGTCCGGTACTTCTCCGGCCGCTGTCTCGTACGCGTCGTGCAGCTCGATCAGGCTCGCGCGGAGCCGGTCCGGGGGAACCACCCCGCGCAGCTCGGTCAGTTCCCCGACCAGGCGCAGTGATTCGTGCATCCGGGCCAGCCAGGCTCCGTGCGGGGCGAGCCGGGCCACGAGCACGGCCACGGCTGCGCCCAGCAGGGTCGCCCACAGTCTGCTCGCGACGAGCTGTTCCGGGGGTGCTGAGCTCATGAGCCCGCTGACCAGCAGCGCCACCGGGGTCGCGAACAGCAGCCCGAACGCGTAGTTGATCGTCACGGTCGCCTCGGCGCCCCACTGCAGCACGGCCAGCAGCAGGAGCATCACCCACACGGGCGGGTGTTCGGAAAGCAGTGCGAGGCCGATCAGCACCCCGCCCAGCGTTCCGGCGACGCGCTGGAGCATGCGGGGCACCGAGCGGGAGGTGCTGGTCGCCTGCAGCACCGAGACGGCCGAGACCGCGCCCCAGTACGCGTGCCCGATGCCGAGCAGTTCGGCCAGCACTCCCGCGAGCAGGGCGGCCGCTCCTACCCGCAGCGCGAACGGGAGCAGCCAGTTCCCGGAGGCACGTCGGGGGCGTACCGCGGCCAGCAGCACCTCGCGGACCGCCCGCCAGCGCGACGGGGGCAGCGGCGGTGCCAGCGGGGTCTCGCTGCGGGCGTATCCGGGCGGGTGCGGGGTGCTGCCCGCGCGGATCCGTTCCGCGGTCGAGCGCAGCGATCGGACGGTGGCGGAGGCGACCCGTCGGGAGCCCAGCAGCACCTCGCAGATCTCGACGGCCTGGATCAGCTCCCGGTATTCGGCCGTGTCGTGCTTCCTCCCGCCGACGAGGGGAAGTCGTGTCCAGGCCGTCTCGATGGCCACGGCGGCCCGGTGCCTGGTCATCAGGTCGGTGCGGTTCGCCAGGTGGGCTGCCGTGGCCTCCAGCGCGGTGGCCACGGCCCTGCGCTGCGGACGCAGTCCGGCCCACCACGCGCCGAGGGCGCAGATGCTCCAGGCGAAGGCCCCGCTGATGGCGCAGGCGAGGAGGTGGGCAGGAACCTCGGCGGGCTCCAGGGGCATGTTCGCGCAGGCCCCGGTGGCGAAGGAGAAGATCAGGCCTCCTGGTGGGCCCAGCTTCGCCGCGGTGGTGGCCGCTGTGGCCAGCGCGCCGACGACGGCGGTGCCCAGGATCGCCGCCAGGTGTTGCTGCCGGGGTTCCAGGCCGGCCACGGCGATCAGGTCACCGAGCCCCACGGCCAGCAGCATTCCGGCCGCCACGGCGGCCAGTGCCCTGATCTGGTTGCGGTACGGGTCGCTGCGGCAGTAGACGCTGGTCAGGGCGCCGAAGACCGCTCCGCCGACCAGGTCGATCCGACCGAGCTGGAACAGCAGCCCCAGGGGGACCAGTACTGACAGGAAGGCTCTGGCGGCGGGCCACAGAAACGGGCCACGCCGATTCAGATGGAGAGTCTCCCCCAAATGACGTGCCAGTATTGCCGAGGACACATTCTCCAATGTTACACAAGTATTTTACTAGTGAATTGATGGTGCCATGAAACGTCCTCCCGATCTGATCGAGACCGCACGCGCGCAGTGGCAGGAGGTCCACCCCGAGCTGGACACCTCCAGCATCGACGTGATCGGACGAGTGCTCCGCGCTGCGGCGGTGTTGCGGCAACGCCTGGACACGATCCTGCTCGACGAAGGGTTGAATCGCTCCGAGTTCGATCTGCTCTCCGCGCTGCGTCGCAGCGCCGAGCCCGTCACCCCGGGGCGGCTCAACCGCCTGATGGTCTCCTCCGGCGCGGCCACCACCAAGCGGATCCAGCAGCTGGCCGAGCGGGAACTGCTGGAGCGCACACCGGACGAGCACGACAGGCGCAGCGCCAGGGTGCGACTCACCGAGCAGGGTGTCGTGACGATCGACCGCGCGTTCTCCAGGCACCTCGAGGCAGAACGCCACCTGCTCTCCGCGCTGGGGGGCAAGCAGCGCGAGACGCTCGCGGGCGGCCTGGCCGAACTGCTGCGCTCCCTGGAAGGCACGGCCGGTCCGGCGCTGAGGGGAACGAGCGCGAACGAGCACCACAGGGGTGGCTGAGCTTCCTCCCCTCGTTCCGGCCGCCGCGGTTCGCCGGAGCGGAATCGCCACCGCTCGAACGCAGGCACGCGGCGAGGTCCGCTGGGGGAGTCGCCGGGCAGCGCCCCCGGCGACCGGGGCCGTGTTCCACCGCTTCAGGCCAGAACTCCCGAGCAACGTTCTCGACTAGTAGTTCTTCCAGGCGCCCCGCTCGTACTCGATGATCTTCGGATGCATCAGGGTCGACGGCTCCACGCTCGGAATCCGATCCCTGTCGGGCGGAAAGACGCTGGCCGCTCGCAGCGTCCTCTCGTCCAGGGTCCGCAGGGGAGGGGACCCGTCCGGAAGGCGCAGCGCGGGCGCGGAACCGTCCGCCTCGCCCAGGTGGAACCCCCACTGGCCGAAGCTGGGGATCGGACGCGAGTAGGGCACCGTGGACAGGCCCGCCTTCCGCATCGAGGCCTCGATGCACCAGTAGGCCTCCGCGGCGAAGTACGGTGACCCGGCTTGGACGTTCACCCGGGCACCTTCGGCCATGGCCTGCTGGACCAGGGTGTAGAACTCCGTGGAGTACAGTTTCGCGGTCTCGGTGGAATCCGGGTCCGGCATGTCCACCAGCACCACGTCGTAGCGGTTCCTGTTGTCCCGCAACCAGCTGAATGCGTCCGCGGTGACGGTGTTCACCCTGGGGTCGTCGAAAGCGTGGTCGTTCAGCGAGGTCAGCCGCTCGTCGGTGCGCCCGAGCCGCAGCACGGCCGGATCCATCTCCACGAGGGTGGCCTGCTCCACGTCCGGGTAACGCAGCACCTCCCGGAGCGCGAGCCCGTCGCCACCACCGAGGATCAGCACGTTCGAGTGCTCCCCGGTCATGGCGGGGTGCACCAGCGCCTCGTGGTACCTGTGCTCGTCGACCGAGCTGAACTGCAGATCACCGTTGAGGTACAGCCGCGTGTCCTCGGGTCCCGTCAACGAGCGCGACCGGGTGAGCACCACCTCCTGGTACTTGGTGCGTTCGGCGAAGACCACGGGGTCGGAGTACAGGGCCTGCCGCGCCGTCGTCTCGAACCGGGTGGACAGCGCGAACGCGCCACCGAGCACGCCGCCGACCAGGAGGGCGAGCACCGTCATCAGCGCGACCACTCGACCGCCCAGTTCCCGGCGGTAGACGGTGAGCACCAGCCCCAGTCCGGCAGCGGCGTTGAGCATGCCGACCAGCAGCGCCCCCTTGATCTGCCCCAGCAGGGGGAGCAGCAGGAACGGGAACGCCAGCCCGCCGATCAGGGCGCCCACGTAGTCGGCGGCGAACATGTCCGCCACCGCGGACCCCGCCTCCTGCCGCCTTATGCGCTGCAGCAGGACCATCAGCAGCGGGATCTCCGCGCCGATGAGCACCCCCAGCACCAGCGAGATGGCGATCAGCATCGGCATGTACAGGCTCAGCCAGGCGAAGGCCGCGTACAGCCCGAGCACGCTGAGCCCGCCCAGCAGCGCGAGGACCAGCTCCACGGCCACGAAGGAGACCGCCGCCCAGCGTTGCAGGGGTTTGGCCAGCAGCGCACCCACGCCCATGGCGAACACCATCAGCGACAGCACGATGGAGGCCTGCCCGACGCTGTTGCCGATCAGGTAGCTGCCGAGGGCGACCAGAGCCAGCTCGTAGACGAGCCCGCAGGCCGAGCAGACGAACACCGCCACCAGCACCGCGAAACGAGCGAGGCTCCTGCCGCGGAAACCTTCCGCGGTGTTCTCCGCGCTCGGAGGGGTACCGGTGGTGTCGTGGTGTTCGTGCTGCTCGGTTTCGGTCGACACGGTGCTTGCTCTCGCTTCTCGTGGGTGGCCTGCTGCCCGGTCACCAGATCGCGGCGGCGATGATCGTCGCGATCACCACGTGCGCCCCCGCGGAGACCCAGGTGCCCGGGTGGATGGTCGGGGTGGAGAGCTCATCGCCGAGCTTGCCCGGAGTGAGTGCATCGATGAGCAGGAAGGACAGGCCCATCAGGATCAGTCCGAGCACACCGTAGGACAGGGTTCCGACCAGGCCGAGAACCAGTTGGTCGGAGCTGGCCGCGATAGCCGTGGTGAGGATGATCCCGACCCCGAGCAGGCCGGACACCAGCAGGATCGCCGCGTTGGCGTTGCGGTGTACCCAGATCAGGTCCCGGAGCTTGCCCGGAGTGGCCAGGTCCACGAGCACATAGCCGAGGGCCATGAGGACCGCGCCGATCACGCCGTAGGCGATCGCCGCGGACAGACCGGAGATCAGTTGCTGGAACACCAGTAGTGCCTTTCGGATCGAGGACGAACGGTTTGCCGATCATCACTGTTGTGGTCCCTGGCCGGGTGGGCCGGCCTGGGGAGGCCACTGTGGATTATCGGGTGGTTGCTGCGGGGGCTGTCCCCACTGCGGGGGCGGAGCCTGCGGTGGTTGCTGTGGGGGCTGCTGCGGGGGTCCCTGAGGTGGTGGTCCCCACTGCTGCGGGGGCTGCTGCGGAGGGCCCTGGGGCGGTGGTCCCCACTGCTGCGGGGGCTGCTGTTGCGGCGGCCCCTGCTGCCCCGGCCACTGGTTCTGCGGCGGTTGCTGCGGTGGTTGCTGCGGCTGCGGTGGGGGCTGCTGCGGTGGGTGAACCTGCTCGCCACCCCCCTGAGGGGGCTGCTGCTCAGCGTTGCCCGCCTGCGGCGGGGGAGCCTGACCGGACTGCGCGGTTCGCTCACGACGCACCCCGCGGATGCCGAGCACCACGGCCACCACGGTGACCAGCCCGAGCAGGCTCATCCAGATCCACCTGCCCACGCCCTGGGGGCCGTTGTCGGCGGGAGGGAGGCTCTGCTGCGGGGCAGTGCCCTCACTGCTCTCCGCGGGCTCGACCTCGAAGTCCGCGTTGTACTGCGCCAGCAGCAACGGCAGGGACAACGCCGCGTGGCCGGTGGTGTCGACCGGGGATTCGATGAACGTTTCCGCGTCGATGCCGAGCTCGGCGAAGTCCGAGGTGCTGGGGGTGATCAGCGACAGACCGGGCGACTTGGCCACCTCGAGATCCACGGCGCTCCAGTCGTCGCTGGTGCTGGAGGTGTAGGCGACGATGACCCGCAGTTCGACCCACCTGTCACAGACGTCGGCCGGGGTGTTGGGGCCGCGGCTGGATCCCTGATCGTAGCTGCTCGGCCGATCCGAGGAGGCGTCCTCGGCGTCGTTGGTCCCGTCGGTGAGCTTCCAGCCGAAGCAGATCCCGTACTGCTGCTCGTACTCGTTCAACCCCTGCGAGAGGTTCTCCGAGTCCGTGGAGGAGAACCGCGGGATCGACAGTCCGTTGTAGTTCTCGTAGCGGTAGTAGTGACTGCTCTCGTCGTCCCAGAACGTGGGGGAGTCGTCGTCCGCGTCCAGCCCGACGGCCAGGTTGAGCACGACGAAGGCGAGCACTCCGAACCCGAGCAGCACCGCACCGACGACTTTGTACTTCTGCTTTTGTTCGCTCATTTACCGGCTCCAGGCCCCCCTCCCCTGAAGGTCTGTCCGTGCGGGCTGGACCAGCCCCACACCCCACCGACCACGTGGTGGTAGTGCCCGTACGCCTGGTCTATGTCCATCACGTGGATGACAGTGCCCCTGTTGTTCCGCGGCTGCGCTATGACGGCGTCGTCCCGGTAGCGCAGGTAGACGCCGGAGTCGTCCGTGTACTGCGAGATCGGTGTCCACGCCCGGGCCACCGCGTTGGCTACTTCGCTGGGCTTGCGCGAGCTGGTGTAGGCCTTGTTGTCGTCGTCGCCGGGTTTGTCCAGCTGTGCCGCTCTGGTGTAGTGATTCGCCACGTAACCGCGCGGTCCGGTTCCGGTGGAGAAGATCGTCACCAGGGCGATGATCAGCGCCAGCACGGCCGTCATCCCCGCGATGACGAACCAGAATTTCGGTTTCATCGACGCCGCTGGATCCTCTCGTCAGGTCGAAGCCGGGTAGATGCGCACGTCGTAGCGGTTGAGTTCCTCGCCGCGAGTGGCCTCCCACTCGGCGCCGTCGAAGGACTCGAACCCGAGCATCGCTCCGTCCCCGGCCTCGTAGTCGTGATATCGGACGCTGCCCTGCTCGTTGAGACCAGTGGTGGCTTCGCTGCGAAAGCTCGCCGAACCGGACTCCTCGGAACGGAAGGTCCGGCCGCCCAGTTCGATCTTGGAAGGCCCCGGCTCGGGGGCTTCCTCCTCGTCGGTCAGGTCGGTCCACTGGGAGAGGATCAGATCGGGATCCTCTTCCACGGACAGCCACACCTGGTTGCCCCGCGCGTCGTCCAGCAGGTGTTCGGCCCACTTCCAGCCGCCCTCGGACAGCCGCAGCGTTCCCCGGACCGTGTAGGACATCCCGCGGATCTCCACGATGTCGCCCGCGGTCAACTCGCGCGGATCGCCGCGCAGGGCGTCCTGGTCGCCCGAGGCGAACGGGTCCTTCGGTGACTGCTCGTCCCGCTTCGCGTCCTGCGCACGGGCGCGGCGACCGTGCAGCGTCACGATCACGATCACCGCGACCACCACGAGGACCAGCACGATGATCGGGATGATCACGAATATGTTCACTACCGCCCCTTGCTGTGGAATTCCTCGGCGTCACCGGTCGCGCGGTAGCTTATCCGCGGTGAAGCCGAGTTGTCCGCTTTTCGGGCGAAATGATGCCCCACTCCCGGTGTGACGTTGCCGATCGGGGCAGCGCGGCCGACACGACCGGTCGCGCCGCGCGGTGGGCAAGGGCCTCCCGAGGCGCGGAGCCCGGGACTCGCCGAGGCGAAGTCCCGGGCTCCGGTGCTTCAGCGACCGACCGCGCCGAACCCGGTGTCGCGGGGAGGAGCACCGTCGGGACGGCGGGAGCGCTCGGGCCGATTCAGGTGGTGAGCAGTTGTGCGCAGCGGATCAGGCCCAGGTGCGAGTAGGCCTGCGGATGATTGCCGAGCGAGCGCTCGGCTATCGGGTCGTACTCCTCGGGAAGCAGCCCGGTCGGACCCGCGTTGTCCACGATCTGCTGGAACAGCTCCTCGGCCTCGGTGCGCCTGCCGGTGAGCAGGTAGGCCTCGATGAGCCAGGTCGCGCACAGGTGGAAACCGCCCTCGGTTCCGGGGAGGCCGTCGTCCCTGCGGTACCGGTACACGGTGGAACCGCTGCGCAGTTCGGACTCGATGGCGGTGACAGTGGCCCGGAACCGCTCGTCCGAGGGGTCGATCAAGCCCGAGAGCCCCACGTGCAGCGAGGCCGCGTCCAGGTCGGAGCCCTCGTAGGCGGTGGTGAAGGCCTGCACATCGGGGTGCCAACCGTTCTTGAGGACGTCCTCGGCGATCTGCTCGCGCAGCTGCTCCCAGCTCGGGTCCGCCGGGCGGTCGTACTGGGTGGCCAGCTTGAGCGCGCGGTCGACGGTCACCCAGCACATCACCTTGGAGTAGACGTGGTGGCGGGGAACGTCGCGTTCCTCCCAGATGCCGTGGTCCGGTTCGAACCAGCGCCGGGAAACGGCCTCGGCCATGCCCTTGACCAGCTCCCAGTCCGCGTCGCGCAACTTCCCGTTCGCCATGGCCAGATCGGTGGCGAGCTCGACGACCGGGCCGAACACGTCCAGCTGGACCTGCTGGTCGGCCAGGTTGCCCACCCGCACGGGCCGCGATCCCGCGTAGCCGGGCAGGGTGTCGATCACGGCTTCCGGCCCGAGCGTGCCACCGGCCAGCGAGTACAGCGGGTGCAGCCGCTCCGGCCCCGGCAGGGTGTCCATCACCCGGTGCAACCAGTCCAGGAAGGCCTCGGCCTCCGCGGTGGACCCGAGGGACACCAGGGCGCGGGCGCTCATCGCCCCGTCCCGCAGCCAGCAGTAGCGGTAGTCCCAGTTGCGCACCCCGCCGATCTCCTCGGGGAGCGAAGTGGTGGCCGCGGCCATGATCCCGCCGGTGTCGGTGTTGCACAGCCCGCGCAGGGTGAGCGCGGAACGCACGACCAGGTCGGTCTCCACCTCGGGCAGCTGCAGCTGGTCGACCCACTTGGACCAGTAGTTGTTCGCAGCGGCGCGCCGCTGCGACTCGGAGGACTCGGAGGGGGCGAGCTCCTCGGTGCCGCAGCGCAGCTCCAGCACCGTCGGCGAGTCCTCGGAGAGGTCCAGCTGGGCGTGGGCGCTCTCGTGCATCCCGTCCGAGGTGATCTGCCACTGCACCCCCGGGGAGTACAGCACTATCGGTTCCGAGGTGCCGTGCACCCGCAGGCCGCCCGACTCCGCGGTGAGCCGCACCGGCACCTGCCCGAACTCGGGGCGCGGGGAGAACTCGACCACGGCGCGGGTGCTGCCGCTGATGACCCGGATCAGATCTGTGCGGTGCGAATTGCCGCCGTGCTCCAGGTAGTCGGTGACCAGCAACCGGGACCAGCGGGTCTCCACCGTCATGGTGCCCGGTATGTAGCGCTGGCCGAGCGGGAGCGTGCTGCGCGGGGCCCCGTTGCTCGTGTCGGTCTGCGGCAGGTCGGGCCGGATGGAGAAGTGCCCCGCGGCGGGACCACCGAGCAGGTCGGCGAACACGGCGGACGAGTCCGGACCCGGGTGGCACATCCAGGTGAGCCGGGCGTCCGGGGTCAGCAGCGCGACGGTCCGCTCGTTGGCGAGCATGGACAGGCGTTCGATGGCGGGGGCCTGCTCCCCGTAGAGCCAGGTGCGGCGCTCCTCCATCAGCAGTGCCAGCGCCGTGGCGACGCCCGTCGTGTCGGTCACGCGGTACTCGGCGAGGGTCTCGCCCTCGCCGACCTTGATCCCGATGTCGGGGCCGGACAGCGCGCTGAACACCTTCTCGTCGGTGACGTCGTCACCGAGGAAGATCGCCCCGGTGGAGCCGACCTGGTGCCGCAGCGCATCGAAGGCGTTGCCCTTGTCGGTCTCGACCACGGCCAGCTCCATCACCGATTTGCCCTCGGTGACCTGCACGCCTTCCCAGGTGGCCGGTCCGGAGCGGAGCTCGTCCAGCGCGGCCGCGGCCTCCTCCTGCTCGGCGCGGCGCAGGTGCACCGCGACGCTGGCTGGCTTCGCCTCGAGGGTGATCCCGGGACGGCTGGCGGTGATCTCCTGCACGCTGCGCTGGAGCTGGGTGCGCAGCTGGGTCGTGTCCGGATCGAGCTCGTGGACGAAGCCCACGTCGAACTCGGATCCGTGACTGCCGACCAGGTGGACTTCGGCGGGCAACCTGGACAGGGTGGCCAGGTCACGCAGTGCCCGGCCGGATATGACGGCGGCGGTGGTGGTCGGCAGCGCTGCCAGGGAGCGCATCGCGTGGACCGATTCCGGTAGCGGTTTGGCCTGGCTCGGATCCCCCACGATCGGGGCCAGCGTGCCGTCGTAGTCGCAGGCGACCAGCAGCCGAGGTGTGCGCGCGAGCTGCACGATCATGCGACGAAGCTCGGCGGGGAGGGCTTCGGCGGTCAACGCCACACTCCTGTTGAGGTCGTCGGGTTGTCTGGAACGGGATCGACCGGCGCGGGTCGCGCGGCTGTCGGCCCCGTGTCGTGGTGGCCGCTTGCACGAATGCCCCGGTCGATCGGTGCGTCACTGTTGACGTGATGGTGTCGCCGGTTCTAAGAGTCTGTGCCGAAACCGGCTCGAATGCTCGGTGGGAGTATCGCCGAGCGGGTTTCCTGCCGTTCGTACCGGCTGTTCGGAGGTCCGCACGAGCGGCTTCTCCCCCGGTTCGGGGGTGGGAGCCGGGGGCGGGGAGGCAGCCCGGTGCGCGGGATGCGGTTCGGCCTCGGCGGTCGACGGTGGTTTCCGGCACGAGCGAGGTACCGGTTCCGCGGCGGAACGGTTGCCGGGAGCGGTGCGGGGCGTTGTGCGCACCGTTCCGCGGTTCGTCCGGTTCGCCGTGCTCACCGTGGTGCGGGCGGGAAACCCTTCCGGAAGGCCGGGTTCGGCCGTCCGGACGCCGGAGTGGAGGACGGGGGCGTGCCGCGCGTGCGGAGACCGTGGGCCCACGCCCACTCCGCGTGCGCCTTTCCGGGACACGTCCGTCTCACCCACCGGAGCTCCTCGCCGGGAAGAGCGTCCTGACCGAAAACATCCCTGAAGGGCCCCTTAAGCCTGCCGTCGATCACTCTAGCTCGTGGGCGAAGCCCCCAGCGCTTCGAGGAACGATCGCGCCCAGCGATCGACATCGTGCGTGAGCACTTGCCTACGCAATGCGCGCATCCTACGGCGGCCTTCCGTCTGATCGAGATTCAGGGCCGCGAGCATCGAGTCCTTGACCCCGTCCAGATCGTGCGGATTGACCAGGAGCGCGCTGGTGAGTTCGGCGGCGGCTCCGGCGAACTCACTCAGTACGAGACTACCCCCGAGATCGCTGCGACATGCCACGTACTCCTTGCACACGAGGTTCATCCCGTCACGTACCGGGGTCACGATCATGACATCGGCGGCGCAGTAGAAGGCGACCAGGTCCTTGCGGTCCACCGAAGTGTGCAAGTAGTGCACGGCAGGGTGGCCGACGCGCCCGAACTCGCCGTTGATGCTGCCGACCTTGCGCTCGATGTCCTCGCGCATCTGCTTGTAGTGCTCCACGCGCTCCCGGCTCGGGGTGGCCACCTGGATCATAGCCACGTCCTCGACGGAGGCGTGCCCCTCGGACAGCAGCTCGTACATCGCGTCGAGGCGGACGTCGATCCCCTTGGTGTAATCCAGCCGGTCGACACCGAGCATGATCTTGCGCGGATTGCCCAGTTCGGCGCGGATCGCCTTGGCGCGCTGCTGCACCTCCTTGCTCCTGGCGAGCTGGTCCAGCTCTCCGGAGGCGATGGAGATGGGAAAGGCCCCGACCCGCACGACCCGGTCCCCGACCTGCACCACGCCGGGGCGGGAGCGCACTCCCACCTGCGCGCGGCTGGGTTCGAAACCGGCCAGCCTGCGGGCCAGCCACATGAAGTTCTGCGCGCCGCCCGGGCGGTGGAAGCCGACCAGGTCGGCCCCGAGCAGGCCGCGCACGATCTCGGTGCGCCACGGCAGCTGCATGAACAGTTCCACGGGTGGGAACGGGATGTGCAGGAAGAACCCGATCCGCAGGTCCGGACGCAGCTCACGGAGCAGCGCGGGGACCAGCTGCAGCTGGTAGTCCTGGATCCAGACGGTCGCGCCTTCCGCGCTCACCTCCGCGGCGGCCTCGGCGAACCTCTGGTTCACCCGCCGGTAGGCCTCCCACCAGGAGCGGTCGAAGACCGGCGGCACCACCACGTCGTGGTAGAGGGGCCACAGCGTGGCGTTGGAGAAGCCCTCGTAGTACTGCCGGAACTCGGCCGACGAGAGCCGTACCGGGTACAGCTGCATCTCCTCGTCGGTGAACGGTTCGACGTCGACGTCGGGGACCCCGGGCCAGCCGACCCACGCTCCCTTCCGGGCGCGGAGGAACGGTTCGAGGGCGGTGACCAGTCCTCCCGGACTGTGCTTCCACCGCTGCGTTCCGTCCTCCAGGCGTTCCAGGTCGACCGGCAGTCGGTTGGCGACGACGACGAAGTCAGCTTTCGTGGGCGCGTTGCCCTTGGTCACCGTTCTGCCTCCTAGGTCGGTTCCTGAAATCGGTTACCCGTTGTCGAGGTTAGTCAATCGTGATCGTCTGCGCGTGGTTCGCGCGTCGCAACGTCACTGCTCGACTACGCTCACCCCCTCGGGGACGCACGGGGCAGAATCGGAATATTCCGACAGAGCTGTTTCATGTTTTTCCCGGTGACTGGAAGGGGCCGGTGGAAACCGGGCCCCGGAGCGGCGTCCGGGCCGAGGCCGCGGAGCCGCCCGCGGTATCCCGGTCAGTCCAGCCTGCGTTCGGTCGGGCGTATGGGCCCGGACATGCGCGGGCCGGACATGCGGCGCTCCAACCTGCCGAGGCCGGTGCGCACGGGCTGGGAGAGGAACTCGCCGAGCACCACTCCCGCGCCGAGTGCCAGCCCGGTGGCCGCGGCCACCATCAGCGTGGACAGCCCGGTGGGGTTGCCCTGAACGGACAGCTCGTAGAGGGCTCGATAGGTGGACAGGCCGGGCAGCAGCGGGGCGACACCGGAGACCGCGACAACCAGTGCGGGGATGCGCAGCCTGCGCGCGATGACGCCGCCGATGAAGCCGACCACGGTGGTGGCCACGGCCGAGGCCAGGATCGAATCTACCCGAACGAGGGTCATGAGCTGGAATACGCTGGCTGCCACGGCCCCGCCCGCACCGGCCACGATCAACGGCCGGGGAGGGGAGTAGCTGGCCAGGGCGAAGCAGGCCGAGGTGGCAGCGCCCGCCATGGCCTGGAGCGGCAGTTTGAGCAGGCCCGGAAGCAGCACGACCCCGCCGCCGACGTTGAGGCCGCCCCCGAGGGACTCGGCCCCGAGGATGCGTTCGGCCCCGTACAGCGCGAGGACCACGCCGGAGATGAGCCCGGCCGAGGTGAGCGCGAGCTCGGCTATGCGGCCCGCCGCGGTGACGTTGTAGCCGGTGATGGCGTCCTGCATGGAGCCGACCACGGTCATGCCGGACAGCAGCACGATGATGTTCGCGGCCACGGCGAGTGCGGCGTTGGGCAGCAGGCCCGTGGCGTAGCAGGCCAGCGCGACGCTGGTGGCGATGGCCCCGCCGACGGTCTGCTGGAAGAAGATCGGCAGGCCGCGCTGGTTGAGGAAGCGCCCCACCCTGTCGACGAGCGCGGTGGCGGCGGCGGCCACCAGCGGCAACTGGGGGATGGCGCCGCCGCTGAGCAGCACCGCCAGCGCTGCGGCCATGCCGGCCCAGGCGAGGGTGGCGACCCAGCGGGGGAAGGGGTGTGAGGCTCTGGCGACGGTTTCCAGCTCGGCGTAGGCGTCCGAGGTGGTTATCTCACCGGCGACGATGCGACGGATCAGATGTTCGACCTCGGCCAGGCGCGTGTAGTCCAGTGAGCGGTTCCGTACGACCCGCAGGGAAGTGATCGGAAGGTTCTCGGTTCCCCGGTAGCACGAAACGGTGATCGAGGTGTAGATCACGTCCACTTCGCAGTGCGGGAGGCCGTAGGCATCGGTGACGCTGGTGATCGTGGCGCTGACGTCGGAGGCGCCGACGCCGCTGGCCATCTGGATCTCGCCGATGCGCAGTGCCAGTTCGAGTACGAGGTGGACTGTCGAGTCGTCCGGCAGGGAAGGGCCGTAAACGACGTTGCGAGTCCCGACGGTTTCGGAAGGTTCGCGCCGCCGCAGCACACCACGTGCGCGCTGCGTGATTCCCACTGCCGTTCTGCCTCCTTGCCTGGACTTGCGCGTGCCGCGCTGATCGTGCTCTTCTCCCCGGGCATCGGCATCCACGTACGCACCGTTGCACCCGTGCATGGTGTCGTCCATCACTGAACTTCTTGTTCACCGACTGTGTCGTACGGGATAAAGGTGCGTGATCTTCGAGCAGCGCGGTCGGCTGCGCTGCGAGTTGCGGGATGTGCCCCGTGCCGCGTCCCGTGTGTTGCCTGGATCCGAGGAAGGGATCCGTGGAGGGGATCCGAGGTGTGCGGTGTCTCCGGCACCCGAGCTTACGCGTCCTCGCGCGCGGCGGGAGTCGATTCACCGCATCGTGGGAGAGCGCGCGGCGGACGCGACCGCGCGGGGGCCGGGGGCACGGGTGCGGCGGGTGAGGGATTACGATGAAACCGCGTGCTCTCGGGCACGCGTGCCGCTGTAGCTCAGTTGGCAGAGCGCCCGCCTTGTAAGCGGAAGGTCAGGGGTTCGAGTCCCCTCAGCGGCTCCATCTCTCACCTGGGATTCCGTGCCCGGGTTCCCCGCGAGGTGATCTCGCCGGATCGGGCCCGGTGCGTGATCGTTTACACTCGACGCCCGTGACCTGTCGCCTCGTGCCCGGTTGAGTGGATTCGGCTCGCCGCTGGGGGTTCAGTATGGCGGACAAATCCCTCGCCAGGGAAACGAGCGCCGTCGTCGCTTCCGCGCACGCGGCTTGTGCGCGCTTCCGGGGCACCGACCCGCTCGTGGTCGGCCGCACGCGCAGGCAGCTCGCGGCGGAGGTCGGCTTCCCGGACGAGTCGGGGCGCGTCCCCCTCGCCCGGTGGATGCGGGCGATGACCTTCGAACGCCTGGTGCGCGAGGACAGGTTCGCCGCCGAGATCGCCACCACCACAGTGGGCGGACTCGGGCTGGACCGTCCCGGTGGGATCGTGACGTCCGACGCGCACGAGGACGGTGGCAGGACGGCAGATCTGCTCGCGGAGGCGCACGACAGAGCCGTCTCGGAGGGCTCGGTCACGCTGATCCACGGGGCAGCGATCCCGTTCGCCGATTTCGCGGAGCGGGACGCCGCCGAGGTGCGCCCCGACTTCGTCGTCGTCGCGGCGCGGACCGATCGGGACGGTGCGTCCTGGTTGATCGTCGGTGGCGCCAAGGACTACGAACGGGTGAGGTCCCGGATCGAGGACAGCAGGTTGCTGAAGGGCTTCCTGCAAGTGGCCCTGGGGGCGGAATCCGCCGCGTCCTGGTCGCAGGTGCCCACCGGCATGTCGGTCCACTCCTGCGGAGTGCTGGCCGTCCCCCGCAACGCCTTCCTGCAGCCGACGGCTCTGGTGGAATCGCTGGACGACCACCGGGCGGAGGTGCGGATGCGCGTGGCGGAGCGGCGGCGCGAGGTCGAGCAGCTGCCACCGGTCGAACCGCAGGACCTCGCGAACCACGTCGCGCATCTGCGGGCGACGTTCGACCCGGCCACGTGCACCACGTGCACCCTGTTCTCCTACTGCCGCAACGAGCTCAGGACCTCGACCGACCCGACCGACCTGCTGGTCGAGCTGGGCATACCGAGCGAGACGCGCCCCCACGTCGTCGGCCTGGTGGACGGAACGGGCCCTCTCGGCAGGGCCCCGGCCTCGGTGGTCGCCAACGTGACGGCGACCTTGGAGGGGGTCGGGCAGTCCACCGGCCAACGCCGCATCGACCAGGCCGGTCGCCCGGGCACCGTCAACGTGGTTCTCGCCAAGTCGGACTCCGCGGCGCTCGGGGTGCACGGGATCGCTGCGCAGCGCATCACGCCGGAGGGACGTGAGCCGTGGCGGACCACCGTCTTCGACGATCCGCAGTCCGCGCGCTGCCGCCGCGAGGTGATGCGCCTGCTCGGGCGGGAACTGTCCGCGGCGATGGTCGAGGTGCGCGCGGCCGACGCGGCTGGTGCAGCCGAGGTGGCGGACTCCTCGGGCCCGGTTCACCTCGTCCTGCCGGACCAGCCCACGGCCGACGTCCTCGTGTCGATCGCCGACAACTTGGCCGGTGTCGAGCTCAGCCGCTTGCGCTGGGAACGGGACGAGCACATGGGGCGCGCTCCGCTGACGTTCGACGGGGAACCGGCCGAGATCCCGCCCCCGCTGCAGGAGACCGAGCGGATCGCCGTCTCCTTCCTGCTGGAGGCCGACCGCGCCAGGGCGCTCACGCTGCGGTCCCCGATCGTCGATCTCGGAGAGGCGCTCGCGCGGCACGTGGTGGCCGGAGGCCCCCAGGTCGCCTCCCATCGCCTGGACTACCTGCTGGCCTGGGCCGAGTCCACGACCGACGGCCCCGTGGAACCGCGCGAGCTGGAGGACGAGATCGAGGCCGCTCTCCACACCCCCGGCGCCCGGCTGACGAGCCGGTCCTCCGACGCCATCCACGAGGCCCTGACCGCACCGGGCGACCAGCGCAGCGAAGCCGGTGCGCACCACGGGGAGACGAGCGGGTACGCGGCGCTGGTGACCGCCGAGCTCGACTACAAGCGCGGGATCGTGGAGCGCGCCCTGGACGTGTTGGAGGCCGTTCCGGACTCGCGGGTGCGCGAGGTGCACCGGGAGATCGAGGGCGACGCCCAGGCGGTCTGGCGGCGGCGGTTGGCGCTGCGCGCTTCCGACCTGGTGCGGTTCGGCCGAACGCACCGCTACTGGCGCAACGCGCTCGTGCCCGTCATCGAGAGTGACGACAAGTGCCGGAAGCAGCTGCTCGCGCTGACGAATCCGCAGACCGCGGAGGACCTCGCCGTCGACGCGGGCGTGCGGGAGGTCGCGGTCGCGACCGTGGCGGGCACCAGTCCGCTGGTGTTGGACGTCGATTCCCGCCGGATCGGCGGGGGAAGCAGGATCGTGCTGCTGCGGGTCAACGGCGAGATGTGCGTGGAGCGTCCGGAGGTGGGCCTCACGGTCCAGAAGGGCAGTTTCAAGTTCGCGGGGCTGTCGATCGGGGCGTTGACCAGCACCGGCGAGCTGGCGACGTCGCGCCGCTTCGAGTGGGAACCGGAGAACGTCCCCGAGCTCTCGGTCGGCGACCGGCTGGTGGTGGCCGACTTCGCCTGGTTCGCCGCGAACAAGAACAACCGGTTCCTCAACCTCACCCGGCCGCGAGTCGACGACGTCTCGGCGCCGAAGCCGACGTGCGAGCCGAGCTCCTACTCCGAGGACCCCGAGAACCACGAGCGCTGCTGCCGCCCGCACGAGGATGCCGAGGCCGAGCGGGCCGACCGGATCGCCGAGCGCCGCGCTCGCGGCGAGCTCAACCCGGAGGTGTGGCCGCCGGTGGCGGACTCCGACGGGTTCGAGGTGGCCCCGGCGGACGCGCCGGTCGCTGACGTCACGGCCGAGCCGGTGACCAGCCCGCCCGACGACGTGACCATGGACGACCTGGAGTGACGGTGACGGTCGAGTTCTGCCAGCCGGAGCCGCGGGGCGCCGACCGCGTCCACCACCACCGGGCGGCCGCGGGCAACACCGCGGTGGCCGAGGAGGCGGCCGGGGTGCTGCGCTCCGCGCTGTCCGGCACCGCGTCGCTGGACCGGATCCTGCTCAAGGCCGCGGCCGGTGCAGGCAAGTCCCACGTGTTGAAGAAGCTGGTGGCCGAGGCCGTCGGGCACCCCGAGTGCTCGCGCGTGGCGGTGATCGCCTTCACGAACAAGCAGGTGCACCCGCTCGCGGCCGCGCTGGGGCGCTCGCTCGGGCCGGAGCGGGTGTGCCTGTCCGTCAGCAAGGCCCGGTACGAGGAGGTTCCCGAGGAGGCGCGGGCGAACTCGACCGTGGTCACCACCGCTTCGGAGGTTCCGGCCGAGTGCGCTGTGGTCGTGTCGACGTCCCACAAGCTCGGTGCCATCGGTGAGCTCGACCGGTTGACCGAGCACCTCGGCGTCGGCCGCAACGGTGAGTCCGCGTTCGACGCGCTGTTCGTCGACGAGGCCTGGCAGCTCCCGCACCACCTGTTCGACAGGGTCGCCAAGGCGGCGCCGATCACGGTCGGGGTCGGTGACGTCGGCCAGCTGCCCCCGCTGGAGGTGGGGGCGAACCCGTGGCGGGGAGACCCGGGGTTCAACCCGTACCGGGCGTGGCCGACCGACTTCGAGGACGACGAGCGGACCTGGTCGGTCGAGCTGCCCGCGGTCTGGCGGCCCGCGGCTGGCCACCTCGACCTGTGGCGGGCCTTCTACCCCCAGTGGCGCGAACTCCACTGCGTGGCGGCGCCGGGGGACAGGGCACTGGCGGCCGAGGGGCTCTCCGGGGACAACGCCGCGATCTGGAGCCAGGTCGGCACCGGGGTTCCGACGCTGCTGGAGGTCGAGGGGCTGCCGGAGCCCGAGAGCCCGGACGTCGACCTGCCGCTGACGAGGACGGTCGAGTCCCTGCTCGACGGGCTGCTCGCCGCGGGGTTCGTGCTCCAGCACGCGGACTACGACGGCGAGGGGGCCCCGACGGGGGAAACGAGCACTGCGCGGCCCGGCGACGATTCCGGAGATCCGCTGATAGCGATCCTGGCCACGCGCAACCAGGCCGTGGACGACGCGGCCGACGCCGCCGAGCGGCTGCGCGCGAAGTACGCGCTGGGCGAGACCGAGATCGTGGCTTCGACGGTCGATTCCTGGCAGGGGCAGACGAACCGCGTCACGGTGGCTATTCACCCGCTGAGCGGGGCCACGCAGCTCGACGAGTTCAACTCCGCTTTCGGCAGGTTGGCCGTGACCTGCACGCGCGCCACCCACGGGCTGCTGATGGTCACCCGTCCCGGGATCGATCAGCTGCTCGGCGAGGCACCCGCCCGACCGGGCACCCCGATCGGGGAGCCGGGCGATCGGCAGTTGCCCCGGCAGACCCACCAGCGCATCCTCGACACGTTCGCCAGGGGCAGGATCGCGGTCGGGGAAGAGCACTGACAGCAGCGCGATGGCGCTTTGCTCGGTGGGTCGGTTGGCCGGCACGTGAGTCGGCTCCTCGGAAGCGTTGGGCACGCTGGTGAGCAGCCCCTGCGCGGCAACGGCCCGATCTCGCAGCGCATCCGACTCACGCCCCGGGCCTCTTCCCGAGTGGGCTCGAGGCACTCGGGGCGGAGTCAGCCTTCTGCTGGAGGGTTCGAGGGGGCGCCGCGTTCGGTTCGACCTCGCGCCGGTGGGCGCTGCTCGTGGGCGTTGGGTCCCACGCGCTCCCCGGATAGCCTGTGCCGCATGGTCGACACGCTTCCTCGTAGGGTCGAGATCGCCACGCCCGATCAGGTGACTTCCATTCACCGGCTGCGCAGGCATCTCGAGGAGTGGCTGCACGCCAGGGGAATCCGGCAGTGGCCGCGCGGCGAGGTGAGCGGGGAGGAAGTGGCCGCCCAGGTCGATCGTGGGGAGTGGCGCTGCGCGCACCTGCCGGACATCGGCCTGGCCGCGGCGATGCGGGTGCTGTGGTCCGACCCCGATTTCTGGGGCGCCGACGCCACCCCCGCAGTGTACGTGCACGGGCTCATGGTCGACCGCCGCGCGGCCGGGGCGGGACTGGGCAAGTTCATGTTGGACAGTGCCGCCGAGATCGGGCGGGCGGCAGGTGTGGAGCTTTTCCGGCTCGACTGCGTCGAGTCCAACCACGTGCTGCGTGCGTTCTACAGCGGCCAGGGATTCCGCGAGGTCGGCAGGCGCGACTTCGGGAACCTGTTCAGCGTGACCCTGTTCGAGAGAGCTCTCTGACAGCACCGGGGCGGCGCTCTGCCGCGCACGGTGGGAGGAGATCCCGGACGGCGTGAAACCGTTGGCGCGGGGGCGATCGGGATGGGCAGACTGGCCGCATGGTCACTCGTTCCGACGTCGAAGCGGCGCAGCAGCGCATCTCCGGGCACATCAGGCGCACTCCGGTGCTCGAACTCCCGCCGGGAATCGTGCCCGGTGCGGCCAAGCTCTGGTTGAAGCTGGAGCAGTTGCAGCTGACCGGCTCGTTCAAGGCCCGGGGCGCGTTCAACCGCGTTCTGTCCGGGATCGCCTCCGGGCAGGCCGATGACGTCGGAGTGGTGGCTGCTTCGGGGGGAAACGCGGGGCTGGCCGTGGCCTGCGCGGCCGCGCGGCGGAACTTGCCCGCTCGGGTGTACGTGCCGGAGAGCGCCCCCGCGGTGAAGGTGGCCAAGCTGGAGAAGCTCGGCGCTGAGGTGGTGCGCACCGGTCGGAAGTACGCGGAGGCCTACGACGCGGCGGTGGCGGACGCGTCCGGCTCGGGCGCGTTGTTCTGCCACGCCTACGACCAGCCCGAGATCTGCGCGGGCCAGGGCACGCTGGGCACGGAACTTCTCGAGCAGACCGGTGGGGAGTTGGACACGGTCCTGCTCGCCGTCGGCGGGGGAGGTTTGATGGCCGGTGTCGCCGCGGCCACCGAGTCCTCCGCTCGGGTGGTGGGCGTCGAGCCCCGCACCATCCCGACCCTCGGTTCCGCCCTGGAGGCCGGTGGTCCGGTCGAAGTGGACGTTTCCGGGGTGGCCGCCGACTCGCTCGGTGCTTCCCGGCTCGGCGACCTCGCCCACGAGGTGGCCGTGCGCACCGGGGTGGAGTCGGTGCTGGTCGAGGACTCCGACATCGTCGCCGCTCGCGAGCACCTGTGGGACGAGTACCGCGTCGTGGTCGAGCACGGCACGGCGTCGGCGATGGCGGCGCTGCTGTCCGGAGCCTACCGCCCCTCGGCGGGCGAGCGGGTGGCCGTGGTGCTGTGCGGGGCCAACACCGACCCCACCGACCTGGGCTGATCCGCGCGGAACCGCCGCGGTAGCGGGGCCCGCGTCACGCACCGGTCACAGCCGTTCGGCCGCCGCGAGCACGTCGGACACGAGATCGGAGCTCTCCTCGATACCCGCGGCCAGCCGGACCAGCCCTGGCGGGATGCCCGCATCCGCGAGCTGCTGTTCGTCCAGCACCCCGGCCCACATGGCCCCGGGGTGCACGGCCAGGCTCTCGACTCCTCCGAGGCTCGCGGCGCGCCGCGGGTACCGCAGTCGTTCGATGAACGTGCTCGCCGCCGTGTAGCCGCCGGTGAACTCGACGGCCAGCACCCCTCCGTAACCGCTCATCTGCTCGGCCGCGAGCGCGTGCTGCGGATGGCTCTCCAGACCGGGGTAGTGCACTGCGGTGACGCCCGGGTGCGTCCGCAGCGCTTCCGCGAGGGCCTGGCCGTTGGCGTTGTGCCGCTCCATGCGCAGCGGCAGGGTGCGCAGGCCGCGCAACAGCAGCCACGCGTCGAACGGACCGAGCGTCGCTCCGGTGACCACACCGGTCTCCCAGACGCGGTCCAGCAGCTCCGCCGGTCCGGCGACGGCTCCGGCGGAGACGTCCGAGTGCCCGTTCAGGTACTTGGTGGCGCTGTGCAGCACCAGGTCGGCGCCGAGCTCCAGCGGTCGCTGGTTCACCGGTGTGGCGAAGGTGCTGTCGACCACCGTCCGGGCGTCGTGCGCGCGGGCCAGCTCCGTCACGGCCCGCAGGTCGGTGATCCGCAGCAGCGGGTTGCTGGGGGTTTCGAGCAGCACGAGCTTCGTTCGAGGAGTCATCGCCCGTGCGAACTCCTGCGGATCCGTCTGGTCCACCTGGGTGGTGTGTATGCCCAGGCGGGGCAGCAGGTTCGTCAGCAGCGAGGCTGTGCCGCCGTACGTGCTGGTCTGCCCGATCACGTGGTCCCCGGCCGAGGCCAGGCTGAGCACCGTCGTGGTGAGCGCACCCATCCCCGAGGCGGTGACCAGGGCGGTTTCGGCGTTTTCCAGTTCGGCCAGCACGGCCGCTACGTGCGCGTGGTCGGGATTGCCGTAGCGGGTGTAGAAGTCCTGGCCACGGGGCTCGACCGCGGCCGCGGCGAACGCCCGCTCGTCCGCGGAGTGGAAGGTCGCCGACTGGTGGATGGGCGGCACCACGGGACCCCCGTCCCGGGATGTCCCGCGGTCCGCGTGGACTGCGCGCGTCTGGTCCGGCTCGGACACGGCTCTCCTGTTCTGTTGCGGGGAAGGTTCCGTCACACCGGGCAGTGTGCGGCCGGGACCGCAGCGGGGTCAGCACGAGCGGGGAGATTTGGCAGTGCGTTGCGTCGCTCCCGGCATTGGATTGCCGCCTAGCATGGAATGGCGCAACAGGATGCCAACAGCGGTGAGATGGGATTTCCGGGCATGGACGATGTCGACAGGGCGATCCTGGAGGTGCTGGAGCGGGACGGCCGTATCAGCAACCAGGAGCTCGCCGAGCGGGTCGGGCTGTCGCCCTCGCCGTGCCTGCGGCGCGTCCGTCGCCTGGAGGAGTCCGGAACCATCCGCGGCTACCGCGCCGTTGTCGACCCGGCCGCGGTCGGACGGGGGCTTCGCGTCTTCGTCGGCGTCCGGCTCGAGCGGCACGCCAAGGAGGACGTCCGCGAGTTCGAGAGCCGGGTCGTGCTGCTGCCCGAGGTGGTCCGGTGCCACCACGTGACGGGCAACCACGACTACCTGCTCCACGTCGAGGTTCCCGACCTGCCCACCTACGAGACGTTCCACGCCGACAAGCTCGCCGAGCTCCCCGGAATCGTCGCGGTGACCAGCTACATCGCGATGAAGACACTTCCCGCGGGCGAGGGCTGAGCCGTCCCGCCGCGCACCGGAGGCTGCCGTGCTCCCGGTGCGGTGCCCGGGTGGCGCTCGGAACGGGGTCACCGCGTGGCGCGGGCCGTCGACGCGGCCGGGGCCGGTCCGGTGCTTCGCTAGCCGCACCGGCCGTGGTGCTGATCGGTTCCCGCCCCCCGGGAGCCGCGGTGGGGCCGCTTCGCGGCGGAACTCAGACCCCGCGCGGGGCCTTCTCCGCCGCGAGTCGGATCTCGGCGGCGAGCTGCGGTACCGGCATGGCCACCGTGGTCTGCGAGATGTTGACCGGTGTGCCGGTCATCCTGGTGCTGGTGCGCAGCAGCAGGCCCTTGAATCCGGTAACGCGTCCGAGCACCTTCTCGGGGGCGACGAGCACGACGCTCAGCACGCGCTGGGTGCCGTCGGTGTCGGCCACGGCCCCGGCGATGTCGTGCCAGCCGATGAAGCCGACGCTGGTCAGCGAGGCGTGATCGCGCAGCCCGGCGTTGTCCAGCAGCACGACCGGTTTCGGCTTGAACAGGCGTAACGCTCCGTAGACCAGGAACGTCCCGAAGAACACGATTCCGGCGGCGCCGAGCGCCAGGAAGACTCCCGCCCGTGGTGCCGAGCTCATCGCGGTGACGGCCTCGTAGCACATGGTCAGTCCGAACAGGATGAACACCAGCGCGCCCAGCGTCAGCAGCCCCAAACGGGTTCGGTTCGGGTAGACCGCCAGCAGGTATCCCGGATCTCCGGGGCGCCCGGTTCGCTGGACCGTGCTCATCCGTTCCTCCTCGTCCGCCGTTGCTCGATCCGGGATCCGGCGTGCGGCTCGGCACTTCCGAAGCGCTGAGCTTGCCATCCCCGGAAGTGGGACGTTTCGGCCGGGAGCGTGAAACGCGTTTTCACCCGGTCGTGTCCGAAGACGTCCCGATGATCCTCGTGGCGGGGAGCTGAGGAGCGGCCGCGGGGTCAGGTCTCGTCGGTGCCGTGGGCGAGGCGGGCCTTGGCGGTCTGCCTGCCCGGTCCGATCGGCACGTGGTGGGTGGCCTTCGCGAGTCCGAAGGCGGGCATGTTGTCGTATACGGCTTCGGCGCGTCCGGGGCTGACGAGGTAGGTCTCGTGCCATATCCCGACGGTGCCGTCGGCGCCGATGCGGCGGTTGAACTCGCGCCACGCCGTCGCGTGCGGCGCTGAGGAGGACGTGGCGAAGGTGTGCAGCTCCTCGACGCTGCGCCAGTACTGCACCACGAGGATCGTGCGGCCGAACCACATCCTCCAGTTCAGCAGTCCCGCGTCGCGGGTTTCGAGGTGGCGCAGCATGCGCGGCATGGCGGTGACCACCGTGGCCCACTTGTCCGCTCGCCACCAGTGGTTGAAGCGCATTCCGATCAGGAAGACCACGGTCTCCTGCCCGTCGAGGTCGGCGGTGTAGCGCCCGTTGAACACTTTCCCGGTCATGGAGGGATCCTCGATCAGGTTTTGCAACGCTGTTTCAGAATAGCGCGGGATCTACCCTGGGTCCATGCCTCGGCCACGAGTCCACGACGAAGTTCTGCGGCAGCGCCTGCTCGCACTGGCTGGTGAGAAGCTCTCGGAGAAAGGGCCCGAAGGGGTGAGCCTGCGAGCTCTGGCCCAGGAGGCCGGGACGACGACCAGAGCCATCTACTCGCTGTTCGGCGGGCGGGAGCAGCTGCTGCGAGCCGTTTTCGACGAGGCGTTCGCCCGGTTCGGGGCGCATCTGGCCGAGGTCGCAGGCACGGGCGACCCGCGCGAGGACATCCTCCGGCTCGGACGCGCCTACCGCGCCAGCGCGCTGGACGACCCGCACTTCTACGTGGTCATGTTCGGCTCGACCCCTTCGGGGGTGAAACCGGGGCAGCGCTCGCAGCAGCGGGCCGCGGACACCTTCGAGCCGCTGCGCAGGAGCGTGGAGCGGGGGATGCGGCAGGGCGTGCTGCGGCAGGACGATCCCCTGCGGGTGGCGACCGCGCTCTGGAGCGCGGTGCACGGCCTGGTCTCGCTCGAGCTCGGCGGACACCTGGCCGTGGAGCTGGGCGATCCGGCCGAGTTCTTCGAGGCGTCGATGCGTGCCGCGCTCACCGGTTGGGAGGCGGACTGAGCGAGCGCCCCAGGGCCGCACCGCTGCTTGTGTGACCGGAGGGCGGCGCGGCGGCGATGTTGGTTCACCACGGGATCGGGGTGGCGTTTCCGACCAGCATCGCGAAGCACCCGCTGCCGACGAGCGCTCCGGTCAGCGCGCCGCCGACGACTTGCGCGGGGGTGTGGTCCTCGACGGCCACGCGGGCCCAGGAGACGGCCGCCACCACGACGGCCAGCAGCCACCAGAGCGCCCCGTAGGTCAGCGCCAGCACGACCGTGGCCCCTGCGGCCACGGCCGAGTGTATGGAGACCTTCCAGAAGATGGTGATCGCTCCGGTGAGGAACAGGCTCACGATCATGCCGATGTCCAGCGCGATCAGCGGCCACGGAGCCTCGGCCGAGATCAGTATGGCCAATCCGAGCATGCTGAGCACGATCAGCGTGATGAAGGGGATCAGCCGCCCGCGGCGGTCCCGGACGTGGTGCCCGTCCCACCGCCCGGTCCGGCTGCCCCAGACGACCACGCCCATCGGCAGCACGCTGCTGGTCAGCGCGACCACCGAGCTCCACAGCACGGTCGGGAGCACGGCCCCGGTGGCCTGCCAGGCCACCGTCAGCGGTAGCACGAGGACGATCACCGAGGGAGCCAGCGCCTCGTTCAGCAGGCGGGCCGTGGCCGTTCTCCAGTCCCGTCGCGGGGGCGAGGTGTGGGTGCTCATGGCTCTCTTCCGTCGAACCGGTGCTCGTTCGGGTGTGGAAGGTTCGAACACTACCGGAGAACGGGGCGGAAGAGCTGCCTTTCGCGGGAGTGGTCAGCCCGAAGTGGGCACTCCCACGGGCGGTCGTGCGGGACTGCGCCGTCCGAGAGCAGTCCCCGCGTGCGGGGGTCGGCCCGACACGACGGCCTGCCCGTGCGCGAGCTTTTGCCCGAATCGCCGCGCACCGGCAGGAGATGTTGCTAGTCTGCCCGGCGTGAAACAGCGCAGCGACCGACCGACCGAGAACTCGTTCCACTCCGGACAACTTCGCGCGGCGGGAACGGCAAGCGCCTCCCGCTGCGGCGAGTCGAGGGGACCGACGGCCCAGTGAGACCGGCCGACCGCTCCTTCCTGCTGCGCTTCCTCCAGGTCCCGCCCTCGCTGGAGCGCGAGCTCCGCACCGCCACCAGGAGGGCGGGCGCGGTCTCGACGGTGCTGGCCGTGCTCACGGGAGCCCTCGTGTTCGCGCTGTGGGGCACGGTCAACTTCGTGCTGGTGGTGGAGGGGCTGACCGCCCTGGCACTGCTGGTGTCCGGCAGCGTCCTGCTGACAGCACCCTCCCACCTGGCGCGGGGACACCTGAACCTGGCACTGGCCGAGCAGACCGGACGCCTCACGCTGCTCTGCTGGATCCTGACGATCGTGCTCGCGGTGCCCGCCCTGATCGGCGTCCTCGTGCGGTCGACCTCCGCGGTGGGGAGCTCACCCGCGGCTCTGATCGTCGTCCTGCTGCTCGCCGTGCTCGCTCCGGTCTCGGCCGGTTTCGGCCACTTCGGGACGCGAGGGCTGCTCCCGCCCACGTACGGGGTGCTTCAGCGACACCACGCCAACGGGCGAGCTCCCGGCGCTATCCCGAGCGGAGCGGTCGAGTTCCCGGACTCCGTCAACCTGCCCGAGCGGGAGGCGCGCCGGTCGCGCAAGGCCGCCACCCGGCTGGGCGGCGTCTCGACCGCGCTCTCCGGGACGATCGCGATCGCGCTGCCGGTGCTGGCGTACTGGCTGCCCACCGGTCCGTACTCGTTCGCGTCCAGCGCGGTGCCCTACGCGGTCATGGCCGCGATGATGGCGCTGTGCAGCGCGATCCTGGTGTGGACCGGGCGCGGCTGCGTGACCGCCTGCAGGCTGGACGTGCCGAGCTCCACCGTCAAGCGGCGGGTGCTGCTGACCCCGCTCGTGTTCACCGTGATCATGGCCTCGTCCTGCTACGCGATGCTGACGGTCAACGCGGCTCCGCCCGCTGCCTCCGGTGGGTGGGACGAGCACTCCGCTGCGGCCGTTGCCGTCTTCACCGCGCTGCCGTTCGTGGCGGTGGTGCTCGCGGGCGTCAACTACTTCGCGGGCCGTGCGCTGTTCCCCTCTCCCGTCACCCTGCTGCGCAGGTTCGGACCGCCACCGCACTGGCCCCGGCAGTGAACCGGTCGACGGAGCCTCCGACACGCCGATATGACGAGGATCTCCGTTTGAAACACCGCCTTCTGGGGTAAAAGTCGTTCAGGTAGTAGCGCCGACCCACGAAACGGAGTTCACGGTGGGCATTCTCAGCTGGATCCTGTTCGGTCTGATCGCGGGAGCTGTGGCCAAGGTGATCATGCCGGGCAAGGATCCGGGCGGAATCATCGTCACCATCATCATCGGCATACTCGGCGGGCTGCTCGGCGGCTGGATCGGCACTTCCTTCTTCGGCTCGGACGGTGTGTCCGGTTTCAACCTCGCCAGCTTCATCTGGGCCGTGATCGGCTCGCTGATACTGCTGATCCTCTACCGGCTGATCTTCCACCGCAGCCGCTCCTAGCAGGGCCCGGCCGGGGCGTGAGCTCACCGCTGCGGAGCTCCCCGCCCCGGCCTTCAAGCCTTTCCAGTCCTTTTCAGCTCTTTCTATCCCTGGTCAGCGCAGGGCCAGTGGCAGATACGTGGCCCCGCGCAGCTCCGCGTCGTCGATGGTTCGCGGCGCGCGGGCGAGCTGGGGCAACCGCTCCCGCATCAGCCGAACCGGCTCGTCGACCTCGGCGGGCGTGGCGAGCATGATCGCCGCCCAGGGGTGTTCGGTGGAGCGGAAGAAGACCCTGGTGCCGAAGGTGTTGCCGAGTTGCTGCCACGGGCGGCGCAGGCTCTCCGCGGTTTCGGCCGTGGGAAAGCTCAGGTGCGGCCTGCTGACGTGGGTGCTGAGCACCCCACCCGGATTCAGCAGCTGCCGGTAGGTGGTGAAGAACCCCTGCCCGTACATCGCGTTGTGGCCCGCGTCCTGGTCCTCGTCCTCCTCCGGCAGGTCGAGCACGATCACGTCGTAGCGGTCACCCCGGCGCAGCGCCTCGGAGACGAAGTCGGCCCCGTCGGCGTAGTGCAGCCGGACGGCGCCCTCACCGCGCTCGGCCCGCTTCAGGTCCTCGGGGGTGTAGCCGTAGGGCAGGTGGTCGGCGCACAGCCGCACGCACTCGGGGTCGATGTCCACGTGGTCGACGTGCTCGACGCCGAGCTCGGTCGCTATGAGCGGGACCGTGCCCTCGCTGCACCCGATGACCAGCACGCTGCGCAGCTGCTCCGCCAGCAGCGCGGCGGGGGTGAACTCGGCCTCGTGGAAGATCAGCTGGCCGTTCTCGGCGCTCTGCGGGTTGTCGTCGCAGAACAGGGTGACACCGAGGTGGGTGTCCGCGATGAGGACACGTTGGAAGTCGGTGTCGGCCGTGCAGTGGACCTCGCGCAGCCGCCACAGGTCCACGACGTCGTCGCGTATGGGCTCACGCAGCCAGGAACCAGTCGTGTTCGCCATCTCACCGCCGTCCGCTCGTCACTGCTCGTAGCTGTAAGTCGGTTCGGGGTTACACCGAGTGCAAGCTTACGAGCGGCCGAAACGAGGATTGACGGGTGGTTGGCTTTTTCGTGGCCGAGTGGTGAATCGTGTGAGAGTCGTTCGCCTCTTGCTACCCGTCAGTAGGAGAGGTTTACTGACGTCCCATGTGTCATGGATCACAGCGCGGTGGGTTTTCCCGGGGCGCGCCGTCGGATCGGAAACGCCCCGCCGTTCCTGCGGAAGGGAGTCGCAACGGTGCGTCGATTACCCGCGCTCGTCACGACCGCGATCACCGCGGTCCTGTGCGGTCAACTGGTGGCCCCCGCGGCCGCGACCGCGGAGGGATTCACCGTCCGCGAGGCGAAGATAGCCGGATCGGGTGGAATTTCACTGGCGGCCAAGGTCATCGAACCGGAAGGCGCGGATCGCGGTCCCCGCCCGCTGCTGGTGATGCCGGCCAGCTGGGCGCTGCCGAACATCGAGTACGTGGGCGCCGCGGTCAGGTTGGCCACGAGTCGGGATGCGTGGTCGTCAGTTACACGGCCCGCGGCTTCCACGGATCAGGGGGAGAGGTCGAGGTCGCCGGCTCCGCGGACGTCGCCGACGCGCGGAAGGTGATCGACTGGGCGGTGGAGCACACCTCGGCCGGGGACGAGCACGTCGGCATGGCCGGGATCTCCTACGGTGCCGGGATCAGCGCCCTCACCGCGGCGGAGGACTCCAGAGTGGACGCTGTGGCGGCCATGAGCGGTTGGTCCGATCTGGTCGCCTCGCTCTATCCGAACGAGACGGTCAGCTCGGCGGCGGCCGAACTGCTGCTCGCCAGCGGGAAGCTCACGGGACGCCTCGGCTCCGACCTGCGTGAACTGGAGCGCGCCTACCGGCAGCACCGCGTCGAGGACGAGCTGGACATGGCCCGCGAGCGTTCGCCGAAGAACCGGATCGACCAGCTCAACGCCAACGGAACCGCGGTGCTGCTGGCCAATGCCTGGCAGGACTCGCTGTTCCCACCCGGGCAGATCACCGAGATGTTCGAGCGGTTGAACGGGCCCAAGAGGCTGATGCTCTCCCCCGGCGACCACGCGACCCCGAACTGTTCGGGGCGGCCGGGCTGCCCAACCGCGTCTGGGAGCGGGTGGCCGACTGGTTCGACCAGCACCTGCGTGGGGTCGACCGGGGTGTGCCCGCCAGTGGGGTGGAGCTCCAACCGCTCAACAGCTCTGAATGGCGTTCGTATTCGAGTTGGCGGGCGGTGAGCCGCCGCACCGAGACGCACTACCTGGACGCCCCCCGGAATCGGCATCCCCTCGTCCCCGGAACGGGTGAGCTGCCCACGGACGAGCGGCCGAGCTGGCAGCACCGGATCGAGGCGGGCGACCCGACGCCGGCCCACAGCGGAACCGTCCTGGTCAGCGGGGCACTGCAGGGATTCACCCGCATGCCGGTGGGGGGCCCGCTGCCGCTGGTGGACCGGGAGGACGCGGCGGTCTGGGCCACCGAGCCCCGTTCCGAGGAAGTCCTGGTCAGCGGAACCCCGAAGCTGGGCGTGACGGTCACTCCCAGCGCGCGGAGCGTCTCGCTGTTCGTCCACCTCTACGACGTGGGGCCCGCGGGGCGGGGCAGCCTCATCAGCCGTAAGCCGGTCACGCTGCGCAGCGGGGAGCCCGGGGTGCAGCGGCGCGTCGAAGTGGCACTGCGTCCCACTTCCTGGGAGGTTCCCGCCGGGCACCGACTGGCGCTGGTGATCGACACCGTCGACACCCGGTATCGGGACGAGAGTTCCGGGGGTACCGTCACGTTCGGCTCCCCGGACGGGAACCCCGCCGACTTGCGAGTCCCTTTCGGGTGAGGCATCGGGACGAGTTCTCGCCTTTCCCGAAAGTGAATCGAGAAACCCGGTGTCCCGGTCTGTTTTCGGGGCGGCGGAGCGGGACACCGGGAAAGATGTCGACACGAATTGTGCACGATTGAGAGCGCAGCGAGTTATTTTTGCGCGGAAGATCGTTTTCCCGTCTTCTCGGCGGGGTGGTGCTGTTCCGAAATTCCCGATGTCGGCTGTACCATGGGATCCATGACGGATGTTCGTCCTCCCGAGGCCCGGAGCGGTGGTGCCCAGGACGAGCCGCACGGGCGGCCGCTGAACCGCATAGCGGGGGACCTCTACGGTCGGGGGGTGAACATGCAGTGCCCCAGCGCCGCGCGCATGTTCGATTATTGCCTGGGGGGAACGGCGAATTTCGCCGTGGACAGGCAGGCCGTTGATCGGCTGCTGCCCGAGGTGCCCGAGATTCAGGTTTACGCCCGTGCCACTCGCGCCTTCCTCTGCCGTGTGATTCGTTTTCTCTGCGACCGGGGAATCGATCAGTTTCTGGACCTGGGGTCGGGAATGCCCACGGTCGGAAACGTTCACGAAATCGCCGGGCGCAGGCGTGCCGGTGCCAGGGTGGCCTACGTCGACGTGGAGCCCGAAGTGGTCTCCCACTCCAAGGAGCTGCTCCGCGGGACCGAAGGGGTCACGGTCACGCAGGCGGACATGCGCGAGCCGGAGGCGGTGCTGGCCGCGCCGGGGGTGGCCGGACTGCTCGACTTCAGTCGCCCGATCGCCGTGCTGGCCGTGTCGGTGCTGCCGTACGTCCCCGACGCGGACGATCCGGCGGGGATCGTGCGTCGCTACCGGGACAACTGCGCTCCGGGCAGTTACCTGGCGGTCTCGCACGGCGCACCGCTGACGATGTCCGTGGACCAGGTGCGCAGCAGCGAGTACGTCTATCAGAGCACGCACACCCCGTTGGCCATGCGCTCCCCGGAGCGGATCCGCTCGTTGCTGCCCGGCTACGAACTGCTCGAGCCGGGACTGGTTCCGCTGCCGGAGTGGCGTCCGGAACCGGATGTGAACGCGGCCCAGGACAGCACTCGCTCGGCGAACGGACTGGCCGCGGTGGGGTACCTGCCGCACGAGGTGCTGGACGCGCGCGAGGGATGAGCACCTCCCGCAGCGGGTGAGGCTCCCGACGATTCCGAGGTCGGGGGATCGGCGCGGAACAGCTCCCGAGGGCGGCGGCCGAGCGCGTCCCGTCAGGCCCTGACCCGTTCCCTGAGGTCCACTGCGGACTGTCTTCGCCCGGTTGGTGCACTGTGGACCTCGATGCCGCCGCACGGCACCGCGGCGGCCGTGTTCCGCGGCTCGTCTCCTGGGCAGCGCGCTGCTTTCGCGGTGCTCGCTCCACGGTGTGCAACTTGATCCCGAGTTGTTCCGTCAGACGGTTCTCGGCTCCAGCTGGTTGGCGACTAGTGACCAAATAGTTGACCTTTCCACTCTTTCGGGTGATGTTTGGACACGTTCCGATCACGAAGCGACCAAGTCGCTGTTCAAGAAGGAGCCAGCTTGTCGATAGCGCGTATCGCGTCCCGGGCCGCCGCCGCGGCTCTGATCGCCGTGGGCATCGCAGCTCCGGCGCAGGCCGCGGCCTCGGCGGAGTCCCCGGCGCCGGAACCGATGATCATCGACGGCGACTACGCCACCGACGCGCCGTGGGCCGCCCGGATGTTCGCCGACGGGCAGCAGGCGTGCACGGCCAGCGTGATCGCCCCGAAGTGGGTGCTCACCGCCCAGCACTGCGTCGAGGGAGCCGATCAGGTCAGCTTCCGCGTGGGCAGCCTGGACCAGACCGAGGGCCGTGAGGTCTTCGCCCAGGACAACGGCGTGCACATCCACCCGAGCGCGGACATCGCCCTGGTCAACATCGCCAGCGAGGTCGACGTCGAGTACGCCCCGCTGGGCAATCCGGGAGACGCCCAGCTCTGGGAGACGGTCCAGACCTACGGCTGGGGTGCCACCTGCACCGATCGCCCCGAGATCGAGTGCCAGTCCCAGCGGCTGAAGGTCGCCGACGTCTCGGTGACCGACACCTCCTGCTCGGACTACCGCGGCGGCACCGCGATCTGCGCCTCCCGCGGTGACGGCATCCCCGCGGGCGGTGACTCCGGCGGGCCGATGTTCGCCAACGCCGCCGACGGTGAGTACGTGCAGGTCGGCGTGGCCTCCACCAGCGACCGCTCCAGCCGCACCGCCTACGTCAACGTCACCCAGTACCGCGACTGGATCCAGTCCTACGCGGGAGTGTGAGCTCCCGACCCGGGGCGAGCGCGCGCCGCGGGCGGTTCCTCGACGAGAGGGGGCGAGGAACCGCCGGGCGCGTGACCCGTCCGGTGGTGCGAAATCCTCCGGCGATGGTCGGGGGATTTTTTCGCGCTCGCGCCCCGCTAGGTGCGTGCGGATTCCGGCGGGCGGATGCGGCGCGCTCGGGGGTGCGGACACCCGGATGGTTTCCGGGTGAAATTGCGAACCGGATGATTGTCCACGAAGTTCGATGTCGGTCCGGGGTGGCGAGTCGGGGGATTCTTTGCCGGAGAAGCCCCGCGTCGGACGAAATTGGATCTTGACTGTAGTAGTTTTCCCTGGTCAGAGGCTTTTGATCTTTTTCTCGCGCGGAGGGGTGCGTTCGCTGCTAGCGAGGTGAAACGTCCTCCACAACGAAAATGTTGCCCTCCTCACGTGTGTTTTTGTTTTCCGCCTGGTGCGGTGTTCGGGCGCCGATTTTCCTGGCGAATTCGCCGGTCCGTGGTTAGTTTGGTGAAACATGACCGGCGAGAAACCGAGCCATGGCAGCGACGAGCTCGATGGCACGAGCGGGGCAGCCGGGCGGGTGGAGATCGACGCTCCGGCCGTCTCGGACGGCCAGGAAATGTACCGGATCACCCGTGATTCGGGGGTGCTCGATGTCAACTCCTCCTACGTCTATCTGCTGTGGTGCCGGGACTTCGCGGCTACCTCCCTGGTGGCCCGCGCGGACGGACGGGTGGTCGGCTTCGTCACCGGCTACCTCCGACCGGACGCCCCGGACACCGTCGTGGTGTGGCAGATCGGAGTGGACGCGGCGCAGCGTGGCCGCCGAATCGCGGCGCGGCTGCTCGACGGCCTGCTGAGCGAGGTCCTGCCGCGCGGAATCCGCTACCTGGAAACCACCATCACCGCGGACAACACCGCCTCGGTCAACCTCTTCTCGGCGTTGGCCCGTGATCGCGGAACCCGGCTCACCACCGGTGAGCTGTTCACCGCGCGGATGTTTCCCGACACGCACGAAGGGGAGGACCTGTATCGCATCGGCCCGCTGGGCACGGCCGGTGCTCCGGTCTAGCGAACCCCGCAGGTTCCCGTCGCGGCGAGCGCGTCCGCGAGCCGGTGACCGACCCGGCCCGCGCCGTCGCGAGAACCCCGGCCGCTTCCGATGCGGCCCCACGCGCACACAACCGGCCCGCGATCGCGTTCTCGAACGCGGGCGACCGGTTCGAACGGAGGATCGTGAAGGACGTTTTCGCAACCCGGGAGTCCGAGGTGCGCAGCTACAGCCGCACCTGGCCCGTGGTTTTCGACAAGGCCCAGGGCAGCTGGTTGTACGATGAGCACGGCAAGGGATACCTGGATTTCTTCGCCGGAGCCGGTGCGCTCAACTACGGGCACAACAACCCGCTGCTGAAGCGCAGGCTCATCGACTACATCGAACGCGACGGGGTGCACCACGGCCTCGACCAGGCCACCTCGGCCAGGGCCGAGTTCCTGCACACGCTGAACGAGACCCTGCTCGAGCCGCGCGGGCTCAACTACAAGGTGCAGTTCCCCGGGCCGACGGGCACCAACTCGGTGGAAGCCGCGTTGAAGCTGGCCCGCAAGATCACCGGACGTGAGTCGGTCATCAGCTTCACCAACGCCTTCCACGGGATGACCCTCGGCTCGCTGTCCGTCACGGGCAACTCGATGAAACGCGGCGGTGCGGGAATCCCCCTGGTGCACGCCACCCCCATGCCGTACGACAACTACTTCGACGGCCAGGTGGACGACTTCCTGTACTTCGAGCGGTTGCTGGCCGACAGCGGCAGCGGGCTCAACGCACCCGCCGCGGTCATCGTCGAGACCCTCCAGGGGGAGGGCGGCATCAACGACTCGCGCGCCGAGTGGCTGCGCAACCTGTCCGAGCTGTGCGGCAGGCACGGCATCCTGCTGATCGTCGACGACGTGCAGATGGGTTGCGGCCGTACCGGCCCCTTCTTCAGCTTCGAGCAGGCGGGCATCGAGCCCGACATCGTCTGCCTGTCCAAGTCGATCGGGGGATACGGCAGCCCGCTGGCGCTGACGCTGATCAAACCCGAGCACGACGTCTGGGAGCCGGGCGAGCACAACGGGACCTTCCGGGGCAACAACCCGGCCTTCGTCACTGGGGCCGAGGCGCTGCGGCAGTACTGGAGCGACGACGCGCTGCGGGACTCCACCCTGGCCAAGGGCGAGCGGGTGGCAGGCACGCTGCACGAGCTCGGCGCGAAGCACCCCGGGCTGGTCTCCAAGGGGCGGGGACTCGCCCGCGGTCTCGGATTCGCCGAGCCCGAGATGGCGGGCAAGGTCTCCAAGGCGGCCTTCGACAGGGGAATGATCCTGGAAACCGCGGGCCCGCAGGACGAAGTGGTCAAGATCATGCCGCCGTTGACGGTCACCGACGACGAGATCGAGCAGGGGCTGGAGATCCTGCGGGACTCCGTGCGAGCGGTGTTCGCCTGACGACGACCTCCCGCCGCTGGGCGGGAGAGCACCGGCGGGCAGGGCCCGGAAGGACCCGCGAGCGGCGAGGGCTCGCGCGGGGAGACGACGAACGGCGCGACGAAGGGAGCAGGCGATGATCGTCCGCACGGTCGGGGAGATCGAGGACACCGACGCCGACATCAGGACCGAGAACTGGCGCAGCAAGCGCATCGTCCTGGCCAAGGAGAAGGTGGGGTTCTCGGTCCACGAGACCACGCTGTACGCGGGCACCGTGAACGACTTCTGGTACGCCAACCACATCGAGGCGGTGTTCGTCTTCGAGGGCGAGGGCGAGATCCTCGACCACGGCACCGGTCGGACGCACCGGCTCGGGCCCGGATCGCTGTACCTGCTCGACAACCACGACAAGCACCAGGTGCGCCCCGAGACCGACATGCGCACGGTGTGCGTGTTCAACCCCCCGGTGACCGGCAGGGAAGTGCACGACGAGGACGGGGTGTACCCCCTGGTGACCGAAGACGACTGAATTCTTGGTCGGTGGTGCCGGTTGCTCGGGTGGTTGCGTGGCGGAACCTCAGTCGGCGCCCGGCTGCGGGTGCCCCGACATCGGGTAGCGACCTACACAACGTCGGGGCCGTCCTCGCCGGGCACTCGACTGAGAACCCGCGGCGGTGCCGGTGGCTCGGGCTCACAGCGCTTTCGTTGGTGTGGGCCTGTTGGTCGGGAGTTCCTGTTCGGGTGCTCTGCGCACTTCAGATGGAAGGCTCCGTTCGACGCGAGTGCTTCAGCCTGACCAGGACGAGAAGCTCCGGTGCGTGAGTCGGATGCATTGCAAGGCCGGGCCGCTCGCCGCGTAGGTCGCTACTCAAGAGCGTGCCCAACACAGCAAGGCGCCGACTCACGTGCCGGCTAACCGGCCACGCAAGCAACCGGCACCGGGCCGAAACACAGCTCAGCCGAGGCTGAGGTACCTCCGATCGTTGAACTTCTCACCGACGCAGGAGGCGCCGAGGTCGTGTCCGATGCGCTCGATCACGTCGGCCAGTTCCAGTCGGTTGAGCCAGGAGCGGGGCAGTGCTCCGGTCCCGTGCCGCGCTCCGAGGATCGCTCCGGTGATGGCCGCGGTGGTGTCGCTGTGCCCCGAGTGGTTGGCGGCCAGCCGCAGCGCGTCGCAGAACTGGTCCCGCTTGGGCAGGGCCAGCGCGCAGTACGCGCCGATGGACAGCGCTTCGGGGCCGATCCAGCCCTGACCGAGCCGCTGGATGTAGGCGGTGCGCACGTCGATGCGTGCCAACGTGGCCGCGTCGGCCAGTCCGGAGGCGGTTTCCCCGTCCTCGCGCAGCACTCGTCCGGCTGTCTGGTCCACGGCCTGGGGCAGCCGCCTGCCCTGCACGGCCAGCAGGTGTATCAGCGCGGCCATGGCTCCGGCCGAGGCCCAACCGGCCGGAGCACCGTGGGTGAGCGCTCCGAACTGGCACCCGAGGGTGTAGGACATCTCCACGGTCGGGGCGAAGCCCGCCGCCGCGGCGCGGTCCACCGCCCCGCAGCCCTTGGAGGTGTTGGCCGGTTGTTCCGGCGTTCCGAGCAGTTCTTCCTGCAGGGCACGCAGGCTGGTCAGTCCGGGTGAGCGGTTGGCGTAGAGCTCGTGCTCGGCCATGAGCCCGGTGGCCCCGTAGTGCGGTTTGCTCTCCTGCTGGGTGATCAGCCACCTGCGGTAGGCGGCCGCCGTCGCCTCCACCGGGCGCCACCGTCCTCCGTTGTTTCCGGTGGCCCAGGCGTGCAGATACCCCTCTCCGGTGAACAGCAGCATCTGGGTGGCGTCGCCGAGCAGGGCTTGCGGTGGTGGTTCGACCACTCCGGCCGGTCCGTAGCGGGCACGTATGTCCCCGTACTCCTCGAACTCGACCGGAACACCGAGGGAGTCGCCCAGCGCCGCACCGAGCAGACACCCCACGGCACGATCCACCACTGTGGACGATGTCGACACGCGGGATACCTCCACAGTGCTCTTGCGGGCGTTCGGGCGTGAGTCCCGACTCTACTGGGCGTCGGAAGGAGCTTGGCAGATAACGGTCCCATTTATATCGCCGAGTTTGCTCACACTTCGTGTCCATCTTCGGGCGTGTCGGCAAATTGTTCGTCCGTTGGGGTGAAGCAAAGTGAACTCGGACACGTTGGGTATGGCTTTCGGTTAACGTGGATCGGTTTCACCGGTGTTCATTCGATGAGGGGGTCTTTCGGTCGCGGCGGAGAAGTTGGAAAGAATGAGCGAACGTGGGATCGAACTTCGGGGGGTTATGCCACCGGAAGACAGCTCGCCCGCAGGGCCGGGCAGCGGCTACGAGTTCCGGCTGCTCGGGCCGCTGGAAGTCCTCCACGGCGGTGAGCGGCAGCCACTGGGGAACTCGGGCGTGCGCAGCGCACTGGCGTGCCTGCTGCTCGAGCCGAACCAGGTCGTGTCCATGGACCGATTGATTGACACCCTTTGGGGGGAGAAGCCGCCGCGCACGGCGCGGACGATCATCCACGGCTACATCTCCCGCTTGCGCAAGCTACTTACCCCCGAAGGGGGGACGTGCGGGGAGGAGAACCCCGAGATAGTCACCCGCTCGCCCGGGTACCTGCTGCGGATCGACAGCGAGCGCATCGACGCGCACCGGGCGCGCTCGCTGATCAACCGGGCGGGCAACATGGAACCCGCCGAGCGCTCCCGCGTGCTCGGGCAGGCGCTGACCCTGTGGCGCGGCCCGATCCTCGCCGACATCTCCTCCGGCAGGCTGCACCGCATGGTCGTCCCCAATCTGGACGAACTGCGGATGATGGCGCTCGAGGAGCGCATAGCGGCCGATCTGGAGCTGGGCAGGCATCGTCAGCTGGCGGTGGAACTGCCCGCTCTCGTCGAGCAGTACCCGCTGCGCGAGCGGCTGGCGGGACAGCTGATGCTCTCCTACTACCGTTCCGGGCAGCGCGCCCGGGCGCAGGACTGCTACCACTCCCTCCGCGAACGGCTCTCGGACGAGCTGGGCATCGATCCCGGCCCCGATCTGCGCTCGCTGTACGAGCGGATGCTGCGCGACGACGAGAGCCTGCTGACTCCGGTGCGGGTGGTGTCGGGCGAGGGAGGGGGGTCCGGAACCGGCGTCGTCACCCACCCCGCCGAGCTGCCGCCCCGCACGGCCGGCTTCGTCGGGCGGAAGACGGAACTGTCCGCATTGGACCGGATGCTGTCCGAGGAGGAGCAGGGATCGCCCGGAATGCTGGCCGCCGTCACCGGGACGGCGGGCGTCGGCAAGAGCGCCCTGGCCGTGACCTGGGCGCACCGCGTGGCGCACCGCTTCCCGGACGGGCAGCTCCACGCCTGTCTGCGCGGGTTCGACTCCGAGAGCCCCCCGCTGTCGCCGGGTGAGGCGCTGACCGGCTTCCTCAAGACACTCGGGATCGCCGACGACGTCATCCCGATCGACCTGCAGGAGCGCGCCGCGCTGTACCGGTCGCTGCTCGCGGACCGGCGCGTGCTGATACTGCTCGACGACGCGCGGGACGCCGATCAGATACGCCCGCTGCTTCCGAGCAGCACGGGCTCGCTCGTGCTGGTGACCAGCAGACGACGGCTCGACGGGCTGGTGGTGCGCAGCGGTGCGCGGACGCTGCCGCTGGAGACCCTGCCCACCTCCGCCGCCGTGGAGCTGCTGGACCGGGCGGGGGTTCCGGGCAGGTCGAGCTCCGAACCGCAGGCCGCGCGGGAGCTGGCCGAGCTGTGCGGCGGGCTGCCCCTGGCGCTGCGGATCGCCGCCGCGCGGTTGGCCGCCAACCCGGGGCGCGCGGTGCGGGAGCTCGTCGGTGAGCTCACCGACGAGCGCGAGCGGCTGACCGCCCTCGACATCGACGACGCGGACGCCAGCGTCCGCCGGGCCTTCGACATCTCCTACCGCAACCTGCACCCGAGCCAGGCCTGGACCTTCAGGCTGCTGGGCCTGATCCCGGGGCACACCTTCACCACGCACGCGGTGGCCGCCCTGTGCGGCACCGACCCGGAGACGGCGCGCCGGAGGCTGCGCGCGCTGACGCTGGCCCACCTGGTGAGCGAACCCAAGCAGGACCGCTTCGCCATGCACGACCTGCTGCGGGTCTACGCCCGCGAGCTCAGGGCCTCCGAGGACGGCGGGCAGGACGCGGAGACGACGAACACCGCGTTGCGCGGTCTGCTGGAGCACTACCTGGCCGCTTCCGACCACGCGCGAAGATTCCTGCGGCCGCCGCGGGACGAACTGGACTTCTCGGGCTGGAAGTGGGCCGTTCCGGCCATATCCGGGCGTGAACAGGCGTTGGAGTGGTTCGACGCGGAGTGGTCGAACCTGGTCGCGGCCATCGACACGGCGGCCGACGCGGGCTGGAACAGCGTCGTCTGGCAGCTCGTGCGGTTGCAGTTCAACTACCTGATGGTGCGCTGCCCCTGGGAGGACTGGGTGCGGATCTACTCCGGGGGGCTGGAGGCCGCGCGCCGCGCCGACGAGTCCAGCGGCAGGGTGCTGATGCTGGCAGGGCTCGGGGTGGTGTACTCCCGCTCGGGCGCTCCGGAGGAGGCGCTGAAGTACTACGCCGAGTCCTACCACCTGGCCGACTCCCTGCCCGATCCGCGGAAACTGGCGATGACCCAGGTCAACATGGGCAGCGCGCTGTTCCGCCTCGGCCGCTACCCGGACGCCAGGCGGCACTGCGAGGAGGCGCTGCGCACCTACCGGGAGCAGAAGGACCGCTACGGCGAGGCGGGGGCGCTGAACAACCTGGCCCAGGTGGAACAGGTGACCGGCAACCTCTCGGCGGCCTTCGGATACCTCCGAAAGGCGGAAAAGCGCTACCGCGAGACCGACGATCTCGAGATTCTGGCCATGGTGTTGAACAACTGTGGTGAAGTGAGTCTCGAACTGGACAGGATCGACAACGCGCGGCGCTACTACGGGGAGGCTCTGGACGTGGCACGGCAGTGCGGCTCCACGATGCGGCAGGCCGCCGCGTACATGGGGTTGGGCGACGTCGCCTCGTTGCGCGAGGGGCCGGCGGCGGCACGTCGTCGCTGGGACACGGCGCTGTCCATCTTCGAGGCGGGCGGTTCTCCTCGGGCGGCGGAGTCGCGGGCCAGGATCGAGCGGCTCGAGTCCGAGCGGGGCGAGACGTGAGGTCGTGCCGGTGCGCGGGCGCGCCCCGGCAGGGGAGTTCGAAGCCCGCGCGGGCCGGGCGAGCACCCGCTCGGTCGGCACGGTTGCGGGAGGAGCGGCGGAACCGGTCTCATCCACGCCAACCCCCGAGCGGACCGCCCCGCGCAGTCGATTAGCCAACGTTTAGCGCGTGCTTAGCCACCCCTGCCAATGTGTGGATCGTGCGGTTCGAGTCGTGGCAGTGCAGCAGGGCTGGAACCGCGCAACGGCAGCTCAGCGGGGGGAGTGAGTTGACCGGCACATGCGGCGTGCGGGTGTGGCCCTTCGGTCACACACTGCTGCCGAAGGGGTCAGGTTATTTCGGCCGTCACGTGGCCGGAAGGACGTGGGGGTGAGTGCGGGCTCCGTGTCCTGGGGGGATTCGATACAGGCACGGAGTCCGCGCTCGTGTCGGGGCGCGTTGCCGACGGGCAACGGCGCCCCGATCGATTCACGGGCACGGAACTCGCGACGAGGTGTCGAGCGGCCGCGGCTCCGGACGCTTCGGTTTCCTGCCGTCCCCGGAGGAGGTGCCGCGGATCCGGCGCCCGATCCACGGGGCGAGGTGCTGCTTGACCCAGTGCAGGTCGTCGCCGCGGCGGGCCGTCCACGGGCGGGTTCGTTCCGGCGGCCACGGTGCGCGCCAGTCCTGCCCCGGGGCGAGACCGAGGGCTTCGGCGGCGTGCAGGGCGACGCGGCGGTGTCCCTCCGTCGACAGGTGCAGGCGGTCCTCGCTCCAGGCGCGCTGGTCGTGCAGCACCCGCATCGACCAGAGGTCGACGACGTAGCACCCGTGGCGCTGCGCGATCGCCCAGAGGTGTGAGTTGTAGGTTCCGACCTTGCCGCGCACCAGCCGCATCACCGGGTTCCGCCGCGTGTCGAAACCGGTACCGATCAGCACGTCGGCCCCGGTGGCCCTGATCCGGGTCACGGCGTCGTCGAACCGCTGGGCCAGTTCGTCCGGGTCGGTGAACGGGCGGATTATGTCGTTGCCTCCTGCGGTGAAGGCGGCCAGATCAGGCCTCGTCCGCACCACGGCCGGGAGCTGCTCGGCGAGGATCTGATCCAGCAGCTTTCCGCGCACCGCGAGGTTGGCGTAGCGCAGCTCCGGGTTCTGCCCGGCCAGGACGCTCGCCAGTCGGTCGGCCCAGCCCCGGAAGGTGTCCTCTTCGGACGCCGGGTCGTTCAGGCCTTCGGTGAAGCTGTCGCCGAGGGCCACGAACGTGTTCCAGCGCCGCGCGGTGTTCGCGCTCCCCGAACTCCGCACGTCTTCCCCCGGTGATCGCTGCCGCTCGTAGCTCATCGCGACTGCCCTTCGTGTTCATGGTGTTTCCCGTTCTCGGCTGCCGCGGCTTCGCCGGGGCGGATTCCCCGCAGGTGCTCCGGTGCGGACGCCCGACGTCGAGCGGCGAGCTGCGCGTGGTCGGACCCCTTTTCCGCACGAGAGCACGCCGCGGGGGAGTCCGCGGCGGTGCCGGAGGACGGCTTGCCCGTTCCGGCGTCGCCGGAACCGGGGGATCACCCCGACCCAACCGTCGAGCCGACCGGAAAGCCCCGGTGACTCGTGTCTTCCGCTCGTGAAGCCGTGACCGAGCAACACATTGGACCCGTCCGGTTGACCTACGCCACCGTTGGTGCGTGCCGCGGTGATTAACGGCACGTTCTCCCCGCGGAGATCCTCACTCTTCCGAAGGACCGGATATATCGGTTTGAACACGTGATTTCGTATGGTTGAACCGGGCGTGCCCGCGTCGGGAAAAGATCGGTGGAAAAGCCACGCGCACGCGTGCGCGGGCTGCTACCGTTCCGCGGGGGTAACGAGACGATCAAGGGGATGTCGACGATCGGGAGTGGCCGAGCAGTGCCGCATCGATCACCTGGATGGGGAACGCGAAGCATGTTCGCTGACGTCGGATCGGGTGTGTCTGCCGACAGCATCGAAGCTCTGGGGGAGTCGTGACGAGTCCACGGGACCCGGTGTCCGAAACGGCCGAGGGGCGAGAGGCGAGCCCGGGCTCTCCGCCGCGGCCGCAGCGCTCGGAACCACCTTCCGGTGGTGTGGGGACCGCCTCGCCGGTGTCCGGGCCCGCGGTCGGGCCGAGCGGCGGGAGCACTCCGGCGGTGGTCCGTCCGCAGAACGGGCGGCGCGCGGCGACGGCAGGACCTCCGACCCGTCCGACGACTCCGCGGGAGCGGGCGGACGGTGCCGGGCGCTCCGCACGCTTCGACTCGCGCGCCGAGTTCGCGGCCGCCGCGGCCCTGTCCGACCCGCTGGCGCTGTGCGATCGGCTGGAACGGTTACCGGCGCGCTTCGAGTACGAGATGGCCCGCCAGTTCACCGGAAAGCAGCCCGAGCAGCAGTCCGGACAGCAAGCCGGGCAGCGCCCCGAGAGCACGGGAACCGCGACGATCTCCGGGGAGCTGGCCGCGGCGCGAGCTCCGGGGGGAGCCCCGGAGGAACTTCCGGCGGACCGCACCTCGGGCTCCCGGTCGCGGACCGGGCAGGACGGGCGGGATCCCCGGGCCGCCGCGTCCGTCCACAGTGCTGCGCCGGCCCACTCCGCTGCTCCGGAAGCCTCCTGGACGCCGGGTGGTGGTCCGGGGGAGGCCCCCTTGTCCGCGAGTTCCCCGCAGGCCCCGTCGCCGAGCGAGGTGACCGGATGGATCGGCCCGCCGGCCGTTCCCGCGGACTCCGAGCAGCCGCGGGAGCGGCGGGAGGCGGAGAGCTCCCGACCGCGGGCGGAGCTGGCGGGATCGCTGCTGGACGAGGGGGAGCGGTTCCCGGAGGAGGACGCTGCCGGAGTCCCCGCGGCGACCGCTCCGGAGGAGGACGAGACCCCGACCGGACCGATCGGAACGAGCGAGGAGCTGCTCGGGCCGGAGGAGGGGGCGCACGCGGCTCCAGCGGCCCCCGCGGAGCCACCCGCCGGGGGAGCCGCGCCGCGGAGTCACCCGCAGGATCCGCCGAGCCCGGCGCGGGGAACGCCCGCACGAGCACAGGAGCCCGGTTTTCCTCCCGGATCGGGCGTTTCCGGTCCCGTGGTGGCCCGGACTCCACAGCAGGACCCCGGGGACGCTGCCGGGCAGTCCCACCCGGCTCCACCGGCGCAGGGGCCCCCGGCGGGTCAGGGGGTGCCTGGCGGCCCCTGGACGCCGCGGGGAACTCCGGTACCCGGGGGACGGCAAGCTCCCCCGGCGGCTCCGGCGCCGCAGGAACCGCAGCCACCACGGGGCCCGCAGGTTCACCCCGCCCCGCAGTCCCCGCCTCCCGGCGGGCAGCCTCCGGCGCCGCCCCGACCGGTGACCGGTCCGAACCCGATGCCGCCCGCCCCGGCGGTTCCCGGGCCGCAGTCCGGAACTCCGACCGGTCCGCCGAGCGGCCCCGTGCGGGTTCCGCAGGACGGGCGAGCATCCCCGCGCCAGGAGGGCGCGGCTCCCGCTCCCGCCGAGTCCGCGCCAGCCGCGGGGCCTCCTCCCGGTGGGCAGGCCTCCACGCCGGATCAGCCTCCGGCCGATCCGGGCGCGGCCGATCCGGGTGCGGTGCAGCAGTCCCGTCCCGCAGTGCAGCCCCCGAAGTACGAACCCAGGCCGGACGGGGGATTCGGCCCCATGGGCTCGGGCGGCTGGGCCGGAGGCGGGCCGAGCCCGCGCTACGCCCCGAGGAACAGGGGACAGCAGGACGCGGACCAGGAGGACCAGGAGAGCTCGCGGGGCAACGAGTGGCGCAGCGGCCAGGGGGTCGACCCCGACGACGCCGACGATCAGCCGCAGTTCCTGATGCACGCCGACGACCCCGGAGGGGCTGACTTCGGAGGGGACAGGCTGGTCGCTCCGCCGGTGATCGGCGAGGGGCCCGCGGGCTACGGAGGGTTCTGACCGACCGAGGTGCTCGGTCCCGCGGGGCGAATCGGGTCCGCCGGGCCGGGTGCCCGGGGCCGTCGAGCTCCCAGCCGATGTGAACAGCCGTCGATCCCGCCAGCCGTCCCGAGAGGCCCCACATGGTCGAAACCATCACGCTCTCCCTGTCCGCCGTCGACGTGCTCGGAGCGCATCTGAAGCTGGACGTGCGCCGGTACCCCTTCGAGATCCCGCCGCCGGGGGAGACCCGGCGGGAACGGGACGAGCTGGCCCGGCAGGTCTGGGGCGAACTCGAGTCGGCGGGGTTGGCGGTCGCGGGCAACCCCGAGCCCGAGGTCGCCGACGCGCTGTACCTGATGTGCAGTTCCGAGGTCTCCATCGCAGCAGCGGGCCTGCTGGACGTCCGCAACGGGCAGCGACTGGCCGCGCGTGCGGTCTCCACGGGCGAGGTGGGGCTGCTCGGAGTGATCACGCCGCGGGGGCTGCAGCTGGATTTCATGGACCCGGGAGCGCTTCCCGAGGTGTGCGCCGGGCTGCTTCCGCAGGCGCCGCCCGGCAGGGGGAAGCCGGTGCGGGTCCCGGTCGAGCTGCTCCGGGCGCGCGGCGCGGAGGAGGGCCGGCGCGCGGAGCCCACGGAGCCGGAGCTGCTGGCGCGGGCGCACAAGTACCGCCTCGGGCACTTCGTGGTCTCCGGAACGGACGAGCGCGGCGGTCGGCTGCGCACGCCCGGGTTGATGTGGTTCGACACCGACCAGGGGCGGTACCTGATGCGCCACGGGGAGCCGTCCGAGGGCGAGGTGCTCGACTGCACTCCGCTGGATCACCGTGGGTTGACAGCTCAACTGGCGAACTCACTCTCCCGAGTGAGGGGGATTTGATGCGGAAGAGTGAGTCAGTGTAGGACAGCGCACGCTGAATGACGGGTGCGTCCCACGGGGCGGGGAAGGCAGGCTTAAACCGTGAGCCGCGACAGTGCCGTTACCGAGACCGAGGACTCCGCCGGACGCGACTCGTTGATGCGGCTGCTCGGCGGTGGTGCCAGTGCTGTCGACGCCAGCGTTCCCCCGGTCGCCTTCGGGCTGGTCTGGGTGTTCAGCGAGCGGTCGATCGTGGCCTCCGGGATCACCGCTGTGGCCGTGGGCGCGCTCATCGGTGTGTGGCGGTTGACCAGAGGGGCCCGCCCGCTGGCCGTGCTGCTCAGCCTGCTGGCCGTGCTCGTGGGTGCGCTGATCGCGCTGCGCACCGGGCAGGCGGCCGACTTCTACCTGATCAGGGTGGCTTCGAACGCGGTGAGCGGCTTGGCGTGGATGGTCAGCATCGCGGTGCGCTGGCCCCTGCTCGGTCTGGTGGTGGGCACCCTGCTCGGCCAGCGGACGCGGTGGCGGCGCGATCCCGAGCTGCTGCGCGCCTACGGCAGGGCCAGCTGGGTGTGGGTCGGGCAGTACCTCACCAGGCTGGCCGTGTTCATCCCGCTGTGGGCGGCCAACGCCGTGGTGGCGCTCAGCGTCGCCCAGGTGGTGCTGACCTGGCCGCTGGTGGTGCTCTGCGTGGTCACGAGCTGGTGGGTGCTGCGGCGCGCGCTGCCCGCGGACCATCCGGGCATCCGACACGCGCGCACGACGCGCTGAGTCCGCCTGCCGCACCCGGAGGATGATCAGCCCTCTTCCGGTGAGCCGCTGCCCGGTGAGCCGCTGCCCGGGGGATCGTTCGCGCCCCCGAGCCATGCGGCGTGCAGCTCGCGGGCGTGCGCCTCGCCGGTCAGTTCCCTGGCGGCCAACCAGGCGGCCCCCAGGGAACCGGAGCGGGCCGTGGACAGACGGTGCGCACCGCCTTCGGCGAGCTCGTTCCGCACGGAGGAGACCAGCGGACCTCGTCCGGTGAGCAGGCTCCCGGCGAGCACGACCGGGGAGTCGTCCCGGTCGGTCCGCACGGACAGCGCCGCGGAAGCCAGCATCCGCGCGGCGCGGTTGACGATGTCGGTGGCCTTGCCGCCGCTCTCGGCGGCCGTGGTGGTCACCAGCGGGGCCAGTTCGGCCAGCCGTATCGGTGCGCGCTCCCCGACGGCGGAGATGATCCTGCGGCACACCAGCGGGCCCGGTTGCTCGGGCGCGGGATCGTCCAGGAGTTCGGCGAGCACGGCGGCGACGAGCGGGTCGTGCCCGCCCTCGCCGCTGTCCAGGGAGCGCAGCGTCGCGGTGACCGCCTCGCGGCCGAGCCAGAACGCGGATCCCTCGTCGCCGAGCAGCCAGCCGTACCCGCCCACGGTTCGCTCCAGTTCGTGGTCGGCTATCCGGGCGACGACGGAGCCGGTGCCCGCGATCAGCGCAGTGCCGTGCGGCTCGGGCGTGCCCGCGGCGAACGCGACCTCGCCGTCGGAGACGGCGCGCACCGCGCAGCGCAGTCCCAGGCAGGCCCACATCCGGTCGAAGAGCCCGGACACGGCGGGGTCGCTCATCCTGCTGATGCCGGCCATGCCCAGCGTGGCGGCACCGACCAGCGCGGGGTCCGCCCCGGCAAGTGCGGTGCGGGCGGCGCGGGCCACCTGCTCGGCGGCCCGCTCGGGAGGGTGGGAGTTGGGATTGCCGCCTCCGGCGTGCCCCTCGCCCAGCGTGCGGCCGTTGAGGTCGGCCACGACAGCGCGGCTGGAGGTCCCCCCGACGTCCAGGCCGAGGACCAGAGCGCGCTCACCGGTGGTTCTCGTCATCCCGCTCCTCCGCACCCCGTGCTCGTCCCTTGCGCCGATCGGCGTAGCCTGGCGGTGCCCGTCTCACCCCGCCCCCTCGGTGAGGCGGGCTCCAACGACTTCGGACAGCTCGGGTGAGTGCTCGGTTCCCGGCGATTTTCGCGGTCGAACCGGCGGTTGGCGCGGATCTTCCCCGGCGTGGCAGGTACCGGCCCATCCGAGCGAGTCCGCTGGGCAGGCTCGCCACCATCACCGGGTGCGGGTCACCTTGCTCAAGCCGCGCGGCCGGTCCGGGTCCTCGCCCCGCTCGAGCGCGAGCGTGAGCGCGAGCCGCTGGACGGGCAGCACTTCGAGCACGGGGGCCACCTCCTCTGCGGATTCCGGCAGGTCGACGGCGTGCGCTCCGGGCAGCGTGCTCGCGGCCGAGCCGATCGCGCAGATCTCGGCCCCGCGTTCGTGCACCGTCGCCAGCACCTCCCTCATGGCTGCGCCGCCCTTGCCCGAGCTGCACAGCGCCAGCACGGCGGTTTCGGCGTCGACGGCGGCCACGGGGCCGTGCAGCAGGTCGGCCCCGCTGTACGCCCTGGCCGAGAGGTAGCTGGTCTCGGCGAGTTTGAGCGCCGCTTCGGAGGCGGTGGCCGAGGAGTAACCGCGTCCCGTGGTCAGCACGCGGTCGGCGAACCTGTAGCGCCGCGCCGCCTCGTCCACCTCCTCTGCGGGGGCCAGCGCGCGGTCGGCCAGCTCGGGCAGCCGCGCGGCGTGCTCGGCGGAACCGCCGCGGATCGCGTCGATCAGCAGGTACAGCGTGAGCAGGGTCGCGCTGTAGGTCTTGGTGGCCGCCACCGCCTGCTCGGTCCCGGCGCCGATGTCGACCGACATCTCCGCGGCCGTGTTCAGCGCCGATCCGGGGCTGTTGGTCACGGCCACGGTGGTGGCGCCGTTCCGGCGCGCCGTTTCGGTCACCTCGAGCAGGTCGGGCGAGCCGCCGCTCTGACTGACCGAGATCAGCAGCACGTCCGTCAGGTCCGGTTGCGCTCCGTAGAGCGTGGTGCTCGACGGGGAGACCAGCCCGACCGGCAGCTGCAGCAGCACCTCGACCAGGTACTTGGCGTAGATCGCCGCGTGGTCGCTGGAGCCGCGCGCGGCGAGCAGGGCGAAGCGCGGTCGGCGTTCCACGATGCGCCGGGCGACCTCGGTCAGCGCGGAGCGGTCGGTGAGCAGGCTCTCGAACACCGCCGGTTGCTCGGCGATCTCGGCGCTCATGTGTCGGCCGGGGGACTGGGACTGCTCGCCGGCACCGGCTCCGGGGTCCTCGGTCATGTCGTGGTCCGTCCTTAACCGTGCGAGAATTCGGTCTAGACCAATACTACCGGTGTCTCCTGAAGGCCGACAGCCCTGCGCCGCTCCCGTGGCGCTTCCCACTCCTCCGGGATCCGCGGGGTGTCGTCGAGGCGGTGGTCGTCCCGGGGCCGCCCGCCGCGACCCGTGGCTCCGGCATGCTGGAATCGGTAATACTGATCGCCCCGTTCAAGGCGCGGCGGTAGGAGGAAGAATGCTCGAAGCGTCGGTGCCCGGCGGGGCCGACACGCCGACCAAGAACCAGCGCGAGCCCAAGTACTGGGGGCTGAAGCAGCACCTGCTGGACATGCTGCGCTCCATGCCCGCGGGTTCGTCCATCCCCACGGAACGGGCGCTGGCGGCTGAGTTCGACGTGTCCCGCACCACGGTGCGACAGGCCCTGGCAGAGCTGACCGTCGAAGGACGTCTGCTGCGCGTCCAGGGCAAGGGGACGTTCGCCGCGCAGCCGAAGGTGGCCCAGCGCCTGCAGCTGAGCAGCTACACGGAGGACATGCGCGCCCAGGGGCGCCAGCCCGACTCCAGGTTGCTCGAGATGAGCGAGGAGTCGGCCGAGCGCGAGCTGGCCCACCTGCTCGACGTGCCCTCCGGCAGCCCGGTGCTGCGGATGCGCAGGCTGCGGCTCGCCGACGAGGAGGCGATGGCCATCGAGACGACCCACCTGCCGTTGAGCCGCTTCAAGGGGTTGACCAGGCTCATCGAGGAGGGCGGGTCCCTGTACCAGGTGCTGCGCCAGGAGTACGGGATCTCGTTCGCCAGCGCCGAGGAGACGATCGAGACCGCGCTGGCCAGCCCGGAGGAGGCCGAGCTGCTCGGGGCCGACGTCGGGCTGCCGATGCTGCTGCTGTCCAGGCACTCCTTCCACCAGGACGGCACCCCGGTCGAGTGGGTGCGCTCGATCTACCGCGGGGACCGCTACAAGTTCGTCGCCAGCCTCAACCCGCCAGCGAGCTGATCAGCCGCTCGGAGTCGATGTTGCCGCCGCTGACCACGGCGACGGTCGTGCCGGTGGGCAACTCCGCGGAGCGGTGCCGGTGCGCGGCCGTGGTCACGGCTCCGCTCGGTTCCGCCACCAGCCCGCACGTCGTCGCGAGGTGGCCGACCGCCTCGCCGATCTCCTCCTCGGTGACCGTGACCACGTCGTCGACGAACGTTCTGATGTGCTCGAAGGTGAGCTCGGAGGGCTGGGCCGTCAGGCCGTCCGCTCGGGTCCTGGTGCGTTCCGCGACCGGCCAGTCCACCCGGTGGCCCGCGCGGAGGCCCTCGCGGGTGTCGGCGGCCAGCAGCGGTTCGACGCCGATGAGCCGAATCCGCGCGTCGGCCCCGGCCAGGGCCGCGCCCACCCCGGAGATCAACCCGCCGCCGCTGATCGGGACGAGCACGGTGGCCGCGGGCACCTCGCGGCTCCGCAGGTCCTCGGCTATCTCCAGCCCCACCGTGGCCTGACCCGCGATCACCGCCGGCGAGTCGAACGGGGGGATCAGGGTGGCACCGGTCTCCGCGGCGATCCGCTCGGCGCGCGCTTCCCGCTCGGCCACCTCGACCAGGACGACCTCGGCGCCGAGCGCGCGCGCCGCGGCCACCTTCGTCTCCGGGGCGGTGCGCGGGACCACCACTGTGGTGGGGATGTCGAAGGCCCTGCCCGCGTAGGCCACTGCGCGCGCGTGGTTGCCGCTGGAGTAGGCCACGATCCCCCTGGAGCGCGTCCGCTCGTCCAGGGTGGCCGTGGCGTGCAGGGCGCCCCTGATCTTGAAGGCGCCGATCGGCTGCAGGCTTTCCGGTTTGAGCAGCAGCGGGCGGTCCCGCTCGCTCTCCGGAACGGGAAGCAGCGGGGTGCGCACCGGCCCGGCGGTTCCGAGCTGCCTGGTCAGCGTTTCCCGTGCGGCCAGCGCATCGGCGTGGGTGATCAGCTGCATGTCGGAATCCTCGCCGACCGTCGCTAGCGGGACTCCGCGGGGTCGGACTCCTGCCCGCGGAGTGACCCGCGTAGTGGGTGTTCTCACGTCGCCGCGCCTCGCGCGGTGAGTTTTCCCGCTTCGTGGGAGAACGCGGAATTCGGGAGGCGCCTGATCTCGGGGCGAATTGGACATTTCTCCCCGCCGTACGAGTGACGATGCATTGAGCGGAGGAGCGGTGAATGCGCAAAGTGGCCGAATTGCTACTTAGAGAGTTATTTGTGAGTTATAGTCCCGCGATCGGGTAAAAATCTGCTACTTTGCGTGTCGAGCTGGCTAGGTGGGCATTCGACGGAACTCGCCGCCGGTTGGAAACTTGCCCCAGTCCAGGGAGGCCACGTTCATGAAGCTCCGGCTCGCCGGTCGCCTCGCGGGCACGATGCTCCTCGCGACAGCCACTGCCGCGCTGACAGCCGCCCCGGTGGGTGCGGCCCCCGAGCAGGCTTCGCCCCCCGACCGGACTTCCGCGGTCGACCAGCAGGCCCGCGCGGGCACGTTGCTCGAAGCCATGCAGCGCGACCTCGGACTCACGCTCGCGCAGTCCCGCCAACGACTGCGGCAGGAGTCCATCGCCGAACAGGTGCAGCGGACCGTGCGCGGAAGCCTGGGCGCCGCCTACGGCGGCTCCTACTACGACTCGACCGCGGGAGAACTCGTGGTCGGCGTGACCGACCGGGCGAAACTCGACGAGGCCCGCTCCGCCGGAGCACGAGCCGAGCTGGTCGAGCACAGCTCCGCCGAACTCGACGGCATCGCAGGCCGGCTCGCCGGGCTGCTGCCCGAAGCGCCCCCCTCGGTCACCGGCTACTACGTCGATCCGGCGGACAACTCGGTGGTGCTCACCACCGATCGGGGCGACACCGGAGCGGCCGAGAACTTCCTCCGCACCTCGGGCGTGGAGGCGAACGCCGTCCAAGTGGAGACCGAGCGCAGCCCGCGGCTCTACAACGACATCGTCGGCGGCAACCCGTACTACGTCAACGACAGGGCACGCTGCTCGGTCGGATTCGCGGTGCAGGGCGGATTCATCAGCGCGGGCCACTGCGCGAAGGAAGGCGACAGCACCAGCAGTCCCCGGGGCACGGCCGTGGGGTCCTCCTTCCCGGAGAACGACTACTCCTACATCGCCAGCACCGAGCGGGGCAGGCCCGCGGTCAACGACTACGGCGGCGGAACCGTCTCCGTGGCGGGCTCGACCGAGGCCCCGGTCGGCTCCTCGGTGTGCCGCTCCGGCTCCACCACCGGCTGGCACTGCGGCACGATCGTGAGCAAGAACCAGGCGGTGCGCTACGACCAGGGCACGGTCCACGGGCTCACCCGCACCGACGTCTGCGCCGAACCCGGGGACTCCGGCGGGGCCTTCGTCTCCGGAGACCAGGCCCAGGGCGTGACCTCGGGCGGCTGGGGCAACTGCACCGACGGCGGAACCACCTTCTTCCAGCCGGTGAACGAGGCGCTCGACAACTACGGAGTGCAACTCCTCACCGAGTGATGGAGGGTCGGCGGGGCCGGTTGCTCGGGCTCGTAAGCGCTTGCGTTGGGGTGACCCCCTGACCGGGAGTTCCTGTTCGGGGCTCGGCGGTGACGGCCGGATCGGGGGGTCGACCGGGGCGGATCAGCCGACCAGGCGGGAACGAAGTTCGCTCGCCGCGGCGCGCGGGTCGGAGGCCTCGGTGATGGCGCGAACCACCACGGCGCGCTCGGCCCCCGCCGCCAGCACCTCGTCCAGGTTCTCGTGCCCGATGCCGCCGATGGCGAACCACGGCCGCCCGTGGCCGTGGTGCTCGGCGGTGTGCCGCACCAGCTCCAGCCCGGCGGCCTGCCTGCCCGGCTTGGTGGGGGTGCTCCAGACCGGTCCGGTGCAGAAGTAGTCCACCCCCCGCTCGGTCGCGGCCGAGTCCGCCTGCACCACGTCGTGCGTGGAACGCCCGACGATCATCTGGTCGCCCACGATGCGGCGCGCCGCGCTCACCGGAAGGTCGTCCTGCCCCAGGTGCAGCACGTCGGCATCGACCGCCAGCGCGATGTCGGCCCTGTCGTTGACCGCCAGCAGCGCGTCGTGCCGCACGCAGGAGTCGGCCAGCACCTCCAGCGCGGCGAGCTCCTCCCGGGCCTCCAGCGGAGCCCCGGACGCGTCCTTGTCGCGCAGCTGGATGATGTCCACCCCACCGGACAGCGCGGCGTCGACGAACTCGGCGAGGTCCCCGCGTTCGCGGCGCGCGTCGGTGCACAGGTACAGCCGCGCCTGTTCGAGGCGGGCACGCATTCCGTAGCCGTCCATTCCGGGCATGCCCTCAGGGTAGGCCACGTGCGGCCCGGCGGGGAGCCGTGGAAACCGCAAATCCGGCCGTGTCGGACGAGGACTCCGGCGACCCTCGGCTGACGCGAAGCCGAACGTCGCCTAGTCTGGCGGTGGGTAGGCGCGGGAGTCCGGCCGAACGGACTGAGAGGGGGCTGAAGCCCCGACCGTCGAACCTGATCCGGATCATGCCGGCGCAGGGAGCGAGCATTGACGAACGGGCAACCGCAGGACGTCGCCCTGGTCGGCGGCGGAGTGATCGGACTCTCCTGCGCGTGGCGACTCGCCGCGCAGGGATTCCGAGTGCGACTGATCGACCCGGCCCCGGCCTCGGGGGCCTCCCACGTGGCGGGCGGAATGCTCGCCCCCATCGCCGAGGCCTGGCCCGGGGAGGAATCCCTGCTCGAACTGGGCGCGGCCTCGCTGCGCCGCTGGCCGGAGTTCGCCGCCGAGCTGTCCGCCGCCGCGGCGGGGCCCTCCGGGCTGAACGAGCACGGCACCCTCGTGGTCGCCGTGGACAACGCCGACCGCGAGCAGCTCGACGCGCTGGCCGAGCACCTGGACTCGCTCGGGCGGAAGGTGACCGGGCGGACGAGCCGCGAGCTGCGCGGGATCGAATCGACGCTGGGACCTTCCGTGCGTGCCGGGCTGGAGGTGCCCGGGGACCTGTCCGTGGACAACCGCACCGCGCTCGCCGCGCTGCGCCGGGCGGCCGAGGAAGCCGGGGTCGAGTTCCTCGCCCGCAGCGCCTCGCGGGTGCGCCCGGGGGCGGTCGAGCTGGACGGGGAGGTGCTGCACTGCGACGCCGCCGTGATCACGGCGGGGGTGCGCGCTCCCGAACTGCACCCGGAGCTGTCCGGGCTCGTCCGGCCGGTGAAGGGCGAGATCCTGCGGTTGCGGACCAGGCCGACCGCGCTGCCGCCCCCGCAGCACACGATCAGGGGGCCGGTGCACGGCAGGCAGATCTACCTGGTCCCGCGCACCGACGGGCTGGTGATCGGGGCCACCCAGTACGAGAGCGGCTTCGACGCGGAGGTGACCGTCGGGGGAGTCCGGGACCTCATCGGCGACGCCGAACGGCTGCTGCCCGGGATCGGCGAGTACGAGCTGGTCGAGGCGAACGCGGGACTGCGCCCGGCCCCCCCGGACAACCTGCCGCTGATCGGCTGGCTGGACACCGGGGTGCTCGTGGCCACCGGACACCACCGCAACGGTTTCCTGCAGGCTCCGCTGACGGCGGAGGCGGTCGGTGAGCTGCTGCGCGGACGACGAGCGCCGGCCGAGGTGGAGGCCGCCGACCCGGCGCGTTGGAAGGGGAACTGATGAACATCACGATCAACGGACAGCGGCACGAGGTCGCCGCGGACACGAGCGTGGCCGAGGCCCTGGAGAGCTACGGCGCTCCCGCGCGCGGGGTGGCCGTCGCGCTGGACGGTGCCGTCGTGCCGCGCGACTCCTGGCAACGAACGGCACTGCACGAGGACGCGACCGTGGAGATACTCACCGCGGTGCAAGGAGGCTGACCATGGACGATCCACTCGTCATAGCGGGCCGCGAGTTCGGGTCGCGTCTGATCATGGGTACCGGCGGCGCGGCCAACATGACCACGTTGGAGCAGGCGCTGATCTCCTCGGGGACCGAGCTGACCACGGTGGCCATGCGCAGGGCGGACGCCAACGGCGGCACCGGGGTGTTCGATCTGCTGCACCGGTTGGGGATCGATCCGCTGCCCAACACGGCGGGGTGTCGCAGCGCGGCCGAGGCCGTGCTGACCGCGCAGCTCGCCAGGGAGGCGCTGGCGACGAACTGGATCAAGCTGGAAGTGGTGGCCGACGAGCAGACCCTGCTTCCCGACCCGGTCGAGCTGGTGGACGCGGCAGAGCAGCTCGTGGACCAGGGCTTCGTGGTGCTCGCCTACACCAACGACGACCCGGCGCTGGCCTCCAAGCTGGAGCAGGTCGGCTGTGCCGCGATCATGCCGCTGGGCTCGCCGATCGGAACCGGTCTGGGCATCCGCAACACGCACAACATCGAGATGATCTGCTCGCGGGCCACCGTCCCCGTGGTGCTGGACGCGGGGATCGGGACGGCCTCGGACGCCGCGCTGGCGATGGAGCTCGGGTGCGACGCGGTGCTGCTGGCCTCCGCGGTGACCCGCGCCTCCGACCCGGAGCGGATGGCGGCGGCCATGCGCTCCGGGGTCGAGGCGGGGCGTCTGGCCTCCCAGGCGGGGCGGATCCCGCGCCGGTACTGGGCGCAGGCCTCGAGTCCCGGTTTTCCCTAAGGTGTGGAAGTCGACGGTGCGGGGTGCTCGGCGGGTCGCTTGGCGGAACCTCAGTCGGCGCCCGGCTGCGGGTGCCCCGACATCGGGTAGGCACCTACACAACGTCGGGGCCGTCCTCGCCGGGCACTCGACTGAGAACCCGCGGCGGTGCCGATTGCTCGGGCTCACAGCGCTCGCGTCGGTGTGGACTCCTTGAACGGGAGTTCCTGTTCGGGTTTTGCGTCGACTCGGCTGGCTCGCGGCGGTGCCGGTGGCTCAGGCTCGTAAGCGCTTTCGTCGGAGTGAGGCCTTGCGCTGGAAGTTCCCGGGGAACTCGACGGTGCCGGTGACGCAGGATCAGAGCACGGACCCTTCGGCGGTTCCGGTTGCTCGGTGTGCTCGCTTGGCGGGAGCTCGGTCAGGCCCGCCCGCGGGCCGCCGGACGGGGACCGCGCCGGAGGGCGACACGTCCTCCGAGGAATGCCCCGAGCGCGGAGCCGACCGGGGGAGTCAGCACGAGGGCCGCGATCCACAGCGGGCTGGGGAACATGCCGGTGAACTGCACTTCCAGCCCCAGAACTCCCTCGAGAGGCCCGCGCAGGAGCAGCGCGCCGCCGATGCCGAGCACACTGCCGAGCGCTCCGGCGAGCAGTCCGGTCCGCATCGCCTCCCCGAGCAGGATTCGGCGCAGCCCGGTCACCGAGTCGCCGCTCAGACGCAGGACAGCGCGTTCGGAAAGCCGAGCGCGGACCCCGGAGAGGGAGCGGGCCAGGCCGGTGAGCACGGCGGCGAGGAGCACGCCCAGCAGGCCGATCCGGTAGCCGAACCCGGCGATCCCGGGCACCCCCTCGTTCACCCGGTCGGCGACCGGGGCGGCGGAGAAGTCGAGTCGGCGCAGCTCGTGCGTCACCGCGGACACGTGTCGTTGTTCGGTCACCGAGACCACCGCGGACAGGGCTCCCGCGCTGGACCGGTAGTGCTCGGGGGAGACCCCCGCTTTGGCCGCTGCCAGGGTGGCCGCCGTTTCCGGGGCGACGTAGGCGACGTCCGGCCCGTCCAGCTGCCACGCGGGGTCGTAGGTGGCCACCACGGTGAAGGTGCTGTGGGCCGGGGATCCCGAGCGCTCCCCGGTGGCCTCGGTGTGTGCGGCGGGCAGCTTCTCGCCCACGTACGGGGTGAAGTCGACGCCCCCGCTGCGCGCGGGCAGCACGATCTGGCCGGGCTGGAGCGGTCGCGGCACCTCACCTCGAACGACGGAGGGGTGCGTCGCGGGGTTCCAGGAGTGCGTGGTCAGGTCGAAGGTGGGGGTCTCGGGATCCGAATTCCTGGTGTAGATGGTCGAGACGTAGTCGGGAACGACCCCGTCCACGTGCTCCACGTCGCGCGCTCGGTCGAGATTGCCGGGGTCGAGGGTGCGGATCGATTGCCCGCTGTCGAGCGCGGACAGCTCGACCTGGGTCGATCCGCCCTCGCGGAGCACCTCGCGCTCGACCGTCGAGCGAGCTCCCGACGTCACGCTCGCCAGCGCGCTCGCCAGGATCGTCAGCACCACCAGCGTCCCCAGCGTCGCCCGGGCCGGGGAGTCCGTACGTCTTCGGGTCGGTCCTGCCCGCCACAGCATTCTCTTCTCCTCCCGTGTGCAGGTGCGCGTCGTGCGATCGGCGTGTTTTCTCCGCGAACCGGGCGCGTTCTCGCGCGTCGCGGTCGTGGAAGGCTCCCCGGGAACGCGTTTTCCCGGGAACATTCGAGCGCACGGTACTTTCCGGCGTGAGGCGGGGACAGGCCTTCAGGTCTCCTGTGAGGCTGATCATCCTTCCGGTTCCGGTGCTGCCCGTTCTCGTCGTCGGAAATTTGCGCGGAGGAGATTCGCGCGTTCCGCGGCTCTGTTCCGCGGTGTGCGGATCACCGGATCCGGAGGCGTTCGGTCCGGACGAACGAGATGGTGTAGCTCTTCCACGGCTCGGCGTGGCCGAACGTCTCGTCGATGGCGGAGCGCGCGTGCAGGCCGTTCTCCAGCAGCGACCCGGCCAGCAGCTCGGTGGCCGGGGCGCGGGCCCCGGCCACGTCCGGGATCCGCGCCGTGGTGTTGCCGCCGAGCAGTTCGTCCACCGCGCGCAGCGCGGGAGTGGCCAGCGCTTGTTCGGAGTCGGGGCGGAAGGCCAGGGTGGCCAGGTCCTGCCGCAGCGCGTCCAGGGCCAGCGCGGCGCTGTTGGTGCTGCTCGCGGTGCGCTGGTACACCGTTTCCGAACTTTCCAGCATCGCGGGAAGTCCCAGCAGGTCCTGGGTGCGGCGCAGCGCGAGCACGTGCGCCGACCGCAGGCCCGCCCGTACCTCGGCGCCCCTGCCCGCGGCGCGGACGCTGCGCAGCAGTTCGGACAGGGACCACACCGTGGAGCGGATGGTGCCGTGCACGTCCGGACGGAGGCTGCTCGGCAGCACCAGGTAGCTCACGAAGCCGACGGCCAGCGCTATCGCGGCCCCGATGGCGGTGTTGGCCGCGAAACCGATGGTGGAGTCCACCAGGGACTGCCGTTCGGCCGCGCTCACCCGGTCGAGCAAGGTGATCCCGATCAACGCGGCGAGCAGCAGCCGGTAGTCACCGCGCAGCAGCTGCACGCGCAGCAGCATCGCTGCGATGGTCAGCGGGACGAGCAGCACGGCGTGGGGCACGAGCACGATCAGCACCGACAGCAGGACGACGCCGAGCACCGCGCCTCCGGTGCGCTCGAGGGCACCGTTCATGCTGTCCCGCGCGGCCGGTTGCAGCACCACGTGGAGCCCGAGCAGCAGCGTGGAGGCCGCCGGGGTGTGCAGCAGCAGCGCGACCGCCATGCCCGCGGCCACGGCCAGCGCGCAGCGCAGGGCGTGGCGGAACAGCGCCGAGCGCAGCGAGAGGTGCGCGCGCACCGCTCCCAGGGCCTGCTGCCTGCGTCCTCCGCTGGTGGCCGCCGTCGCGGCGCTGGTGTCCCGCTCGAGCACGGCGGCGCGCACCCGGTCGAGTCCCTCGTTCATCCCGCGCACGGCCTCGGGAAGCTCGTGCTGCTCGCTACCGGACAGTTCCTCGGGACGCGCGCGGGCGAGCCGGTTCAGCCCGGTGCACACGCGGGAGCGCACTGCCGTGGCCAGCTCGGTCGCGATCTCGTCGCCGCGGGCGACCGTTCTGCGCAGCCACTCGGCTTCGGGCCCGCCGGTCTGCTGGGCCTGGGCCAGCAGCACCTCGCGGGCGGCGCGGAAGCGCGCCGCACCGGCCAGCACTTGGCCCAGCCAGCTCACCCTGCCGTCGGTGCGCCACGCGGCGGCCGCCCCGGCCACCACACCGGGGCCCGGTGTGGTGAGGGTCTGCGCGACGGTCACCCGGATAGTTCTCGTGGGGTCGCCCAGGCCGAGCAGCACGCGCAGCAGCAGGGCGAACAGGGAACCGAGAACGGCCCAGGTGGCCAGGGTCGTGACCGGCTGGTCCGCGCCGCTTCCGGTGGTGGTCGAGACCAGGGTGGCCGCGGCGAAGGTCTGCCCGAAGGTGCGGTAGCGCTCGCCGAGGGCGGGCAGCATCCCGGTGCCGAACACCACGAGGGTGACCAGCGTCCCGGCCAGTACCGGGATCTCTCCCAGCAGCGGCCCCACGGCCATGACCAGGGTCAGTGCCGGGGCGAAGCGGGCGAACATGCGCAGATCCGCCCGCAACGAGTGCCCCTCGGAGGTGATCAGCACGAACACCGCCGTCAGCCCGCCGAGTATCGCCGGGCCCGTGAGGTCGAACATCCAACCGAGCACCACGGCCGCGGCGACGGCGAGGAGTACGGCCGTGGTGTACTGCCGTTGCCTGGGGTCCGGTGCACCCGCTTCCGTGGACAACTCCGCCTGCAGTCGTTTCAACACAGAATTCGCCCCACGCTTCGGCTGATGGTCGTGCTGATGAGCCGTCGGCGCCGACGATCGGGCCACGTTGGCCGTGGCCCGCGAAACCACCCGTCCGTGGTATCCGCGCCTTCGTCGGGGATGTCGACACACACCACGATCGGGGTTACTGGGTAGCGAGGAAAATCACTCGATGAGGGGGCGTGTTCCCGAAAGGACCCGGGGCTTTCCGAGGACATCGCCGAACGACGTGTCACCGCTCGGTTGGCACGCCAACGGATCCTCCGTCGCGCGGAGCCGCTGCAGCACCACGTCGTCCTGGACGAATCCGTATCCTCACGGAGCGTTCCCACCCGCAGGCTGATTCGATAGCTTTGACCGAGCAGGTCCTGAAGAGCGCTCCCGAGTGCGCGAGGAGCACATACCATGGCCAGTCGACTTCTTCCGCTGACGAGCACGTGGTGCAGGAGCACCCGGTCAGGCGGCGCAGGAAGCGGCAGCGGCAACTGCGTCGAGGTGGCCTTCGGCGCGGGGTTCACGGCCGTGCGGGACTCCAAGAGCCCGGAGGACGGCGTGCTCGCGGTCTCCCCGCGAGCGTGGAAGGCCTTCCTGGACGGCCTGCGTTCCGAGCGCTACCGGCGCTGACCGGAGCGAGGCCTCCGCACCGGAGCGAGCGCCGGACAGCGATCAGATCGAGCGACTGCTGATCCGCCAGAAGGTCGAGACGGGGCCGACCCCGCTGCCGAGCGGGTAGGCGTGCTCCACCGAGCGCGTGACGAACCGCTTGCCCATCCGCACGGCCCGAGGCACCGAAGCGCCCCGCGCGAGAGCGGCCGTGGTGGCCGAGGCGAAGGCGTCCCCCGCCCCGTGGGTGTGCACGGTGGAGTAGCGCGGCCCCGGCAGCATCGTGGCCTCGTTCCCGTCGAACAGCAGGTCCACGCACTCGGAGTCCTCCGCCAGGTGCCCGCTCTTGATCAGCACGTAGCTCGGCCCGAAGTCGTAGATCGCCTTCGCCGCGTCCCACAGCTGCTCCCGACCGCGCACGTCGATCCCGGTGAGCAACCGCACCTCGTCCAGATTCGGGGTGACCAGGGTCGCGCGCCGGAAGGCCTCGGTGCGCAGCGCCTCCAGCGCGTCGTCGCGCAGCAGCGGCTCACCGCTGCGCGAGGCGGCGACCGGATCGATCACCAACGGCGTCCGCCCCGCACCGCCGATGCCCTGCCGGTCGCAGGCCCGCAGCACCGCCTCGATGCACTCGGCCGAGGCCAACACCCCCGTCTTGGCCGCGCGCACCCCGATGTCCGAGGCCACGGACTCGATCTGGGCCGCCACGGTCTCCGGGGGGATCTCGACCACATCGCTCACACCGACCGTGTTCTGCACGGTCACCGCCGTGACCGCGGTCATCCCGTGGACCCCGCAGGAGAAGAAGGTGCGCAGGTCCGCGTGCATCCCCGCGCTTCCACCCGAATCCGAACCGGCGATGGTCAGCGCCGTCGGCGGAGCCGTGTTGTTGGCGGGGCGGTGGGTGCCTGAGGTCGAGTCCATCCCACTCATTTTAGGAGTCCGTACGGGGGTAGTTGGGTCGGTTGGTCGGTTAGCCGGCACGTGAGTCGGTGCCTTGCTGTGTTGGGCCGCTCTTGAGTAGCGACCTACGCTGCGAGCGGCCCGGCCTTGCAATGCATCCGACTCACGCACCGGATCTTCTCCTCCTGCGCAGGCTCAAAGCGCTTGCGTTGGGGTGGAGGCTTTTTCGGGGACTGGCTTGGCGTGGGTGGTTGCGTGGCGGTGCGGGTGGCGGAACCTCTCGCGGACTCTCGCTCCGGGGAGGCCCGACATCGGGTAGCCACCTACACAACGTCGGGCCTTCCTCGCGAGAGCACCACGAGAGAACCCGCGGCGGCGCCGGTGGCTCGGGCTCAAAGCACCTGCGTTGGGGTGGGGCTTTTTCGGGGACTGGCTTGTCGTAGGTGGTTGCGCGGCGGCGCCGACGGGTCAGGCTCAGAGCACCTGCGTTGGGGTGACAGGCTTCTCGGGGAGTCGCTTGTCGCGGATGGCCTGATGTCCGGCACGCGAGCAGCCACCTGCGCGGCGAGCGGCCCGCCTCCGGGCGAGAGCGGCCGCCGGCCCCGGGGCCTGCGGCCGCGGTGCGCCCCTCACTCGGCCATCGGCAGATAGACCTTCCCGCCCGCGGCGGTGAACTCCTCGGCCTTCTCCCGCATCCCGGCCTCGATCGCCTCCACGCTGTTGAGCCCGTGCTTGTCCGCGTAGTCCCGCACGTCCTGGGTGATCTTCATGGAGCAGAACTTCGGGCCGCACATGGAGCAGAAGTGGGCGGTCTTCGCCGGTTCGGCGGGCAGGGTCTCGTCGTGGTAGGCCTGCGCGGTCTCCGGGTCCAGCGCCAGGTTGAACTGGTCGTTCCACCGGAACTCGAAGCGCGCCCTCGACAGCGCGTCGTCCCGCTCCTGGGCCCGCGGATGCCCCTTGGCCAGGTCGGAGGAGTGCGCGGCGATCTTGTAGGTGATCACCCCGGTCTTCACGTCGTCCCGGTTGGGCAGCCCGAGGTGCTCCTTCGGGGTGACGTAGCACAGCATGGCCGTTCCGGCCCTGCCGATGTTGGCCGCGCCGATCGCCGAGGTGATGTGGTCGTAGGCCGGTGCCACGTCCGTGGCCAGCGGCCCCAGCGTGTAGAAGGGGGCCTCCCCGCAGAGCTCCTCCTCGCGGCGCACGTTCTCCTCGATCTTGTCCATCGGCACGTGCCCGGGCCCCTCGATCATCACCTGCACGCCGTGCTCGCGCGCGATGTGCGTGAGCTCGCCGAGGGTCTCGAGCTCGGCGAACTGGGCCCTGTCGTTGGCGTCGGCGATCGAACCGGGCCGCAGGCCGTCCCCGAGGGAGAAGGTGACGTCGTAGGAGCGCAGGATCTCGCACAGCTCCGAGAAGTGCGTGTACAGGAAGCTCTCCTCGTGGTGGGCCAGGCACCACGCGGCCATGATCGACCCGCCCCTGGAGACGATCCCGGTCACCCGCTGGGCGGTCAGCGGGACGTAGCGCAGCAGCACCCCGGCGTGCACCGTCATGTAGTCGACGCCCTGCTCGCACTGCTCGATGACCGTGTCCCGGTAGGACTCCCAGGTGAGGTTGGCCGGATCGCCGCCGACCTTCTCCATGGCCTGGTAGATCGGCACGGTCCCGATCGGCACCGGCGAGTTGCGCAGGATGGCCTCGCGCGTCTCGTGGATGCGGCTGCCGGTGGACAGGTCCATGATGGTGTCCGCGCCCCAGCGGCTGGCCCAGACCATCTTCTCCACCTCCTCCTCGATCGAGGAGGACACCGCGGAGTTGCCGATGTTGGCGTTGACCTTCACCAGGAAGTTCTTCCCGATGGTCATCGGCTCGGTCTCCGGGTGACGGCGGTTGGCCGGGATCACCGCGCGCCCGGCCGCCACTTCCGAGCGCACGAGCTCGGCGGACAGCCCCTCGCGTGCCGCGATGAACTCCATCTCGCGGGTGACGACACCGTCCCGGGCCCACTCGAGCTGGGTGCGGTGCTCGCGACCGTCCGTCCAACCGGAGCGCAGCGGATGCAGCCCCCGGTGCACGTCGATCTCGGCGTTCTCGTCGGTGTAGGGCCCCGAAGTGTCGTAGACGTCCAGGTGCTCGCCGTTGCTCAGCTCGACGCGGCGGGCCGGGACGGGCAGCCCCGACTCGGTGCGGTGGTGGACCTTGCGCGAGCCCCGGATGGCGCCCGTGGTGACGCCCGGTGCGGTGATCCCTCCGGGTGCCTGCCCGGACTCCGAGGTGGCCGCTTCGCTCGAATCGGACGGTTGCGGATACACGTCGGCCATGGCCGTTCCCCTCCCTACGCCGGTATTACCCGGTCAGGTTCGTGCGGTCGGCGGCCCCGGAGGATCTCGGCCGCCCTCTCAGCCCGCTTGCGGAGCGAGCTCCCGCGGTTTCAGTTGTCGGCGCCAGACCTTAGCCATCAGGTGGAGCGTCCGCAACGCGACTCCGAACCGCTGACGGCCGGGCGAGGAATCGCTACGCTGCCGAGCAGAGGCGCGGGCACCGGCGCGACAGCGGGAGGACACGATGCGTGACGACCATGACACGGGAGGTGAGCGCGCTGTGGCGCCCGCACCGGTACTCTCGCCCGCGAGTTCGGGGAGCTGCTCGACACCTGGCGGAACCTGGACGTGCCCGAGGGCTGGCGCGCGGATCAGTCGGAGAAGGGGTCCGGATCGCTTTCGGGATTCCAGGAGTGCCCCGCCTCGGTCCAGCCGTTGCGCTTGAGCATCTTCTTCGCGGCCCGCACGTGCCTGCCCGTCAGCCTGCTCAGGTACAGCCTGCCGTCCAGGTGATCGGTCTCGTGCTGCAGGCACCGGGCGAAGTGCCCGGTCCCCTCCACCTCGATCTCCGCACCGTCGCCGTCGGTTCCCCGAACCCTGGCCCAGTCGGCGCGTCCGGTGGGGAAGGACTCGCCCGGCACGGAGAGGCACCCCTCCCAGTCCTCGTCCGGATCGGGCATGGTCAACGGCACCTCCGAGGTCTCCAGGCGCGGGTTGACGACCACCCCGCGGTGGTTGACCCCCTCGTCGTCCGGGCAGTCGTAGACGAACAGGCGCAGATCCACCCCGATCTGATTGGCAGCGAGCCCCACGCCGTTGGCGGCGTCCATGGTCTCGAACATGTCCTCGATGAGGGTGCGCAACTGCTCGTCGTGAGACGTCACTGGCCGGGTCTCGGTGTACAGCACCGGGTCGCCCGCGATGCGGATCGGGTGGACGGTCATGCGCGAAACCATATCCGGTACTTCGGGAGCGGAGGGTTCCCCCGAGGTGAACACGACCGCAGGCGCACCTCGCGCCGACGCGGAGCGCCACGCTGATGTCATCACTCGGGAGCGTGACGTGACCCCGTTTTGATCAAGACATGGTGTAATGCGTAGGGGGCACGAACCGGTGCCTTCCGGTGCGGATAGTCGATCGTGAGGCGAGGTGCGACATGGACGCCGCCCAGATGTTGACCGCACACGAGATCGCGCGGCAGTGCCAGCAGCGCGCGCGCACCGCCGAGCGACCCGAATCGGAATCCGGCGCTGAAGGACCCGCCGAGGAGAGACCCCGCGGGCACTTACGCGCCGTCGAACCTATGACTCAGCCGATCGAGCGCGTTCCCGAACAGGCCAGGGGGAGCGCGGTCGACGAGACCGGCGAGGAAGTCCGCCCCGACGAGCTGACCGAGCGTGAGCGCGAAGTGCTCGCCTTCGAACGTCAGTGGTGGAAGGGCACGGACAGCAAGGAACGAGCGGTTCGGGAGCTGTTCGCGCTCACCCTGTCCGAGTACCGGCACCTGCTCGATGATCTGCTGGACAAGCCCGCGGCGATGCGGAGCGAGCCGATGCTGATCAAGCGACTGCGTCGCGAACGCCGCTCGGCCGCGTTCGGCTCGGCCCCACACGTCCCGGACCCGTACGGGAGTAGTTGATGACCTCCGGAGAACCCCCCACCGGCCCCTCCGCAGCGCGGATCGGCGGTTTCACGCTCATAGGAATCGGAGCGCTCGCGCTCGTCTTCGGAACGGCCTCGGTGTTCGCCGGTGAGAGCGACACGGTGGCCGAACCCTCCACCGGACCGGTGGCGACGAGCTCGCGGACCGCCTCCGAGAGCGAAAGCACGTCGACGGGGACGAGCCCCACCGAGAGCGCGGAGAACAGCGGGGAGAATGGCGCGGAGAGCACGGGGGAAGCGGAGCAGTCCACCTCCTCAGCACCCCCCGAGGAGTCGAGCGCGCCCAGCTCCCCACCGCAGCGGGTTACCTCGGAGAACCGGAGCCCGGACAACACCGGATCCCGGGAGGGCGGCTCGGGCTCCTCCGGGAAGTCCGAGAGCGTCTCCCTGCGGGTGTACAACAACAGCAAGATCGAGGGGCTCGCGCACCGCGCTGCGGACGACCTGCGCGGCGCCGGGTTCGACGTGGCCGAGGTGAACAACTACTCGGGAGGGCGCATCCCCGTCACGACCGTGTACTACCGACCGGACACCGGCGAGCGCTCCAAGGCCGAAACGGTGGCGCGGAAACTCGACGTGCGGACCGAACCCAGGTTCGACGGCATATCCGACGCCAGTCCCGGGGTTATCGTGATAGTCACCAAGAACTACGACGGCCTGGGGTAGTTAGGGTCGACGGCTCGTCCTGCGTGGGTGGTTGCTTGGCGGAACCTCAGTCGGCGCCCGGCTGCGGGATCCTCGACATCGGGTAGGCACCTACACAACGTCGAGGCTGTCCTCGCCGGGCACTCGACTGAGAACCCGCGGCGGTGCTGATGGCTCGGGCTCAGAGCATTCGCGTTGGCGTGGCCCCCTCGATTGGGAGTTCCTGTCCGGGGGTTCGGCGCTGGCGCGCCGAAGGGAAATCCCGAGAAGCTCAACTCGGGGGCGCATCCCAGCGCAGGTGCTTCAGCTCGGTCAGGACGAGGAGATCCGGTGCGTGAGTCGGACGCGTTGCAAGGCGGCAGGGCACCGTGGGGCGTGCCGCTACTCGATGTGCCCTCCAACACAGCAAGGCGCCGACTCACGTGACGGCCACCCGGCCACCCAAGCAACCGGCCCCGCACGCAAAGCGCCGCCGCGGGGCCTACCCGAAGATGCGGCCCGTTCACCCTCCTTGCTCGTACGCTTCGAACGCGGCCAGCTGCTCCGCGGACAGCGAAGGACGCACCCGGGAGCGCGCGGCCTCGACGTGCGTGGCCGACACCTCGGTCGCGTCCATGCTCTCCCGCAGCGCGGCGAGGGCCGCCTCCCTGATCAGCGCTGAGCAGTCGGCGGCCGAGTACCCCTCGAGGGACTCGGCCAGCACCTCCGGGTCCACATCGGAAGCCAGCGGGGTGTTCCTGCCGGCGGAGCGCAGGATCTCGGCCCGCGCCTTCGCGTCGGGCGGCGGAACCCCGATGGAGCGCTCGAGCCTGCCAGGCCGCAGCAGCGCCGGGTCCACCAGCTCGGGCCGGTTGGTCGCCCCGATCACCACGACGTCGCGCAACGGCTCCACCCCGTCCAGCTCGGTCAGCAGCGCGGCCACCACCCGGTCCGTGACCCCCGAGTTGGAGGACTGTCCCCGCACCGGGGCGAGCGCGTCGATCTCGTCCAGGAACACCAGGGTCGGGGCGGCCTCCGCGGCCCTGGCGAACAGCTCGCGCACCGCGCGCTCGGACTCGCCGACCATCTTGTCCAGCAGCTCCGCCCCCTTGACCGCTATCGCGTTGAGCTCGCCAGAACCGGCCAGCGCCCGCACCAGGAAGGTCTTCCCGCAGCCGGGCGGACCGTGCAGCAGCACCCCGCGAGACGGACGAATCCCCAGCCTGGCGAAGGAGTCCGGGTAGCTCAGCGGCCAGAGCACCGTCTCGTTCAGCGCCTGCTTGACCTCGGTCATGTCCCCGACGTCGTCCAGGGTGAGATCGCCGGTCCGGAGCGTGTCCGTCGTGGACATCGAGATGGGGCGCACGGAGGACAGCGCCCGCTCGAAGTCCGCGGCCTCCACGGAGGGTTCCTCCACGTCGTGCTCGGTGCGGTGCCGCAGCGCGGCCTGCACGGCCGCCTCCCCGCACAACGCCTCCAGGTCGGCGGCGACGAAACCGGGGGTGCGTTCGGCGAGCCGGCCCACGTCCACATCGCGGTGCAGCGGGGTCTGCCCGAGCAGCACCCGGAGCAGCTCGGTGCGGGTCGACACGTCGGGAGGACCGACGGTCAGCTCCCGGTCGGCGAGCCCGGGCTCCCGAGCTCCCGGGGCCACTTCCTGCGGGGAAGCGCTGGTGAGCACGAGCGCCACCCCGCGCTCGGCCGTGGCCGAGCGCAGCGCGTCCAGCGCCACCGTGGAAAGCGGCGGTGGGTCAGCGGCGGGAAGGAGCTCCTCCACATCAGTGACCAGCAGTACGCAACCGCCGCTCCGGCTCGCCGCCGCACGCGCCCGTCGCACCGCCTCGTGAACCCGTTCCGCAGCGGTCGCGGCCTCCAGGGCGGCGACGCTCGGACCGCTCAGCTCCACGAGCTCGGCCTCCACGGCCGCGGTTACCGAACGAACCATCGTCGCCTTGCCCACCCCGGAGGGGCCGCTGAGCAGCACCCCCAGCCGTGCCGTGGTGCCGAGGCGTTCCAGCAGCTCGGGTTGACGGAAGGAGAGCCGCAGCCACTCGTCCAACCGGGCGGCCGCCTGTCTTCCGGAAACCAGATCGGAAAGCGGCAGGATCCGCTGCCCGCCCACCTCGGCCGGGGCAGCGGCGGGCTCCGCGGCGGAGCGATCGGGCGCTTGCCGCTGCGAAGTCGTCGGCGACGGCGAAGCAGCCTCCGGCCCCGCCTCCGACCCCGCCGAAGCCCCAGTGGTGCGCTGCCAGTCGACCAGCGTCCCGGGGCGGATCGCCACCGCCCCGGACGGATCCGTGGCTGCGATGGTGACCAGCTCGTTGGTCCAGGTGCTGCCGAACGAGGCGGAAAGCCTGCCGCGGACCGCCCCCGCCGCCCCGGTGGTTCCGCCGATGAGGTCCTGGGGCAGCAGCGAAACCGCGTCCCCGGCCAGCAGCACCTTGCCCGTGAGCGCGAGACGCAGCGTTTCCGGGGATATCGAAGCGGTGGCCATCCGCGAACCGGAAACGGTGATCGAGCGGGCCGTGTGCACCCGTTCAGGGGTGACGAGGAGCGTGCTGCCCTCGGTGGCCCCCGCGTTGCGCAGGATGATGTCGTCGACGAGCACCGCGCCCGTGGACTCGCCGATCCTGGTGCTCGCGGCCAGCGCCACGGTGTCGCTGGATCCGGTGATCCGGACCGCGTCGAGACTGCTCAGCCCGAGGGCGTCCAGCACCTCGGGGTGCAACCGCAGCACTCCGCGGCGGTTCTCCGCGGCCGAGTTGGTCAACCTGGCGGTGAGGGTGATCGACGAAGTCGTGCTCACGACTCGAGCGTAGAGACTGCACGGCTCGGCCCGCTCGGGTGGTGCGCCCCGGCCCCGCCGTGCGTGGCAGTGCCGATCCGCCGAGCACGTTCGGCGGGCGGCCCCGGAGTCGGGGCACCGCCCGCCGACGGGCTCACTTCGAGCGGTGCCGCAGCCCCAGCGCCCGGTAGCTGCGCCTGTTCTCCCGGTCGCGGTCACCATTGCGACGGGGCAACCTGACCCGCCGCGCGGCCCCGGCGACCCGGCGACGCAGCGGGGGACGCAGCCCGAGCCGCCGTTGACTGCGGCGGATGGCCCTGCGCTCCCGCGGAGGGACCTCCCAGGCCTCCGGGTGGTTGGCCAGCCAGTGGTGGCGGTACACGGCGTACGGCACGTGCACGAGGTAACCGGCCAGCGCGATCGTCAGCGAGATCAGCGGGTAGGTCACGATGCCGGCCGCGAGTAGCGCCACCAGCACCAGCAGCGGTGCGACCAGCTTGGCCGGGACCTTGACCGTTTTCAACGACAACGTCGGGACCCTGCTCACCGCGAGAGCGGCGATCGCGAGCATCCAGACCATCACGGTCGGCTGGGCCGACCACCAGCCGTCACCGCCCGCGGCCGCGGTGATCACGATCGGCAGCAGCGCGAGCAGGCCCGCCGCCGGGGCGGGAACCCCGACGAAGAACTCCTTGCTGAACGACGGCTGCTCCCCGTCGTCGAGCAGCGTGTTGAAACGCGCGAGCCGCAGGATCATGCACACCGCGAAGACCAGGGCCACTACCCAGCCGACCCGGTTCCCGGCCAGCTGCCAGGCGTAGAGGGTGAGGGCGGGCGCCACCCCGAAGGACATCGCGTCGGAGAGCGAGTCGAGCTCGGCGCCCATCTTGCTGGTGGCGTCCAGCAGCCGTGCTATCCGGCCGTCCAGGCCGTCGAGCACGGCGGCCACCGCCGTGGCGGCGATGGCTCCCTCCAACTGCTGGTTGAGCGCGAACTGCACGGCGGACAGCCCCGCGCACATCGCCAGCACGGTTACCGCGTTGGGCAGGAACCGCACCCCGGGCGGGTTACTACGTGTCTCGCTCATACCGCTGTCGCACCGTTCCCGCGGGTGTACTCGGCGAGGACCGTTTCACCGCCGACGGCGCGCTGGCCCGGTTCCACCGCCACTCGGCTGTCCGCGGGGACGTAGAGGTCCACGCGGGAGCCGAAGCGGATCAGCCCGTAGGTGTCCCCGGCTGAGACGGAGTCCTTCTCCTGAACCGAGCACACGATCCTGCGCGCGACCAGCCCGGCGATCTGCACCGCCACCAGGTCCACTCCCTCGGGGGTGCGCAGCAGCATCGCGTTGCGCTCGTTGTCCTCGCTGGCCTTGTCGAGGTCGGCCGAGAGGAAGGCGCCCGGGCGGTAGGCGAGCGCGGTGACCTCCCCGTCGGCCGGTATCCGCTGCACGTGCACGTCGAACACCGTCAGGAAGATGCTGATCCGCCGCATCGGCTGCCGGCCCAGGCCGAGCTCGGGCGGGGGGCAGGCGTCCTGCACCCCGGAGATCGTGCCGTCGGCCGGTGCGACGGCGATGCCGGGCCTGCGGGGGGTGACTCGGCGCGGTTCGCGGAAGAACCACGCGCACCAGGCCGTGGCGAGGGCACCGAGCACTCCCGCCGGACGCCAGAGGCGGCGCAGCAGTACGGTGGCCAGCGCTCCCGCGAGCACGAACGGTCTGCCCGCCCGGTGCATGGGCGGGAGGGTCTCGCGGGTCAGCTGTGCCAGCTTGAGTAACGGGCCGGTTGTCGGTGCGGAGTCCGCGTTCTTCATCGAGGTGGCTCGCCCCTGCGTCGACGGTCAGGATGCGACGTGTCGCTTGCTCGCGTCGCCGTGGTTACAGCATCGCTGATATCCGGTTGCCGACCGTGAGCAGGGGGCGGTTGTGCGCGGATTCACGGCCTGTACTGGCGTTCGAGGTTCCCGCTCGTGCTCGGCCGGCCCTGATTCGGGGGCCACGTCTCCGGCCGTGGGCGGTCCGCCCCCCGGGGTGGCCCGTGGATTCGTCCGGCCGTGGAGCGCTGCTGCGTCGGCGGTTGCGTCGGCGGTGGCGGTGATCGGGCGACCGCGGGGTGGAGTGGTGGTTTCTCGGATTCCGGGACGGTGCCGGCACCCCCGAAGTGCCGGCACCGCCCGGAACCACGACCGCTCGGGGCCTCCCCGCTGACTCCGAACGGCCCCCCGGTGGATCCGTGCGCCCCCCGACGGCACACGCATCCGAATCCGATCCGATCTTCTCGCGGGCACCAGGGTGCTGAAAAGATCCGACGCTGTGTAGATGTGACGGGTGGGGTGTAACTGTTCGACAGCTTGTGATGCTGCGTCCAGTGTAGTGGAACTCACAAGGAGTTGAGTAGCCACTACCGGAGGACTTCTGTCACAGATTCAATAACATTTTGTGTTTGATTGTGCTGCTGGTCTCACTCGTCCGAGTGAGAAGGTTGGTCAGTGCTCAACCGGGCCCCCAAGAGGTCGCCCACTCCCGAGTAGGGCGTCCCACGCTCGAATGAGTCGGTGACGCTGGATATGCGCAACCTGGCCAATTCCTCCTCACCCGCGGAATCCTCAGCGGGCTCGGTGAGGGACTCGGAGAGTTCCGAGACCGCGTAGTCGTCCAGATAGAGCTCCATGGTCAGCTCCCAGGATTTCACGTCCCGGTGCAACTCGGCCGTGGCGACGTCCCGGCTGTCCACCCACTGGGAACCCTCCAGCTCGCGTAGCTCGGCCACGGGGGTCTCCGCCAACCGCTCGAGGCGCTCGTGCTCGGTCCGGCGGAGGCGGGCGAACGCCCCGGCCAACAACCGCCGGAGCGTTCCCGTCCGGTTGGGCAGCAGCAGCACCCCCCGGTCGGTGACGAACAGGTCGTGAGGACTCTTCGCGACCAGCACCGGGCTGACCAGACCGGAGAGCTTCGGGGACGGTTCCTCGCTCGGCGGCCGCTCGTGGTCCAGCGCGACCCCGAGGTGCAGCAGATGCCGGTGCAACCCGGGCACCAGTCGGGGATCGGCCACGGCGGGCCGAACCAGCTTGTCCGGGTCCAGCGCCCTGCCGTCGGCGAGCTGGAGCTTCGGAGGACCGCTCCAGTCCAGCTCGTGCTTCGCGTGCCCAGCCTGAACCAGGGCGTCCACCACGGTGGCCCCGAGCAGCTCCGTCGTCGTGTCCACCACGGCCTCGTCCACCAGCTCGGGCGACAACCCCGGGTTGAGCGCCGGGTTGATCAGCTCGTTCATCTCGCCCCGGTGCATGGCCGCCAACACCCCGGCCAGGTTCGGTTCGGCCTCCACCCCGCTCTGGACGACGGCTGAGCTGAGCCTGCCCGCCTGCACGGCGACGTCGTGATCGGCGGCCATGCGCGCCAGCTCCGGCCACGGAACCCGCGTGCCCAGACCGTCCACCAGCAGGCGGTCCTCGATGGACGGGATGCTCTTGCGCGGGTTGCGAACCAGGGCGACGGCGGGACGGTCGTCCGTTTCGTCGGGTTCGCTCGCGGAAGCCCGCTTGAGGGCTTCGAGGCGTTGGGAAGCAGTGGGTCGGGATGGGTCGTCGGCCCGCTCGGCGGCGATGGTCTCCTTCGCCCGTTCGGCCAGGTCCTTCTTGCGGTGCTGGTTGTCGAGGAACGAGCGGAAACCGAGCAGCACGTCCGGGGTGTGCTCCATCCGGGCGGCCATGCTCAGGTATTCCTTCGTGTAATCCCGCCACCCCAGCTGCAGCCCCACGTGCTTGCGCAGGGTCGCCATCGTGGTGCGCTTGCCCGCGAGACGGGTCGCTATCGCGTCCCCGCGCAGGATCCGAGTGCGCACCAGCGGGGTCGTCAGCGCCGCGCAGAGCCGGGCGTGGCCGGAGAACAGCCACTTGGTGGGGCCCGCGGTCAGCTTCCGCTCGGTGTCCAGGACGGTGTCGCGGACGCGGCAGGCGAGCGTCTCGGGGAAGCTGCCGCCGCCCTTGCTCAGCTCCTGGGTCAGCACGACCGACAGCTCGGTGACCGTGAGGCCGGCCAGCAGCGGGAGGCCGATCTCCAGGCACCGGGTGCCGCGCAGCAGGCCGAGCAGTCTGGTCCGCTCCCGCAGCCGCACTCCGGTGTCGCAGGTGATGCGCAGTTCGTCCGGTTCGGGCGCCTCGGCGGTTTTGGCGACCTTGCGGACGGTGCGCCACAACTGGGGCTGGGCGTCACCGCTGACGAGGACTCCGCGCGGTCTGTCGTCGACTCCGAGCAGACCGCGCAACATCACGAGGACGCAGACCGCGACCACGAGTCCGGCCAGCGCGGCGCGCGCTCCGTTGCCGAAGTCGTAGCGGGCCGCGTAGGCGGCGATTCCGAACAGCCCGAGAACCAGCACTGCCGGTACGGCGAAGAAACCGATGTGCAGTGCCGATGTCAGAGCGGCACGCCATGGGCCACGCACAGTGACAACTCCCGACTGACGATGGTCCGTGAACGCTGGCTTGGTGCCTGCGCGGATCGGGTGACTCCCCGCTCGGCCGGGGGCGCTCGTCGGGAAGCGGCTCAGCGGCTTTCCAGTACCTGCAGCAACCAGCCACGCAACCCGAACCGCGCAAGCTCACAGGCTAGTCATCCCCGAGGGTTCGGCGGTAGGGAACCCGGGAAGGAGAAGTGTCACCCCAGGTCTTCGGTCCGGAACCCCGCCGGAGAGCTCGGGGGACCGGCCGGTGGTGCTCTTGCGGCGCCCTCGGAGCCTGCGGGCACCACCCGGACTCTCCCGACGACCGCGGTGGAGAACGCTCAGCCGTCGAGGAGCCATACGTCCACTGTGGTCCCCTCCGGGGCCTCGGAGCTCTCCTCCGGCAGCTGGATGAGGCAGTTGGCGGCGGCCATGCCGGAGAGCAGGTGCGAGCCCGGTCCGCCCTGCGCCGTGACCGTGTCGGACTCCGGGTCGAAGAGCCCGCGCCGGTACTGGCGCTTGCTCGGCGAGGAGCGCAGGGTCTCGGACAGCGTCGCTCTTCTGCGCGGGCGGTCCACTGTGCTGTGCCCGCCCGCCCGGCGCAGGGCGGGGCGCACGAACACCTCGAAGGACACGATCGAGCTGACTGGGTTGCCCGGAAGCGTGATCACGGGGACACGTCGCCCTCCCGCGGTGTAGTGGCCCGCCCCCTGCGGCATGCCCGGCTGCACGGCGACCTTCTCGAAGCGGACCTCGTCGCCCTCCAGCGCGTCCTTGACCACCTCGTAGGCACCGGCGCTCACCCCGCCGGAGGTGAGGATCAGATCGGTCTCTTCCAGGTAAGGCTCCAGCGCGGAGTGGAAGGCCGCGACGTCGTCGGGCACGAAGTGCAGCAGCTCGGCCGTGCCGCCGCACTGGCGCACCGCCGCCGCGAGCATCGTTCCGTTGGACTCGTAGATCTCGCCGCCGCGCAGCGGTGTTCCCGGACGCACCAGTTCCGAACCGGTCGAGAGCACGAGCACCCGAGGAGGGCGGTGGACCGGGAGCTCGGCGCTTCCCACGGCCGAGGCCATGCCCAGCTGGGCGGCCCCGAGCGTGCACCCGGCGTCGAGGACGGTCTGCCCCGCGGTCACGTCCTCACCGCTGCCGCGGACGTTGGCCCCGGCGGCAACGGTGGCGTGGATCCTCACCCGCTCCGTGCCCCCGTCGGTGCGCTCCACCGGGACCGTCGCGTCGGCGCCGGGAGGCAGCTGCGCGCCCGTCATTATCCGATGAGCCGTCCCCGCGGCGAGCTCGTCGACGTGCACTCGGCCCGCGGGGATGTCGGCGGTCACGGGAAGAGTCACGGGTCTGTCCGGGGCCGCTTCCGCGAGATCGGCCGAGCGGACGGCGTAACCGTCCATGGCCGAGTTGTCGAAGGGCGGCAGGGAGATCGGCGCCGTCAGGCCTTCGGCCAGCGCCAGTCCCAGGCATTCGTCCAGTGGCAGGTTCACCGTCGGAGTCGGGACGAGCAGTTCCGCTACGCGCCTGCGGTACTCGTCCACCGACAGCAGTGCCGAGGGATCGGTTGTGTGAGCCACGCCCCTGATGGTCGGACATGGTGCACCGCCTCGGGGCGACGGGTCTTTTCGCGTGGCGGTGTGGGCGGCGGAACCTCTCGCGGGTTCTCGGTGCGGCCAGGCCCGACATCGGGCAGCGGGCTGCGCCACGTCGAGGCTTTCTCCGCCGGGCACTTGACTGGGAATCCGCGGCGGTGCCGACTGCTCGGGCTCGTGAGCGCCTGTGTCGGACTGAGCTTTCCGCTGGAAGTTCCTCTCGGGTTTCTGGCGTGGTTCGCTCGGCGAGGGCTGCGTCCCCGAGGCCTTCGGGTGCGCGGTTTCGCGCGAAACGCTCATTCTGGAGTTTTTTCCGGATTGACGGTTTCGCGCGAAACGTTCCAATGGTGGGGTTCTGCCGGGTGCGCTTGGGCGGAGCAGTCCGGCGTCGGCACGGGTGCCTTCGGCCGTTCGCGCGGGTCACCGCTGCGAGCCGCGCCCGCGGAGCGCCCCGGGGAGCGCCCCGCGGAGCGCACTGCCTGCCTCACCCGTTCGGTGGACGAGCTGCGTGCGTGCCAGACTTCCCTCCGTCGGGACGAGCGTGTCCGCGGGGCGTCGTCGCCCTGCCTGGAGGGGTAGTGCAGGTCCGAACTCGACATTCGCCTTCGTTCGGGGTGGCGCGACTCGTGCTCGCGGCCGGCGAGGTCGCGCGCACCGGATCCGAGGCCATGGCCAACAGTTACGGGGTGACGAGCTCTTCGGCGCGCGGTGCGGGAAAGCGCGGTCCCGGACGGTTCGGGCTCGGGGGCGGTTCGGCCTCGGAGTGGAGCTACACGGCCGGTCCGCAGGGCGGCTGGGTCGACGTGGCCCCCAGCTTTCCCGGGGACGTGCACACCGTCGAGATGGACGGCCGACGGGGTTGGTGCGTGGCCAGGCGGTCCTGGCTCGCCGCGGCCGGAACCGTTCGACTCGACGCGGGCTGGAACGGGTTCCGCGAGCTCTTCGGGGGACAACCCGGGTTCCTCGCCCACGCGAGCGGGCAGGGGCAGCTCGTGCTGGCCTGCTGCGGGGCGCTGGACGTCCACGAGCTCCAGCCCGGGCAGTTCGTGACCATGGACGCCGGTCACCTGGTGGCCTATGTGGACACGCTGCAGTGCAGGCTCCGCCAGTCCGAGCAGGGACGCGCGCAGTCCATGCGCACGGGCGACGGGCTGGTCGTCGACTTCGCCGGGCCTGGACGGGTGGTGGCGCAGAGCCGCAACCCGCATCGGATGAGCTCCTGGTCGCAGCGCGGCGGAAGCGGACGGTGAGCGGGATCCCCGCCTTTCCGGACGAGCAGCCGCGTCACGCAGCGCGTCGAACTCCGGGAGGAAAACCGCACGATCGAGAACGGGACGGATCCGTCCGCGTGCGGTAACGTGGCGATTGCTACATCGGCGCCTGGCGGCGTCGCGCATCATATTTCTAGGAGGACGCCGTGGCAGTCGGCACGGTCAAGTGGTTCAATCCCGAGAAGGGGTACGGATTCATCGCCACGGACAACGGTTCGGACGTTTTCGTGCACTACTCGGCGATCGACATGGACGGTTTCCGGACTCTCGACGAAGGGGACCGGGTCGAGTACGAGGTGAAGCCGGGACGGGACGGTCGCAGTCAGGCCGACGGCGTCCGCAAACTCTGAGAAATCGCCCGCAGAACGGTGCTCTCCCGGTGCGGGCGGCGCCGGAAAGCACCATCCGAGCAGTTCGCGCTGTCGCGGGGAGCTCGCACAATTCTCGCCAGTGCCGTACGGATCGCCCCGACGTCATGTGGACCGCGGCCCGATGCCACCACCCGATGTCGGGGCGCCCGCCCGCGAGGTCGCGCGGGGCTCCGGCGAGTTGCCCGGGGAGAGCTGACCGGCCAGCCGCGCGAAGTTCTGCCTAAGTTCGCTCGTGAGTCGTGAATCCCGACAGGACCGGAATCGGTGAGCCGTACCTGCGGACGTCGGCGGTGCGGAAACGTTAGGCTGCCGTTGTGTCGGAAGACCTCACCGGGAGCCGTCTCGGCCACTACAAGATCGAAGGAGTGCTCGGTCGCGGTGGCATGAGCGTCATGTACCGCGCCACCGATGTCCGTCTGGGACGCAAGGTCGCCCTCAAGGTGATGGGTGAGCACATCACCGGTGACAGCGAGTTCCGCGAGCGGTTCGTCGACGAGGCGCGCAACACCTCGGCCATCGACCACGCCAACATCGTCCCGCTGTACGACTTCGGGGAAGTCGACGGGATGCTCTACATCGCCATGCGGCTCGTCGACGGCTCCGACCTCGCGAGCCTCATCTCGGAGGGGCCGATGGACCCCGAGCGGGCGGTCGACCTGCTGGGTCAGGCGGCCGAGGCTCTCGACACGCTGCACGAGCAGGGGCTCGTGCACCTGGATCTGAAACCGGCCAACGTGCTGGTCACCTCGCGTGAGGCTGCCCACGAGCACGTCTACCTGGCCGACTTCGGGCTGACCAGGCGAGGGGCCACCGGGCACCGCACCAGCAGCGGGGACTTCCTCGGTTCGCCCACCTACGCCGCCCCGGAACACCTCCGTGGCGAGTCGGTGGACGGGCGGACCGATCTCTACGCGCTGGCCTGCATGCTCTACGCGTGCCTGACCGGCGGTCCTCCGTACAAGGGCGAGGTGCAGGAGGTGATCCAGGGGCACCTGCGGACGGAGGCGCCGCGGGTCACCTCGCGGGTACCGCTGCCGCCCGCGGTGGACGAGGTGCTGCGCCGCGGGATGGGCAAGACCCCGGATCAGCGCTACGGGACGTGCAAGGAGCTGATCTCCGCGGCGAGAAGTGCCCTGGAATCGGGCAAGCGCAGTGAGCAGTCCCCGCAGTCCGGGCCGTTTCCTGCCCAGTCGGGGCCCGTGCCGCAGCCGCCGCAGCAGGGCACGCCTCCGGGCGGCACCCCGGGAGCCGGTCCGCCTCCGGCCGGCGCGCAGGTTCCCGGAGGGCAGCCGTTCCCGGGGCCGGCGGCTCCCGGACCCGGTCAGCCCGTTCCCCCGGGGCAGCAACCGCCTCCGCAGCCCAGGGGGGAACCGGTTCGGGTGCGGCCTCCAATGCCCGCCCAGTCGACCTCCTTCGCGCGGAAGTCGGACGGTCCGGCCAGGTGGCTGGTTCCGATACTGGTGATCGTGGCCGTGACCGTGATCGTGGTGATGTTCATCATCATGAGCGAGACGGTCAGCTCCGCGCCGCCGCTGGACGGTGGGTTCGGCGGCAACGGTGGGAGCGCGGGAAGTTCCTCCCCGGGTGGGGACGGGCCGAGCGCTGCACCGTTCGGGTGAGCGTGGCGGCTCGCGGTGGCTGTTCCGCGTCTCCTTCCGCCCGGCGGCTTGCACTCACAACCGGTGAGTGCTAAACACGATACTGGCACTCAGTAGGGGTGAGTGCCAGGTCGGGACGGTGAGGCCGCAACCGCTCGTTTGGACAAGCGTGCGGGGACCGGTCGTCCGTCGCGGGCACCGAGCCTGGCCGAGCACGAGTCCTGCCGTGGAGCCGTCCGGTCCCACGGCGTCCAAAAAGCTGGAGGACCACACCGCAATGGCCAAGATGATCGCGTTCGACGAGGACGCCCGCCGCGGTCTCGAGCGCGGCATGAACACCCTCGCCGACGCCGTCAAGGTGACGCTCGGCCCGAAGGGCCGCAACGTCGTGCTCGAGAAGAAGTGGGGCGCGCCGACCATCACCAATGACGGTGTCTCCATCGCCAAGGAGATCGAGCTCGACGACGCCTGGGAGAAGATCGGCGCCGAGCTCGTCAAGGAGGTCGCCAAGAAGACCGACGACGTCGCCGGTGACGGCACCACCACCGCCACCGTTCTGGCCCAGGCGCTGGTGCGCGAGGGTCTGCGCAACGTCGCGGCAGGCGCCAGCCCGACCGCCCTGAAGAGGGGCATCGAGAAGGCAAGCGAGGCGGTCGCCGAGCAGCTGCTCAAGAACGCCAAGGAAATCGAGACCAAGGAACAGATCGCCGCCACCGCCGCCATCTCCGCCGGCGACTCCCAGATCGGTGAGCTGATCGCCGAGTCGATGGACAAGGTGGGCAAGGAAGGCGTCATCACCGTCGAGGAGAGCAACACCTTCGGGCTCGAGCTCGAGCTCACCGAGGGCATGCGCTTCGACAAGGGCTACATCTCGCCCTACTTCGTGACTGATCAGGACAGGATGGAGGCGTCGCTGGACGACCCCTACATCCTGCTGCTGAGCTCGAAGATCTCCAACATCAAGGACATGCTGACCTTGTTGGAGAAGGTCATGCAGTCCAACAAGCCGCTGCTGATCATCGCCGAGGACGTCGAGGGCGAGGCGCTGGCCACCCTGGTCGTCAACAAGATGCGCGGCACCTTCAAGTCCGTTGCCGTCAAGGCACCCGGCTTCGGTGACCGCCGCAAGGCGATGATGCAGGACATGGCCATCCTCACCGGCGGTCAGGTCATCAGCGAGGAGGTCGGCCTCAAGCTGGACAGCGCTGAGCTGAACATGCTGGGCCGTGCCCGCAAGGTCGTGGTGTCCAAGGACGAGACCACCATCGTCGAGGGCGCCGGTGACGACGAGCAGATCGCCGGCCGGGTCAACGAGATCCGCGCCGAGATCGAGCGTTCGGACTCCGACTACGACCGGGAGAAGCTGCAGGAGCGGCTGGCCAAGCTGGCCGGTGGCGTGGCCGTCATCAAGGCGGGTGCTGCTACCGAGGTCGAGCTCAAGGAGCGCAAGCACCGCATCGAGGACGCGGTGCGCAACGCCAAGGCCGCCGTCGAGGAGGGTGTCCTCGCGGGTGGTGGCGTGGCCCTGCTGCAGGCCGCCGTCTCCGCCTTCGACAACCTCAACCTCGAGGGTGACGAAGCGACCGGCGCCAACAGCGTCCGCACCGCCGTCGAGGGCCCGCTCAAGCAGATCGCGATCAATTCCGGTCTCGAGGGCGGCGTCGTCGCCGAGAAGGTCAAGGGACTGTCGTCCGGCCAGGGCCTCAACGCCGCGACCGGCGAGTACGAGGACCTGATCGAGGCGGGCGTCATCGACCCGGCGAAGGTGACCCGCTCCGCCGTGCAGAACGCCGCCTCCATCGCGGGCCTGTTCCTGACCACCGAGGCCGTGGTCGCCGACAAGCCGGAGAAGAACGGTGGCGGCGGCGAGGCCGCTGCCGACCCGACCGGCGGCATGGGCGGCATGGGTGGCATGGGCGGTATGGGCGGCATGATGTGACGTCCTCCGGGACGAACATCGGCGCTGCCACCGTCCGTCCCGGCACCCGTGCCGAGGCGTGAACGAGCACGCTGGACGAAAGGGCCGTTCCCCGCCCGGGGAGCGGCCCTTTCGCGTATGAGTCGATCCCCCGCTGCTCGAGGTGCACCTCCGGTGCTCCCGCTGCGCCGACTCACGCGAGGCCCCTATCCTGCTGCGCGGACTTACGCCACGACTCACCAGAGGAGAGCGTGTGGACCGGCCGACGTTCGAGTGGAGCACCGACACGGAGCGCGCCGCGTGGCTCGCCCCGGCGATGGGCGAGCTGACCGACCCGCGGGTGCTCTCGGTGATCCCCTCCGGTTTCGAGAGCTACGCGCGCCTGCCGCACCCGGTGCTCTCCCCGGAGGGCAGGACTGTGCGCTGGTCCGAAGTGGCGGCGTGGAGCGGGATCGAGCTGCACGACCGGGCGAGCTTCCCCGAGATCGCCCTGCCGCGGGACCTGCCGGAGGAACCGATGCCCTGGAACGGGGAGGGACCCGCTGAGGGGACGCTGCCGCGCGGGGACGCGGCCGTGCTGGCCGAGATCCTCCGGGAGAGCACCACCGACCCGCAGGACTGCTGGTTCTGCCTGTGGGACGGCCACGGCTGGGACGACATCGCGGCTTATCACATCACCGACGACGGGTCCGTTCTCCCGGGAGCCCGGCCGCCCGACCCGGTGCCCGCGTGGGTCCGCTCGGGACCGCGGGTGCGGCTGCCGGAGCGCGACCACCTGCTCTACACCGGCCCGGTGGAAGCGGTGTCGGCCTTCGTGCCGGAGCACGGGCAGACCGCGAACCTGTGGTGGCCCGCCGACCGGTCCTGGTGCGTGGCCACCGAGATCGACCTCGGGGAGACCTATCTGGCCGGTTCTCGCTTCCTGGTGGAGCGGGTGCTGGCCGACCGGCGGCTGGAGGCCTTTCCGACGGATCCGCAGGACGAGATACCGCTACGGACCCTTCCCGAGTGGCTGGTCGCGGAGGTCGACAACGCCGTGACCGAGCTGCTGGGCCGGGGCGAGGCCCGGATCACCACCCCCTGCGGGAGTGTGCACGCCCGGCTGGAACCCGCAGGCGAGAGCGGCCGCGGGCGGTTCTTCGTCAGTTGCGGGGACGCCTCCGGATCCCCCGCGAGCGGGGAGCAGACACTCGACATCTCCGATGCGGAGGAGCTGCGCGCGCGGCTGCGAGCGGGGCTTTCCGCCGGTCTCGTCGAGCTCGTCCGCTGAACCTCCCCGTTTTCCGGACGACTGTGGGATCCGTCCCCTGAACGGGTCGGGTGATTCGAACCCGTCCCCGCCCTCATGATTCACTTCAGTGAGGCCACTTGCGAACGCGAACAACCGACCGGCTTCGGTTGACGAACTCGAGGAGGCGCCGTGGGCCGTTTCCGGCGAACCGCCCGCCGCCCGGTGCTGCTGGTGGCGTTGTCGTGCGTGCTGGCGCTCCTCGCGGTGGGCTGTACGGACGGTACGACCTCCTCCGACTCGGAGGGGACCACCGAGCCCGCGCGGCAGTCCCGGGCCGGCGAGCAGACCGACAACGGGTTGCCCGAGGTGGTTCCGAAGCCGAGCCAGCTGCGTTCCGAGGGCGAGGACGTGCAGGTCGAGGGCAAGGTGGAGCTCGTCGTCGACCCGATGGTCGATCCGCAGACCCGTGATCTCGCGGTGCGCGTGCTGACCGAGGCCGGCGCCACCGACGTGGTGGTGCGCCAGCCCGGCGATCCCGTCGACGGATCGACCCTGAAGGTGCGCCTCGGGAGCCGCTGGGCCCCGATGATCCGGAAGGAGCTCCAGCACTCGGGGCTGGACTTCCCGGACCGCAACGACGAGGACGAGGACGAGAAGCTGGCCGGGGAGAGCTACGCGATCACGGTGCACAGCGGGCAGGACCCCGCGGTGGTGCTCGGCGGGGTCGACGCGGCCGGCGCCTACTACGCGGTGCAGACGCTGCGGCAGATCACTTCCGGCGGGCATATCGCCGGGGTGAGCATCCTGGACGAGCCGGACGTGCCCACGCGCGGGACGATCGAGGGGTTCTACGGAAGCCCGTGGACCCACGCGGAGCGGATGGACCAGCTGGCCTTCTACGGCTCCATGAAGCTCAACACCTACGTCTACGCCCCGAAGGACGATCCCTACCACCGTGCGAAGTGGCGGGAACCCTATCCGACCGACCGGTTCGAGCGACTTCGCGAACTCGTGGAGCAGGCGGCCGCGCACCACGTGAAGTTCGTCTTCGCCGTGTCGCCGGGGCAGTCGATCTGCTTCAGCGACGAGCAGGACCGGCAGGCGCTGATCGCCAAGTTGCAGGCGATGTACGACATCGGCGTGCGCAGTTTCGCGGTGCCGTTCGACGACATCTCCTACACCGAGTGGAACTGCTCCGCCGACCGGGACCGCTACGGGGAACCCTCACCGGCAGCGGCGGGTCGCGCCCAGGCCGAGCTGCTCAACGGGCTCGAGAGCGAGTTCGTCGAGACCCATCCGGGGACCCAGCCGCTGCAGACCGTGCCCACCGAGTACTCGGACGCGGAGCGGACGCCCTACAAGACCGCGCTGCGGGAGGAGCTGTCCTCCTCGGTCGAGGTGATGTGGACCGGTGACGGGGTGATCCCGGAGGGCGTCTCGGTCTCCGACGCCGCGGCGGCGACCGAGGTGTGGGGCCGGGAACCGTTGCTGTGGGACAACTACCCGGTGAACGATTTCGACGCCACCGAGGGTCGAATCATGCTCGGTCCGTACGCGAAGCGGGAGAAGGGGCTGACGAAGCAGCTCGACGGGCTGATCATCAACCCGATGAACCAGGCCGCCGCGAGCAAGGTCGTCGAGATCTCGGCCGCCGCCTTCGCGTGGAACAGCGCGGGTTTCGACGCCGAGCGCGCGTGGCGCCAGGCGGCTGAGTACCTCGCGGGGGACCGGTTCACCGACGAGGTGAGCGGCTTCGAGGCCGACGGTGCCACCGTCGACTCGCTGATGGTGTTCTTCGACCTGAACCGCATGGCTCCCCTGCCGAGCGGTGAGCCGTGGCTGAGTGCGGCCCCCGCGCTGCGGGACAGGCTGGAGGAGTTCCGGAAGGCCTGGAACTCGGACGGAGCGGACGGACAGCAGGCCGTGGCCGACCTGCGCGGTTACGCCCGGTCGATCGCGGACGCGCCGGAGCGGATCGAGGAGAACGCGCCGCAGGACTTCGTCTCGGACGTGCGACCGTGGTTGCGCGCCACCGATGCCTGGGGCGAGGCCTTGTTGACCACCCTGGACGGCTTCTCCGCGCGAGCGGACGGTGATTCGCGGACCGCCGCGGACCGCTTCGATCAGGCGGCCGAGCTCGCCGACCGCGCCGAGTCGATACGCACCGTGCCCGGTGAGACGCGTCCCCAGGGGCGGGTGCGCGTCGCCGAGGGGGTGCTCGACGAGTTCATCCGGCAGGCCCCGGACATGCGCTGAGCTCCGCTCCGCGCGGTCGTGGTTACCGCTCGGGAACTACGATCCAGCAGGCGAGGTAGAGCAGGAGGCCGACCCCGAAGCCGAGCAACGTCGCGGCGACCAGCACGATGCGGACGATCGCGGCGTCCACGTCGAACAGTTCCGCCAGTCCGCCGCACACCCCGGCGATCATGCGTTCGTCGCGGGAGCGGCGGAACCTGCGGTACTTCGTGGCGGTGTGGGGGCTGAGGTCGCCTGTGGCGGCGGTGTGCTCGCTGTTCTCGTTCTGGTGCGTCATGGCTCCATGGAACGGCGCGAACCCCCGCGCCCGCCTCGGGGGACAACCCCCGGGCTACCCGGAGTTCGGCCACCTCCGGGTCGGGGCCGGCGGCTCCGGGCGCGCCGCGTCCCGCGTGCGGAGAACCGCGCCCGGTCAGGCCACGGAGGGGCGAAAGGCGTCGAGCAGGTCGCTGTCGTGCTGCTCCCACCGGTCGTAGAGCACGTCGCTGCCGTAGCGCGCCACGAGTTGCGCCTCGCCCCGCGATATCGGAAGCAGGGTGATGATGCGCAGCACGGCCTCCCCGGTTTCGTCGCGGAGGATGTCGAAGTCCTCGCCGAGGTAGGGGTGGGGAGCGGCCAGGGCCCCGCTGATCTCGGTTTCCGGGAGCAGCGCCCTGTCGTTCATGATCAGTGCGCCGGGGCCGACGCGGCTGTTCGACTCCTCCAGCAGCTCTGCGATGACGCCGGTCAGGTGCCGCGCGTGCAGCTCCTGTCCACTGTGCAGCGTGCAGACCAGCTCGTGCGGCAGTGGTGCGCCGGCCGCGTGCGAGCGCAGGCCGTTGGTGAGCACCGAGATGTGCGCGCCGTGCGGTGGGTCGCAGTAGACGAGGTGATACCCCCGTTCCCGCGAATCGGTCTCCTGGCTGTCCGCGCCGCGAATCCTGCCGAGGTACTTCTCGACATGGGCGGGGAATCCGCTGAACCGGTTCAAGATCCACCTCGGCCGTACGTGGTCCTTACCCGCGTAAGTATGGCGCCCGGTCCTTCGGCGGGAACGGGCGGGATTCGGTGCGGCCCGCGGCCTCGACAGGACGGCTGGCCCGAGCGGGATTCGGTGGTGACGGGGCGTGCGCGCCGAGGTGCTCACCGGGCCCTCCCGGCGCGACCGGCTCGCGGGGCCCCGCTGGGCAGCGCGGAACGTGATCCGTCACATACGCTCGCGGCATGTTCGACGATCGCAGCTCCGCCGCGCCGGACTCCCCCGCCGACGTCTCCACCGCGTTGCGGGACACCGGCTACCTTCCGGACGAGGGCATAGCCACTGCGGCCTTCCTCGCCGCCAGCATGGGACGGCCGCTGCTGTGCGAGGGGGAGCCGGGAACCGGCAAGACGGCGCTCGCGCACGCCCTGTCCAACGCCTACGGAGTCGAGCTGATCAGGCTGCAGTGCCACGAGGGGATGGACGCCGCCCAGGCGCTCTACGAGTGGGACTTCCCGCGGCAGCTGCTGCACCTGCGGACGCTGGAGGCCACGGCGGAGGAGGGCGTCGACACCGATCGCGCGGAGGCTGAGCTCTACACCTCCCGCTTCCTGCTGGCCCGCCCGCTGCTGCGGGCGCTGTGGCAGGCCCCCTGCGTGCTGCTGGTCGACGAGATCGACCGCGCCGACGACGAGTTCGAGGCCTTCCTGCTGGAGGTGCTGTCCGACTACACCGTGAGCATCCCCGAGTTCGGGACCGTCCGGGCGCGACGTCCCCCGCTCGTGCTGCTGACCTCCAACCGCACCCGCGAGGTGCACGACGCGCTGAAGCGCCGGTGCCTCTACCACTGGCTGGAGCACCCGGACCTGCGGCGCGAAGTGGCCATCCTGCGCAGCCGGGTTCCCGGCCTGGAGGAGCGGCTGGCCGAGCAGGTGGCCGAGGCGGTGCGCCGGATGCGCTCCATGGAGCTGCTCAAACCACCGGGGGTCGCCGAGTCCATCGACTGGGCGAGTGCGCTGCTCGCGCTCGGCAGGACGGAGCTGGACACAGCGACCGCGGCCCACACCCTGGGAACGGTGCTGAAGTACCGCGAGGACGCCCAGCGGGTGCGCGCCTCCGAGGGGGTGCTGGGGTTCGGCACCTGAACGGGAGACCCCGAGTCGGGGTCTCCCCGGAGCGGGGCGCCGGAGCGACCACGCGAGCACCTGCGGAGGGGAAGTGGCGAACGTCGGTGCGTCCGGTGCTGGGGTTACTCCGCTTCGCCCTCGTCCGGATCGAGCACGGTTTTCCAGGCGGCCTCCTGCGGTTCGGTCATCCCGCCGATCACGAACTCGCCGTCCTCGTTGAAGATCGGCCCGCCCGCCTGCGCTGTCGCGGCGGCCTGCGCGAGAGTGGCGTGCACTTGAGCGCGCGCCACGCAGGTACGTTCGCTTTCCGGGTCGTTCTGCTCCGTCGCTTCGGTGAGCAGGCGCTGCGCGGTCTTGAAGTGTTCTGGCCCAGTCATACCGATCAGCCTGCCAGACCGGGGGCGGGCGGCCCACGGGTGTGCGAGACGCGTCTCGGGGCCGCTGCGGGATTCCCAGCACCGGAGGGCCCGCCGGAGCGGGGACACCGCTGTGTGGTGGGGAACGACCGGCGTCAGGTCGATTCGCGGACGATCACCCGTCCGGGGGTAGCGTCGAGCCCGGCGGTGTCCAGGTCCAGCACGGTGCGCGCCGTCATGCGCCCGTGCGATTCGGCATCGATGTGGACGGTCGTGAGGGCGGGCGTGACCAGCTCGCCGTACGAACTCGGCTACGGCAGGATCATCTCGTTCGACCACGACTTCATCGGCAGGGACGCCCTGCTGGGCGCGAAGGACACCGTTTCGCGCACCAAGGTCACGCTCGTCTGCGACCCCGCCGACGCCCGGGCCGCGATGGGCACCGAGCCGGAATTCGCCCTCAGCTACGCTCGGCAGCGCGTGCAGGCCCGCGAGGGCTTGGTCGGCATCACCTGCCACTCCGCCTCGCTCGACCCGGCGGGAACCGTGCTGTCGCTGGCGCTGGTCGACAACCGGTTCGCCGAGCCGGGCACCGAGGTGAGCGTGGTGTGGGGCGATCACCCGGGGCCGGGTACCGATCCCGAGGCCGATCTCGGGCTCCCGCGCATCCGCGCCACGGTCGCTCCCGCCCCGTACGACGAGTACGCCCGAACGCTGGACCGCGGCAACGCCTGAGCACCGGTCCCTCGCGACTTCCGCGTCCGCGGGCGTCGGCTCGGCCGAACGCGCTCTCGGGGAACTTCGCTCGCCGGGGTCCGGAGAGGCCTTCGCGCAGGTGTTCCCGGAAGGCCCCGGGAGCCCCCACACACATCGTTTCCGAGGAGAATGCATGAGTTCCGCCCCCAGCGCGCCCTCCCACGTGCTCGCCGGACTCCTGGAGGACGTCTCGTTCGAGATGACGGGCAAGGACATCGACGGTCTGACCGGTGCGCGGGAGAGCCTGCCGCGCGGCAGTCGGATAAACGTGACCTTCCTGGCCAACGAACAGCAGCAGCAGCGGCTGCGCGCCGTGCGCGCCGTCCGGGACGCGGGATTCGTGCCCGTTCCGCACATCTCCGCGCGTCAACTGGAATCGCGGGCGGAGCTGGAGGAGTACTTGGCCGCGATCCGGGAGGCCGGCTCCTGTGACGAGGTCTTCGTCGTGGGCGGTGACCCGGCGAGCCCCCGAGGGCCGTACGAGGACTCCCTCGAGGTCGTCCGCTCCGGTCTGCTGGAGCAGTACGGCGTGCGGTGCGTCGGCATCGGCGGCTACCCCGAGGGGCACCCGTTCATCAGTGACGCTGCGCTGTGGTCGGCGCTGGAGGACAAGTCCGGGACGATCCGGCAGCGCGGGCTGGTCGGTGGCATCATCACCCAGTTCGGGTTCGACGTCGACCCGGTGCTGAGTTGGGCGGAGGCCGTTCGGCAGCGTGGAATCGACTTACCGATCCGGGTCGGTGTGCCGGGACCCGCGGGTATCCGGCGGCTGCTGCGCTACGGCGCGCGGTTCAGCGTCGGCACGAGCGCGGGCATCGCCAAGAAGTACGGGCTGTCGCTGACCAATCTGATGGGAACTGCGGGCCCCGACCGGTTCCTGCACGACCTGGCCCGGAACTACGACGCGCAGCGTCACGGCGAGCTCAAACTGCACTTCTACACCTTCGGTGGACTCAAGGCCACCTCGGACTGGGTCACCGAGTTCCGGCGGAAGGAAGGCTGACTTGACGACAGAATCGGCGACGTCGCGGACGGACTCGTCCGCCTCGCCCCAGAACCGCGCGTTGTGGGAGAACCACGCCTCGCTGATCGTGCAGGGCGAGGACCGCACCGGCATCGTCTCCGCGGTCAGCGCGGTGCTGAGCGGGCACGGTGCGAACATCGTCTCGCTGGACCAGTACTCCGACGACCCGCAGGGCGGGGCGTTCTACCAGCGCACGGTGTTCAGTCTCGACGACCTCAAGGCCGTGCTCCCCACGATCGAGCGGGACCTGGAGACCGAGCTGGGCAAGGGGTTCAACCTCGGATTCACGCTGCGCGACATGTCGGTGCCCAAGCGCGTCGCGATCTTCGCCTCCAAGGAGGACCACTGCCTGCTCGACCTGCTGTGGCGGCACCGGAGGGGGCAGCTGCCGGTGACCATCTCGATGGTCGTGTCCAACCACACCGACACCGCGGAGGAAGTGCGCGCCTTCGGCATCCCGTTCGTGCATGTGCCAACGGGTGAGCTGGGCAAACCGGCCGCCGAGGCCGAGCACCTGCGGCTGCTGCGGGGCAATGTGGACTTCGTGGTGCTGGCCCGCTACATGCGGATCCTGTCCGGTGAGTTCCTGTCCGAGCTCGGGGTGCCGGTGATCAACATCCACCACTCGTTCCTGCCCGCCTTCATCGGGGCCGCGCCCTACGCCAAGGCCAAGGAGCGCGGGGTCAAGCTCGTCGGAGCCACCGCGCACTACGTGACCGAGGATCTCGACGAGGGTCCGATCATCGAGCAGGACGTCGTGCGGGTCACCCACGCCGACACCGTCTCCGACATCCGACGTCGCGGGGCCGACGTGGAGCGCACCGTGCTGTCGCGCGCGGTGCGCTGGCACAGCGAGGACCGCGTGATCCGCACCGAGAACAACACCATCGTCTTCGCCTGATCGAGGACCGGAAGTCCGCGGAACGGCAGGCGGGAGCGGTGAGCCGTTGTCGAGCTCCCCGGCCGGTCCCGCCGCTCCGCAGCGCGTGCCCGCCGGAGTCGGAACCGAGCCGTGACCGCCCCGCGAGGTGCACAATGCGGACATGGACGAGGTGGATCACACGCTCGAGGGGCTCGTCGGCTTCGCCGAGGCGCTGCGCCACTCGGGGGTGACCTGCGGCCCGGAGCGGGTCAGGACCTTTCTGGACGCCACGGCCCACGTCGACCTGGCCGAGTGGACGCGGCTGTACTGGGCGGGCAGGTTGACCCTGTGCTCCGAGCCGGAGGATCTGCCGCTGTTCGACGCCGCCTTCGCCGCCTGGTTCGGCGGAGTCGAGCAGTCCGGTGGCGCGGCTGCCCGGACGCGTCCCGCTCGCCCGCGGGCGGCCCCGCTCGGCGGGGACTCGAGCGGGGAGTCCACGGCCGCGGACACCGACCAGCTGGCCGTCGCGGGCGACGTGGAGACCCTGCGCAGGAGAGATCTGGCCGAGCTGGACGAGGCGGAGCGGGCCCACCTGCGCAGGATGCTGTCCCGGCTGGACCTCCGTCCACCGCGGCGTTCCTCGCTGCGGCGACGCCCGGCTCGTCGGGGAACGCTGGATCCGGACGGGACCATGCGTGCCATGCTCCGGTCCGGTGGGGAACCGGTGCGGCTCGCTCGGCGGGCACGGGCGGGCAGGCCGCGCAGGGTGGTGCTGCTCGTGGACGTGTCCGGATCGATGAGCGCCTACGCCGACGCCCTGCTGCGCTTCGCGCACCTGGTGGTGCGGGCGGCTCCGGCCAGCACCGAGGTCTTCACCCTGGGAACGCGGTTGACCAGGGTCACTCGCCAGTTGCGGCAGCGCGACCCCGAGGTGGCGCTGGCCGCGGCCGGTCGCGCCGTGCCGGACTTCTCCGGGGGAACCCGGTTGGGGGAGACTCTGCGGGTCTTCCTGGACCGCTGGGGGCAGCGCGGCGCCGCCAGATCGGCCGTGGTGGTGCTGTTCTCGGACGGCTGGGAGCGCGGGGACACGACCGAGCTCGCCGAGGGGGTGGCCAGGCTGCGCCGACTGGCGCGCGCCGTGCTGTGGGCCAACCCCCACGCGGGTCACGCGGAGTACTCGCCCGTGCAGTCCGGGATAGTCGCGGCACTGCCCCATGTGGACGTGCTGGTGGCCGGGCACAGTTTGGAGGCTCTGCGGACGCTCTGGGAGGAAGTGCACCGCCAGTCCCGGTGAGTGAGGGGTGGCGAGCGGGTCGCGTGGCGGAACCTCGGTCGGCGCCCGGCTGCGGGTACCCCGACATCGGGTGGCGACCGCGCCCCGGAGCCCTGGGGGACGCGCGGTTTCGCGCGAGACGTTCTTTCTGGAATCGCTCCAGGGTGACGGTTTCGCGCGAGACGTTCCCCTCGTGCGGCACGAGACCCCGCGGTGGTGTCGGTGGTTCGCGCGGTGAGGAGCACCGCGCGGTCGCTGCGGAGTTTCACCGGATCGTGGCCGGAATCCCGCTGTGTCGCTGTTCGGACACGACACGTGTCGTTCGGGACCATGATCCCGACCGATCGTGGGCTTGCTTGAGGCGCAGTGAAGTAGCAGGCTCTTGAGTTGTGACTCCCGTCACTCGGGCGGGGTGTTTCGAACGTACGTCCGCGCACCGCGGGCCAGGCCCGTTGAGGAGGCCCAATGCCGCGCATAACCGTCGATGTCGACGGAACCACCTACACCGACGAGGTGCAGCCCAGAACCCTGCTGGTGCAGTACCTGCGCGAACAGCTCGGCAAAGTCGGCACCGTCGTCGGCTGCGACACCAGCAACTGCGGGGCCTGCACGGTCCACATGGACGGGCAGAGCGTGAAGTCCTGCTCGGTGCTGGCCGTGCAGGCGGACGGCCACGAGGTGACCACCGTGGAAGCCCTCTCCCAGGAGGGAGGGCTGCACCCGCTGCAGCAGGCCTTCCACGACAACCACGCGCTGCAGTGCGGGTTCTGCACCCCGGGGATGATCATGCAGGCCCTGGACCTGCTCGCGGAGAACCCCGAGCCGGACGACGAGCAGATCCGGGAAGGGCTGGAGGGCAACCTCTGCCGCTGCACGGGTTACCAGAACATAGTCCGCGCCGTGCGGGACGCCTCCGAGCAGATGCGGCCGGGCGCGGGACCGGCCATGGAGCGCTCCGGGGAGGCACCGGCCCCGCGCACCTCCACCGAGCAGGCCGACGCACGTGTGACGGGAGGACAGTGATGACCGCCACGCCAGTGAGCCCGTCCGAACCCGAGCTCGGTCGCGCGCGCAAGCGCAAGGAGGACGCCCGGCTGGTCACCGGCAGGACGCGCTGGACCGACAACATGAACCCTCCCGGCACGGTGCACCTCGCCGTGCTCCGCAGCCCGGTGGCCCACGCCCGGATCAGCTCCATCGACACCTCGGAAGCGCGCCGGATGTCCGGGGTCCACGCGGTGGTTACCGGGGCGGACATCGCGCAGCGGCAGGGCAGCCTGCCGTGCGCCTGGCCCGTGACCGAGGACATGAAAGCCCCCGAGGCCCCCTCCATGGCGGTCGACTCGGTCAACTTCGCCGGTGAGGCCGTGGCCATGGTCGCGGCGCGCAGCCCCGCCGAGGCGCGCGACGCCCTGGACGCGATCGACGTCGACTACGAGGACCTCGACGTCGTGCTCGACATCGAGTCGGCGGCGCGGGACGACTCCCCGCTGGTCCACGAGGGACTGGGCACCAACCGCAGCGCGACGTGGACCTTCGACTCGGTCGAGGCCGGGACCGGAGGCGATGTGGAGCAGACGCTGCGGGACGCCGAGGTTCGGGTGGACCGAACCTTCCGGCAGCAGCGGTTGATCCCCGCCTTCATGGAACCCCGCTCGGTGCTCGTCGACCCGACGGGGGAGCAGTACACGGTCTGGTCGGCCACTCAGGTGCCGCACATCCTGCGCACGATGATCGCCATGACGCTGGGAACCCCCGAGCACAAGATCCGGGTGATCGCCCCGGACGTCGGAGGGGGGTTCGGCGGCAAGTTGCAGGTCACCCCCGAGGAGATGCTCACCTTCCTGATGGCCGAGCAGCTCGGGCGTCCGGTCAAGTGGACCGAGACCAGGTCAGAGACGATGCTGTCCGGCCACCACGGCAGGGACCAGGTTCAGCGACTCTCCCTGGCCGCGCGCGCGGACGGAACCGTCACCGGGCTCAAGGTCGACCTGCTCGCCGACATGGGAGCCTATCTGCGGCTGGTCTCGCCCGGGGTGCCGATTCTCGGCGCGTTGATGTTCAACTCGATCTACAAGTTCGACGCGTACCGGTTCACCTGCACGAACGTGTTCACCAACAAGACACCGACCGACGCCTACCGGGGAGCGGGACGTCCCGAGGCGACCTTCGCGATCGAGCGGATGATGGACGAGCTGGCCGCCGAGCTCGACATGGATCCGATGGAGGTCCGCCGCAAGAACTGGATCGGCCACGAGGAGTTCCCCTTCGACACCGTCGCCGGGCTGACCTACGACTCCGGGAACTACGAGGCGGCCACGGACCGGGCGATGGAGATGTTCGGTTACCAGCAGCTGCGCGACGAGCAGGTGCAGCGCAGGCAGCGCGGTGACACCGTCCAGCTGGGCATCGGGATCTCCACCTTCACCGAGATGTGCGGGCTTGCTCCCTCCAGAGTGCTCGGTTCGCTGTCCTACGGGGCGGGCGGCTGGGAGCACTCCCAGGTCCGGGTGCTGCCCACCGGCAAGGTGGAGGTGGTCACCGGCACCTCGCCGCACGGGCAGAGCCACGTGACCGCATGGAGCCAGATCGTCGCCGACCGGTTGGGCGTGCCCTTCGAGGACATCGAGGTGCTGCACGGGGACACGCAGTCCTCACCGCGCGGCTTGGACACCTACGGGTCCCGCTCGCTCGCGGTCGGGGGAATCGCGGCTGTTCAGGCCTCCGACAGGGTGGTCGAGAAGGCCGGGAAGATCGCCGCGCACATGCTGGAGTGCTCCGAGCAGGACCTGGAGTTCACCGCGGGGCGCTTCGCGGTTCGCGGCACGGACAAGGGCATGGGCATCACCGACGTGGCGCTGGCCGCGTTCACCGCCCACGACCTGCCCGAGGGGGTGGAGCCGAACCTCGACGCCGAGGCCAGCTACGACCCGGAGAACTTCTCCTTCCCGCACGGCACGCACCTGTGCGCCGCGGAGGTCGACACCGAGACCGGCGGGGTGCGCATCAGGTCCTACGTGTGCGTGGACGACGTCGGCAGCGTCGTCAACCCGCTCATCGTGGAGGGACAGGTGCACGGTGGACTGGCCCAGGGGATCGCCCAGGCGCTGTACGAGGAGGCGGTTCACGACGACGACGGCACGCTGACGACCGCCACCTTCGCGGACTACCTGGTCCCTTCCGCGATGGACCTGCCCGAGTTCCGGACGGACCGCACCGAGACCGAGGCCACGTCCAACCCGCTCGGAGTCAAGGGAGTGGGCGAGGCGGGCACGATCGCCTCCACCCCGGCCGTGGTCAACGCGGTGGTCGACGCGATCAGGCACTACGGGGTTAACGATGTGCGGATGCCGTGCTCGCCACAGCGGGTGTGGCGAGCGCTGTCCGAGGCCCGGTCGAGTTCCGCCGCGGCGGAATCCGACGGTGGGCTCGGATCCGGCGACAACGACGGTGGTCTCGCGACCGGAGGTGACAGGTGATTCCCGCGGAGTTCGACTACGTTGCCCCCTCCACGGTGGAGGAGGCGGTCCGGACGCTGAGCAGCGCGGGGGAGGACGCCAAGGTCCTCGCCGGAGGGCAGAGCCTGCTCCCGGTGCTGCGCATGAGGCTCGCCGATCCCGCGCTGGTGGTGGACCTCGGCAAGGTCGCCGAGATGCGCGGAATCCGCGAGGAAGGTGACGACCTGGTGATCGGCGCCATGACCAGTCACCACGACGTGCTGCGTGACGACCTGGTTTCCGAGCACGCCGGGCTGATCGCGCTGACGACGCGGACCGTCGCAGACCCGCAGGTGCGGCACCGCGGGACGTTCGGGGGGTCCATAACCCACGCCGATCCCGCGGGCGACCTGCTGGCGCCGGTGCTGGCCATGGACGCGGAGATGGTCGTGGCCGGTCCCTCCGGCAGGAGGAACATCGCGGCGCGCGAGTTCTTCGTCGACTACTTCACCACGGCGCTCGAGCCGGACGAGGTCCTCGTCGAGGTCCGGGTGCCCAAGCACACCGGGTGGAGCGCGCACTACGAGAAGTTCAACCGGGTGGCGCAGGCCTGGTCGGTGGTGGGAGTCGCGACCACGGTGCTCGTGGAGGGCGGCAAGGTCGCCCGCGCGCGGGTCGGGCTGACCAACATGGGAGCGACCCCGATACGCGCGGAGGGCGTGGAGCAGGCGCTGCTCGGCGCGGCCCCCACCGAGGAGGCGATACGGCAGGCGGCAGCGCGGGCCACCGAGGGAACGAGCGCGGGCAGCGACGCCAATGCCGATGTGGAGTATCGGGAGCACTTGGCCGAGGTGTTGACCAAGAGGGCTTTGACCACCGCTAGTTCGTAATTTTCCCGACGGAGCTTTGTCCGGATGGTCGGTTAGCCGGCACGTGAGTCGGCGCCTTGCTGTGTTGGGCCGCTCTTGAGTAGCGACCTACGCTGCGAGCGGCCCGGCCTTGCAATGCATCCGACTCACGCACCGGATCTTCTCCTCCTGCTCAGGCTCAGAGCACTCGCGTTGGGGTGAGGCTTTTTCAGGGACTGGCTTGTCTCAGGTGGTTCCGTGGCGGAACCTCTCGCGGGCTCTCGCTGCGGGGAGGCCCGACATCGGGTAGCGACCTACACAACGTCGGGCCTTCCTCGCGAGAGCACCACGAGAGAACCCGCGGCGGTGCCGACTGCTCGGGCTCAAAGCGCTTGCGTTGGGGTGGAGGTTTTTCGGGGACTGGCTTGGCGTGGGTGGTTGCTTGGCGGTGCGGGTGGCGGTGCCGACTGCTCGGGCTCAAAGCGCCTTCGTTGGAGTGATCCTTTCGAGCAGGAGTTCCTGTGCCGACCGCTCGAGCGAAGCACTCGGGTGGAGCGGGGCCTTCGTCGGAAGTGCTCGGCAAGGGTTTCGGCGCCTGCGGGGCCGAAGAGATGCCCGGGACCTCTCCTGCGCCGTCAGGAGACCGCCGATCCGGACGGACATCCGGCTGATGCGATGAGGAGGACCAGTGCAGCTGGAGCACGAATTCACCGTGCCGGTTCCGGTCGACGACGCCTGGCAGGCGTTGCTCGACCTGGAACGGGTGGCGCCGTGCATGCCGGGGGCGACGCTGAAGAGCGTGGAGGGAAACGAGTTCTCCGGTTCGGTCAAGGTCAAACTCGGTCCGGTTTCGCTGCTGTACAAGGGCAGCGGCAGCTTCACCTCGGTGGATCCCGAGGCGCGCCGGGCCGTCGTGGACGCCAACGGCAAGGACTCGCGTGGCAACGGCACCGCTTCGGCCACGGTGAGCGCGACGCTGCGCCCCGAGGGCACGAGCACCGCCGTGCACGTGGACACGGACCTGAAGGTAACCGGAAAGCCCGCCCAACTCGGCCGTGGGCTGATCTCCGACGTGGCGGAGAAGCTGATCAACCAGTTCGCGAACTGCCTGGCCGAGCGGCTGACCGGCGCCGAGTCCGGCCAGGGAGCAGCACAGGCCACCACCGAGGAGGCCACCACCGCCACCACCGGAGAGGCCGCCGGTGCGGCCGAGGAGGGCGTCGGGTCCGCGGTCTCCCGGAACGGGCACCTCCCGGACGGCGAACAGCCCGCCGCGACGAGCGAGCAGGCGGACGAACAGGAACGGCAGGAGAGCTCCGAAGGGCGGACCGGCTGGAAGGTCACCGGTGTCGAGTCGTCCGGTCAGCGGCCGGGACCGGAAACCGCGGGGACCGGGGACGGGGCCTCCCCGGAGGGCGCGGCGGGTGCCGCTGCCGGTGGTGACCGGAAGGCCGCCGAGTTATCCGGGGAGGCCGAGGACGCGGTGGACCTGCTCGGCACGGCGGGAATGCCGGTGCTGAAGCGGCTCGCCCCGGTGGCCGCCGCGGTGGTCGGATTGACCGTGGCCTTCGTGCTGCTGCGCAGGAGAACCAACCGGAAGCGCTGAGACGGGAGACGTCGCACGGCTCGGCCGAGTGCCCGGCCCCCGCGGGGACCGGGCACTCGAACTGTGCGGACGGGATCGCGCGAGGAACCCCGGCAACGGGAACTACTGGTTGCCCTTGCCGTTGTCCAGCATCGACTGCGCGAACTCCTCGGTCCGGTCGACGGCCTGCATCGCCTCGTCCACGGAGCTCCCGCTCCGGGAGCCGCCGGAACCGCCCGAGCGGGACGCGGCGTCATCGTTCGCGAACGCCTCCGCGCTCATCTTCGGCAGCAGCTGGGACACCAGCAGCGTGGACAGCGTCGACTGCTCACCGCCACCGCCACGCACGACGACCGGACGCGGCGCGCGCTCGGCCAGCTTCGCACCGACCTCGAGCCTGCGCTGCGCCAGTTCGTAGCTGAGCACGGCGCGGTTGTCCCGGTAGGCGCGGCCCAGCCGCTCGCGGGACTTCGCCTCGTTCTGCGCCTCGGTGAGCGTGGCCCTGCCGCGGGCCTCGATCTCCCACTGAGCCCGCTGGGCCTCGGTTTCCTGCTCCTCCAACCTGCGGGCGACGTCGCGCCGCGCCTGGTTGCGGGCCGCCTTCACCTCCACCAGCTTGGCGTCGCGCGTCTTCTTCGCCCGCTCGATCTCCATCGACAGGTTGTCGATGCGCCGCTTGCGGGTCAGCTCCCACTCGCGCTCGTAGGCGCTGAGCTCCTTGGAGACGCGCTCCCTCGTGGCGAGGTGCTGCTGGTACTGGTCCGGGAGCTGGACGTCCGGGATGTTGGCCCCGAGGATCCACACGCCGTACTTGCTCAGCTGGCGGTTCAGTGTCGCCTGCATGTCCTCGACGTCGCTGCCGCGCAGGTCGTAGGCGTCCTCGGTGTGCACCTGCCTGCCGCGTTGCCGGATCGCGTCCTGCACCGCGCTGGACAGCACCGCGTCGAAGTTGCCCGCGCCGATCGTGCGCACGAAGTCGATCGGGTTGTCGATGCGGAACTTCAGGAAGAACTCGATGGCCTTCAGCGGCACGTCCTCCGCGGTGGGGCAGGCGGCCACCGGTGCGCTGTAGGGGATCTCGGTGGTGGTGTCCACGATGAACTCCACCTTGTCCCAGGGCCACCACAGGTAGTGCCGGCCGGGGTCGAGCGTTCCGGTGAACGCGCCGTAACGACTGCGGATGCCGGTGGTGCCCTGCTCGATCTCCACGATCGAGCCGCGCCACAGCGCTATCGCGGCGAGCACCAGGGCCAGGGCCGCCCCCGCTCCGGTGGCCGCGGCGATCAGCCCGCTGCTGAACGCCGCCGTCCCGGCGAGGTAGAGGGCCACGAACAGCAGCACGAGCCAGCCGATGCCCCGGTTGTCCTTCGGGATCACCACCGGCACGAGCTTGCCCTCGTCACCGCCGCGAATGAGCTGGCGGATGTTCGACCACGACGCGACCGCGTCGGTGATCTTGGAGAAACCGCGTTCCTGGCTCGCCATCACTGCTCACCTGCCTGGTGCTGCTCGTCGCTCGGGCTCGCGCCGTTCTCGGCTGCCTCGGCGGTCCGGTCTTCCCGCGTGTCCGCGGGCTCGGCTGACGCCGGGGTGGCGGTCCGGTCCTCCTCCGAGTCCGCGGAATCGGAGGTCGGGTCCGCATCGGTCCCGGTGTGCCCGCCCGCGGCCAGCAGCTGCTCGATCTCGGCCTCGCGCTCGCGCACGCGCTGCTGGATCGTCTCGACGCGCTGTTGGATGGCGGCCACGTCCGCCTCGGAGAGTCCGCCCCCGTCCTCCGTGGCCCCGAGCATCTGCCGCGCGGTGGCCAGGTAGTCGATGTTCTCGCCGTCACCGAGCGAGAGGAGCGTCGGAAGGTGCTCGGCGAGGCTCTCCAGCTTGTCCAGGGTCTCCTTCTCGTAGTGGTACTCCAGGATCTCCGGGTTGTCCGCGGCGCTGAGCGCCCGGATGTCCAGGGCCTGGGCCTCCAGCAGGGCGGCGTTGGCGTTGGCGGTGCTCTCCGCCTCGACGAAGCGCTGCCGCGCCTGGGCCTTGGCGCGGTTGGTCTCCCGCTCCAGGGAGGTGTCCATCTGAGCCTGGTAGCTGGCGATCTCGGCCTTGATCCCGGACAGGCTCTCGTTCATCGAGGCCAGTTCCTTGTTCAGATCGCCCTCGTCCTGCTCCTTGCGCAGGCTGAGCTCGTACTCGTAGGTGTAGGCGTCCTTGGCCATCCGCACCATCTCCGGCGCGGCCAGGTCAGCCCGGTACTGCTGGCTGCTCGGCTCGGCGTGGGTGATGTTGGCGCTGGTCAGCCGGACTGCGGGCAGGAACTGCTCGTTCAGGTTGTCCAGCAGTTCCTGGGTGCTCTCCCCCACGAGGTCGTAGATGTCCTCGGCGCGCTGCTGGTAGATCAGGCTGCGCGTTACCTCGCTGACCGCGTTGGTCAGCTTGTCGGAGAACCCGGACACCGCTCCGAGCGCGAACATGAACTGCGTCGGGTCCTCGATGCGGAACTGCAGGAACAGGTCGACCGAGGCCTTGATGCCGCCCCGGGTGGGCGCCTCGCTGATCGGTGCGTTGAACGGGTACTCCCGCGTCGTGTTCAGCACGTAGCTGACCTGCTTGCGCGGATCGAGAAGGACGGTGCGTCCCGGACCGACCGTCCGGTCCAGCTTGCTGAACTTGGTGATCATCGCGTGGCAGCCCTCGGGCACCATGACGATGCTGCGTCGTGCCCACAGCATGACGGCGGCGATCGCCAGCAGCACCCAGATGTGCGGGCCGAACCACGCCGTTCCCACACCGGTGGCCTGCGCCGCGACCGTGCCGAGCACGGCGATCACGGCCAGCGCGAGCACCGGAAGCGCGATGCTGGTCAGGGCGTTGCGCTTGGGGATGACCACGGGGCAGATGACGTTGACCCACTCGCCGTCGTTGCCGCGCTCGGAAACGCTGCTGTTGACGAGTTGGCTGATCTCGCCCATCGGTGCGGTTCGCTGCTCGATCCGGGTTCCGGCAGAGCTGCCCTGCTCCCGAGCGGAGAGGAAGTCGGCCGGGTCGGTCGTGAATCCTTCGACCGGGTTTTGCTCGGAGTCACCGGAAAACCCCTGATTCTCGGTAACCGCGGACATGGCTTGACGCCCGGCCGCTGCAACGGACATGCGTGTTGCCCCCTAGTTGATTGCGAAATCGTCCTGCTCGGACGCGTGACGACGGCATTCGGTTCCTTACGCGTCGCGATGCCGCTCCGTGCGGTGATCAGAGGCTATCGCACACGCGGTCGGCCGTGTGCGGTTTTTCCCGCATTCGCCGGCGGTGCGCTCGACGAGCGCGGTGTCCGGGAGATCGGATCCGGATCAGCGGACCAACTGATCAAGAATGTGAACTCCGGGCGGGGAGGAAATGTTCGCGGAATGTGCACCCAGATGTCGACTTTTCCCCCGGCAGGATTTTCCGGTATCGGACATACCGGGCCGTGACGCCGCGCGTCGACGACGAATCGCCGGGGCAGAGTTGCGCGGCTGCCGTGCGAGGGGACGGTCCCGGTGGAGCGCGTCGCTTCGTCGACGTCGTCCCGCGGTGTCGAGGGCGGCCGCGGTGCGGGACAGCTCATCCGGCCATCTCCTCGTGCACCCGACGCAGTCGGTCCAGCCAGTGGTGCTGGGTCTCCGCGGTCGGCGTGGCGGCGGCGACCAGCGCGGGAGCCGGTTCGGGAGCTCGCTCGGGCACGGGCATCCTTCCGGCGGTGGGCAGCAGGGAATCGGTGACGACGTCGCCGTCGAGCAGCGAGATCGTGCCCAGCCCGCAGGCGAACGGCAGCCGGGGCAGCGCTCCGGCGAGCGCGAGCTGCGCGGCGAGTCCGACGCTGCTTTCCACGGCCGAGGAGACGACGCAGGGTAAGCCGCAGGCCTCGGCCACCCGCAGGGCGCGGCGCACTCCCCCCAGCGGGGCGGCCTTGATCACCGCCACGTCGGCGGCGTCCGCGACGGCCACGCGCAGCGGGTCATCCGCCCGTCGGATCGACTCGTCCGCCGCGATGCGCACGTCCACCCGCTTCCGCACGGCGGCGAGTTCCGCGATGCTCGCGCACGGCTGCTCCACGTACTCCAGGCCGCGGGCCGCGCGGTCGAGCTCCCGGATGCGCAGCACCGCGGTGTCCACGTCCCAGGCGGCGTTGGCGTCCACCCGCACCGCCCCGGAGTCACCGAGCGCGTCACGCACGGCCTCCACCCGCTCCACGTCCGCGGAAGCGGGTTGGCCCGCTTCGGCGACCTTGACCTTCGCCGTGCCGCACTCCGAGTTCGCGGCGATCTCGTGGGCGCGCTGCGGCCCCACGGCGGGGACGGTGCAGTTGACCGGGACCGCGTCCCGCACCGGCTCCGGCCAGCGCTCGAAGCAGCTCTCCAGCGCGGCCCCCAGCCACGGGGCGGAGTCGGAGTCGGAGTAGTCCTCGAACGGGCAGAACTCCCCCCAGCCGGCAGGACCGCTGAGCAGCACTCCCCGGCGCACCGTCACTCCCCGGAATCTGGTGCGCATCGGCAGGCTGTAGACGCGTACCGCATCGAGCTCGGACAGGTCCTTCTTGCCGGGGTAGGAGTCCATGCTCACGATCCTGGCACGCGCGTACCACCCGCGGCATCCGATTACGGCTCACCGCACACCCCGCTACCGGCCAGGTCCTCCCGCGAGGAACTCACGCTGATGCTCTCCGACCGGTCGACGGTTGGTTCCGGGGTTGCCCTTTCGGCGCGGCAGCGCCGGGACGCACCACCCGAGCAATCGGCATCGCCGCGAGAGATTCCGCCGAGTGGCCGCTCGCCGGACGGACGACCCGCGGAGATCCCTCAAGCCACGCTGGGCCTGCCCAGGTCGAACACGTCCACCTCGAAGCGGGCCCACTGCTTGCGCAGCGCGGAGACCCCCCGGTCGAGGGCGAAGTTCAGCTCGCCGAGCGTCACCGGAAGCAGCGTGAAGACCTGCAGCTGTTCCACGCCCTGGGCGTCGGTGAACCTGGTGAATTCGGGAGGGAACATCGGGTGCCCACCCGCGAGCAGCGCGTGGAACTCGGTCCCGGCCAGCAGCGGCTGGTTGTTGGGAACGAGCTGGTCCGGCACGAGGTGGGTGCTGTTGCGCACCAGCAGCTCGGAGGAGATGTCCACCAGGTAGCGGGCCGCCTCGGCCTGCTCCCGGTAGACCGTGCACGCCAGCTCCTGGGCCGGCTCGGCCCCGATGGGCTGGAAGCGCAGCCCCGAGCTGATCACGGAGGTCAGGTGGTACTCGTCCAGGTGGAAGAAGACCAGCCCGTAGCCGCGGTCCGGACCGTTCACGTTCGGTGGCTCCGCCTCCGACGGCCTCCCCGCGTACCGTTCCAGGTTCTCCGCGAGACCGACGAACCGGTGGGCGCCCCCGATGGGAGGAGTTTCCTTGTTATCGGTGCTCATCCTGGCCTCCAGCGACGTCCGGTGGACGCGAACACGTCACGGGTGCTGCCCGGGCGCGACCGGTGGTCCCGGTCGATTCGCTGCCGGCCGTGGGCACCGCGGCGAGGTCAGGCGTCCACATCGGGAATGGCGGGTCCGAGCAGGTCCTCGGAGTCCACTATCCGGTAGGCGTATCCCTGCTCGGTGAGGAATCGTTGCCGATGGGCAGCGTAGTCGGTGTCCATCGTGTCCCGGGCCACGACCGAGTAGAAGTGGGCCTGCCCACCCTCGGCCTTGGGCCTCAGCAGCCTGCCCAACCGCTGCGCCTCCTCCTGGCGGGAGCCGAACGTCCCGGAAACCTGCACGGCGACCGAGGCCTCGGGCAGGTCGATGGAGAAGTTGGCCACCTTGGAGACCACGAGCCGGTTGATCTCACCGCGCCGGAACGACTCGTAGAGCTTCTCGCGCTCCTTGTTCCTGGTCGAGCCCTCGATGATCGGAGCGTCCAGCTCCTGCCCCAGCTCGTGCAGCTGCTCCAGGTAGGCGCCGATCACCAGCGCGGGCTCCTCCGGGTGCTGGTCGAGGATCGCCCGCACCACGGAGGCCTTGGTGTGCGCCGTGGAGCAGAGCTTGTACCGGTCCTCGGCCTCGGCCGTGGCGTACTCGATGCGCTCGTTCTCGGTCAGCGTCACCCGGACCTCCACGCAGTCCGCGGGTGCGATCCAGCCCTGCGCCTCGATGTCCTTCCAGGGGGCGTCGAAGCGCTTGGGCCCGATGAGGGAGAACACGTCGCCCTCGCGCCCGTCCTCGCGGACCAGCGTCGCGGTCAGCCCGAGCCGCCTCCTGGACTGCAGGTCCGCGGTCATCCGGAAGACCGGCGCGGGGAGCAGGTGCACCTCGTCGTAGATGATCAGCCCCCAGTCGCGCGAGTCGAACAGGTCGAGGTGCTGGTACTCGCCCTTCGACTTGCGGGTGATCACCTGGTAGGTGGCTATGGTCACCGGCCGGATCTGCTTCTGCTCACCCGAGTACTCGCCGATCTCGTCCTCGGTGAGCGAGGTCCGCTCGACGAGCTCGCGCTTCCACTGCCTGCCCGCGACCGTGTTGGTGACCAGGATCAGCGTGGTGGCACCGGCCTCGGCCATGGCCGCGGCCCCGACCAGGGTCTTGCCCGCGCCGCAGGGCAGCACCACGACCCCGGAGCCCCCGGCCCAGAACGACTCGACCGCCTGGCGCTGGTAGTCGCGCAGCTGCCAGCCGTGCTGCTCGAGCGAGATGGGGTGGGCCTCGCCGTCCACGTACCCGGCCAGGTCCTCGGCGGGCCAGCCCAGCTTGAGCAGGGTCTGCTTGAGGCGGCCGCGCTCGCTGGGGTGGACCACCACCGTGTCCTGGTCCAGGCGCTCGCCGAGCATGGGTTTGATCTTCTTGCTGCGCAGGACCTCCTCGAGCACGGCCCGGTCACGTGCGCCGAGCACGAGGCCGTGCGCCGGGTCGTGGGTCAGCTCCAGCCTGCCGTAGCGGCCCATCGTTTCGACGATGTCGACCAGCAGCGGCTGTGGAACGGGGTAGCGCGAGTTGTTGACCAGGGCGTCCACGACCTGCTCGGGGTCGTGCCCTGCGGCGCGGGCGTTCCACAGCGCGAGGGGGGTGATCCGGTAGGTGTGCACGTGCTCCGGCGCGCGTTCGAGCTCGGCGAACGGTGCGATCGCGGTACGCGCCTCTTCGGCCCCGGTGTGGTCCACCTCGAGAAGTACCGTCTTGTCCGACTGAACTATCAGTGGTCCGTCAGTCACGGGCTGGCTCCTGGCTGGACTGGATTGTTGCTGGCTCGTGGCGGTGTGTGCCGCGGGGACCAACGGGATTCCGGCCGTCGAGTATTCCACCGGAGGAGCGGTTCGTGTGGTTCAGGGCGTGGACACCGCGGTGTCGGACCCTCCCGGGCGGGGTGTTCTTCGGCCCGCGCGGCACCGGACGGTCTGTGGACCGAGTTCGCGGTCGGCTCGGTGGACTCGGAAAGGCCCGGGCGGTGCTGATCACCCGTTCACGCGAGTGGCTTCCTCCGCGCGGGCGGCCGCACGACCGCTTCTCGCGAAAGCGGGCGGTCCTGCCCGGCCGACCTGGTCGACGCGAAGCGGCCGGTGCTTTCCGGAGCTTTCCCCGTTCCGGGGCGAGCTCGTTCTCGCGGCATCGTCACCGGTGGGTGATCGCGTTACTGCCGGAAAATTCCATTGGCACAACGCTTCGTTTCAGTTCTCGTCACGACTGGCCCGCTGCTCCGCGGACATCCAGTAATTTGCTCACTCGGACGGGTGAAACAAGGCAGAGAGGACGGCGTGAACACTCCACCAGACACACCGGACTCGGAGGATCCTTCGACGTGGGACGTGGAACCTCCCGAGGGGAGCACCGAGGAGACCTCCGAGGAGAGCGCGGAGGCGGAACCGCGTGCCGAGCGGCAGGTGGACGAGGAGGACGAGGAACCGGATCCCCATCCGGCAGGCGGGAAGCGCAGGAAGCTGCTCGGTTCCCTGGTCGCGCTCGCCGTCGTGGTGCTGCTCGGTTGCGGTGCGCTGTTCGGCTGGAACGCGTGGAAGTCCGGCTCCGCAGGAGCGGTCGAGGAGATGCTGTCCGACATCGGCGGGGTGGACCTCGCTGAGGGGGACTGCGTGCACCTCCCCAGGGGCGGGAAGAACGTCGACTTCGAAAAGGCCGGGTGCGGTTCGGCCCGCTCGGACTTCCGCGTGGTCGAGCTGCGGGAGGACTCGCAGAGGTGCGCCAAGGAGTCCTACGGTGCGCTGCTGGTGAACGAGGACGTGTACTGCATGATCCCCGACGTGGAGGTCGGCGACTGCGTGGCCGATCTCAAGGGTGAGACGACACTGCTGACCAAGGTGAACTGTGCCGACGAGGCCGCGGGGTGGCGGGTCACCGGAGTGGCCGACGTGGCCGATTCCGAGGAGTGCGCCGCGGGGGCCATGTACCAGACCTATCCCGAACCCGCGCGGACGCTGTGCTTCGCGGAACTGTCCCGGGACTAGTGCGATCCTTCCGCCTCGTTCGTCGCGGGACGCCGGAGCGGAAGCCTCCCGCGGGGGCGGGAACGGGTGCCCCGACCTCGGCGCGGCCCGGCTCGGTCCGCGACTCGAGCTGGAGAACCGTCGAGGCGCGCGGTGGGGAGCAGCGTGGCTCCCCGCCCGCTCCCGCGCGGAGCACCTCCGGCGTGGTCCTCGATCGCACGACTTCGCGCTCCTCCGGAAGTGCCCGACGGGAGGAGCAGCCCCGCGACATCGGTTAGATTTAACTCGAAAGCATGGTCTTGGGAAGAGGGGCGCGTGACTTTTCCACCACAGCCGTCGAGCGGTCCCGAGCAGAACCCGACGGGCGAGGCTCGGGCCGGCGCGGAGAACCCACCCGGCGGTCCCGGTGGACCGAGCACTCCCGGCTGGGACGTCTTCGGGCTGGGCTGGGGCGGCCCCGGAGCGTCGTGGGACGCGCGAGCACCGCGCGCCCGGCGGTTCAGAGCGGGGGCGCCGCTGCTGCTGTTCAGCGTGATCACCCCGATCGTGCTGGTCGCGCTGGTCGCCACCCTGGTCGGGCTGGGCGCGCGGACCGACCCGACGGGGGAGGTCTTCGGCGGGACGACGAGCGAGGAGCTCGGTTCGGAGGCCGGTGGCGCCGAGGACTCGGAGGGCCCCTGCCTGAACATCGTCGATCCCGACATCGAGACCGGGGTGCAACGCCCCGCCACCTGCGGATCGCGGGACTCGGACTACGAGGTGGTGCGCACCACCACCTCCCCACCGCTCGAGTGCCCCTCCGACGCCTACAGCAGACTGGTCCGCGAGGGCAGCGGGTACTGCATGATCCCGGACGTCCGGAAGGGCGACTGCATGCGGATCGGTGCGCCCACGGAGTTCCGCACCAAGGTGCGGTGCGTTGACGCCGAGGCCGACCTGCGGATCACGAAGGTCGTCTCGGGCGCGGACGAAACGCGCTGCCCGATCGGGACGAACTGGTACATGAGCTACCCGGATCCGGGTGAAACGCTGTGCGCCCAGCGGATCTCCGCGATCTGAAGGGCCCCGGTGGCGGAGCGGACCGGAGTCACTCGAGGTGTTCGCGTGCTCCGGACCCCGACTCCAGCGGGACGGACCCCGCGGTCGCGTCGGCGGCGCGCTCACCGTCCCCAGCGGACTCCTCGTCCGCAGTGGAGGAACCGTCCGCAGTGGAGGAACCGTCCGAACCGAGTTCCTCCTCCGGAGCGGCTCCGTCCTCCGGAGCGGGACCGGAGCCCGCTCCGGAGTTCCCAGCGGTGGTTCCGCCCGACCGCTCGGTTCCTCCGCCGCCGCGCAGCATGCGGGCGACCTCACCGCGCAGGTGCACGAAGGTCTCCGACTCGCGGGTGCCGATCTGGTCGCGCTCGTCGCCGAGGTCGACCGGCAGATCGGCGACGATGCTCGCCGGCGTCCTGGACAGCACGAGCACCCGGTCCCCGAGGTAGACGCTCTCGTCGATGTCGTGGGTGACCAGCAGGATCGTGGTGTCCTGCTCCGCGCGGACCCGCAGCAGCAGGTCCTCCAGATCGAAGCGGGTCTGCGCGTCCACGGAGGCGAAGGGTTCGTCCATGAGCAGCAGCGCGGGGCGGCAGGCCAGCGCCCGCGCGATGGCCACCCGCTGCTGCATCCCTCCGGAGAGCTGCCACGGGTACTTGCGCTCCGAACCGGACAGCCCCACCCACTCCAGGGTCTGGCGCACTCGCTCGCGGCGCTGCTCCTTGGGGACGTTCTCGGAGCGCAGCGGGAACTCGACGTTCCCGCGCACGCTCATCCACGGGAACAGCGAACGACCGTAGTCCTGGAAGACCACGGCCAGGTCCTCGGGGACCCCGCGCACGGGCTGCCCGTGCATCCGGACCTCGCCGCTGCTCGGCCGGATCAACGAGGCGATGCAGCGCAGCAGCGTGGACTTGCCGCACCCGGACGGGCCGACTATGCAGGTCAGCTGCCCGGCATCGACGTCGAAGGTGACTCCGCCGATGGCGGTGTGCTCCTGCTGCCCCGTGTAGGTGTGCCCCAGGTCGGAGACTTCCAGCATGCTCGGCACGGTTCCTGCGCTCCCGTCCGTCGTCGGTTCGTTCCGCTCGCCGGTCATTGCGGCACCGCCTCCAGGACACGTCGCTCCACGATGGACAGGGCGGTGTTCAGCAGATAACCGAGAATGCCGAGCAGCACGATCCCGCTCCAAAGCTGTGCGTAGTCGAACTGGTCGCGTGCCAGCATCATGGCGTGCCCGAGACCGTCGCTGGCGCCGACGAGCTCGGAGATCACCATCATGATCAGGGCCAGCGAGAGGCTGATCCGCAGACCGGCGAAGATCTTGGGCAGTGCTCCCGGGAGCACGACCGAGCCGATCCAATGAGCGCGGGAGATCCCGAACGCGCGGGCCGTCTCCGCCTTGACCGGGTCCACGGCGCGGGCTCCGTCGGCGCTGTTGAGCAGGATCGGCCAGAGGCAGCCGAACACGATCGTCACCAGCTGCAGCTTGAAGCCGATGCTGAACAGCACCATGAAGACCGGGAGCAGCGCGGGCGGGGGAATGGAGCGGGCGAAGGACAGCAGCGGGCCCACGTAGGCCAGCGCGTTGCCGGAACGGCCCAGCAGCAGCCCGATCCCCACGCCGACCACCCCGGCCAGCGTCCAGCCGAGGAGCAGTCTGCCCACGCTGGGCAGCACGTCGTCGAAGGCGGCCTCGGTCAGGAACAGCGTCCCGATCCCGCCGCTGAACCACAGCCGCCACATCTCCGTGACCACGCGCAGCGGAGTGGGGAAGAACGGGCTCTCGTTGCCCGCCGTGAGCAGCTGCCACAGCAGTACCGCACCGAGGAGAACGCCCAGCTGGGAGAGCGCTCCCGTCGCGCGGTGCGCGCGCGTGCTCGACGAAACAGCGGCGCCGCTCATGTCGTCCCTCCCGAAGGGGCCCAGGTGATCCACTTGCGCTGGGCCCCGGACATCCCCGCGTTGACCAGGTAGCCGAGCACGCCCGCGAGCAGGGTTCCGGCCAGGACCTGGTCCATGCGGCCCGCTCCGCTGCTGGCCACGTAGATGAAGCTTCCGATGCCTCCGCTGCTGGGGTTCAGCATCTCCACGCTGATCAGCACGATCAGCGCGGTGCTGGCCGCGAGCCGCAGGCCGGTGAACACGAACGGGATCACGTGGGGGAGCTTGATCCTGAGCACCCGCTGGAGGCGCGAGATGCGGAAGGCGCGCGCCGATTCGAGCAGCTGCTCGTCGAGTTGGCCCGCGGAGTAGATCGTGTTGAACAGCAGCGGCCAGACGGCGGCGTAGCAGGCGAGGAAGATCTTGCCGGCCGGGCTTCCCGCCGAGACCACCACGACCAGGGGGATCAGCGCCACCGAGGGAACGGGGCGCAGGAACTCGATGAGGGAGGTCACCGCCGTCCGCAGCAGCGGAACGCTGCCGAGCAGCAGCCCGGCTGGCACGGCCACGAGGGCGCAGAGGCCCAGGGCGATCAGCCAGGAGAGCACGGTGGCGATCACGTCGAGCAGGAAGTCGCGCTGACCGAGCAGCTCGGCCAGCTCGGTGAGCACGATCGAGGGAGGGGGGAGGTAGCGCTGCGGGGCCAGGCCGGAGCGGCCCACGATCTCGCAGAGCACGAGAAAGACCGCGACCCCGATCAGTGCGCGGAGGGCGTTGCGCATCGTTTCCCGAATCGTCCGGACGGTCGGCCCGCTCGTTCAGCGGATGGACAGGTGTCGGCTCGGTTCGCTCGGCGGTGCCGGTGGTCCGGGCCGCGGCGCAGGGGCCGCTCCCGAGTCACCGGCACCGCCGCGGGGAGGTTCTTCTCTCCGCTGAACCACCCGCGGCGCCCGAGCCGGGGAACTCCGGTCAGGTCGTGATCACTGCTGCTCGTCCGGAGCGTGGAAGAGCATCGACTCGATGTCGAACTCCCCCGAGGGCAGTTCCCCGTTGTTCTGCATGAGGCTGACCACGCTCTTGAGCCTGCTGGCCTCGAGCGTGGACGGGTAGGAGCCGATGGTCACCAGCGAGGCGGTCTTCGGCTCGATCTCGGTGTACTGCGGCAGGAGCTGCTCGACCTGGCTGCGGTCGTCGTTGGCCTCGGCCTGCGCCTTGGCCATCACCCGCTGGAAGTCGGCCGCGGCTTCCTGGTGGTTCTGCACCCAATCGTTGGTGGCCGCGTAGCCGGCGATGGGCATGTTGGCCGTCGGTCCCGAGGTCTGGTCCGCAAGGGTCTGGGCGCCCAGCTGGTTGGCGCGCGAGATGAAGGGCTCGATCACCGAGGCCGCAGCGACGTCGCCGTTGCGCAGCGCGGTGGGCATGTCGGGGAAGTCCATCGTGACGAACTCGACGCTGTCCGGATCGACCCCGTGGGTCTTCAGAGTGGTCCGCGCCGTCAGCTCGTTGAGGTTGCCCCGGGTGTTGACCGCGATCTTCTCGCCCTTGAGGTCGGAGATCTCCTGCGCGCGCCCGTTGGGCATGTGCATCAGCAGGAAGGTGCCCTCCTCGGCCTGGTAGGCGTCGGAGAGGGCCTTGATGTCGGCCGTTCCCTTCTGCTGGGCGCGGATGAACGAGACCCAGTTGCCGAAGGTGATGTCCAGCTCCCCGCTGGCGATCTTGGGGATGCCGCGCGCGCCGCCGGGGATGGTGCTCAGGTTGACCTCGAGTCCGGCGTCCTTGAAGTAGCCCTTCTTCTTCGCCAGGTGGAGCGGGGCCACGTCCACGGCGGGCATGGTGCCGAGGTTGATCGTCGTGCTCCCCGACTCCGAGTTCGCTTCGCCTTCCGAGCCGCTGAGCAGGCCGCAGCCGGAAACGAGGAAGAGACCGAGGCTGGTGGAGAGAGCCAGCGCGGTCCGGAACAACGAGCGGCCTCTCCGGCCGGCTCGCACATCGGATCGAACCATGGTCAGCAATGCTCTTTCGAGTGGTTGGGCAACAGGTTGTTGGACGACGGGATGAGGCAGCTCATTACTTTCACGGTTCCGGTACGAAGAGTCAACAGTGCGAGTTGTTTCGTCCGGAAGAGTTAACGCTGGTTAGTTAACTATTCACATACCGCCGATGCATGACCATGGTCGGAAACGGCTCGGCGCTGATCTGCCGCGGCACGCCGTGTGGTGGCTTATCTCACAATGGCGATGACAAGTCGCTCACCGTACCCGCTTGACCCGGTTATGCCTTCTAACGGGGGAAAACTGGCAATAGTGTGAATAACGCTACGTATAGCGCCCCACTTTTCCGATCGTGGTGCTCGTCAGTACGCTGATGCTGCCCGCGGGAGTCGCGCAGCCCCGGATTCCCGGGGGAGTGGGTTCGGGACGCCAGGGTGGCGACCATCCCCTGAGCTGCACATCCCGTGTTTTGATGCCGTCAGTCCATCGACGGAACGGCACGTGCCCGTAACTGTCGGAATGAGGAAGCCACGAGTGGCCGGAGGAAACAAAGGCCCCGATCGGTCGACCGGGAGGGGATCCGCGGATTCGCACCCGCTGATGACGGGTGGGGAAACCGCCACCGCGAGCGATCAGGGTGTGGTAGGGGAAGCACCCTCTGCGAGCAGCAGCGGCGGTCCGGCCGACGAGCGCGCCGAGAACCGGCCCTCCGGCGGGCTGCGCATGCGCAACTGGCGGTTGCGCACCAAGCTGCTCGTGGTCCTGCTGGTGCCGACGGTGGCGGCCATGGTCTTCGGGGCGTTCCAGGTCGCCTCCGACTACAACCAGGCCCAGCAACTGCTGAAGATTCGCGAGCAGGTGACGCTCGACACGAGCGCGGACGAGGTCGTCCAGGAACTGCAGCGCGAGCGTGACCTCACTGTGGCCCACATCGCGGCGGGGCGTAACGGCGACCGCAGCCAGCTGGTCGAGCAGCGCAACGCCGTCGACGATGCGGTCGCGGGGCTGCGCAACGCCGTCGAGCAGGCCGAGCAGGCGAACCGCGACCAGCTCGTGGAGCCGTACCGCCAGGCCCTGGAGAGGCTGGACCGGCTGCAGGCGCTGCGCACGGTCACCGACGAGACCTCCTATCCGGCCACGGCCGCGCTGCGCGCTTACAGCGACTCCGTGGACAACCTGATCAACCTCGGGGAAAGGGGTGTGACGCGGATCAACAACCCCGAGGTCTCCCAGCTCTACCTCGCCACCAACGCGATCGCGCGCGCCAAGGAGCAGGAGTCGGTCAAGCGCGCCCGCCTGCTCGCCGCCATGGAGAGCGGGGAGTTCGAAGTCAACGGACAGCGCCAGCTGCTCACGGCCGACGCCGGGCTGCGCGCGGCGATGGAGGACTTCCGCAAGTGGGCCGACAACAGCCAGATCCAGACCTACGAGGACACGGTCGCCGGGCTGGCCGTGGACAAGGCGCACTCCCTGGAGGAGACAGCGCTGGTCCGCGCGCAGGAGGGCGAGGGGATCGGCAACCTCGATCCGCAGGAGTGGATGCGCAGCTCCACCGAGCTGGTCAACCGCACCTACCAGGTCGAGCAGCAGCTGCGTGACCAGCTGCAGAACAAGACGGACAGCCTCGCGGGCGCCGCGCGGACCCAGACCTACGTCGCGGTCGTGGTCGTGCTGTCGGTGCTGATCCTGGCCATCGCGATCGCCCTGTTCGTGGCGCGGTCCCTGCTGCTTCCGCTGCGCACGCTGCGCCGTTCCGCGCTGAACGTGGCCGACAACCGGCTCCCGGAAGCCGTGCAGTCCATCCTCGACGACGAGAATCCGGACCTGGCCACCCGCAGCGGCATAGACCCGATCCCGGTGCACACCACCGAGGAGATCGGCAGGGTGGCCCGTTCCTTCGACGCCGTGCACGCGCAGGCACTGCGCCTGGCCTCCGAGCAGGCCCTGCTGCGGAACAACGTGAACGACCTGTTCGTCAACCTGGCCCGGCGCAGTCAGACGCTGGTGCAGCGCCAGCTCTCGTTGATCGACCGGCTGGAGCAGGACGAGCAGGACCCGGACCAGCTCAGCCAGTTGTTCGAGCTGGACCACCTCGCGACCCGGATGCGGCGCAACAACGAGAACCTGCTGGTCCTCGGTGGGACCGACCTCACCCGCAGGACGGTGCGCCCGGTGCCGCTCGCCGAGGTCATCGGCGCGTCGGTCTCCGAGGTCGAGCAGTACGCACGCGTGGCGATCGGGGAGACCCCGGACCTGGCCATGCAGGGGCGCGTGGTCAACGACATCGTCCACCTGATCGCCGAGCTGCTGGAGAACGCGACCGTCTACTCCAACCCGGACACCGAGGTCAGCGTCCGGAGCGCCTACCGCAGGCAGGAGCTCGTGCTGGAGATCCGGGACCGCGGGGTCGGTGTGGACGTCGAGCAGCTCGACGAGATCAACGACCGGCTGGTCCGTCCTCCGGACATCGACGTCTCCGTCTCCCGCCGCATGGGGTTGTACGTGGTCGGGCAGCTCGCCCGCAGGCACAACGTCACGGTGGAGCTGGAGAACAACGACGACCTCGAGGGCGGTGCGACCGCCACGGTTCGGTTGCCGGGCGAGCTGATCGTGCAGCTCACTCCGAACGGCCCCATGCCGATGCCGGACGTCCCGCGCGACGACCAACCGCGGGAGGGCAGTACCGACACGGGAGCCCACTCCGGTCTCGCCGCGGCCTTCGGCGCGGCGGGCGACCGCAACCAGCTCGAGCACCGGTCGGGGGCGGACAGTTCCTCCGCCCAGGAGAGCGCGGAGCAGCGGGAGTTCGACGACCCCGACTCGGGGGAGCACTACTTCCCCGAGCAGGACGCCGAGCAGCAGGGCGCCGAGCAGCAGGACGCCGTCGTCGAACCGCCGAACTACTCGGTCCAGCTGTCCCCGGGAGAGGCCTACGGGGCCGCCGAGGTCCCCCTGTGGGAGGACCGGAGCGGCTCGCTCGAGGACTCCGGGCCCCCCGTGAGCGAGCCGGAGCGCTCCGAGCGCGGGTGGCCGGACTCGGACTGGTCCGCCATGGGGTGGCCCGATTCCGATGCCACGGCGGAGCACGCGGTCGGGGGCGACGCCACGGACTACCAGGGTCAGTGCGGCCCCCCGCCCGGTGTGGGCGAGGCCGCGGACCTGTTCCAGAGTCCGTTCGAACCGGAAAAGACCGACTACATGTCCTGGCCGGACCAGGAGCCGGAGTCCCGCGAAGCCGCGGGCGAACCGGCTCCGGAACCGACCGAGCAGTGGCAGGAACGGGCGGCACCCCCGCTCGGGAGCGGTCCACCTCCCGGCAGCACGTCGGAGGCGGACGACGCTCCCACGGAACGTCTGCCCATCTACGAGGCCGTGCTGTCCCAGTGGTTCCGGGAGGAGGACGAGGAGCAGGCCCCGGCGGCCGGCATGTCCGCCTTCGACCGGAACACGGACCTTCCGTCCGACTCCGAGCTCGTCGACGACGCCATCGGCTGGTCGGCGGGCGGTTCGGCCGGTGGTGCCTTCGAAGGAGGCGAGGTGCCGTACCGTGATGGTTACTCACCGGTGGCGTCGGGGACCCTCGACGGAGGCGGGCAGTTCCCGGACAGCCGGCACACGAACGGTTACACCGAATCGCACCGGGGGGACTTCCCACCGGAAACCCGTGCGGAGGAGGAGCAGCATCGATCGGCAGCACCTCGTCCGACGTCGTCCGCAGCGGACGGTGAAGCGAGTGCACGGGGGCCGAACGAGCACTCGTCCAACGGGGCCGAGAGCGGCTCGGCTCCCGGAAGCGGCCCGGCCGGCGCGATGCAGGCCTTCTCCGGGCGCAGGGCCGCGACACGTGAGCAGCGCAACCGGGCCGCCGACGCGCGCCAGGCCGGACACGACCCGGGCTGGGGTGCCGGTGACGAAGGCTGGGAGGCCGCCGAGGCGCTCGTGCAGCGGACCGAGCAGGAACCGGAACAGACCTCGGCGGGGTTGCCCAAGCGCAAGCCCAAGTCGCATCTGGTTCCCGGATCGGCCGCACAATCGCAGTCGCAGGCACCGAGCAAACCGGCCGTACCGCGGTCTGCTTCCGCCGTGCGTGGGAGAATGTCCAACTTTCAGCAAGGTGTCCGGCGTGGCAGGCACGCCAAGGTCGAACCCGATTCGGCCGAACAGTCCCGCTCGATTCCGAGCCGTCACGAGGAGCAGGAGTGACCGGGTCCGTCCAGCAACCCATGAGCAGCAACAGTTTCAGTTGGCTGATTACCGACTTCGTGCGTCGGGTGCCCGGCGTAGCGCACTCGGTCGTGGTCTCCGCGGACGGCCTGCTGCTCGCAGGCTCCCAAGGTTTGCCACGTGACCGCGCCGAGCAGTTGTCGGCCGTCGCATCAGGTCTGGTCAGCCTCACCCAGGGTGCGGCGCGATGCTTCGAGGCCGGCGACGTCACCCAGACCGTCGTCGAGATGGAGCAGGGCTACCTGTTCCTGATGTCGATCAGCGACGGTTCCTGCCTTGCCGTGTTGGCAGCGCCCAATGCCGACATCGGCTTGGTCGCCTACGAGATGACCCTGCTCGTCGAACGCGTGGGGCGCCAGCTCACCCCGGAGCTGCGTGCTCAGTTGCAGGGGATGGGTCGATGAGATCAGCCTCGGCTGACGTTGGGAGCTCATTATGAGCGAGGGGGCCAACCCGAACTGGGACGGCGACCTGTTCCGTCTTTACGGTCAGCGCACAGGAGCCGACGACTGGCAGGACGACTTCCTCGGCGGTCCTCGGGGTGGGGGCCCCGGCGACCACCCCGCCCGAGGAGGGGATCAGGACAGCACGGAGGAGTACCAGCGCGGACTGTTCGGCGGTCCGGGAGCGGACCTGTTCGGGTCCGATCGCGACGGCTCCGGCGCCGAACCCGGTGACCGCGGTGCGGAACCGGAGCGCGGTGGACCCGAACGGCCGGGACCGGAGCGCGGGGGAGCGGACGGCGGCCCCGTGTCGATGCCGTCCATCTCGCAGCCGATGTCGCCGCTGTCCCAGTCGATGCCGTCGCTGTCCTCCTCCATGCCGTCCATCCCGGGGCAGGACGGTGCCGCCCCGGAGGGCGACTCGGAGGAAGCGGGCTCGCTGATGCGGCCGTACGCCCGCACGCGCGGTCGTACTCGGACCGAGTACGAGCTCGCGATCGAAACACTGGTTTCGACCAGCGAGCGGGGGCGTGCCCAGAGTGCTCAGGCCAGTCCCGAGCACCGGTCCATCTGCAATCTGTGTACCGATGCGCGCTCGGTCGCCGAGATCTCGGCCCACCTGCGGTTACCGCTGGGCGTGGTGCGGGTGCTGATCGGCGACATGGCCGGCTTAGGCCTGGTCGAGATTCACGAGAGTGGAATGGTCGTGGGCGACCGGCCTTCCATGGAGTTCTTGGAAAGGGTGCTCAGTGGGCTTCGCAAGCTCTGATCCCCACGCGGCGGCCGGCGACGGTGCGGGCAAGACTTCGACGAAGATCGTGGTCGCAGGCGGCTTCGGGGTCGGAAAGACTACACTCGTCGGTTCGGTCTCCGAGATCCTTCCGCTGACCACCGAAGCGGTCATGACCGAGGCCAGCGTGGGCGTCGACGACCTGACCGCGACCCCGGGAAAGGTGACCACGACGGTCGCCATGGACTTCGGCAGGGTCTCGCTGGACTCCGAGCTGATCCTCTACCTGTTCGGGACCCCGGGCCAGCACAGGTTCTGGTTCATGTGGGACGACCTGGTGCGGGGAGCGATCGGTGCCGTGGTGCTGGTCGACACGCGCAGGCTCGCGGACGCCTTCGCCTCGATCGACTTCTTCGACGACCGGCAGCTTCCCTACGTGGTCGCGGTGAACACCTTCGACGGGGTGCTGCACCATCGTCTCGAGGACGTCCGCGAGGCGCTGACCATCGACGAGTCCGTCCCGATCCTCGGCTGCGACGCCAGGGACAAGGAGTCCACGAAGAACACGCTGATCACCCTGGTGCAGCACGCCATGAAGCAGCGCATGGCCACTTCGCAGAGCTGAGGTCGGACGCGGCGCAGCGGAACCCGAGCGGGGCCGGGCGCACGTGGTTCCGCGCGGAAGCGCTCCCCGCCGGAGGTGTTCCGGAAGCGGCGGTTCCGCGCGAGACGCGCCCCGGCCCCCAGCGGTCGCTAGCCCTCCACGACCGCCACGGACGTGATCCTGTGCAGCGGGAAGTTGCCCAGCTCCTCGCGGGACGTGTCGAAGCCCTGCAGGACCCCGCTGCCGACGCTGACCGGCTGCACGATCCGCTGCGTCGAACCTCCCTGGGTGTCCACGAAACCCAGCCACACGCTGCGCCCGTTCCTGGCCGCGTCGCGGAGCAGCTCCAACGTCGCGTTCGCGCTGGGACGCCCCTTCTCGGGGGCCAGCGTGTTGCCCCGCACGTTCGCTGCCTGGTCCCCGGCGCGCAGCGTGCGCACCCGCTCGGCGAGCTGCTGCTCGTTCGGGTGTCCGGGACCGCTCGGATCGGCGGGACGCCCCCCGTACCTGCCGCGCCCCCGGATCCGCCGGGCGCTGGGCCGCAGGTCCAGCACACCGCCGTCGGCCCCCTCGGCGACCGGTGAGTAGCCCGCCGCGCGCAGTTCGTCGACCAGCTCCTCCAGCGGAAGCGGACTGATCAGCACCGTGGGGGCGATCCGGCGCAGTGCGAGACCACCGAGGTCCGACCTGCCGAGCACCTCGGTCAGCACCACGGGGTCCTCGCAGCGCAGGAACGACGAGGCCGTACCGGCGCGGAGCCTGCCGTGCCTGCGGGCGGTGTCGTCGATGAGGTAGCTCAGCCCCTGCGGGATCGGGGTCCTGGAGCGCGTCCGGAACAGCTCGTGCAGCTGCTCGCTGCTCCGCCCCGCGTCCAGCGCCCTGCGCACGCTCGCCTCGCTGATCCGGTACACGGTGGCGCTGCCCGCCGATTCGACGTCGGCGACCAGGTCCATCTCCCCGGCCAGCTCGGGTTCGAGCCTGCCCGGGGCGACGATCGTCAGGTCCGCCTGGACCAGCACGTGGTCCACCGGATCCGGGATCGCGCGGCCCATCACCTCGGACGCGGCGTTCTCGTCCCCGGCCAGCAGGGCGCGTCCCCCGGAGGTCAGCCCACCGGCAGCCACCACGCCGAGAGTGATCCCCTCGGACAGCGTCCAGTGCACCGTCTCGTCGCGCAGCGAGCCGCCGCGCCGCGGTGCGCGCCAGGCCAGCACGGCGGCGACGTCGGCGTCGCGTCGCACCCCGTGACCGGAGGGCTGCTCGTCCAGGAGCTCCAGCACGCGGCGGCGCTCCCCGGACGCGTTGGGACGCCGCAGCCCCTCGGACAACGGGCCCAGCAGCCGTCCCCGCTCGTCGCGGGCCCCCATGAGTCCCGGAAGGCGGGGCAGGTCGAGCCAGGAGGCGGCGAGCGCTGACCAGCGCTGCTCGGGGGAGCAGGCCAGCCACGTGTCGGCCCGGACGGTCGGGACCCACTGCGGGTCCTCCTCGCCGCTGGTGTCCACGAGCCCGGCGGCCACCACCAGCTCGGCCAGCAGCGCGGCGCGGCTCTCGGTGATGTTGAGCTCCTTGGCGGTGCGGCGCACGTCGCGCACGGCGATGCCGCCGGAGCGCAGCACGTCCGGCGGGTCCTGCCCCCAGGAGTCGAGCAGCAGCTCGACGTGCCTGTTCAGCTCGAGGAGCTCACCCGAGGCGGCGCCGTCGATCCGCTCCTGCCCGTGCTCGGTGAGTTCCAGGGTCGGTTCCGCGGTCTCGACCTCGCCCATCGGGTGTTGCGGGCCGCGCGCGGCCAACCCGAGCTGCCTCGGCAGCTCCACCGTCTCCTCGTCCCGGCGCAGCAGCAGCCCCCGGTCGAGCAGTCGCTGGATCGGAGTGGGGCGCTCGCCCCGTTTCGCGTCCCGGCGGACTTCCCCGGTGCGTCCGAGCGGGGAGGCTCCGGCGAGCTTGTCCACCACCCGGCGCTCCTCGTCGTCCAGTTCCCCCAGCAGCTCGTGCGCGCGTTGCTCGGACAGGTCCGCAGCGGGAGCCCCGAGCCCGCCGGGCTGGGCGCGCGTCGTCTCCCGGACCGTGGACACCATCCGGAGCGAATCCTGCCCGCCCCACACGAGGGCCCGCGCGCGCAGCACCTCGAGTCGGGAGATCACCTGCTGCTCGGTGACGTCCTGCCCGAGGAACTCGGCGAGACGCCGCACCGTCACCTCGTGCTCGTCCGCGTCGAGCAGCACGAGCGCTTCGAGCGCGGTGAGCGTGAACGAGTCGAGGTCCTCGCAGGCGCGCGCCACCGAGGCGCGCGCCATCGCGCGGTTGGCGAGCACCGCGGCGTCAGTGGGCGGTGGTGTGGCCAGGTCGGGGCGCAGCCGGAGCAGCTCGAGCAGCTGCTCGTCGTCGGAGGCACGCAGCGCTCGGGCGAGCGACTCGGCGTGGTGCGCCGGCGGATCCTGCGACGCGGAGTTCGGGGGCATCGCCTCCAAGATACCCGTGCCCTCCCGCGGTGGGGCGACGTGTGATATGCGGCTCCTCCGGTGAGGGGGCGGCGGCCTGCGGCCGCGGAGGTTCAGGCAAACTGGTCGGTGGACGAGCAGGCTTGGGAAGCTCTTCGTGCGGCAGGGGACGCCGGAGCGCCCGGGGACGCGACGAGATCGTGGGAATGGTCCGGTAAAGGAGGTTGGCGTGGCCGACGCGAACAAGTCCAAGAACGAGCGCATCGACCCGGAATGGCCGCACGAGGGTGATGAGCACCCCGTCAGCGAGTTCCTGGCCGATCGACAGGGGCCCATGTCGCCCTTCGGTGACGTCACCTTCCCGCTGTCCGAGGACGTGCTTCCCTACGAGCACCCGCACACCGAGATCAACAAGTGACCGGTCCCCGCTGACCGGTGCTCGCTGACCGGTGCTCGCCGGTCGTGCTGACGGTTGGTCGGGATTCTCCCGCGGCGCGAGTCGCGCCGAGAAGCACTCCCCGGCCAACCGGCGCCGCCGGCAACCACTCGCGCCAAGCGGACGGAAAATTTTCGGAAATCGGGCCGCGTGCCGGAAATCACCCGCGCCGGAACGGTGGGGTGGCAGTACTTCCGCGGTGTTGAGTTCTACTCTCGGTCGGGCCACAGGGTTTCGCGAGAGCTCATCACTGACAGAGGTGCTACATGCCGGTTCCAGGTCCGGGTTATTCGATCACCGTTCGCGTCGAGGCTCCCCCCTCGGCCACAGCGGCCGGTGATCTGACCACGGCGGTCGGCCGTACGGGCGCGGTGATCACGGCGTTCGACGTGGTCGAATCGCACGCCGACCGCATAGTGGTCGACATAACCTGCAACTCGTTGTCGGCGGACCACGCCGACGACATCACCGAGGCGCTCGAAGCGCTGCCGGGGGCACGGGTCCGCAAGGTCTCCGACCGGACCTTCCTGGTCCACCTCGGCGGCAAGATCGAGGTCAGTTCCAAGGTGGCCCTGGCCAACCGGGACGACCTCTCCCGCGCCTACACCCCGGGAGTCGCCCGGGTGTGCACGGCGATCGCCAAGAATCCGGAGGACGCGCGGCGGCTGACCGTCAAGCGCAGCTCGGTCGCCGTTCTCACGGACGGCTCAGCCGTCCTCGGCCTCGGCAACATCGGCCCCGAGGCCTCTCTGCCCGTGATGGAGGGCAAGGCGGCGCTGTTCAAGAAGTTCGCCGGCGTCAACGCCTGGCCGGTGTGTCTGGACACCCAGGACACCGAGGAGATCATCCGGGCCGCCGAGCTCATCGCCCCGGCCTACGGCGGGATCAACCTCGAGGACATCGCCGCGCCGCGCTGCTTCGAGATCGAAGCTCGGCTCCGGGAGCGGTTGAACATCCCGGTCTTCCACGACGATCAGCACGGCACCGCGATCGTGGTGCTCGGTGCGCTGCGCAACGCGCTGCGCGTGGTCGACAAGGACCTGTCCGACTGCCGCGTGGTCGTGTGCGGCGTGGGGGCGGCCGGGTCGGCGATCATCCGGCTGCTGCGGCAGAAGAGCCCCGCCGACATCGTCGCGGTGGACGTCGACGGGATCGTGCACGATGCCAGGGGCGACACCGACGAGCACCTGCGCGCCATAGCCGCCGAGACCAACGCGGAGGGGCGCACCGGAACCCTCGCCGACGCCGTGCGGGGGTCCGACGTGTTCATCGGGGTCTCCGCGCCGAACCTGCTCAGCGCGGAGGACGTGGCCACGATGAACGACGACGCGATCGTGTTCGCACTGGCCAACCCCGACCCCGAGGTGGACCCGCTCGAGGCCCGCAAGCACGCCGCGGTCGTGGCCACCGGACGCAGCGACTACCCGAACCAGATCAACAACGTGCTGGCCTTCCCCGGGTTCTTCCGCGGTCTGCTGGACGCGCACGCGCACGAGATCACCGACGAGATGATGCTGGCCGCGGCCAACGCGATCGCCGACGTGGTGGACAGCAACGACCGGGTCAACGCCTCGTTCATCGTTCCGAGCGTGTTCGACAGCACCGTCTCGCCCACCGTGGCCGAGGCGGTCCGTCGGGTGGCCGTGTCCGGGGAAGAGGCAGGCGGTGGCGGAAGCCAGGGCGGGGCGGCCGGCTCCTCCGCGGCGCCAGCGGGAGTTCCCGGATTCGCCGACATGGGCGACATGGAGGCCGAGGCCGAATTCTGATCTCTCGTAGAGTGCACGGCTCGGAGTGAGTGCTCGCTCGGCTGGGTCGAGCGTCGGTAGGTGGCGTCAGCCGCTTTCGCCCACCTACGCAGTCGGCACCGCCGGGGGTTCTCAGTCTCGGGTCTCGCGAGGACGGTCCCGACGTTGTGTAGGTGGCTACCCGATGTCGGGGCACCCGCAGCGAGACCCCGACTGAGGTTCCCCCACGGAACCACCCGAGCAAACCGAGCCGTGCACTCTGACGGACAGAGCTGTGAACACCAACGAGTAGCCTCGGCCCATGGCGTCAGAGCAGGAACTCACCCACGTGGACGAATCCGGTGCCGCGCGGATGGTCGACGTGGGCGACAAGGAAAGCACCGCGCGCCGCGCAGTCGCCTCCGGCACACTGCGCACCACGCCCGAAGTGGTCACACGGCTGCGCGGGGACGACCTCCCGAAGGGCGACGCGCTCGCGACCGCCCGCATCGCGGGGATCATGGCCACCAAGCGCACCTCCGACCTGGTCCCGCTGTGCCACCCGATCGCCATAGCGGGGGTGGACGTGGAGCTGACCACGGCCGAGGACCGAGTGGACATCACCGCGACCGTGCGCACCACCGACCGCACCGGGGTCGAGATGGAGGCGCTGACGGCAGTGACCGGTGCCGGGCTGGCGCTGCACGACATGGTCAAAGCCCTGGACCCCGCCGCCGTGCTCGACGGAGTGCGCGTGGAACGCAAGGAAGGCGGCAAGACCGGGCTGTGGGTCCGGGACGACGCGCGGGGATGATTGGGCCCGTCGACACGCCAACCGTGATCACGCGCAGGGAAGGGCACCCATGACCGAACGACACGCCCGGGTGATCGCCGCTTCGAACCGTGCCGCGGAGGGAACCTACGAGGACCGCACCGGCCCGATCATCGTCGCCTGGCTGCGGGAGCGCGGGTTCCGGGTCGCCGACGCCGAAGTGGTTCCGGACGGAACTCCGGTGCGCGCCGCACTGGAACGCGCGGTCGAGGCCGAGGTCGAACTGGTGCTGACCACGGGCGGAACCGGCATCAGCCCCACCGACCGCACCCCCGAGATGACGGCGGAACTGCTGGACTTCTCGATTCCCGGGCTGGCCGAAGCGCTGCGCACGGCCGGACTCCCCGAGGTCCCCACGGCGGTGCTCTCGCGCGGTCTCGCCGGGGTGGCCGGGGGAACGCTGGTGGTGAACCTGCCCGGCTCCCGCGGCGGAGTGCGGGACGGGCTCGGTGTGCTGGACGGCGTGCTCGAACACGCGCTGGACCAGGTGCGCGGCGGGGACCACCGACGTGCGACTTCCCCCGCTCCCGAGGTGGCCACCCCCGAGAGCACCGCTTCCGCGGCCGCCGGGGAAGCGTCGGACACCGGCAACTGCGCCACCGCAGTGGTCTCGCGGGCGGCGATGACCGAGGAGACCGTCGACGTCGCCCAGCTGGAGCGCGCAGTGCAGCACAGCTCGGCAGGAGCCGTGGTCACCTTCGCGGGAGCCGTGCGCGACCACGACGGCGGCCGCGGCGTCCGCGAGCTGGAATACACGAGCCACCCCTCGGCCGCGGAAGTGATCCGCGAAGTGGCCGCGGACGTGGCGTCCCGCTCCGAAGGAGTGCACGCGCTGGCGGTGGAACACCGCACGGGAGTGCTGCGGATCGGCGACGTCGCCCTCGGCTGCGCCGTAGCGGCCGAACACCGCAAGCAGGGCTTCGACGCCTGCTCCGAGCTCGTCGACGAAGTGAAACGGCGGCTTCCGGTGTGGAAGCGCCAGGTTTTCGAGGGTGGACAAGAGGAGTGGGTCAACTGCCCTTAGGGGCTTTGCGGCGGCTCGCTCTGCGTGGCGGTGCGGGTGGCGGAACCTCAGTCGGCGCCCGGCTGCGGGATCCTCGACATCGGGTAGCGACCTACACAACGTCGAGGCTGTCCTCGCCGGGCACTCGACTGAGAACCCGCGGCGGTGCCGACTGCGCAGGCGCATCGCGCCCGCATTGGGGTGGGGCTTTTTCGGGGACTGGCTTGTCGTAGGGGGTGCGTGACCGAACCTCAGTCGGGGTCTCGCTGCGGGATCCTCGACATCGGGTAGCGACCTACACAACGTCGAGGCTGTCCTCGCGAGACCCGTGACTGAGAACCCCCGGCGGTGCCGATTGCGCAGTGGGTGCCGAGTGACTGCTTCCCCTCGGGAGGAGAGCTCCGGGCTCACCTGCGGGGCTGTGTGCAGCGGTGAATCGCGATGGGGATTTGTGCGGGACGGGGGAGGTGAAAGCCTCCCGGTGGTTCGTGAGCGGGTGCTCTGAACCGTTCACGGGGATGGAACGGGGCCCCGCCGCTGGGGGAAGGCGGCGGGGCCCCGAGCCTCGGGAGTCCTCAGCGCGACGGCCCGAGCGGGTGCGGGGACGACCGTGTCGACCGTTCCGCCGGGCAGGGCGTCCGGTTCACGGATGAGCACCACGCTGCTCGGTCCGAGCACCCACCCCGGGTTCCGTCGCGGGAGGACAGCTGGTGAACGCGGTTCGGGGCCGCGTCCGATCAGCGGATGTCGAGCTGCTGCCCGGGGAAGATGAGGTCCGGGCTGTCCAGCACGTCGTTGTTGCGCTCGAAGATCTCCTGGTAGTTCACTCCGAACTTGTCGCCGATGCCGCTCAGCGTGTCACCGGACTCGACGGTGTAGTCGGCACCGTTGGAGCGCACGCTGGCCTCCTGGGAGGAGGAGCTCCGCTGAGAGACCTCGGCCTGCTGCTCACCCGAGTCGCTCTGCTGCGAGGGCTGACTCTCGGTCGTGGCTTCACCCTGGGAGGAGCCGCCGGAGACGTTGCCCGTGCCGCTCGTGCTGCCGCTGACCCAGTTGGTCTTGGCGGTGCAACCGGGCCAAGCACTGGGGCCCTGGGCGGCGAGCACCTTCTTGGCCACGGCGATCTGCTCGGAACGGGTGGCCTTGTGCGCGTTCGAGGCGTACTGGTCACCGCCGAAGGCGGACCAGGTCGAGGGAGTGAACTGCAGGCCGCCGTAGAAGCCGTTTCCGGTGTTGATCTGCCAGTCGCCGCTGGACTCACACTGGGCCAACTCGTCCCAGTCAGCCGCGCTCGCCGGGGTGGCAACCGCGAGCGGTGTGGCGACCACGGCACCCGCGATGGCCACTCGTGCGGCGTTTCGGGTGAAATTGGAAGACTTGCGGTGCTTGCCCTTGTAACGAGCCATGTCCCTCTCTCCTGCCGCGCTTGCGGGAGTTCCCGGAACCGTGTTCGGGCGTATTCCGGTGGATTCCTCGGAACCCGTGTCATCCGTGGAGCTTCGGGGCACCCCACGGATTCCCGTCCCTGCCCGGTCTCGTTTCGTTCGGGGGTAGGAAGCCCGCCGGGCAGGGATCGGCGCTGCGGGCTTCCCCTGTTTTCGTTGATCCGGCCGGTTCGGGGCCGACCGATGGGAACAGTACGTAATCAAGCAAGCGAACGGAAACTTAATGGAATGTGACGCTAGTCACAGTAACGTGTACCCCGGGGGGTGCGATCAAGGGTATTTATGCAGCGCACAGCGTCGTTATCAACTTGTTTCCTCGTCGATATCGATCACTCGCGGTGAGGTGTGGCTCACTCTTCAGCGCTGGGGTCGAAAGCCCGTTACATCCGGTGTTACGTCAGATTTGCCATTTTTTCGGACCGAGTTCGCAGGTTCAAGGCTTTCACGAACTCGTTACACATCGCAGGTTCATGGTCGCGAAACGTATCCGAAAAGGGTTCATCGGGTGATCCTTCACCCATTTGGAGAATGGTTGGAGTTCGCGGCCGGTTCCATGCGGGAGAAGGCGCTGTAAATCACGCAACCGAGTGAGAGCAACACGCCGTGCCATTAAATTGTGTGTCGCTCGTTCCGAGCGCGGCTCGCTTCGCACGAGACTCCGTCAGCACAGCCGATACGAGTCGCCACGATCGGTACGGGCAGCAGTGCCCGGACGAGATCGCGACGATCGAGTACCCGCGGGACGGCAGACCACGGAGAAGCCGGGGGACGGAACCGGCGAACCGGTACGGCGGTCCAAACCCGTGAAACCGATCATACCCGAGGGTGGATCAAGCCTCGATCACGGGGATCACCGTGTTGCTGATCCTTTCGGGCGACACGCCGCTGTTCTCCCAGGGCCGGACGTCGGGAACAGGCGCAGGAGCGGGGATCCCACCACCCCGGACAGACCGGACTCACCTCGGACAGGCCGGGAGCACGTCCCGCGGGAACCGTTCTCCGCGTGGTCGTCCGGGTGCTCAGCCACCCGCGAAGGGCGGAAGCACGTCGAACTCCGCTCCGTCGGCCACGGGAGCGCTGTCCTCGCGCACCGCGACCCCGTCGACGAGGAAACCGCAGGCCGCCATCACGCGGGCGAGAGCGTCGTCGTGCGAGTCGAGCACGGTCCGAACCACATCGGCGACCGTCACCGGTGTCGTGTCAGCGGCCGCGGCGGGAAGTACCCGCACCCACTCCTCCGACACGCCGGCGGCGGCCCGGGCCCCGGCGAAGTAGCGCACCAGCACCGTGGCGGTACCGGTGTTCGTGGTGGCAGCGTCCTCCGCGGAAGGGGCGGCGGCCGCCCCAACGGAGGAGTCCGGTGTGTTCCGCTGCGAGTCCAAGGTCGACTACCCGCCGATCGAACTCATCGGGCGCGCGGGCTGGACGAAGTCCTCCCTGTCCATGCCGTGCCCGGCCGCCTTCGCCCACATGGTCTCCCGCCACAGGGTGGCCAGCTCCGCGTCGTCCACGCCCTCGCGCATCGGCTCACGCAGGTTCGTCTCCGTCTGGGAGAACAGGCAGGAGCGCAACTGTCCGTCGGCCGTGAGCCTGGTGCGATCGCAGGTCGCGCAGAACGGCCTGGTCACCGAGCCGATCACCCCGACGGTGGCCGGTCCGCCGTCCACCAGCCAACGCTCGGCCGGAGCCGAGCCGCGCTCGGCCGTGTGCGGGGTCAGCGAGAACTCCTCGCCGAGCAGCCGCAGGATCTCGTCCGCGGTGACCATCTCGTTCCGGTCCCAGCCGTGCTGCGGATCCAACGGCATCTGCTCGATGAACCGCAGTTGGTAACCCCGGTCCAGGCAGTAGCGCAGCAGGTCGCAGGCCTCGTGGTCGTTGACGCCGCGCAGCAGGACGGAATTCACCTTGACCGGTTCCAGTCCGTGCTCCTTCGCCGCCTCGAGGCCGGCGATCACGTCCTCGAAGCGGTCCCTGCGGGTCAGACCGTGGAAGGTCTCGCGGTCCAATGTGTCCAGCGAGATGTTGACCCTGTCCAGTCCGCTCTCGGCGAGCTGCTCGGCGAACCTGCCGAGGTTGATCCCGTTGGTGGTCAGCGAGGTCTTGGGGGCCTCCGGCAGTGAGCTGGTGGCCGCGATGATGTCCACCAGGTCCTGGCGCAGCAGTGGTTCCCCGCCGGTGAAGCGCACATTGGTGATCCCCAGCTCGCGCACCGCCAGTCTGATCAGACGGGTCATCTCAGCGGTGTCGAGCATCTCGGATCGCTTCATCCACGGCAGGCCCTCGGCGGGCATGCAGTAGGTGCAGCGCAGATTGCACTTGTCGATCAGGGACACCCGTAGGTCGGTCGCGACGCGTCCGAAGCGGTCGACCAGGTACGGCGTATCCGGGCGCGCCGACGTGTCGACAGTTCGGCGGGCAACCGGGATGCCCAGGTCTACGGAAGTCACGCCCCGACCCTAACTCTCCGGACGGGGTTGATTCGATCGCACGAGCGGGTTTTCGTAGCTTCAGGTCCGGACGATCTCGTCCGGACCGCCCCGTTCGGAGAAAGGCACGAAAAACCCCGCGAAACCGCTGCTGCGGGAACGAACCCCTGGATCTTTCCGCACGAGCGGTCCTAACGTGGCCGTCGTGCCGCAGTACCGGATTTCCGAAGTCGCCGAGCTGGTCGGCGTCAGCGACGACACCGTCCGCAGGTGGGTGGACGACGAGCGGTTGTCCGCCGAGCAGGACCCCTCCGGACGGCTGGTCGTCGAGGGCTCGGAGCTGGCCGAGTTCGCGCGGGCCAGAGCCACATCGACACCGGATCCCTCCGGGGTGGAGCGCTCGGCGCGCAACCGCTTCGTCGGTCTGGTGACCGAGGTCGTCTCCGACAGGGTGATGTCGCAGGTCGAGCTGCAGTGCGGCTCCCAGCGGGTCGTCTCGCTGATGAGCACGGAGGCCGTGACCGAGATGGGGCTGCGGCCGGGAGTGCTCGCTGTCGCCGTCGTCAAGTCCACGGCGGTGGTGGTGGAAAAACCCGGAGGTGGGAGATGAGGAATTTCCGCGGACTCGCGCTGGCGCTGCTCGCGCTGCTGCCCGCCGTGGCGGGGTGCGGAGCGGAAGGTGGGGACGAGGACACGCTGACCGTGCTGGCAGCCGCTTCGCTGACCGAGTCCTTCCGCGAGATCGGGGAGCGCTTCACCGAGCAGAACCCTGAGGTGGAGCTGCGGTTCAACTTCCAGGGGTCGTCGATGCTCGCCGAGCAGATCAGGCAGGGCGGCGCGGGTGACGTCTTCGCCTCGGCCAACGCCGAGATGATGGACAAGGTGCGGCAGGCCGGTGCGGTGGTGCGCGGGCCGGAGACCTTCGCCACGAACCGGCTGACCGTGATCACCCCACCGGATGATCCGGCCGGGATCGCCTCCTTCTCCGACCTCGCGCAGCCCGGAGTGTCGGCCGTGGTCTGCGCTCCCCAGGTCCCGTGCGGTTCGGCGGCCGAGGGCGTGGAGCGGAATTCGGGCGTGCGGCTGCACCCGGTCAGCGAGGAGGACGACGTCAAGGACGTGCTGCACAAGGTCACCTCGGGTGAGGCCGACGCCGGGCTGGTCTACGTCACCGACGCGGTCGCCGCGGGTGACCAGGTGCGGCGGGTGGAGATCCCCGAGGGCGACCAGGTGACCAACGAGTACCCGATCGCGACCCTCGAGGGGAACGGCGACCGGAGCGCGGCCCGGCGGTTCACCGACTTCGTCCGCGGGCAGCAGGGCCGCGAGATACTTCGGCGCCACGGGTTCGGGGCGCCGTGAGCGGGAGCCCCTCCCCGCCGACGCGGCGGAAGCAGTCCTCCGAGCGCGCCGCGGGGGTGCCCGCGCCGCTGTGGCTGCCCGCCGCGTGCGCGCTGGCGCTGATCGTGCTTCCGGTGCTCGGCCTGTTCGCCCGCGTGGACCTGTCCGGGCTGCCCGCGCTGCTGACCAGCCCGGCGGCCCTGTCCGCCCTGGAGCTGTCGTTGCGGACCGCGGTGACCGCGACGCTGCTGTCCGTGCTGCTCGGAGCTCCGCTGGCCGTGGTGCTGGCCCGCGCGCGGTTCCCGGGCACGCGCCTGCTCCGCGGGGCCGTGCTGCTCCCGCTGGTGCTCCCTCCCGTGGTGGGAGGGCTGGCACTGCTCTACCTGCTCGGGCGCACCGGACCTGTGGGGGAGCTGTTGGACGAGTGGTTCGGGCTGACCATCCCGTACACCACGACCGCGGTGGTGCTCGCCCAGACCTTCGTGGCGATGCCCTTCCTGGTGATGGGACTGGAGGGGGCCCTGCGCGCGGCGGGAACGGAGTACGAGCGGGTCGCGGCGACGCTGGGCGCGGGCCCGTGGTTGACCTTCCGCAGGGTCACCCTGCCGATGCTGCTGCCCGCGCTGGGCTCGAGCCTGGTGCTGACGTTCGCCCGGGCGCTGGGCGAGTTCGGGGCGACTATAACCTTCGCGGGCAGCCTGCGCGGCACCACCAGAACTCTGCCGCTGGCCGTCTACACCGAGGCCCAGGCCGATGTGGACGCCGCGGTGGCGATGTCGCTGCTGCTGGTGGGGATAGCCCTCGTCGTGATTCTCGTGGCCCGTCCGGGAGGAGTGAGCGGCCGTGGCTGAGGAAGGCGAGCCGCCCCCGCGGGGGCGGCGGAGCGGCGAGGTGGGCGACGGCGCCTCCCGCGCCGGTGCGGAGCCCGCCGAGGGGCTGTCCGCGGAGCTGCGGGTCCCCCGGTCGATGTTCACCCTCGATGTGGACCTGCGGGTGCCCGCGGGCGAGGTGCTGGCCGTGCTCGGGCCGAACGGGTCGGGCAAGTCGACGCTGCTGTCCGCGCTGACCGGGAGCGTGCTCGTCGAGCGGGGGCGCGTGCGGTTGCGCGACCGCACCTGGCTGGACACGGGGCGGGGGGTCGACCTGCCCACGCACCGCAGGTCGGTGGGGCTGCTGGCCCAGCGCGCCATGCTGTTCCCGCACCTGTCCGCCCTGGACAACGTGGCGTTCGGGCCGCGGGCGGCGGGAACGCGCAAGAGCGGGGCCAGGAGGATCGCCCGGGACTGGCTGGAGCGACTCGGCCTGGGCGAGCTCGCCGGACGCGCTCCCGCTCGCCTGTCCGGGGGACAGGCGCAGCGAGTGGCCTTGGCGCGGGCGCTGGCAGCCGAGCCCGACGTGCTGCTGCTGGACGAACCCCTGTCCGCCCTGGACGTCGACGCCGCCCCGGCGATGCGCGGTCTGCTGCACCGGACGCTGGCCGCCCAGCGCGCTCCCTGCGTGCTGGTCACCCACGACGTGCTGGACGCGGTGGTGCTGGCTGACCGGGTGGTGGTGCTGGACGAGGGCGGTGTGGTGGAACGCGGGCGCACCGGCGACGTGCTCTCCAGGCCGAGGACCGCCTTCACCGCGCGGATCGCCGGGCTGAACCTGCTCGCGGGCAGGGCGACCGAGCGGGGAGTGGAGCTGGCCGGGGGCGAGTTGCGCGGTCACGTGGTCGAGAGGGTCGAACCCGGCGCTCCCGCCGCCGCGACCTTCTCCCCGGCGGCGGTGGCCGTGCACCGCGCCAGACCGGAGGGCAGCCCGCGCAACGTGCTCGCGGTCCGGCTGGTGGGCGTCGAACCCCGCGGGGACGCGATCAGACTGCGCGGCGAGCACGGCCCGCCCGGATCCGGTGCCGCGCTCGCTGCCGACGTGACCCCCTCCGCCGTGGCGGAGCTCGGTCTGGGCACGGGTGAGGAGGTTTTTTTCGCGGTCAAGGCGACCGAGGTGGCCGTACACCCGGTGTCGGATGGATGATCGAGGGCGTGACTGAGGTATCTCCCTGGACTTATCTGATGGACATGGACGGCGTGCTGGTGCACGAGGAGCACATGGTTCCCGGTGCCGACGCCTTCCTGAACGATCTGCACGAGAACGGACTGCCGTTCATGGTGTTCACCAACAACTCGGTGTACACCAGGCGTGACCTGCGGGCACGGCTGTTGCGGAGTGGTCTGGACGTGCCGGAGTCGTCCATCTGGACCTCCGCGCTGGCCACGGCGCAGTTCCTGGACCAGCAGCGCCCCGGGGGCTCTGCCTTCGTGGTGGGCGAGTCCGGGCTGACCACGGCGCTGCACAACATCGGCTACGTGCTCACCGACCGCGAACCGGACTACGTGGTTCTGGGCGAGACCCGCAGCTACAGCTTCGAGGCGATCACCAAGGCCATCCGGCTGGTGGAGAGCGGCGCGCGCTTCATCGCCACCAACCCGGACGAGAAGGGCCCCAGCCGAGAGGGGACGCTGCCGGCCACGGGAGCTGTCGCGGCGCTGATCGAGCGGGTGACCGGCAGCGAGCCGTACTACGTGGGCAAGCCGAATCCGCTGATGATGCGCTCGGCCCTGCGCGAGATCAGGGCGCACTCCGAGAACACGCTGATGATCGGGGACAGGATGGACACCGACGTGCGTTCGGGGCTGGAGTCCGGCCTGCAGACGATCCTGGTGCTGTCGGGGATCTCCGGGCAGCACACGGCCGAGCTGTTCCCCTACCGCCCCACGCGGGTCATCAACTCCGTGGCGGACCTGGTCGGCCGGGTCGCGAACCCGTTCGACTGATCGGTGCGCCGTCCCCGGAGGGGCGTGGGTGCTTCGGTCGGCGGCACCTCCCGTCCGCTCGTGCCCGCGGGTCGAAATGTCCCCCGCGGAGGCCCGTTCCGGCCCGCGTCCTGCGGGGCCGGGTGCGTGCGCTCGGGTCAGGGGCGTGGGAGCAGGGCGTGCGCGTCGTCGGTGTCGACGATGCGCTTGCCGAGCGGGAACAGCGAGACGGGGACGAGTTTGAAGCTGGCGAGCCCGAGGGGGATGCCGATGATCGTCACGCACATGGCGACCCCCGTCACGATGTGACCGATGGCCAGCCACCAGCCCGCGAGGACTACCCAGAGCACGTTCCCGATGGTCGAGAACACCCCCGCCCCGTTCTCCTCGAGCAGTTGCCGTCCGAACGGCCACAGCGCGAAGTTCGCCATGCGGAACGAGGCGATCCCGAAGGGGATGCCGATGATCGTCACGCACAGCAGGATCCCGGCGAAGGCGTAGCCGATCGCCATCCAGAGTCCGCTGAGCACCAGCCAGACGATGTTGAACAACAGTCGCATGACACCACACTGCCAGTGGGCGAGGCGGAACGAATCGGGGAAATTCCCCCAGATCGATCGCCGGGGGAGCGCAGCGCTCGGTTCGCCCCCTCGAGTGGTCGCGAAGCGGCTGGTCGCAGCACGAGTGGCCGCAGCGCGAGTGATCGCTTGCCCGGCAACCAGCGCGAGCCGCGAGCACCTGCTCGGTCCGCCCGGGAGCTACCGGGCGAGCGGTGCGCCCGCTCCGGCGGACAGCTCTCCGCCGAGCACCGTGACGGCGTGGCCTGCCAGCGCCACCCGGTCCCCGCGCAGGCTCATCCGCACGAAGCCCCCGCGCGGGGAGGCCTGCTCGGCGAACAGCTCGGTGCGGCCGATCCGGTCGGCCCACCAGGGGGCGAGCGCGCAGTGCGCGGAGCCGGTGACCGGGTCCTCCGGCACGCCGACCGCCGGGGCGAAGAACCTGCTGACGACGTCGACGCCGTCACGGTCGCCCCGCGCCGTCACGGTGATCCCGCGTCCGGGCACATCGGCCAGCGCGGACATGTCCGGGCGCAGCTGACGCACCAGCGAGGCGTCGGAGAGCTGGACGATCAGGTCGAACTCGCTGCGCGCGAGGTGATCGACGTGCTCCTCGGCCCGTTGGCCCAGCGCGGGCAGCACCTCGGTCTCCTCGCTCGCCGAGCACGGTTGGGCGGGGAAGTCCAGCTCGATCATCCCGTCGTCGCGCACCGAGCAGCCGAGCTCGCCGCTGCGGGTGTCGAACCGCTGCTCACCGCCGAGCACGTGCGCGGTGGCCAGCGTCGCGTGTCCGCAGAGGTCGACCTCGGTGGTGGGGGTGAACCAGCGCAGCGGTTTGGCCTCGTCCGCGGGGCCTCCCACGACCACGAACGCGGTTTCCGAGTGGTTGAACTCGGCGGCCACGTGCTGCATCCACGTGCTGTCGGCCGGTTCGTCCAGCAGGACCACCCCGGCAGGGTTGCCAGCGAACGGCTGGTCGGTGAAGGCGTCGACGACGTAGGCATCCACGATCACGATGCTAGTAGGGCGGCCGTGGTTCGGTCTGCGGCCGCCACCGCCCGATGCGAGCGGGATTCGTCCCCGGGCTCGACTGCTCCGTTCGTCTGAGCAATCATGTGGTTTCGAACACAACGGCGTGGCTCGATCGGGAGGTAACGGTGCCGGAGACCGGACACGGCGAATCGACGGGGGCGCCCGCGCAGCGCAGCTATGCTTCCGGAACCTCGGACGTCGCGCTGCTCGGCGACACGATCGGAGCCAACCTGCTGCGCACGGCCGAACGCTTCCCGGAGCGGGACGCGCTGGTCGAGTTCGCCACGGGACGGCGCTGGACCTACCGGGAGTTCGTGGCCGACGTGGATTCCCTCGCGCTGGGGCTGCTGGCGGCGGGCATCGCCAAGGGCGACCGGGTCGGCATCTGGGCGCCGAACAGGGCAGAGTGGGTGCTCGTGCAGTACGCCACCGCCCGGATCGGTGCCATCCTGGTCAACATCAACCCCTCCTACCGGGTGCACGAGCTGGAGTACGTGCTCAACCAGGCCGGGGTCCGGATGCTGGTCGCGGCCGAGCGGTTCAAGAGTTCCGACTACGTGGACATGGTCGAACGGGTCCGACCGCGTTGCGCCGCGCTGGAGCAGGTCGTGTTCCTCGGCGGCGATCGGTGGGCCGAGCTGTTCGACACCGACTCCGACCGGGGAGGACTGGTCGAGGTGGAGGACGGGCTCTCCGCCGATGATCCCGTCAACATCCAGTACACCTCGGGCACGACGGGCTTTCCCAAGGGAGCGACCCTGTCGCACCACAACATCCTGAACAACGGGTTCTTCGTCGGTGAGCTGTGCGGATACACCGCGGACGACCGCGTGGCGATCGTGCCGCCGCTGTACCACTGCTTCGGAATGGTCATGGGCAATCTGGCGTGCACGAGCCACGGCGCGACCATGGTGCTTCCCGGCGAGGGCTTCGAGCCCGCGGCCGCGCTCGGCGCGGTCCAGGCCGAGCGCTGCACCTCCCTGTACGGGGTGCCCACGATGTTCATCGCCGAGCTCGGGCTGCCGGACTTCGCCGACTACGATCTGAGTTCGCTGCGCACGGGGATCATGGCCGGATCGCCGTGTCCGGTCGAGGTGATGAAGCAGGTCATCGAGCGGATGGGCATGGCCGAGGTCGCCATCTGCTACGGGATGACCGAGACCTCGCCGGTGTCGGTGCAGACCAGGGCCGACGACTCGTTGGAACGGCGGGTCTCGACCGTAGGGCGGGTGGGTCCGCACCTGGAGGTCAAGATCGTGGATCCGGACACCGGGCTCACCGTCCCGCGCGGTGTGGCCGGGGAGCTGTGCACCCGGGGGTACTCGGTGATGCTCGGCTACTGGGAGGAGCCGGACAAGACCGCCGAGGTGATCGACTCCGCGCGCTGGATGCACACCGGCGATCTGGCCGTGATGGACGAGCACGGCTACGTGAGCGTCACCGGACGCATCAAGGACATGATCATCCGGGGCGGGGAGAACATCTATCCCCGCGAGGTGGAGGAGTTCCTGTACACGCACCCGGACATCTCGGACGCGCAGGTGATCGGAGTTCCCGACGAGCGCTACGGCGAGGAGCTGATGGCGTGGGTGCGGCTCCGCGAGGGGGCCGCGGAGCTGACGACCGAGGCGCTGCGGGAGTTCTGCACCGGCAGCCTGGCGCACTACAAGATCCCGCGCTACGTGCACGTGGTCGAGGAGTTCCCGATGACGGTGACCGGCAAGGTGCGCAAGGTGGAGATGCGGGAGCAGGCGGTGCGCATGCTCGGGCTGGAGGCGTGACGAGCCGTCCCTCAGGGTGAGCCAATTTTGCCTGTAACTGGGAGTTGTCCGCAGGATCCCGGCGAGCCCGACGGTGCCCCGTGCCCGCGCCCCGCCCCGGCCTCAGCCGGGCCGGGGGGCGAACCGGCGCGCCGCCGGGCACGGCTCAGAGTCGCTCAGAGTCGGATCGTGACCGCGTGCTCGGAGTGCACTGCGTCCACGCGCCGCCCGTTGAGACGGACCTCGGCGAACCGCCCGGTGAGGTGCCGCGCCCGCAGCACCGTGTGGTGCCCACCGAAACGTCCCTCGTCGGTGGTGACGTCGAGCGTGGTTCCGTCCTCGATCCGGGCCGTGCCGTCGACGGAGACGGGAGTGCCCAGCACCGTCCCCAGTCCCGTTCCCCGGGCCAGGACGAGATCACCCCTGCCCAGTCCCGACTTGGAGGCCGCGACCAGCTTGCCGCCCTCGACGCGGGTTCCGCCGCGGTAGGAGTTGTCGCCGCGCAGCACCAGAGTGCCGCTGCCGGACTTGATCAGGCCGCCACGGCCGCCGATGTCGTTGCGCCACGTGTCGTGCGCGTGGAAGCCGCCGCGGGCCGCGTCCATGCTCACCCGCACCGTTCGTGCGAACTCGCCGAATCCGTCGGCGGCGGTGAACAGGTCGAGCCGCCCCCACTGCTCCGGGCCGTCGAGCAGCGGGTAGCCGGCCGGAAGCGCGGTGGACTCGAGCACCGCGCGTCGTGCCTCGGCGGGCAGGTACGGGAACCTGGTCTCGAGCAGCACCTCGGCGCCCTCGGGCGCGCGCAGGGGGCTGTGGGCGTGCCGGTCGATCGGCGACAGGTAGGTCAGCCGCGGAATGGTCCGCTGCCGGTTGGCCTCGCGGTCGCCGTAGGGGTCCTCACCGGAGTGCGCCGCTTCGTAGAGGTCGTCGTTGCCGGTCACGGCGGTGAAGTACTCGACGGCCCGCTCGCGCGCCGCCGCCTTGATCTCGGCGTTGACCGGGTCGGCGAGGATCCCGGCTGCCAGCGCGGTGCCCAGGATGCGCCCGCCGACGACGCCGACCGGCGAGTGCATGCCCGCCACGATCCGGGTGTGCCCGAGGTCGGTGGCGGCGACCACCAGCTCCTGGTAGCGCTCGGGGACCGCGTAGGCCAGTCCGAGCGCGGCCAGCCACCCGGCGTTGGTGTGGCCGCTGGGGTATCCGCCGTCCTCGGCGGGGTTCCTACCGCGCTGGCGCAGCAGCTGCGGCGCGACGACGACCTTCGAGTCGTAGACGGGGAAGCCGAACTCGTCGACCCGGCCCGTGTCGACCACCTGGCTGCGGGCGTTGAGCCGCCAGGGGCGCGGGTAGTCGAAGGCGTACTTGGACGGGTTGCTCGAGGAGTGCGGCCCGCGCACCGTGTGGACCAGCCGCGCCACCGGTCCGAGCTCGGAGCTCTCCGAGCCGGCACCGAGCGCCGAACCCGGCGGGGCGTCCTCGGGCAGCGAGTCGGAGATCTCGCCGGACGGGGTGCCCTCGGGGGCGGTGACGATCGAGGTGACCGCCTTCGCACCTTCGCGGTAGGCCTCGGCCAGCGGGCCCAGACCCGCGATCATCGAGTAGCTCTTGTGGCGGCGGTCGGCGATGAAGGCCTGCTTGGCCTCCTCCTCGGTGCGCTGCCGGGTGACCCGCTCGCTGTAGCGGATGTTCTCGCGCAGCACCTTCGGAGCCAGGACGGTGCCGTTGTCCCACTCCGTGCCGGTGCGCCAGAGCTCGCTCATGCCCGACAGGGCGCGGACGGCGGCGTTGGACTCGGGGGTGAGGTTGTCGGTGCTGTTGGTCCGGTACGCGTCGATGAACGGTGCGAAGCCGGAGCCGGAGGTCGCTCCGGAGGCCGTGCCCGTGCCGGTCGGCGATAACGCCCAGACGGCTGGCGTGGCCGCGGCGACGGCGGCACCGCGCAGGAAGTTGCGGCGATCAACGGGAAAACTGGACATGGCCGAAAAGGCTCGTCCCGTTCGTCGACCGCGCGGTAAACGCGGCATGGCCTCGTGCGGAATCCGAGAGCACGGTGTCACAACTTCGGGGAGAGGCTGGAAAACGGTATCCCGACCATCGCTTCGAGTTCACCCGCAGGTCAACCAACGCGTGCGACAACTGACCAGGTCACGAGAGTTGCTGCTGCCGCACCGAACGGAGCCAGGTGTCCACAATGCTTAGACCCCTTGTGGCGGGGATCGCCGCTCTCGCGGCCACCGCGGCCGTCGTCACCGTCCCGGCATCCACTCCCGCTGCCGCCGAATCGCCGGAATCCGGCAGCTTCACCGCGGTCACCTACAACATCGCGGGCCTGCCCGACGGCCTCTCCAGCGGAGAGGTGGACCGCGAGACCGCAACCACCGCCATCGGCGAACGGCTGAACTCCTACGACCTGATCAACGTCCAGGAGGACTTCAACTACCACGCGGCCCTGTACTCCGGGGACAACCATCCACACCGGACCTCCACCACCGGCGGAGCCGGGATCGGAAGTGGACTGAACAGCATGTCCAACCGGCCCTACAGCGAGTTGGACAGGGTCACCTGGGACGACTGCTGGATCGGATCCGGTGACTGCCTCACGCCCAAGGGGTTCACCTTCCGCCGGGTGCGTCTCGCTGAGGGCGTCTACCTCGACGTCTACAACCTGCACGCCGATGCCGGGGTCACCGACGGAGACCTGGAAGCGCGCCGCGCCAACCTCGAGCAGCTGTCGACGTACCTGCAAAGCCACTCGCAGGGAAACGCGGTGCTGGTCATGGGCGATACCAACACCCGCTACACCCGCGAGGGCGACGACATCGCCGACTTCGCGTCGGACAACGGGCTCACCGACGCGTGGGTGCAGCGGGCGCGCGGTGGAACCGCGCCCGCTCCGGGCAGCGACGCGCTGCTGTGCCCCGAGCAGAACCCCGGAACGTCCTGCGAGGTCGTCGACAAGATCCTCTACCGCGGCAGCGAGCTGCTCTCGCTCGACGCGACCAGCTATCGGAACCTGGACGACGAGTTCCGCACCGACGACGGCAGGAAGTTGTCGGACCACTTCCCGATCGCCGCCGACTTCACCTGGACACGCAATCCGGACTTCCGGGCCAGTGACGTCCTCGGCGGCCCGCACGGCACGCCGTTCACCGACGTCGAGGCGCTCACCCCTGGAACGCGACCCACCTCGGTGTCGCTGGCCGCGGGGGAGCGGGTCGACCGGGTCGGTGCCACGCTCGACGACGGCACCGAACTCGGCCACGGCGGAGCGGGCGGCACCGCGCGGACCCTCGCCCTGGCCGAGGACGAGTACGTCGACTCGGTCCGCCTCTGCCGGGGCGAGAAGGACGGCCACACGCGGGTCTTCTACGCCCGCTTGACCACCAACACCGGCCGCGGCATCGCGGGCGGCACCGACACCGGGGACTGCCTCACCCGAACCACCCCCGAGGGGTGGCAGCTGGCCGGCTTCCACGGTCGGGAAGGCGACGAGCTCGACTCCCTCGGCCTCCTCTACACCCGCCGCTGAGAACGCGACCGAAAAGGCCCACCCCCGAGCTCCGGCAGGAATCGCGAGCTCCGGCAGGACCCCGCTGGGCCTGGGGGTGGCCAATTTTGCCTACAACTGTGAGTTGTCCACAGCCTGCGCCTTCACCCGCTGTGAGGAAGACAACACCGAGCTTGCCGGTGCGGGTCAGTTCCGCCTCGAGGAGCTCCCGTGGCGGGCGCGGGCCAGGGCCGAGACGAGACCGACGGCCAGACCCAGTGGGCACAGCATCGTCATGGCGTTGAGCCACCACGGCAGGTCCCGGTGCCCGAACGCCGACATGCCGAATATGACCAGGATGACGACCAGCCCCGCGCAGAACGTGCCCACGGCCACCGGCATGGTGCTGCTGCGTGTGGATGTGCTCATGCGGCCACCTTATGCGGTGCGACGATCCGCGTCCGTGCCGCCGTGTCTGAGGTCGCTGCGACTTCGGGCGAGCTCCCGCGGCGGGAGCGGCCCCGCCTGAGACGTTGTCGCACTTCCCCGGGCGGGTACGCTTGAGGTGACGCGTCCTGGAACGCAATTACCGCAACAGGCTCGCAGTGCCTGCGAGGCAGGTAGGCGTTTCCGGGGCGCGTTCGTCGTGCCGGGACAGCTCCGATCGGCGTCGGCGCGCATTGGCAACAACCGAACGTAGGCGACAGCGTTTCCCGCCGGCCGCACCTCCTTCGGAGGGCGGGCGGGAACACGTATCTGACAGGGAACGGTGAGGACTGTGCCGACCGGCAGGGTCAAGTGGTACGACGCGAACAAGGGCTTCGGCTTCGTGACCCAGGACGGTGGGGAGGACGTGTACGTGCGGGCCTCCGCGCTGCCGTCCGGGGTTGATGCGCTCAAAACGGGGCAGCGTGTCGATTTCGACATGGCCCAGGGACGTCGCGGTCCACAGGCGCTGCGTGTCCAGTTGCTGGACCCACCGCCCTCGGTGGTGGAAGCTCGTCGGCGCCCTGCCGACGAGCTGCACGGCATGGTCGACGACATGATCAAGCTGCTCGAGTCCAGCGTGCTTCCCGAGCTGAACAAGGGACGCTACCCGGACAAGAAGGTGGCCAAGCGGGTGGGCGGCGTGGTGCGCGCCGTCGCGCGCGAGCTGGACCCGGGCGGTTCCTGAAGCGGTCCCCTCCGCACGACCTCGCTCCGGAAACCCGGAAGCGCCGCTCGCTCCGCGAGCCGGGGTGAGGTGAGCCGGGACGACCTCCCCGCGGGAGGAAGTGCGCTTCAGCTCTTGTCGGGATCGGGGCGATCACCCTTCAGCACCCAGGTCCCGCCGATCACGAACTGCCTGCTCTCCAGGTCGTCCACGAGGACGGCCGTGTAACGCTGCACCTCGACCTGTTCGAGCCGCGCGCCCGGTTCGGACAGGTCGAGCGTGTAGGCGAAGCGCTCCTTCGGGGAGAAGACCTCGCTGCGGCCCTGCCGCTGCTCCCCGGAGGCGGTGCGGTAGCTGAAGACCACCTGCCACGGCGCGGTCTGTATCTCCTCGGAGACCGAGATCTGCATCGTGGAGTCGGCGGGCACGGTGAGATGGCGCACCTCGTCCGGCCGTGGTTCGGCGCACTCCTGCGCGAGCGGCTCGCAGTAGCGAACCGGTGCGACCCGCACGGACTCCCCGTGCGCGTAGAAGGTCACCTGCGGTCGGTCTTGCTTGGCGGCACCACACCCGGTGAGCAGGATTCCGGTCAGGGCGAGCAGTGCTGTGAGTCCTCGGCGCACGGTGCTGAGCCTACGACCACGCCCCGGAGCGGGAGGTGGCCGGTCCCGAAACTCCGGCTCGCCCGATCCGTGGAAACGTTCACCCCGTCGGGGAGTCCGTCATTCGGGGACGAACCGCACCCGGAACATCTTCGGCCAGTACTTCCCGGTGAGCAGGAACTCGCCTTCCGCGTCGGTGGCGGCTATCCCGTTGAGCACTCCCGCTTCGGACTCGGCGCTCTCGTCGAGCAGTCCGCTCGCGTTCACCACGGCGGTCACCCGTCCCGAGGTGGGGTCGATTCGCACGATCCGGTCGGTCTGCCACACGTTGGCCCAGACCGAGCCGTCCACGCACTCCAGTTCGTTGAGCTCCTCGAGCGGTTCCCCGCCCAAGCGGACCTTCACCCGTCCGCGCTCGGCGAAGGTGTTCGGATCCCGGAAGGTCAGCTCGGCGGAGCCATCGCTCATCACCAGCCGCTCCTCGGAGGAGCAGAGCCCCCAGCCCTCGCCGTCGTAGCTCGCGCGGCGCTCCTGCCGCAGGGTCGCGCGATCGCGCAGGAAGGCCGTCCCGGACTTCCAGCTCAGCTGCCAGATCCGGTCCCCGACCACGGTGAGTCCCTCGCCGAAGAAGCGGCTCGGCAGCTCGACCCGTTCGGTCTCCTTGCCGCTCGTCAAGTCCACGGCGCGCAGAACCGATTCACCGCGTTTACCGGTGCTTTCGTAGAGTGTTCCCGAGTTCGTTTCAAGACCCTGGGTGAACGAGGACGGATCATGCGGCAGAACGTGGATCACATCGGCGCGCAGGTGTGGCACGCTGCCCCCGTGCCACAAGCCTTGTTCGCTCTGATCGCCGCCTCGGTCGCCGTGCTGTTGTGGTTGTTGCGACGTTCCGCATCGGGCGGTTCCCAGGATCGCCAGCGGCACGAGGCAGGTGACGAGCAGCCGCGTACTTCTCCGCCGTCGCGTTCCGAAGTGGATTCCACCGGCAGCGACCGGTCCGCCCCGGAAGCGGTCGAACAGAGCCCACCAGTTCCGAACTCGCACCCCGAAAGCGTGGCACGCCCGCCCACTCCACGAAACACGTGCGGCACAATCGGGAGTGTGACGCCTATGCCTGCTCCGATCAGCGACGTCGAGACGGCGTCAGAGCCAAGCAACGCTGCCGGAGGCGAGCGGCGACCCGATCCGCGACTCGCCGAGGCGGTGGACATCGCGCGTTCCGCCGCGGAGGAGGAAGCCGTCGCCGGTAGCGACCCGAACGCCTCGCCGGTGCTCGCGATGGAGACGCAGGGGGCGGCTGTCGGCGAGCACGTCGGTGTCGAGCGCGAGTCCGACACGGCCGCCACGCACTACTTCGAGACGACCTACCACGGTTACGTCGGGTGGCGCTGGGCGGTAACCGTGGCTTCTCCCGGTGAGGGATATCCGGTGACGGTCAGCGAGGTGGTCCTGCTGCCCGGGTCGCAGGCCCTCGTCGCACCCGATTGGGTCCCGTGGAGCGAGCGAATCCGCCCGGGTGATCTGGGGGCTGGGGACCTGCTGCCGAGCGGGCAGGACGACCCCCGGCTGGCCCCGGGAACGCTGCCCGGCGACGACTCCGCGTCCGAGTTCGCCTACGAGGTGGACGGCGGCAGGAAACGGGTGCTCAGCAGGCAGGGGCGCCTGGAGGCGGCCGAGCGGTGGCAGCAGGGCGAGTTCGGCCCCGACTCCGAGACCGCCCGGCTCGCTCCGGGGCCGTGCGGGAGCTGCGGTTTCCTCCTGCCGCTGTCCGGCTCGATGCGGGCGGTTTTCGGCGTGTGCGCCAACTCGGTCTCACCCGCGGACGGGCGGGTGGTGCACGTCGAGTTCGGCTGCGGGGCGCACTCCGAGGCGGAGGTGGACACCTCCTCGACGATCCCCGTGGCCGACGTCGTCTACGACGACACCACGATCGACTTCGAGTCCAGGGACGCCGACTGAACGCCCGTTCGCGGGACGACTCGCTCGGGCGCTCCGCCGGGAACGCGCCGTTCCGCGACGGCGTCCGAGCGACGCGGCCGTGCGGGCGGGACGGCCGGGACGGCGCCGCGGGAAGCCCCGACTCCGCGGGACCGGGGCGGTTCGCCGCGGGGTAGCCGGCGTCAGGGGCGGGCGCGCAGGCTCCGGCGAGCGCCCCGGCGGCGCAGGCCGTCCGAACCGCTCTCCGGGACGTGGCCCCGGAAGCTCGCGGTGCGCTCCACCTCGCGGGCCGCGAGGCACCGCGTGCCGCGTCCACCGGGACGTGGCCACGGCGAACTCCCCGGAAGGCGCCAACCCGAGCGGGCCGCGGGATCCTCCTCCGCCGGGCGGGAAAGTCCACGGCCGACCCGCCGAACGCCACGGCGGAACGCCGTCCGATGTCGGAGAATCCGCTCCCGGCAACCGAAACGGAAAATCTCTACAGGCGCAGAGGGCACAGTTGTTGAGCGATTCATCCGAGGAACGGACCGCGGGCGCGAAGTCCGGTGAACTCCGCGAGTGCGCTCGTTCGAGTGCGGACCCGTTCGGCACGGCCGAGCTGCGCGCGGCTGTGCTCGACTCGTGGCGCGATTCACCCACCCGTTTCAGGGAGGACGCGAACGCGGAGGAGGACCTGCGGCTGGGGGGATATCGGAACCGCCTGCTGGTCGAACTCGCCCAGAACGCCGCCGACGCGGCCACGGCAGCGGGCACCACCGGGCGGCTGGTGGTGACCCTGCGGGACGGGGAGCTGCGGGCGGCCAACACGGGAGTTCCCCTGGACCGGGGTGGTGTGGCCGGGCTGGCCGCGCTGCGCGCCTCCCCCAAGCGAACCGAGAACTCCGTGGGCAGGTTCGGGGTGGGATTCGCCGCGGTCCTCGCGGTGACCGATGCCCCGCGGTTGGTCTCCACGACCGGGTCCGTGGCCTTCTCCGCAGCGGAGACCAGGGAGGAGATCGAGGAGCTGGCCTCTTCCGACGGGGGGACTTCGGCGGCGGCGCGGGAACTCCTCGCGCGCACGGGCGAGGTGCCCGTGCTCCGGCTGCTCTGGCCGGTGGAGGAAGCACCGCCCGAGGGCTTCGACACCGAAGTGCGGTTGCCGCTGCTGCCCGAGGTCGGCGGTGAAGAGCTGTTGGACGCCATGGCCGAGCAGGCCGCCGACCTGCTGCTGGCTCTTCCCGCCCTGGAGGAGATCCGCGTCGGCCGGCGCTCGTACTCGAGGGCGGAGCTCGACTCGGGGAGAGTGGCGGTGCGCTCGCCCGAGGGGGAGCGCACCTGGCTGCTCCGGTGGGACTCCGGGGAGTGGCCGGAGTCGACGCTGACCGGGCTCGGCGTGGAGCAGCGCGCCCGCGACGGGTGGTGGGTGTGCTGGGCGGTCGAGCTGGACGCGGACGGGAACGTCGCGCCGCTGAGCCGCGACGTGCTGCACGCCCCCACGCCGACCGAGGAGCGGTTGTCCCTGCCCGCCCGGCTGCTCGCGGGGGTCCCGCTGGAACCGGACCGGAGGAGGGCCTCGTCCTCGCCCGCCACGGGGCTCGTGCTGGACCGGGCCGCGCGTGCCTACTCCGAGCTGGTCACGGCCGTTGCCCCCGCCGACCGGATCTCGCTGGTGCCCGCTCCCGAACTCCCGCTGTCCGACACCGACGAGCGACTGCGGGAGACGATCCTCGAAGAGCTCGGGGAAGTCGAGTGGCTGCCCGCGGCCGACGGCTCGGCCGTCACACCGCGGCGGGCGACCGCGCTGGACTTCCACTCCCCGGAGCTGGTGGAACTGCTGTCCGATGTCGTGCCCGGGCTGTTGATCGCGGAGCTGTCGGGGCAGGCGCACCGGCGCGCGTTGCGCTCGCTCGACGTCGCCCGGATGGGTGCGGCCGAGCTGGTCCGGGCGGTCACCGGGCTGCAACGCCCGGCGCGGTGGTGGCGGCGGCTGTACGACGCGCTGGCGCCCGTCGAGCAGCAGGACCGCGCTGCTCGGGACGAGTTCGCGGCGCTGCCCGTGCCGCTGGCGGACGGACGCACCGCGACCGGTGTGCGCGAGGTGCTGCTGCCGGGAGGATCGGACGGGGCCGAGTCGGCGGCGGCCCTGGTCCGAGCGGACGTGACCGGACTCCGGGTGGCCGATCCGGAAGCGGCGCACCCGATGCTGGAGCGCCTGGGAGCCCGTTACGCCGGTGCGGACGAGCTGCTGGACGCGCCCGCCCTGGTCGAGGCCGTGCACAACAGCGTTTCGGACGCGCGCTCCGGCACCGATCCGGGGCCGCTGGCCGAGGCGGTGTTCTCGCTGGTCGAAAGCGCGGGTGGGCGCGACTGGCTGGGTGCGCTCGCGCTGCGGGACTCGGACGGGGAGATCCGCAGGGCCGACGAACTGCTGGTCCCCGGGGCGGCGTTGCTGGACGTGCTCGACTCCGGTGCGGTGGGAGCCGAGGCGCCGCTGGGGGTTCTGGAGGCGGCTACGGCCGAGCGGTGGCCCGGCTGGGTGCTGCGTTCCGCGGGACTGCTGGACTCCTTCGCCGTCGTGACCGAGGAGGAACCCGACTCGCCGCACGAGGGGCTGGCCGACACCGCCGAGTGGTGGCAGGAGGCGGAACGGGCCCGTGGTGCGGAGTGGCCCCCGGCCCGCTTCGTCGGGGTGCGGGACCTGGACCTGGTCGCCGGGGACCGCTGGCCCACCGCGCTGGAAATGCTCTGCTCCGAGCCGACGACCCTGGAGGCGCTGCGCGACCCCGGCGGCTACACCTCGTGGTGGGTGTCCAGGTACGCCCGGCTGGGCGGACGTCCTCCCCGGCACTGGCGCTCCCCGGAAGCCGAGTGGCTCGCCGGGTTGTACGACCCGGCTCCGGGCACGGGGCTGGAGGACTGGCAGCTGCGGCTCGCCGGGGTGCGCACGGAGCTGGACGTCTCCGACGGGGGCGACGCGGAGGACCTGATGCACCGCCTGGCCGATGCGCAGCGCACCGTGGGGGCGGGGGTGGCGCTGCGCGCGCACCGCGTTCTCGCCGAGGCCGTGGCCTGCGAGAGGTTCGACCCGGCCGAGGTCGATCCGCCGCAGGCCGTCCGCTCCGTCACGGGTGCCGTGGTGACCGCCGACCGCGCGGTGGTGCTGGACGAGCCGTGGTTGATCGGTGTTTTCGAACCCGCCCTGCTGGTAGCCGGGGGCACTCCCGAGGAGTTCGACGCCGAGTCGCTCGCCGAGCTGCTGGACCTGCCGCTGGCCTCCGAGCAGGGAGTGCTAGAGGTGCTGGGCCAAGGGGTCGCGCAGAGCTGGGGTGACGTGGCCAGGGTGCCCGCGGCCTGCGAGCTGCTGGGCGTGCGGGTCCCCTACGGCCAGGTGGTGCTGCGGGACGGTCTGCGAGTGCGCACCGCGGAGGGGGAGCACGACGTCCACTGGTGGGTCGACGGCAACGGGGTGGTCTACAGCGAGCGGAGCCCGGACGGGCTGGCGCGTGCGCTGGCCTGGGTGACCGATCGCTGGGACCTGCGGTTTGCCTTCGCGGGGCTCTTGGCCGAGGCCACGGCTGTCACCCTCCTTCGGTGAGGAAGGATCGGCGGTGCCGGTTGCTTGGGTGGTTGCGTGGCGGAACCTCAGTCGGCGCCCGGCTGCGGGTGCCCCGACATCGGGTAGCGGCCTACACAACGTCGGGGCCGTCCTCGCCGGGCACTCGACTGAGAACCCGCGGCGGTGCCGACTGCGCAGGCTCAGAGCGCTTGCGTTGGGGTGCCAGGCTTCTCGGCGGTGCCGGTGGCTCGGGCTCGTAAGCGCTTGCGTTGGCGTGGGGCCGACGCAGGCGACTGCGGGGGAGAGGGCGGAGATCAACCGTCCAGGCCTGCGAGCCCGCGCCAGGCGCCGCGGGAGCCGCGGCGCGAGGCGGCGCGCTGCCAGCGGAAGACGCCGTACCCGAGCAGGCCGAGCACCGTGCCGACCACGCAGGTCCAGAAGTGCACGCTGACACCGTCGTCGGTCCACCCCAGCACTCCGAACACCAGGGCGGCGATCAACCAGCTCAGCGTTCCCGTCAGGACCACGGGGGTCGGTTCCGCGAGCCTGCGTGGAAGCGATGGGACCGGGCGCATCGACGGTGTGCCGTTCGGCGGTTCCGAGCTGTCCTCGGCCACGGGGTGGTGGCTCCCTTCGGGGGACGCTTTGGGCGCGGGGCCGGCGGGTAGTAGCGTCGGCGCAGTCATCCGGCGAGTACCGCGCGGACGTCCTCAGGCTACCCGCGGGCGGGGAACTCCTTCGCGCGGCACGGCGGAATGTCCGATATTTTGCTAAGCTAACGATGTGTCCGATACCGCTGAACGTGAGCGCACGCTGGCGAGCAGGTTGCGCGTCGCGATCGTGCGCTTGAACCGCCGGTTGCGCACGCAGACCGAGTCGAACGTCACGCTGTCCCAGATGTCGGCGATGGCCTGCCTGTGGCGCAACGGCCCGCTGGCACCCCGGGAGCTGGCCACGAAGGAGGGCGTCCAGCCGCCCTCCATGACCAGGGTGATCGCGGCGCTGGAGGACCTGGGGCTGGTCGGCAGGCGCCAACATCCCACCGACGGCAGGCAGGCGATCGTCGAACTCACCGACTCCGGCAGGGCGCGCATGGACCAGGAGGTGTCCGTGCGCGAGCAGTGGTTGGACCTGCGGTTGGCCGAGCTGACCGAGCAGGAGCGCACGACCCTCTCCGACGCCGCGCGGATTCTCGACCGGATGGCCCAGCTGTGAGAGGTCGAAGAGGTCGGCGACTCGGTTCGCGCGGGTGGTCGCTCGTCGGGACTGCCCGCGGAGCGCGGGCGGTGCGGGTGAGCACGAGCGACCGCGCCGCTTTCGGAAAGGCCCCCTCTTGACCGCTTCGCCGGACACGCCGGGCCGGGGAGTCGAGCAGACCGAGCGGCCCGCGGCGGAGTCGGCCGCGGACGCTCCGTCCTCCGGTGGTCGTGGAGGGATGTTCCGCTCCCTGCGGGAGCGCAACTACCGCTACTACGCCTCCGGGCAGGTCGTGTCCCTGACCGGCACGTGGATGCAGCGCGCCGCCCAGGACTGGCTCGTGCTGGAGCTCTCCGGTGGGTCGCCCGCCGCCCTCGGGGTGGCCGTGGCCCTGCAGTTCCTGCCGACGATGCTGTTCACGCTCTACGCGGGCGTGATCGCCGACCGCTTCGACAAGCGGCGGATGCTGATCCTCGTGCAGAGCGGGATGGGGCTCTGCGGAGTGGCGCTCGGGCTGCTCGACGTCGGCGGACTCGTCGAGTTGTGGCAGGTGTACGCGCTCGCGCTGGCGCTCGGCTGCTTCTCCGCCTTCGACGCCCCGGTGCGGCAGTCCTTCGTCGTGGAGATGGTCGGTGCGGCCCAGCTGTCCAACGCGGTCGCGTTGAACTCGATGACGTTCAACCTGGCCCGGATCGTCGGCCCCGCCGTGGCGGGAGGGCTGATCACCGCGGTCGGCACCGGTCCCGTCTTCCTGATCAACGGCCTGAGCTCGGGCGCCGTGGTGCTCGGACTGCTGCTGATGGACACCGCGCGGCTGCACCGCGCCGCTGCCCCGGACGGGAAGCGCGGCCGGCTGCTGGCCGGGCTGCGCTACGTCTCGGGGCGCCCCGAACTGATCGTGATCCTGTCGCTGGTCTTCTGCGTGAGCACGTTCGGGATGAACTTCGAGAACGCCTTCGCCGTGATCGCGCGCAACGTGTTCGACCGGAACGCCGCCGGGTACGGACTGCTGATCACGGCGCTGGCCGTGGGCACGTTGACCGGGGCTTCGCTCGCGGCGCGCCGGGCCGGGGGACGTCCTCGGCTGCGCCTGGTGTTCGGCGGGGCGGCCGCGTTCGGCGTGCTGGAGTCCGTGGCCTCGCTGATGCCTGATTACCGGACCTTCGCGCTGGCCCTCGTGCCGGTGGGCATCGCGGTGATGACGTGCACGACGGCGGCCAACTCCACGGTTCAGCTGACCGTCGATCCCGCGGTTCGCGGCCGGGTCATGGGGCTGTACATGATGTTGTTCCTGGGTGGCAGGCCGCTCGGTGGGCTGCTGTCGGGGTGGTTGGCCGAGGTGTTCAACGGCAGGGCGCCGCTGCTGATCGGTGGTGCCGCCGTGGCGCTGGCGAGCCTGGCCGGGGCCGGGGTGCTGGCCAGGAGGAGCACGGGGTTGCCCGCTGGTCCAGGTTAGGCTAACCTAAATGATGTCCGCTTCGTGGTGGGAGCGGTGTCAGTTCGGGAACCCCGCGGGCCCGTCGAACTCGGTTCGGCGGGCCCGTTCGGGCTCGGTGGGCACGGCGGACGGAGCCGCTCCCCGGCGGGTGGCTCGTCACTCCCACATGCCCATGCCGCGCAGCCGCGGCCATATCTCGGACCAGGGCAGTTTGCGCTGCTCGGCGAGCCAGACCACTCTGCTCCGCGTCGGCTGGTCCGGGCCTGCCGTGCCGATCCGCTTCACCTCGCCGAAGAAGCGCAGCAGGGACTCCCGGCTGCCACCCACGTACAGGGTCGCCTGCGAGCTCTCCGGTGGCCTTCCGAAATAGCCGTAGCCCCTGCTGCCGCTGTGGACCTCGGGCAGGCCGTGCTCGGGGCCGAAGTGGTGCAGCGCGCCCGCCGTCCAGTAGGAGGAGGCCAGCACGGTCGTTCGCTGTCTTCGCGCTTCCGGCAGGGAGCGCAGCTCGGCGGCGACGTCGCGAGCGATCACGGGCCATTCCCGCCCGGTGTTGTTCGCCAGCGTGCCGGGCAGCGTGGCCACGGGGAAGGGGGTGAGCGAGGTCAGGCACACGGCGGCGGAGATCCCGTAGGCGGGCCAGACCAGCCGACTGACCCACGGGCGTCGTCCCCGTTCGCGGCGGTGCTGCAGGCCCACGGCTCCGGCGGCGAACAGCACCGGGTACAGGCCGACCATGTAGTACTCGCGCGCTCCGGTGAACAGGAAGATCACGGCGAGCGCGCAGCACGTCACGCCGATGAACCGGTACGGGCGCGAGCCCGGCTCGGACAGCAGCCTGGCCAGGCCGTAGCACAGCAGCACGACTCCGACCCCTCCGGAGAGCACGAGCCATCTGACCAGCAGTTGCACTCCGTCGTGCTGGCTCTCCCCGTTGACCACACCGGTCATGCCGAGCTGCGGCCAGCCGTGGTGGGCCTGCCAGATCAGGGTCGGAATCGTGGTCAGCACAGCGATGCCCGCGCCGGCCCAGAGCTTGCCCCGACCCAGCAGCTCCCGCGGTCCGACGAGCAGCACCGCGATCCCGAGCGCCGCCCAGAAGCCGAGCACGAGGAACTTGACCTGGATGGCCACCGCCGTGACGACTCCGGCCCACAGCAGCAGCCGGTCGTCCGTCCTGCCCGCCGTCCGCAGCCGTACCCAGCGCACGAGCAGCCAGGTCAGCAGCGTCCACAGCAAGGGGTCGAAGGTCATGGTCCCGAGCAGCCTGCCGTTGAGCAGGATCTGCGGGCTGAGTGCGAAAGCTCCCGCCGTCAGGAGCTGGGCCCTGCGATCCCCGCCCAGCTCCCGGGCGATCTGCGCGGAGAGGGGGACCCCCGCCGCGGTGGCCAGCACGGCGGGCAGGCGCAGGGCGAACGGCGACTCGGGGAGGAGCAGCTGCGCAGCACCGGCCAGCACGGGCAGGGCGGGTTGCTGATCGGCATACCCCCACGCCAGGTGGTCGGCCGCGGCCATGAAGTACAGCTCGTCCCCGAAGTAGCCGTACGACCACGCGGCCACTCCCAGCAGCAGCGCGAAGGCACCCGCGAGGAGGAGCACCGGCCTCCTCGCGAACGGGAAGAGGCCGCTGGCGGGCGGCGCCGCCGCAGGAGCGGTCAGCGTCGTACTACTCATGCGGTGTGGGGGTTTCCTTTCGGAACGACTCCGCTGAAGTGGTGACCACGGGCGCTTTCCGAGCAGCTTCCGTGGAGGCGGAACGGTTCACCGGACGGCGAGCGATCGCTTCCGCACCTCGTGAAAGATACTCGTTTCAGGGGAGGCCGTGTCCCGTGCTGCGAATTCGTAGCGGAGTCGTGATCGTCCGAAGAGGACCGGCGGGGCCTCGGGCGGCTCGACCACCGCGACGTGGCGCGCCAGGAGGCCGGAAAGTCCGGATTTGCCCGGAACAGCAGAAACGGGGCCTCCCGCCGCGGCGGGAGGCCCCGTGGAAACCGGCAGATCCGCTTGTCGGAGCATTCACTGCCGGGGTCGCTGTGACCGGAGGTCGTGCGCGGGAAGCGCTCCGTGCGGTCACGTGTCCCCCAGCCCCCAGGATCGATCCGTTGCTCAGGCCTCGGGCAGGCGAAGACCGTTGTAGCCTGCGCGCGCGTCGGCGAAGCGGCGCGCCACCTCGTCCCAGTTGACGACGTTCCAGAGCTGCTGGACGTAGTCGGCCTTGGCGTTCTTGTACTGCAGGTAGTAGGCGTGCTCCCAGATGTCGAAGACCAGCAGCGGAGTCGTGGCGATCGACAGGTTCGAGTGGTGGTCCCGCAGCTGCTGGGTGATCAGCCGCTGACCCACGGGGTCCCAGGCGAGCACGCCCCAGCCGTTGCCCTGGATGGTGGTGGAGACGGCCTCCATCTGGGCGCGGAACTTGTCGAAGGAACCGAAGTCCTGGTCGATCGCGGCGGCGAGCTCCCCGGTCGGCTTGTCGCCCCCGTCCGGGCTGAGCACCTTCCACCAGACCAGGTGCATCGAGTGCCCGGCCAGGTTGAACGCCAGCGTGGTCTCCAGGCCCACGATCGACGAGAAGTCCCCCTTGTCCCTGGCCTCGGCGATCTTCTCGATCGTGTCGTTGGCGCCCTTGACGTAGGTGGCGTGGTGCTTGCTGTGGTGGAGCTCGTTGATCTCCCCTGCGATGGCGGGCTCCAGCGCCGAGTAGTCGTAGTCCAACTCGGGCAGCACGTACTGAGCCATGAACCCTCTCCCTGTTGCGTATGGGTTGCGACAACGAGTCTGTCTCAATTGCAATCTATTAGCAACTGTTCGATGCGCGGGGAGCGGGTGCGGATGTGCGGAACCGGTGCGGCGGTTCCCGACGCCGGGTTCCTGACGCCGGGCTCTCCCCGGCGTCGGGACCCGTGATCACTCCGTCGGCCAGGTGTGCACCGGTTCGCCCACGGTGCCCAGCGCGGTGTAGCGACGCAGCATCTCGACCAGGGCGGTCTGCCGGTCGGTGTGCTCCTGCAGGGCGAGCACGGTGTTCCGCTGCCAGTCGGCACCCGTCTGCCTGGCCCGGCAGCGCTGCTCCAGCACGCCGAGGTGGCGTTCGCGCACGGCGTCCGAGACCCCGCAGGCCTTGAGCCCCTCGTGGGCCAGGGGGAGCAGTTCGCGGAGCATCAGCTCGTGCGCGGGGAGCCAGCCCAGCCCCGGCCAGTAGAGCCGGGCGTTCATCCCGTGCCGGGCCCCGTTGTAGAAGTTCTCCTCCGCGGTGGCGAAGGAAATCTTCGTCCACAGCGGGCGGTCCTGCTCGGCCAGCGCGCGCTGCGCACCGTAGAAGAAGGCCGCGTTGGCGAGCACGTCGATCACGGTCGGCCCGGAGGGCAGCACCCTGTTCTCCACCCGCAGGTGCGGCACCCCGTCGACCAGGTCGTAGACCGGCCGGTTCCAGCGCCACACCGTGCTGTTGTGCAGCAGCAGCTCCGAGAGGTTCGGGGCGCGTCCCGCGTCCAGGGCGGCCACCGGGTCCTCCTCCTCCGACTCCGGCATGAGCGCGGGGAAGTAGCGAACGTTCTCCTCGAACAGGTCGAAGATCGAGGTGATCCAGCGCTCGCCGAACCACACGCGCGGACGCACTCCCTGGTTCTTGAGCTCCTCCGGCCTGCTGTCGGTGGCCTGCTGGAACAGCGGAACCCTCGTCTCCTGCCAGAGGGCCTTGCCGAGCAGGAACGGCGAGTTCGCCCCCACGGCGATCTGCGCTCCGGCCAGGCACTGCGCGGCGTTCCAGTGCGCCGCGAACTCATCCGGGGACACCTGAAGGTGCAGCTGGACCGAGGTGCAGGCCGAGGTGGGCAGGATCGACTCCGCGTGCGAACGCAACCGCTCCTGACCGTGACTGCCCAGCGGGGATCCCGCCATGTGCAGCAGGATCTCCTCGCCCCGGGCCGCGCAGATCTGCTGGTTGAGCAACCCGTAGCGCGATGGACGGGACAACCACCTCGGGTCGAAGTGCGCGCTGCGCAGGGTCGGCAGCGTCCCGATCATGACCAGTTTGGCCCCGTTGTCGTGCGCCTTCGCGTCCGCGTCGACCAGCGAGGCGCGCAGTTGCTCCTCCAGCTCGAGCGCCCCCCTGCCCGCGAGCATGCGCGGGGGGACGTTGAACTCGATGTTGTGCTGCCCCAGTTCGGTGGTGAACGAGGGGTTGTCGATCTTCTCCAGTACCTCGGCGTTGGACATCGACGGGTTCATCACCTCGTCGACCAGGCTCAGCTCCATCTCCAGCCCCATCTGCTGGTGGGGAAAGGAGAAGTTGTCCTCGGCCAGCATCCGGGCCAGCGCGTCCAGGCCGCGCTGCATCTTGTCCCGGTATCGCTGCCGATCACCAGGTCGGAAAGCCTGATCGGCCACGTACCTTCCCATGCCGCGTCACCCCGCTCCGACGGTGCCAACACCGGCAGCTTCCATGCTGGTCAGCGCCGGAGTTCACGGTGGCACACCGGTTCAGGGGGCTACCAGGGGCCAAATTGGTGGCACGGTTCGGCGAACGGGCTAACGGGATGGCAGCGCTGCGTGTTCCGCCGTGGCAGAGGTGTGCGAGGTCGGCTCCGGGGACCGAGCCGCACCGGCCCGGACTCCGGATGAGCGGCGCTTCGGGCCTTACTCGGAGGTCGCCCTGACCGCGCGCCTGCCGAGCGTGAGGTAGACGGTGAGCGAGGCCAGCACCACCCCGAACATCACCAGCGCCATCGGCAGCGCGGACCCCACTCCGCCCAGGCCGACCAGCGGGGCGGCCATGGCTCCCACGACGAACTGGGTGACGCCGAGCAGGGCCGAGGCGCTCCCCGACACCTCCCGGTTCTCGGCCAGCGCGAGCATCGTCGTGTTGGGCAGCACGAAGCCGAGGCTGGCGATCATCACGAACAGCGCGGCCAGCAGCACCGGGAGGGGCAGCCCGAGCAGCACCGCGCCGACCAGGACCAGCCCGGCCGCGGCGGAGGAGATCAGCGCGGTCAGCAGCAGCTGGGACTCCGTGGCGATCCTGCCGACGAGGCGGGCGTTGGCCTGGCCCCCCGCGACGAGGCCCACGGCGTTGAGCCCGAACACCAGGCTGTAGACCTGCGGGGACAGTCCGTAGATGTCCTGCAGCACGTAGGACGATCCGCTGATGTAGGAGAACATCGCCGCCATCGCCAGCCCGGCGGCCAGGGCGTTGCCGAGGAACGAGGGAGTCGCCAGCAGGCCGCCGAAGGTGCGCATCGTCGGGCCGAGACGCAGGGACTGGCGCCACTCGGCCGGTTTGGTCTCCGGCAGCGCGAAGGAGGTCACCACCAGCAGCACGATCGCGAAGCAGGTGAGCACGACGAAGACCCCGCGCCAGGTGGTGTGGGCCAACACCTGTCCGCCGATCACCGGGGCGAGGATCGGGGCCAGGCCGGTCACCAGCATCAGCGCGGAGAAGAAGCGGGCCGCTTCCACCCCGGAGTAGAGGTCGCGCACCGCCGCGCGAGCTATCACCATCCCCGCGGCCGCGCCGAAGCCCTGCAGGGCGCGCAACCCGGTCAGCGCGTAGATGTCGCCGGAGATCGCGCACAGCACCGAGGCGGTCAGGTACACGGCCAGCCCGACGAGCAGCGGTTTCCTCCGGCCGACCGAGTCGCTGATCGGTCCGGCGAGCAGCTGGCCGAAGGCCAGTCCGAGCAGCACCGCGGTCAGGGTCAGCTGCCCCTGCGCCGAAGTCGCCCCCAGGTCCTCGGTCAGCTGGGGCAGCGCCGGCAGGTACATGTCGATGGTCAGCGGGCCGAAGGCGGTCAGCCCGCCGAGGATGAGCGCGAACCGTGCCTTGCGGCGCAGCGTCGAGTTGTCCGCGGCCGAAGCCTCCGCGGTGTTCGACCGGTCGGTGGTGGGGTCGTGCGCGGCGGTGTCACTCGCCTGTGCGTCGCTCATTCGCCCAGACCTTCCGCATTTCGGGGACTTCGGACCACTGACGATAAACGCGTTGGGACGGTTTGTTATGCCCGCTCGCTCGACCGTGCTGGTGGGTTTCGCCATTCGGCACGTTCCGTGTTTACCGCGGGGCGAGGTCCGGGCTCGGAGGTCGGGGCGGAATGCGACGATGCGGTGTGTGGCCAGACTGATCGAAGTAACCGATCCGGAGGATCCCGCGGTCGACGATTTCCGCGATTTGACCACGGCGGACCGCCGTCCCGACCGTCCCGGTGGCCGCGGTCTGGTCATCGGGGAGGGACGACTGGTCGTCGAGCGGTTGCTGGACTCGCCGTACCCGCTGCGCGGCCTGCTCGGTGAACGACGTCGCATCGACGCGCTGTCCGGGGTGCTGGAGGGGCTGGACGTGCCCGCCTACATCGTCGAGCCCGACGTGCTGGCCAAGATCGTGGGCTTCCACCTCAACCGGGGGGTGCTCGCGGTGGCCGACCGGCCTCCCGAGACGGACCCGGCGTGGTTGATCGAGAACTCCCGGCGGCTCGCCGTGCTGGAGGGGGTGGTCGACCACGAGAACCTGGGGGCGATGTTCCGCAACGCGGCCGGGCTCGGCCTGGACGGGGTGCTGCTCGGCAGGGGCTGCTCCGATCCGCTGTACCGCCGCAGCGTGCGGGTGTCCATGGGGCACGTGCTGCGGGTGCCCTTCGCGCGGCTGGACGACTGGCCCGCGGATCTGGGGCTGCTCGAAGCGGCCGGTTTCCGCGTGGCCGCTCTGGCCCCGCGTTCCGGGGCCGTTGCGGTGAGCAAGGCCGATCTCTCCAGCGGAAAGGTCGCCGTGTTGCTGGGTTCGGAGGGACCCGGGCTGAGCGAGCAGGCGCTGGAGGCGGCCGACCTCACGGTGGGGATCCCGATGGCCAGAGGGGTGGACTCGCTGAACGTGGCGGCCTCGGCCGCGATCGTGTTCCACGCGATGGGCCAGGAGACCGCGGACTGAAGTTTTTAGTCCTCTTTTCCGGGGAGTGCACGTCGGCGGCGGTTGGGTCCGGGTTTTCTTCGGCGCGGCAGCGCCGAAACCAACATCCCGGCAACCGGCACCGCCGCGGGACCACCTATGACGACCGAGCCGCCGACCTTCTGAAACCGTGGAGTGCTGTTGATCGGCAGTGTCACCGGAGGACCGGAGCTGGAGCTGCGCGCGGGCAGGGCCGGCGCCGTGCTCGTGGACGCGAGCGAAACCCTGGGGCTTGCTCCCGAGCACACCGGGGTTTCCGAGCGGCTGGTCGGGGCGTTGCGCGAGTGGGCCGAAGTGGTCGAGCGGATACACCGCGGCGAGACCTCCGGGCGGAAGATGGCCGAGGCGGCGACGCGGCGCGGGGAGCTGCTCGCGGCCGAGCTGGCCGCGGAGCTCGGTGCGGTGATCCGCTACCGGGACCCGGTGGACGGGCGGATTCGCCGCGTGGAGCCGGGGGAGCGCGACCGGGAGCGCAGGAGTCCGGCGCGCGGAGCGGCGAACTCGGGCGGGGAGGAGGCCCCGTGGTTCACGGGGCTGACGGTCGCCGCGATGATCGCCGCGCTGACCGTGATCGCGCTGGTGGTGGTCTCCCTCGGTCTGGGAGAGGTGAGTCCGCTGCTGGCCGTGGTGATCAACCTGGCCGTGGCGGGCGGGTTCACCCCTTCGATCTGGTTGGGGCGCGACGTGCCAACCTGGCGGTGGCCGGTGCTCGGGTTGGCCTGCGGGATCGCGCTGTCCTGGATCGTGCTGCCGCTGAGCCTGCTCGGTTGACGGGCCGCGCGGTCCTTTCGCCCGCCGTCCCCGCGCCGCACGAACACGCACCGAACCCGGCCGGTGACTGTCCACTGGTGTGACACGACGGCCGTGGCCTCCCCGCGGAAGCATTGGGCACAATCATGGTCATGTCACCGTCCGCGCGTGTGTTGTTCTTGATCGGTGCCGTCGCGATCCTGCTGGCCCTGCTCGCGGTAGCAGTGCCGGAGGAGCTGAGCTATCTCGGTTGGACGGCCGGGACGATCGGAGCGCTTTCCGTGGCGGCGGGATTCGTGACCAGGGCGCTCAGCTCGGAACCGGGGGAGAACCGGCAGCGGGCGGGCCGAGGTCCGGGTGGTGAGCTGGGCAGACTCGTCAGCAGACCCGGTACGAGACTGCGTGCCCGGATCGCGCAGCGCGGGCAGATCGCGCGCCGGGGACAGGCCCCCCGGAACGGGGGCTTCTCCGAGGAGATCCCCAAGGAGGAGACCCCGAAGGGCAGTTAGCCGTAGTTCGCCGGAGCGGTTGACCGGAGAAGGGGACCGCGGCCCGCGGCGGGAAGCCCCGCGAGCGCTGTTTCAGCGGTTGGAACGCACCCCGAGCAGCACGTCCTCCCAGGAGGGGACGATCGGGTGGTCCTTGCGTCCCTGCGAGATCTCGGAGTCGTCCTCCTCGTCGGAGAACTCCTCCTGCTCCTCGGCGTCGGGAGCGGTCCTGCCCGCCTGCTCCGCCCCGACGGGGTTGTCCTGGTCGGCATCGCGCAGCTGGCCCGCATCGGCGGACTGGACCGTGGCCCCCACGAGCGGACCGGTGGCCATCGGAGGAACGTGGGGCGTTCCCGTGCCGGGGCCGTCCACCCCGTCACCGCCGCGCGCCCCGGCTAGCTGGGCCTTTCCCAGCACGGGAGCGGGATCCCCGTGCTCCGGACCCGATTGCTGGGCGGTGTCCTCCTCCGACTCGGAGTGGTCCAGCTCGAGGGCCTCCCGGGCCAGCTCGGTCACGGGGCGCACCGTGCGCAGCGGGCGGCTGGGGGAGGGGTCGAGCAGGTCGACCGCGTCGTCGTCCAGCGGAGCGATCGTTCCGCCCTGGGCGCCGGGGTTGAAGGTCCAGTGCGCCGAGTTCTCGGTGCGTCCGGCCTGCCAGTACAGCGAGACGATCCACTTGCCGTCGTCGCCGCGCCAGGAGTCCCAGGAGGTCTCGCCGTAGTCGTGACCGCGCATTCCGAAGGTGTGCGCGACCACCTCGCCGAGCGTCTGCACGTCCGGCCCGTCCTCGCGCACGGGGTGCGCCCGCTGGGCCCGTTCGGCGACCTGGGCCCGCTCCAGCAGCACGGGGTGGGCGTAGCGTTCGACGCGCTGCTCGGGCAGCCCGGACTCCGCCGCTATCTGCTCGACGGAAGCGCCCGCCCGCACCCGCGCCTGGATCTCGCGGGGGCGTATCTGGGCCTCCATCTCGATCTGGGCCTGTCCGAGACGGGTGAGATCCCCTCTGGCGGCGGCACGCAGCCGCTCGTCGGCGGGCACCGCGAAGCGTTCGCCGTTGTCGGGATCCTCACAGACGACCGTCTCGCCGTCCTCCTCGAGTCCCACCACTCGCAGCGCTCGCATAGGTGCCTCCCCGCGCCTGCCGCTGATTTTAGATCACCAAGCTATAACGATACCCCGGCTGACCGCAGTTGTGGGCAAGGACGCGCCGGGGTGACCGATACTCCGAGCGATCCTGCCGGAATCGGGGCGTGGTGCGAATCAGTAGAAGTACCCGGACGGGGCCGCGCCGGGGGCGGTTACCCCCGGCGCAGGAGCGCATCAGCCCAGTTTGCCGATCACCCAGTCGATCGCCTGGGTGAGCTTGGTTACGTCGTCCGGCTCGATCGCGGGGAACGTGCCGATGCGCAGCTGGTTGCGCCCCAGCTTGCGGTACGGCTCGGTGTCGACGATCCCGTTCGCGCGCAGCGCCTTGGCCACGGCCGCGGCGTCGACGGAGTCGGCGAAGTCGATCGTGCCGACCACCTGGGAACGCTTGGCCGGGTCGGCCACGAAGGGGCTCGCGTACTCGGAGGCCTCGGCCCACGAGTACAGCCTGCGCGAGGACTCGCCGGTGCGCTGGACGCACCAGTCCAGACCGCCCTGCTCCAGCATCCACTCGATCTGGTCGGCCAGCAGGAACAGGGTGGCCACGGCCGGCGTGTTGTAGGTCTGGTCCTTGCGGGAGTTGTCCAGCGCGGTCGTCAGCGAGAGGAACTCGGGGATCCAGCGGTCGGTGTTGCCGATCTCCCCGATCCGCTCCAGCGCGGCCGGGCTCATGGCGGCGAGCCACAGCCCACCGTCCGAGGCGAAGCTCTTCTGCGGGGCGAAGTAGTAGACGTCGGCGTTCTCGGCGTTGAAGGGCAGCCCGCCCGCGCCGGAGGTGGCGTCGACGGCGATGAGCGCGTTCTCCGAGCCGGCGGGGCGCTGCGGCGGCAGCATCACGCCGGTGGAGGTCTCGTTGTGCGCCCAGGCGATCAGGTCCGCGCTCGGATCGGCCACGGGATCGGGAGCGTCGCCCGGATCCGCGGAGACGACCTTCGAGTCCTGCAGGAACGGTGCGCTCTGGGTCGCCTTGGCGAACTTCTCGGAGAACTCACCGTAGGTCAGGTGCAGCGCGCGCTCCCGGACCAGCCCGACTGTCGCCGCGTCCCAGAAGGCGGTCGTTCCGCCGACCCCGAGGACGACTTCGTAGCCCTCCGGGAGGGAGAAGAGCTGGCGAAGACCTTCCCGCACGCGCCCGACGAGCGACTTCACCGGTTTCTGCCGGTGCGAGGTGCCCATCACGGAGGCCCCCTCGTCGGCGAGCCTGGCCAGCTGCTCGGTGCGGACCTTGGACGGCCCGCAACCGAATCGCCCGTCCGAGGGGATGAGCTCGCTGGGCAGCCGCAGCGTCGTCGGGTCGGTGTTGGTTTCGGCCTGCGTCATGCCGGCGCCTCCGGTCCTTGTTGTGTTGAGTTCAGCCCGCCGTGGCGGGCTGCTTGCGAACGATCACGAAGTTGGCCAGATGACCGGCGCCGTTGCCGGCTCAAGCACGATGGCCCACAACGCCGGAGGACGCGACGGGGCGCGCCGCGGCCGACGGTGTGAACCAGTCGTCGGAAACTTACTGCTTCGGCAGCCCCGTTGGCCACAGCGACGAGCCGGGAGTCACCTCGTAGAGTTCGGCGGTGCCGGTTGCGTAGGTGGTCGTTTGGCGGAACCTCAGCCGGGGTCTCGCTGCGGGATCCTCGACATCGGGTAGGCACCTACACAACGTCGAGGCTGTCCTCGCGAGACCCGCGACTGAGAACCCGCGGCGGTGCGAGTGGCTCAGGCTCAAAGCGCCTGCGTTGGTGTGGAGACTTTTCCGGGGACCCGGTTCGAGTAGGTGGTCACCTGGCGGAACCTCAGTCGGCCCCCGGATGCGGTGGGTAGCAGGCTCCTTCCACGACCTGCTCGTCCGGATCCGGAGCCCGCAAGCTCGCCGCGAGCTGGTCGAGCCCGCGGGCCAGGACCTCCCGTTGCTCGGGCGGGTAGTTCCCCGCGTCGATGTCGACCACGGCGTTGCCGAGCATCACCATCGCGTACCGGATCTTGCTGCCCAGCTCGTTCATCGTTGCTGCTCTTCCACGAGCGCCGACGTGCACGCCAGGCAGGTGGGGGCCATGATCCAGTCAATTTCGGACGGTTCGGCCATCGGAACGTCGCCGATCCCGCACGCGGTCGTTCCCGCGCTGCGCCCGTCCCACTTCCGACCGCCCTTGAAGGCGTGTCGCGTGCCGTGCGGTCCCTGACTCGGCAGGAACACGGGCAACCAGTAGTGATAGCCGCTCTCGTCCGGCTTGGCCGTTTCCATAGCCCTCCAATCGGGTCAAAATTTGTCAATCGAGACAAGAGTAGACCAGTCATGCACAACGAGCCAAGAGGAGCGCGTCCACCGTTCGAGCGATATACGGTCAAACCATGTCAGATGAGCCAGTGACGACGGGGGAGCTCGCGAAAGCACTCGGGTTGTCTCGTCGGTCGATCGCTCGGTACGCGGAAGCTGGCCAGATCACTCCGGAGTTCACCACCCCAGGCGGTCATCATCGCTGGGACGTGGACAAGGTTCGTCAGCAGCTGCGCGACCAGTCGCCCCGGAAGCGGTAGTCCTCGGCCCGCGCGGCCGGTCGCGTGGATCGCTGAGAGCGTCCCGGACGGGGCGGGTCCGACCGTCCGGAGTGGAAGAACCCCCCGAGATACGAGAAGACCCCCGGCCGAAACCGGAGGTCAACCGTGTTATATTCAATCCGCCAAGAGTTGAAAATAACGGTGCCGAGTCTAGCACGGAACAGGCTCCCCTCCACGGTCGGTCCGGGCAGGTCGTGGGCAGGGAACAAGACCCGGCCACGGTTCACAGCCGTGCGGAACCCGGTCAGAGCGGGTGAATCTCGCGCGTCAGGCAACGCAGGATCTAGGCGGACCCGGCCCTGTACTTGGTAAGCCCTGGCGTTCATGCTCGCGCACTATCGGCCCATCTTCGCCGCGCTGCGCGTAACCCCCGGACCGGCGCAGGTGTAGCACCCTGCGCGGGGTGAAGCTCCGAAGACACAATTCCGGTATACGGAAGCGAGCCGAGCTCGTTCGGAAGTGCTCTCACCTCCTCTGATCCCGTGTGGATCGCGGCTGCTCGCCGTTCACACGAGATCAGGGGGGATCACAGCCTTACGTGTCCACGCGGTACCGGAAGGGGTGCTCGCAGCGGCCTCGGGAGACGGCCACGCCGCACGTTTCCAGCTGGTCATCGGTGGCAACGTTTCGCGCGAAACCGTGCGAATCCCGGACCGCTGCCCGATATCGGGGCACCCGCAGCCGGGAGCCGACCGAGGTTCCGCCACGGAACCACCCACGCAACCGGCACCGCAGACTCGCTCTGCTACTCCGCGGTGCGCTGGGGGGACTCCTCCTCGCGCAGCTGCGCGGCCAGGTCCTCGCGCGCCCTGGCCACCCGGGAGCGCACGGTTCCGACGCGGCAGCCGGTGACCTGCGCCGTCTCCGCGTAGCTGAGCCCGAGCACCTGGGTCAGCACGAACGCCTCGCGCCGTTGCGGGCCGAGCGCGGACAGGGCGCTGCGCAGCGCGTAACCGTCCAGCAGCGTCGGCGTGCGGGGCTGGGCGAGCTCCGCGGCTCGCTGCCAGTCGGGGTGGTCGGCCCGCTGCGGGCGGCGTTTGCGGCGCCGCAGGTGGTCGGCGGCCACTTTCCTGGCTATCGAGAGCAGCCAGGTGCGGGCCGGGGCCTTCCCCCGGTAGGAACTGAGCGAGCGGAACGCCCGCAGGTAACACTCCTGAGTGAGGTCCTCGGCGGAGCTCTCGTCGGTGAGATGCCGCAGCAGCTGCCAGACCTGCCGCTGCGTCCCGCGGACGAACGCGGTGGCGGCCGCGGTGTCGCCCTGCTTGGCCGCGAACGCACGACGCGTGAGCTCCTGGTCGTCCAACACCCGGTCCAATGAGTTCTCGGGGACGGAAGGTCCACCGGAAGAGTTGCCGTGGTCACGGTGAGCGAGCCGCCCGGCACCGCCCGGCCGGCCGCGCTCACCTCGGAGAACGATACTCGCCGCCTCGCTGGACCGGTCGTGCGGCTTCGGGAACCAACCGGGACTCGCGGACGACCAGCACCGTGTGGACTGCGTGACGAGTGTCGAGATCCTCTCCGCCGAGCTCGACGGGGCGGCGACGGCGGAGGAGCGCCGTCGAGCACGGCTGCACCTGGACGGCTGTGCCTCCTGCCGGGACTGGTACCGCGAGGCCACGGCGCTGACCAGGGCGGTCCGGGTGATGCCCGCAGAGCCGGGCCCCGATGTGACCGAGGCGGTGCTGCCCGCCCTGCGACCGAGCAGGCTGGACCGGCTGCGCGGGGCCGAGGGAAGGTCGCTGCGGCTCGGGGTGCGCTGGTTGCTCGGTCTGGTGGCGCTGCTCCAGCTCGGCACGGCGGTGCTGTATCTCACCGGAGCGGAGGTCCGAGTGCTGCCCGGGGGCGCGCACGACACCGTCGCGCACGTCGACCACGAGACCGGGGCGTGGAACGCGGCGCTGGCAGTGGCGCTGCTCTGGGTGGCGCTGCGCTCCAGGCACGCGGCCGCTCAGCTGCCGGTGCTGGCCAGTTTCACCGCCGCGCTCGGTGGGCTGTGCCTGCTGGACCTGCTCACCGACCGCGTGGGGCTGGCACGGGTGCTTTCTCACGTACCCGTACTGCTCGGGTTGGCGCTGGTGGCAGTGTTGGCGGTGTTGCGCGGGCCGGAAGGGTTCCCCGGCACCCCGGAGGCCGGTCACGCGGGCGCGGCCCCGGACGAGGACGGTGAACCGGGGATCGTCCCCGGCCCCGCGGAGGACGCGGAGTCGGAGGACCCCGGGTCCTCCCCGGTCGCCCACCGCGCGAGCGCGTGAGGGGGTCGCAAAGCGGGCGCACAGCCCGAGTTGGAGGTCGGACGCCGTGGCGGGGAGTGCTCCACCACGACGAGACGCACGAAAGGTGTCCGGATGACGATGTCCGCGGAGCCCTCGACGGCCGAGCACGCTGCGGATCAGCGCTCGGTCGAGCTGACCGTGGGCGGTATGACCTGTGCCGCGTGTGCGACCAGGGTGGAGCGCAAGCTGAACAAGCTCGACGGGGTGCGGGCCAGCGTCAACTACGCCACCGCGCGGGCCAGCGTCACCGCCGCCCCCGAAACCGAGGACGAGCTGCTCACCGGAACGGTCGAGAAGGCGGGCTACCGGGCCGAGGTGCTGCGCCCCGCCGAGCAGTCCCTGGAGGAGGACTCCGAGCAGCGGGTGCGCGACCTGTGGCGCAGGCTGGCCGTGGCCGTCATGCTGTTCATCCCCCTGGCCGACCTGGCGATCCTGTTCACGGTGCTGCCCGAGGCGCGGTTCCCCGGCTGGCAGTGGCTGGTCGTGGCGCTGGCGCTGCCCGTGGCGGGGTGGGCGGCCTGGCCGTTCCACCGGGCCGCGCTGATCAACGCCAGGCACGGTTCCTCCTCCATGGACACCCTGGTCTCGGTCGGCATAGCCGCGGCCTGCGTGTGGTCGCTGTACGCGATGTTCACGCCCAGCGGGGCCCCTGCCGACGCCTCGGGGCTGTGGTTGCTGCTCAACACCGACGGCGCCGCCTACCTCGAGGTGGCTGCCGGGGTGACCACCTTCGTGCTGGCCGGGCGCTACTTCGAGGCGAAGGCCCAGCGCAAGGCAGGCAGCGCGCTGCGCGCGCTGGCCGAGCTGAGCGCCAAGACCGCCACGGTGCAGGAGGCGGACGGCACGCAGCGGGGGATTCCGGCGGAGCAGCTGCGCGTGGGCCAGCACTTCGTCACGCGCTCGGGGGGCACGATCGCCACCGACGGGCGCGTGGTGCGCGGGCGGGCCGCCGTGGACCGCAGCTCCATGACGGGCGAGTCCGTCCCCGCCGAGGTCACCGAGGGCGCCGAGGTCACCGGTGGGACCGTCGTCTCCAACGGCTGGCTGCTGACCGAGGCCACCGAGGTCGGCGGCGATACCCAGCTGGCCGGGATGGTCCGGCTGGTGGAGCAGGCGCAGAGCGGCAAGGCCGCCGTGCAGCGGCTCGCCGACCGCATCTCGGCCCACTTCGTCCCGGCCGTGCTCGTGCTGGCCGCGCTGACCCTGGCCGGGTGGCTGCTGCTGGGGGCCGGTCCCGAACGCGCGTTCACCGTGGCGCTGTCCGTGCTGGTCATCGCCTGCCCCTGTGCGCTGGGGCTGGCCACTCCGACCGCGTTGATGGCCGCCTCCGGGCGCGGGGCCCAGCTGGGGATCTTCCTGAAGGGGTACCGAGCCCTGGAGTCGACCAGGGAGGTCGACACCGTCGTGCTGGACAAGACCGGGACGGTCACCACGGGCGGCATGTCGTTGACGGACGCGTGCTGCGCGTCCGGCTTCTCGCGGGAGCGGGTGCTGCGGCTGGCCGGAGCGGTGGAGCACGCCTCCGAGCACGCGGTGGCCGCGGCCGTGGTCGCGGCGGCGCGCGCCGAGTCGCTCGGGGAGGACGAGTCGCTGCCCTCCGTGGAGGGCTTCGTGAACGAACCGGGGCTCGGTGCGCGCGGCGAGGTCGAGGGACACCGGGTCCTGGTCGGCAGGGCGAAGCTGTTCACCGACCGCGAGGTGCCGGTCCCGGACGAGCTGGACCGGCAGCGTTCCGAGTGGGAGAGCGCGGGACGCACCACCGTCCTGGTCGGCTGCGACGACGCCGTGGTCGCGGTGCTCGCGCTCTCCGATCGGGTCAAGTCCTCGGCCGAGGCGGCGGTGCGCGAGCTGTCCCGGCTCGGGATGAGCACCGTGCTGCTCACCGGGGACAACGAGGCCACGGCGCGTTCGGTCGCCGCCGAGGTGGGCATCGACGAGGTGGTGGCCGGGGTGCTGCCCGGGGAGAAGGTCGCCGAGCTCGAGCGCTTGCGGGAGCGGGGGCGTCGGGTGGCGATGGTCGGCGACGGGGTCAACGACGCCCCGGCCCTGGCCACCGCCGAACTCGGCCTCGCCGTGGGGGCGGGCACCGATGTGGCGATCTCCGCCGCGGACCTGATCCTGGTGCGCGACGACCTCACCGCGGTGCCCGACGCGATCAAGCTCTCCCGCCGGACGCTCGGCACGATCCGGGGGAACCTGGTCTGGGCCTTCGGCTACAACCTCGCGGCCGTCCCGCTGGCCGTGCTGGGGCTGCTCAACCCGTTGATCGCCGGAGGGGCCATGGCGCTGTCCTCGGGGTTCGTCGTCTCGAACAGTCTCAGGCTGCGGAGGTTCTCCCCGAGCTGACCGGGACCTCGCGCTCTCGCTCCCGCGCACGCGCCCGTCCGGGGCGCACCGTCCACCGGCTCGAGCCTCCGTCCCGTGTGGCCGGTGCGCCCGCGAATCGGGCCCGGACGGGGGATTGGTTCGGCTCGCCGCGCCCCCGGGGAGGTTTCAGGGGAGTCTGGGGGATTCACCCGAGGCGCGCGCGATCTCCGCGGTGCTTGTCTTGATCCGTACCTTCCGGAGCTTCCCGCGAGCTCCGGTCCGCGGGCGGCGGAGGACGTGATGCCGGAGACCCCGGAGCGCGTTCCACGTTCGTGGTGGGGCTTCTCACCCGGACGGGAGCGCGCGGGGGCAACCCGAGCATTCTTCCGCGCGTCGTGCGGACGGCACGTATCGTTCTTCGTGCTCAGCCGATCACGTTGAGCCAACTTCACAAGTTGAACAGACCACAATGGGGGATTCACGTGAGTGTCCCGAACGGGCCGCACCAGGACGCGGCCTCATCGGAGGACCCGACCGGTGGCTTGTCCACCACCCCGAGAGAGCCCGAGCGGGGATACGCGACGGGCGGATCCGCACTGGTGAAGGTCTACGGCAGCGGTGCCGCCCAGGTGCGTGCGCTCGACGGAGTCGACATCGGCTTCGGCAGGGGGCAGTTCAGCGCGATCATGGGGCCCTCTGGCTCGGGCAAGTCGACGTTGATGCACTGCCTGGCCGGGTTGGACGTGCCCACCTCCGGGCGCGTGATGCTCGGTGACACGGAGCTGACCGCGCTGCCGGACAAGAAGCTGACCCTGGTGCGCCGCGACAGGATCGGCTTCCTCTTCCAGTCGTTCAACCTGCTGCCGACGCTGACCGCCGAGCAGAACATCCTGCTGCCCCTGGAGCTGGCCGGGCGCAAGCCGGACCGGGACTGGCTGGGCAGGATCACCGACGCGCTGGACATCACCCAGCGCCTCAAGCACCGCCCGAGCGAGCTCTCCGGCGGGCAGCAGCAGCGGGTCGCGGTGGCTCGCGCGCTGGTGACCAGCCCGGAGGTGGTGTTCGCCGACGAGCCCACCGGGGCGCTGGACTCCCAGTCCGGGACGAACCTGCTGAACTTCCTGCGCGGTTCGGTTCGGGACCTCGGCCAGACGGTGGTGATGGTCACCCACGACCCGGTGGCCGCCTCCTACGCCGACAGGGTGGTGCTGCTGGCCGACGGGGGAATCGCGGGACAGATCGACAACCCCACTTCGGACGCCGTGCTCGAAGCGCTGCGTCAGCTGGGTGGGTGAGGGCCGATGCTGCGCAACACGCTGTTGCAACTGAGGTCCAACCTGGGACGCGTCTCCGCTGCCGGGCTGGCCATCGTGCTCGGAGTCGCCTTCGTCGCGGCCAGCCTGGTCTTCGCCGGGACGATGCGCTCCTCGATGGAACGCATGCTCTCCGCGCCCTACCTGGCCGCCGACGTCGTCGTGTCGACCAGCACGATGACGGGGCAGGGGGAGATCTCGCCGAGCGAGCGGAACGAACGAGAGGCGGAGCGCGTCGAGAACATCCGCCGGGTGGACGGGGTCGCCACGGCCTCGCCCCGCTACGAGGACTACGTCAACGGGTCCTGGGACGGCGGGAAGGGCACCGTCCAGCTGAAACGGCTCCCGCAGGACGAGCAGCTGCGCTGGTACGAGCTCAGCAAGGGCGAGTACCCCACGGCGCGGAACCAGGTCGTGATCAACGAGCGCGCCGCGAAGGCCGAGGGGATCACCCCCGGCGACAGGATCGAGGTCGAGGGGTTCGGCACCCCGTCCGTGGGCAGCACCGGTGACGAGCAGCAGCAGGAGCCCCCGAAGACCGAGGTGACCGTCTCCGGCCTGGTGGACACCGGGGAGACGCTGCTCACGGGATCGGGAGCGCCGACGCTGTTCGCCGATGTCGGGGTGCTGCAGGAGTTCGCGACGAGCGGCTACAGCGAGATCGACCTGGTGCTCGCGGACGGCGCCGACACGCAGGCCGTGCTCGAGAGGGTGCGCGAGGCGGCCCCGGAGAGCGCGGACGTGCGCACGGGTGATCAGGCGGCCCAACATCAGGTGGAGCAGTTCAGCACCAGCGCGTCCGTCGCGCTGAACGCGGCGCTGCTTCCCTTCGGGGGAATAGCCCTGTTCGTGGCCGGCTTCGTCATCGTCAACACCTTCTCGGTGCTGCACGCGCAGCGCAGGCGCCAGTACGCGCTGCTGCGCTGCGTGGGTGCCACCCGGGGCCAGATCCGCCGCTCGGCGCTGTCCGAGGCGCTGATCATCGGTGTGGCCAGCTCGGTGATCGGTACCGCGCTGGGGATCCTCGTCGTTCCCACCGTGGGCTGGCCGATCGGACTGACCGGCTCCCCGGCCGACCTCGGCGCCCTGGGGATAACTCCGTGGGCGTTCGTCGTCCCGCTGCTGGCCGGCGTGCTGGTCACCTTCCTGGCGGCGCTGGCCCCGGCCGCGCGCGCGATCCGGGTCTCCCCGCTGGCCGCGCTGCGGCCCGTGGCTGATGAGCAGTCGGCACGCAGGATGGGCAGGGTCCGGCTCGTCTTCGCCGTCGTGCTGACCGCGCTCGGTGGTGCGCTGCTGTTCGGGGGAGCCGTGCTGGGAGTGGTGGCGCTCGCGGTCTTCGGCGGCATGATCGGCGCTGTCGGGGTGCTGCTGTTCACGCCGACGCTGATCCCCGGAGTGGCCAGGCTCATCGGCAAGCTGTTTCGGGTGTTCGGTCCCACCGGGGTGCTGGCCACCGGAAACGCCGTCCGCAACCCGTACCGGGCCTCCTCGACCAGCACCGCGCTGATGATCGGCGTCGGCCTGCTGGTGGTGCTGATGACCGGTGCGGCCACCGCCGAGCGCAGCGCCATCGCGGAGATCGACCGCAGCATGCCCATCGACGCGCAGATCAGCTCCATGAGCCAGAACGGGTCGGTTCCCGACGGGCTGGTCGAGGACGTGCGGTCCATGGACGGCACGGCGGTCAGCACCGAACTGCTCGGTGCTCGGGCCGAGGTCGATGCGGCGGACGAGGTCCGCGTCTCCTCCGGGAAGCTTCCCGTGCAGCTGCTCGGTGTCGAACCGGGCAAGCTGAGCGAGGTCGCCAGGCACGGGGGCGACGTCCTGGAGCAGGGCACGGTGGTGGCCCACCCGGACTTCCTGTCCAGCCTCGGCTGGTCGGACGGGCAGCGGGTCGAGCTTGCCGCGGGGCCGAGCCCGATCACGGTGCGCGTCGAGAGCGCCAAGTTGGGCGACTACAACGAGCTGCTGCTGTCCGAGAGCGACCTGCGGGCGACCGGACTGGAGACCAAGCCGATGAGCGTGTGGGCGCATGCCTCCGCGGACGCGGACCTGCAGCAGTACGCCTCCGATCTCCAGGAGCTCAGCGACAACAGCAGCGGTGACTCCGCGCTCAGCGTGAGCGGGGCCGCGATGAGCCGCGCCAACGTCATGCAGGTGCTCAACGTGATGCTGCTGGTGATGACCGGGCTGCTCGGAGTGGCCGTGATCATCGCGGTGGTCGGCATCGCCAACACGCTCGGGCTGTCGGTGATCGAACGCGGCAGGGAGTCCGCGCTGCTGCGCGCGCTCGGGCTCACCAGGGGGCAGCTGCGCGGAACCCTGGCGCTGGAGGCGATACTGCTGGCCCTGGTCGGCGCGGTGCTGGGCGCGGTGCTGGGCGTGGTGCTCGCCTGGGGCGGTGTCGCCGCCATGCTGGGGCAGGCCCAGGTGCCGGTGGCCTTCGCGGTGCCGTGGTGGCAGGTGGCGCTCGTGCTGGCGTGCTCGATCCCCGTGGGGATCCTCGCCTCCGTCCTGCCCGCGCGGCGCGCGGTCCGGGCGGTCCCGGCCGCCGCGCTGGCCGAGGAGTGATCCGCCCGCTCCTACCGTGACGACGGAGAGCCGGGGCGCCTCTCACGCCCCGGCTCTCCGCGTGAGTTCATCGGCTCGGTCCGGTGATCGCGCGTCACCGGCCCGGGTCGGGCTCGTGCTCGCCCCGCCGGGTGGCCTCCAGCCGCGCCAGCATCGAGTCGTGCGCGTCGGTGTCCTCGTCCGTGCCGTGCTGGTCCCGCTGCCACTGGCGCAGCAGCACGAACAGCACCAGCAGCATCGGCAGCTCGCCGCCCAGCCAGCCGATCAGCGCCCCGGCCTGCTGCGCGGCCATCGGGTCGATGCTCCAGGGCAGGTCGAGAGTGCGGTAGTAGTTGTCCGCGATCGGCTCGGGCATACTCAGCACGAGCACCCCGAAGAAAGCCAGCAGCGGCATCATCCCCAGGGTGACGCCGAGCCGGGCCAGCTGCGGTACGCGGCGCGGGGTGCGGTCGACGTCCAGGATCGACCAGAACCACAGGTAGCCGGTGACCAGGAAGTACACGTTCATGATCGTGTGCGCCCAGTGCTCCTGCATGATCAGCTGGAACAGCCCGGTCGGGTAGAGCCCGTACAGCGAGCCCGCCAGCAGCAGGGAGGCGATCACCGGGTTGGTCAGCAGCCGAGCGACCGGGGAGTCCACCACCCCGAGCAGCCACTCGCGCGGACCGAACGGCTGGTGCTGCCCGGAGCTGGGCAGCGCCCGGAGGGCGAGGGTGATCGGCGCCCCGAGCGTCAGCAGCGCGGGGCCCACCATGTTCAGCAGCAGGTGCGCCGACATGTGCACCCCGAACGTCGCCGGGGCGTAGCTGGCCACCCCGGAGGAGCTGGCTACCAGGACGGCGGCGCAGCCCGCGAACCAGCTGGCGGTGTGCAGTGCGGGCCAGCGCTGCCCGCGCGACCGGATCCGGCGGACGCCGAGCGGGTAGAGCACGGCCAGCAGCACGGCGGCGGTGCCCAGCAGCAGGTCGAACCGCCACGTGGTGATCAGCTCCCAGACCCCGGGGAACTCGGGCAGGTTGTAGCCGATCAGCAGTTCGGAGGCGGTGGCGTCCCGGTCGAGCAGGTTCGGCGGGGGCGTGTGGGCCATTCCCATGGACACCCCGAAGGTGCCCAGCAGGACGGCGAGCTCCACCCCGCCGAGCCGGAGCAGCGCGCGGTGCGGGGCCACCCCCGACCGGGCGAGGCGGCGGCGCAGCGGGATCGACACCGCCCCGATCAGGAGCAGGCACCCCACCTTGGCCAGCACCATGGCCCCGTAGCTGGTGTCGAACAGCTGGTCCACGGGAACCAGCACGAGCGAACCGATCACCCCGGAAGCGGCGAGCACGCCCCAGCACCCGGCGGCGAAGCGTCGGTAGCGGCGCAGCACGACCTCCGCCTGAGCCCCGTTCCTGCGGGAGTGGGCGAGCACGGCGATCAGGCTCCCCAGCCACAGCACGGCTGCGACCACGTGGAACGCCATGCTGTCCGAGGCGAAGTCGTGCCCCGCGTTGGAAGCGGCGTGCCCGACCAGGACCGGCGGCAGCAGCGCGAGAACCCCCACCGCGGCCAACGCCATCGTGGTGCGCCACCGCAGCACGAAGTGGCAGGTGAGAGCCAGCGCGAGCGTGACGGCGGCGGAGAGCAGCCAGGCCTTCGGCACGTCCAGCGCGCCCAGCAGCCCGGCGAGCGCGGTCGGCGAGAGGCTCGCCGACACCGGCTGCCCGGCCGAGTCCGCCGCGTCGAAGACGGTGAGCAGCAGGCTCGCCCCGCCCCACACCCACGCGGCCCCTCCCGCCGCGCGCAGCGCCGCGTAGCCGTCCGGCGAGACCAGACCGTCCCGCTGCGGCGCGGTGAAGAACGCGCAGAACACCAGCGAGCCCACGCAGGTGGCCGCGGCCAGGTCGAACACCAGGCGCAGCAGGTTGAGGCCGAGCTTGGTCGGCGCGCCGGGGTCGGTGTAGCCGAGCACGAGGTAGACGCTCTCGCCCGCGGAGAGGACCAGCGCGGTCGTCAGCGCCACGGCGAGCACCGCGCCCGCGACCGCCCAGTGGACGGGCCACCTCCGAACCCGCGGCTCCGGTGAGCCGTCCGTGCGGTTGCTCGGGAGGGGACCGGACATGAGTGAACCTCGTGCTCGATGTGGGAACGGGATCGTGCGGGTGGGGCGAACCGCGCCGCGGGGCCGTACGCAGCATAGCGGCGGTTCCTCGGCGCCGGCTTCGGCGCCGACCTGCCGCCGAAGCCGCCGGGGTTCCGCCGAGCGGTGGTCGGGGGACTGGGGGACGTCGAAGCCCCGCTAGCCTCCGCGCTCGTCGCGGTCGTGCCGGGCGAGCCGGGCGAGCATGGCGTTGTAGGCCTGACGCGCCTGCTCGTCCTCGTCCAGGTCCTCGCTCGCCTGCAGGCTCCGAGCCGCCGACTGGTCGTCCTCGTCGGTGTCGGCGAGCGCGCTGCGCCGGGCGGATTCCAGCCAGTTGCCGAACCCGGCCTCCGAGCCCTTGGCGCGCATCCACTGCTTGACCAGGATCAGCGCGAACACGGCCATCAGCGCGTCACCGAAGAACCACATGATGCCGCCGCCGAGCCGCTGATCGGCCAGCACGGTCAGGGTCCCGTCGTCCATCCACCAGTCGCGCATCTCGTGGTAGGCGGGGAACAGCGGGTCGTCGGCCATCATCAGGATCACGCCGATGCCCGTGTCCGGCCCCATGCCCATCATCGCGCTGAACACGCGCAGCGGGTAGGGGAAGCGCTGCCAGCGCGTCGGCTCGGTCCCGAGCAGCGGCAGGAAGGTGAGGTAGCCGGTCACCAGGTAGAGCGCGCTCTCCGCGTGGTGCAGCCACGGGTTAAGCAGCATGATCTGCATGAACGAGGTCAGATGGGTGGCGACCAGCACCACGGTGTACAGCACCATCGTCCACGCGGGGTGGGTGAGCATCCCGACGGTGCGTCCGCGCAGGAGGCGTTCCCGCGCGCCGGACTCGTCCAGTTCGCTGTAGAGCTGGAGCGGTTTGCCGTAGACCAGCAGGGCGGGAACCAGCATGATCAACATCAGGTGCTGGACCATGTGCATGGTGAACAGCGCGTGGCTGTAGACCCCGACGAAGCTGTTCATGGCCACGAACCAGCTCACCAGCCCGGCGGCGAACAGCCAGCTGCGGTGCGCGGGCCACTTCCGGTGCGTTCGGCGGCGCAGCCGCAGCACGCCCACCGCGTAAGTGGCCCCGATCAGCGCGATCAGCAGGTCCCACCAGAAGGCGAACTTCCAGCTGAGCAGCGCGTTGCTGAATGTCAGCGGTTCGACGTGGTGCACACCGACACTGTCTCGCATCCGGTTCGTGCTGTTCGCGGGGACATGCCCGACAGTGGGCTGCGGCACTGCCCGGGATGCCCGAGCGGTGCCGGTCGCTCAGCACCGGCCGAGCGACCGGCACCGCCGGAAGGACTCGCCGGGCGGCAGGCCCGGCGCCCGGCAGAGGGACTCCGCGGGCTCCTCAGCCGAGGGCGGCCTCCAGCGGGGAGGTGCCGTCCCAGCCGGCCACCTCGCGCGGCGCCCGCGCCCCCGGGCCGACGTAGCGGGCGGCCGGGCGGACCAGCCGTCCGGTGCGCTGCTGCTCCAGCACGTGCGCGGACCACCCGGCCAGCCGGGCGCAGGTGAACATGGCGGGCATCATCGCGGTGGGCACCTCGGCGAAGTCGAGGATCACCGCGGCCCAGAACTCGACGTTGGTCGCTATCTGCCGGTCGGGGCGTCGTTCCGCGAGCACCGACAGCGCCGCCCGCTCCAGCTCGGTGGCGACCTCGAAGCGGGGGGAGCCGAGGTGCTTGCAGGTCTCGCGCAGCACGCGCGCCCGCGGGTCCTCGGCGCGGTACACCCGGTGGCCGAAGCCCATCAGCCGTTCACCGCGGTCGAGGATCGATTCGACGACCGCCCGCGCGTCGCCGCGCCGCTCGACCTCCTCGATCATCGGCAGCACCCGGGCGGGGGCCCCGCCGTGCAGCGGTCCGGACATGGCCCCCACCGCCCCGGACAGGCTCGCGGCGGCGTCGGCCCCGGTGGAGGCGATGACGCGGGCGGTGAAGGTCGAGGCGTTCAAGCCGTGCTCGGCGGCCGAGACCCAGTAGGCGTCCAGCGCCTTGACGTGGGCGGGGTCGGCTTCTCCCCGCCAGGCGGTCAGGAAGCGCTCGGCCAGGGTCGAGCACTCGTCGAGCTCGGCGCGGGGCACCGGCGCGCGGTCGCCGCGCGCGGACTGCGCCGCGTAGGACAGCGCCAGTTCCGAGGCCAGCGCCAGCTGTTCGCGGGCCTGGTGCTGGTCGACGTCCAGCAGCGGGGAGAACCCGTTGGCCGAGGCCACCATGGCCAGGGCCGACTGCACGTCGACGCGGACGTCTCCGTTGCGCACGGGAAGTGGCGAGTCCGCCGTGGCGCGGAGGCCCGCACCGAACTCCCCGTCCACCAGCAGCGCCCACACGTCGCCGAAGGAGAGCTTGCCCGCGAGCTCCTCGATGTCGACCCCGCGATAACGCAGGGCCCCGCCGTCGCGGTCCGGTTCGGCGATCTCGGTCTCGAACGCCACCACGCCTTCCAGCCCCGGGCTGACCGTGGTCTGCGTCGATTCGTTGTCCACTCGGTTCGGCATCGTCGCCTCGTCTCCTGGGTTCCGGTTGTGACCGTGGCTCCCGGACGGGAGCACGGTGGGGACGTGGCGGGGTGTGGAACACGGTCGCTTCCGGGGCGGCCCGTGTCGTAGCGGTAACGGTGCACCCGCGCGCGGACCGATGGCAATCGTCTCGCCCGCCCAGCGGGTCGGAATGAAGAAGATCACACCCGCCGCGGGCGACCGGATCGGTTCGCTCGGGGCGCCGCGCCGGTTCGCGCGGCCTCGAGTACCCGCCCCGGCAGTCCCGGCTCTGGCGCCCGGCCGCACTGCTCGCGCTCGCGGCGCGCCCCTCCCGCGCCGCGCGGACGGTTGTCCGCACGAGTGACGTGCTTCTCAGTTACGGGGAACTGGATCGATTACGGAATCGATCGGGGGAGCACTCCGGTTCGGAGGCGGTTCGGATTCCGTTTACCGTCGTTGCGTGACCGTTGCCCGCGTCGGGTTCGGGTGAACGGCCCTTTTCAGCACGCACCATACCGCGGTTCGCCGTGAGCACGTTCGATTCAGCGACGGCGCCCCGAGGCGTCGGTGTGAGTCAGGAGGAGATGGATGTCGCAGGCAAAGGCCACGTTGTCCGGAATGCGCGTGTCCTACGACGCCGAACCGTTCAGCGAGGAGCTGCTGGCCGAGACCTGGCACGAGCAGCTCCAGGAGTGGTTCGACGAAGCCGTGCGGGCGGAACTGGCCGAGCCGAACGCGATGGTGCTGGCCACGGCCGACGCCACCGGCATGCCCTCCTCCCGGACCGTGCTGTGCAAGGGCTTCGACGAGCGCGGGCTCGTCTTCTTCACCAACTACACCTCCTCCAAGAGCCACGACCTCTCCGCGACCAGGGTGGCCGCGGCGACCTTCCCCTGGTTGTCGATGCAGCGGCAGGTGAACGTGCGCGGGACCGTCGAGAAGGTCAAGGAGGAGGAGACGGCCGAGTACTGGGCACACCGGCCGCGCGGTTCCCAGCTCGGCGCCTGGGCGTCCCCGCAGTCCAGCGTCGTGCCGAGCAAGGACTCCCTGGAGGCCTCCCTGGCCGGGATCGAGCGCCGGTTCTCCGACGCGGAGCGGGTACCGGTCCCGCCGCACTGGGGCGGCTGGCGCATCCGCCCCGAGCACGTCGAGTTCTGGCAGGGACGTCCGGATCGGCTGCACGACCGACTGCGTTTCCGCCGGACGGACGACTCGTGGAAGGTGGAGCGTCTCGCTCCGTGAGAGCGGCCGCGCTGACTTCGGTACCTGCCCCGGCCACTCTCCCGACGGTGATCCGTCGAGATCGAACACGACCTACAGTGGTCGGGTGACCGAAAACATTCCGGCCACCGGACGGCAGTTCGAGATCGTCCACGGTGGCGCGCACGCTGTGATCACCGAAGTCGGTGCGGGACTGCGTGGCTTCCACGTCGACGGCGTCCCCTACAGCGAGAGCTACGAGGCCGACCGACTGCCCCCGGGAGCCGCGGGGGCGGTGCTGGTGCCGTGGCCGAACCGGGTCACCGACGGGCGGTGGGAGCTGGACGGGCAGCCCCAGCAGCTCGCGCTCACGGAACCGGAGCGTGGCAACGCCATTCACGGGCTGCTGCGGCACACGCCGTGGGCGGTCAGCGAGCACACCGACTCGACTGTGGTGCTGCACGCGATGATCCCGGCGCAGCCGGGCTGGCCGGTTCCGCTGCTCACCTCGGTCGAGTACGTGGTCGACGAGAACGGGCTCGGGGTGCACCACACGGTGGAGAACCTCGGCTCCCGGGTCGTTCCCTTCGGGCTGGGGGTGCACCCCTACCCGAGGGCGGGCAACGCGGACACCGACGACTGCACGCTGCGGTTGGCGGCTTCCAGCGTGCTTCCCGCCGACGAGGAGAGGATGCTGCCCGTTCCTCCCGAGCGGGAGTTGCAGGGCCCCGAGGCGGAGCTGCGCGCGGGCAGACCGCTGCGGGGAGTGTGGCTGGACACCGCGTTCGGCGGTGCCCGCCCGGCTCCGGACGACCCGCGTGAGCTCGTGCGCCATTCGGTCACCGACTCGACCGGGCGCGGTGTCGAGGTGTGGGCGGACCCGGTCTTCGGGTGGGTGCAGGTCTACACGGCGGGGGAGTTCCCCGGACGGGGCAGGGCCGTCGCCGTCGAGCCCATGACCTGCCCTCCGGACGCGCTGAACTCGGGCACCGACCTGATCCACCTGGAACCGGGCAGCACCTGGTCGGCCCGTTGGGGGCTGCGGCCCATCGGGTGAGGCGCCCGGGGCGTGCGGACGTCTCCGCGCGGTTCCGGCCGTGGTTCACCCGGCGAGTTCGCGACCGATCACCATGCGCTGGATCTGGTTGGTTCCCTCGAAGATCTGCAGCACCTTGGCCTCGCGCATGTACCGCTCGGCGGGGAAGTCCCTGGTGTAGCCCGCCCCGCCCAGGACCTGCACCGCGTCGGTGGTCACCTTCATCGCCGCTTCGGTCGCGACCAGCTTGGCCACGGCGGCCTGTCGCCCGAAGGTTCGCCCCGCGTCCCTGCGGCGGGCCGCGTCCAGGTAGGTGGCGCGGGCCGACTGCACCGCCGCCTCCATGTCGGCGAGCATGAACTCGACTCCCTGGAACCGGATGACGGGTTGGCCGAACTGGCTGCGCTGCTTGGCGTACTCCACGGCCAGCTCCAGCGCGGCCTGGGCCAGTCCCACGGCGCACGCCGCGATTCCGAGCCTTCCCGAGTCCAGGGCGCGCAGGGCTATCCGCATCCCCTGGCCGCGCTCGCCGATGAGTCGCTCGCCGCCGACCGGGGCCTCGTCGAGGACCAGCTCCGTGGTGGGGGAGCCGTTCAGTCCCATCTTCCGCTCCGGTGCTCCGGCCGAGAGCCCCGGAGTGTCCCCGTCGAGCAGCAGGCAGCTGATCTCGTCGTCGTCCGTTCGGGCCATCAGGGTGTAGAAGTCGGCCACGCCTCCGTGGGTGATCCAGCACTTGGTGCCCGTGACCGAGTACCCCGATTCCCGTGGTCGCGCCGCGGTGCGCAGCGCCGCCGCGTCCGAGCCTGCCTGCGGTTCGGAGAGGGCGTAGCCCCCGAGCGTCCGCCCGCCGATCATCTCGCCCAGCCATCTGCGGCGCTGCTCCTCGGTTCCGAACTCGGCCAGCGGATAGCAGGACAGGGTGTGCACCGACAGGCCGACTCCGACCGTCATCCACGCGCTGCTGAGCTCCTCCAGTACCTGCAGGTAGGTCTCGTACGGCTGGTTCGCGCCGCCGAACTCCTCGGGGTAGGGCAGTCCGAGAAGTCCCGCCTCCCCGAGCAGTTTGAACTTGTCCCCGGGGAACTGCTCGTTCTCCTCGGCCGCTGCGGCTGCGGGGGCGAGCTCGTTGCGGGCGATTTCCCTGGTGAGGGCGATCAGATCGTTCGCTTCGGGGGTGGCGAGCAGGCGTTCGACCGGCATCGGATCTTCGCTCCAGCGACCGTGCGTACTGGTTTTCAGTACTCCGTACAGTACTGTGTAACCGTGATCAGTACGGCTACTGAGCACGCATAGTACTTCGCCCGCTCACTCGGCGAAACCGCTTCCGGGGCGTGCGTCCCGCACAGCCGTTCGGGTGAGCGCTGTGACAACCTCGGGCGATGACCTATTCCCGTCCGACGGAGAGCCCCGGAGGCAGGAGTGCGGGGCCCCCGAGCAGGGCCGTGCACGCGCGGCGGGCGGAGCTGTTGGACAGGTTGTGCGACCTCTTCCTGGCCGAGGGGTTCGCGCACTTCACGCTGGACGAGTTGGCCGCGCGGCTGCACTGCTCCAAGTCCACGCTGTACACGCTCGCCCGCAGCAAGGAGCAACTCGCGGTCCGCGTGGTCGGGCACTTCTTCAAACGCGCGACCACCAACATAGAGCGCCGGGTGGCCGAGGAGACCGACGTGCGCTCGGTCATGCGCGTCTACCTGAAGGCGGCCGCTGCCGAGCTGGCCCCGGCCGGAAGGCGGTTCATAGCCGACATGGCGGACAACCCCGCCACGCGGGCCTGCTACGAGGCCAATGCCACCGCCGCGGCGGACCGGATCCGCTCGCTCGTGCACGAGGGCGTGCGCGCGGGGGTGTTCCGCGAGGTCGACGCCGCCCTGGTCGGGGAGATGGTCGGCCTGACCATCTCCGCGATCCAGCGTGGAGAGATAACCGAGCGCACCGGGCTGTCCGATGCCGCGGCCTTCGACGCGCTCTCGGAGTTCCTGGTGGGCGGTCTGGCGGCCCCCGAGGAGGGGCGGCAGGCAGCAGATACGTGCCGAACGGAGGAACCTTGATCATCGTCGGTGGAGAGGCGCTCGTCGACCTCGTGCCCGAGGGCGCTTCCGCGGAGGAGTTGCCGCCGCTGCGCCCCTGGCTGGGCGGCGGGCCCTACAACATAGCCATCGCCCTGGGCAGGCTGGGCGAGCCCGTCGGCATGCTCACGAGGCTGTCCACGGACCGCTTCGGGGAGAAGCTGAGCGAGCGGTTGAGCGAGGCCGGAGTGGACACCGCCCTGGTGCAGCGCGGTCCCGAGCCGACGACGCTGGCCGTGGTCGAGCTGGACGAGAACGGCGCCGCGCGGTACGGCTTCCACACGGAGGGCACCGCCACCCCGCTGCTCGCCGATCCCGGGCAGCTGCCGGAGGGGACCGAGGCCGTCTCCCTCGGCACGCTCGGGATGGTTCTGGAACCGGGCGCCTCGGTCTACGAGCGGGTGCTCTTCCGCGCGGCGGAGCGCGGGAGCTTCGTGGCCCTCGACCCGAACATCCGGGCCGATCTGATCGGCGAGCCGGACACCTACCGGCGCAGGTTCCGCGACTGGTTGCCCGCCGTGACGCTGCTCAAGCTCTCGGTGGAGGACGCGGCGTGGCTGGCCGGTGTCGACTCGGAAACCGAGTCGGAGCCGTTGTTCGCGGCGTTGCGCGACTGGCTGGACCGCGGCCCCTCGGCCGTGGTGCTGACGCGGGGGGCGGACGGCATGGCCGTGCTCACCGCCGCGGGGGAGTTCGTGGAGGTCGAGGCCGCCCGGGTGCCGGTGGTGGACACGATCGGCGCCGGGGACACGATTCAGGCCGCCCTGCTCGCCTGGCTGCGGCGCGAGGGGGCGCTCTCCGCGGCGGCGATCTCCGGGCTGGACGCGGGGAGCTGGCGCGCGGCGCTGAGCTACGCGGCCGCCGCGGCCGGGGTCACGGTTTCCCGCTCGGGGGCCCAGCCGCCGTACGCCGGCGAACTCGCGGAGCCGCGGTGAGCGTGGGGCGGTGAGGTCCCGCCGAGCGAGCGCCCACGACGGAGGTTTGAACCGAGGGTCTCAGCGGCGAAAAGGGGGTGCCCCTCGGCGTGGGGCACCCCCTGCTCAGCGACCCGGCCCGACCTGGAGTCGGACCGGGCCGTCGACGTGATTCCTCGTGTCAGAGGACGTCGATGTTAACCAGCATGTCGATCAACGACTGGATAATGACCACTTTGGTTGTCCTTTGCTCATTTGGCGATTGTTTTTCATGTTGCGGCCGCACCAAGAGAAGTTAGTAGCGGATCGCGGTTGTGTCTTTCACACGAAAGTGCAAAGTGGACACGACTTTGCGTGACCCTGGAACACGCCAAGTGATCATGAAACACTTTTGTGAAAGTTAGTCACGTACTGGTGGCCGCGCGATGATCACGCGGGGTGCAAGTTACTGACGGGTTGGCGGGTTTCGCTCGCGGGGTCCGACCGGAGTGCTCTGGGAGTCGTTGTGCTGTGAGTGCGTTGCGGTGCTGAAACGCTTCGGTGTTCGCCTGTTCGGGTGGTTCTTAACTCTTTCGAGTGAGCGCCGAGGCAGCACTTCTGAATTGTGATTCGAGTCACTGCTGATGCCTCGAGTGGGGGTCTCGCGCGGGGAGGACTTCGGCCGAGAAGATGAACGCGTAGCGCGATCCGCCGAACCCGGAGTGTCGCGTTCGGACGGGTTGCCGCCGAGCACGGCCGGCGGCATGCTGTTGCGGGATCGGCCGTATCGGTGACGTGGGCGACCGCCTTTCGGGGGGATCGGGTGTGATCGTGGTCCCACCTGCCCGATTCGACTAACACTGTTGCTGCGTGAGAGGCCTTTCGCGGTCTAGCGTGACTACCGACAGGACCCCAACGGGGTGGTGCTGCGGCGGTTCGGAGGATCCCGACCGGCGTGTGCGCTCGATCGGGAACGGGTGACCCCGGCGCCTCGGGTGTCGGTCGTACCGCTGGTCGGCGGCAGCCCCACCCCCGATTGAGCGCGAGAGGTTCCCGAATGCCCGACGACGCGACCGCCAAACGCTCCGTCGCGCTGCGCTACGACGCCGGCGAACACGAGATGTCCGTGACGGCCCCCACCGAGGGCACGCCCGGCGTCAACCTGGACAAGCTGATGGCCAAGACCGGTTTGGTGACGCTCGATCCGGGCTTCGTCAACACCGCGGCCTGCGAATCCGACATCACCTACATCGACGGTGAAGCGGGGATTCTGCGGTATCGGGGTTATCCGATCGAGGAACTGGCGAGCAACTCCAACTTCGTCGAGGTCAGCTACCTGCTGATCTACGGTGAGTTGCCGACCAAGGAGCAGTACGAGGACTTCGCCGACCGGGTCCGCAGGCACACCCTGCTGCACGAGGACCTGCGCAAGTTCTTCGACGGATTCCCCCGGGACGCGCACCCCATGCCGGTGCTGTCCTCGGCGGTTTCCGCGCTGTCCACTTTCTACCAGGACAGCCTCAATCCGTTCGACCAGCAGCAGGTCGAGCTGTCCACGCACAGGTTGTTGGCAAAGCTGCCCACGATCGCCGCCTACGCCTACAAGAAGTCCGTCGGCCAGCCGTTCCTCTACCCGGACAACTCGCTCGGTCTGGTGGAGAACTTCCTGCGGATGACCTTCGGGTTCCCCGCCGAGCCGTACGAGGTCGACCCCACGATGGCGCGGGCGCTCGACATGCTGTTCATCCTGCACGCCGATCACGAGCAGAACTGCTCCACCTCGACCGTGCGGATGGTCGGTTCCTCCGAGGCGAACCTGTTCGCCAGCACCAGCGCGGGCATCAACGCGCTGTTCGGGCCGCTGCACGGCGGTGCGAACAGCGCCGTGCTGGAGATGCTGGAGGGCATCCGGGCCGAGGGCGGTGACGTCGACTCCTTCGTGGAGCGGGTCAAGAACAAGGAACCCGGCGTGAAGCTGATGGGTTTCGGGCACCGGGTCTACAAGAACTACGATCCGCGCGCGCGGATCATCAAGAAGACCGCCGACGAGGTGCTGGAAAAGCTCGGGGGCGACGACCCGTTGTTGGACATCGCGTTGAAGCTGGAGGAGCGCGCGCTGTCCGACGACTACTTCATCGAGCGCAACCTCTACCCGAACGTCGACTTCTACACCGGGTTGATCTACAAGGCGATGGGCTTCCCGACGAAGTTCTTCACCGTGCTGTTCGCGCTCGGCAGGCTGCCGGGCTGGATCGCGCACTGGCGCGAGATGATGGACGACCCGGCGCGCAAGATCAGCCGCCCGCGGCAGGTGTACACCGGGTACGGCGAGCGCTCCTACGTTCCGATGAACGAGCGCTGAATCCTTCTCGAAACCGTTGCGTGCGCGAGAGCGGGCCGCCCGGGACCGACTGTCCGAGCGGCCCGCTCCTTTCTCGCTCCGTTCGCGCCTCCGGGCGCGTCAGGCGCCGGTCAGGACGCCCGCAGCGCGTCCTTCACCCGGACCCTGGCGCCGGTGCGCAGGATGGCGTTCGAGTAGATCCGACCGCCCAGCCAGAGCACGGCAGCGCTCGCCACGAGCGAGAGCACCACCGCCAGCGGTGCCTCCCACGGTGCTGCCACGCCGAGCGCCAGCCGCATCGGCATCAGCACCGGCGAGAAACCGGGAACGAAGGACAGCACCTTCCCCAGCACGCTGCCCGGATCGCCGGGGAGCACCGAGATTCCCACCAGGAACGGCACCACCAGCGTCATGATCACCGGTGTGATCACGCTCTGCAGGTCCTCCTGCCGGGAAACCAGCGAGGAAGCTGCCGCGAGCAGCGTCGCGTACAGGAGGAACCCGAGCAGGAACCACACCAGGACCCAGCCCAGCAGTCCCGCGACGGCCCCCAGCGGCAGCGTCAGGGTCGCCGTGGCGCTGACCGCGACGAGCCCGACCACCCCGATGGTCGCGAACTGGATCAGCCCGGTGAGCCCGATTCCCAGGATCTTCCCGGCCATCAGCTGAGTGCTGCTGATGGTCGACAGCAGCACCTCGACCACCCGGTTGGACTTCTCCTCCACGACGCCCTGAGCGATCATCTGCCCGGTCATGATCAGGAACATGTAGAGCAGGAAAGCGGCCACGAACGCGATCAGCAGTCGCTGTGCCTGCTGCGGGGCGGAGGACTCCAGGTTCGTGGTCGTGACTTCGACCTTCTCGGCCTGCCCGCGGACCTGGCCCGGGTCCATCCCCGCTTCGGCCATCGCCTCGTCCAGGGAGCGCTGCTGCGCGATGTTGGCCAGCATGTTTCGCAGGTCGGCGTGGTTCCCGTCCTCGAAGACCAGCTCCGGTTCGGTGGACGTGCCGGTCACCAGCACGTCCAGCTCACCCTCGCGGACCAGCTCCTCGCCCCGCTCGCGGTTGCCGACCCGCTGGAGCTGCCACCCGGTGTTCTCGGGAGTGCCCGCCCGGAGTGGCTGGGTCAGCGAGCTCGCCTGCGGCGTCACCCCGATGCTGGTGCTGCTCCCCGACGCGTTCGAGTTCCCGATGAAGAGCATCAGAGCCGGGTAGGCCAGCACCACCAGAAGCATGAACAGCGTTCCCAGCACGAACGCCCGCGTCCGCACTCTGGTCAGCAGCTCGCGCCGGGCGACCAGCCACACGGTGTGCAGTGTCGATTTCACTCGTCGGTCTCCTCGGTTACGACGTCGCGGAACAGCTCGGTCAGGCTCGGGCGGGCCCTGCTGAACTCGTGCACCGGCCCGGTGTCCAGCGCGGCACGCAGGACCTGCTGGTCGTCGGCCGTCTCGTCGAGCTGCAGCGTGGTGTGCCCGTTCGCGCTGTCCACGACGCTGACCCCTGGCAGTCCCTCCGCCCAGTCGGCGGGGGCCTGCGGGGCGTGCACGGTCAGCTGGGGCGGGGCGCTGGACCGCAGTTCCTCGACGGTGCCGTCGGCGATCATCCTGCCGCGCCGCACGATCCCGACCCGGTCGCAGAGTCGCTGCACCAGTTCCAGCTGGTGACTGGAGAAGATCACCGGCACGCCGCGGTCGCGCATTTCCCGCAGCACGTCGCTCATCACCTCGACCGCCACGGGATCCAGCCCGGAGAAGGGCTCGTCGAGGATCAGCACCGCGGGGTCGTGTATCAGCGCGGCGGCGAGCTGCACGCGCTGCTGGTTGCCCAGGCTGAGCTTCTGCAGCTGGTCCCCGCGCCGTTCGGCGATTCCCAGCCGCTCGGTCCACCGGTTCACCGCGCGAGCGGCCTCGGCGCGGGACAGGCCGTGCAGCTCACCCAGGTACTGGAGCTGCTCCAGGACCTTCATCTTCGGGTAGAGTCCGCGCTCCTCGGGCATGTAGCCGATTCGGGTGCGGACGGTGCGGTCGATCGGGGCGTCGTCGTAGCGGACATCCCCGGAGTCCGCGGCGAGCACGCCCAGCGCGATCCGCATGGTGGTGGTCTTTCCGGCGCCGTTGCTGCCGACGAATCCGAGCATCTCACCTGGTCGCACGGTGAGTGACATCTCGTCCAGGGCAACGACGTCCCCGTAGCGTTTGGAGATCCGGTCGACCTCCAGCGCGCCTTCGGGCACGGGACACTCCTATTCGGTAGTCGAGCAAGGAACCGTCCCGCTTCAGTGTGGGTGCGCCGCCGGATCGGTGCCGTCGCCGCGTCTCTGCCCCCAGCTGACGCGAGACCGTTTCGTGAAAACCCTATCGCCGAGCCCGCCCCTGACGAGCGCTTTTACCGAATCGGAAGACGACCGTGCTGTGGGGAGGGTCCGCGCGGCCCAGGCCGCTGCTCCGGGTGGCCCACGGCGCGGCGCGGCGCCGCCGCAGGCGAGGGGGATCCGAGGAGCGCGCCCCGGGGTCTGACGGGGCGCGGCTCGGGTGAGGACATCCCCGCGTGCGCGGGGCCTACTTGGAGTGCGCCGAGTGGATGCCGGCCCAGGACGGTCTACCCCCGCGTGCGCGGGGCCTACCGCGACGTGCCCACACCGCGCGGTGTCGTGTGGGGTCCATCCCCGCGTGCGCGGGTCCTACACTCGGTGACCTGCGATCTTAGCAGTGCTTTCCCGCTGCGGGAACCACTTCCGTTCCGCGGCGGAGGTCAGTACCACTGGCCGGGCTGCCACTGCACGCAGGTGGGGCGCTGTCCGGTGCGGCAGTACTCGGCGATGGCTTCGCGTGCCCGGTCCAGCGGCAGCGAGGCCGAAGCGGGGAAGAACAGCTGCCCTTCGGGATCGAACAGCAACGCCGGTGTGTCCTCGGTGGCGTGCGGGTTGTGGGAATCCACAGCCTCACCGTTGACCGCTTCGGGACGTGCGTCCATGTGGTTGAGCGCGCTCCAACCGTCGTCGGGAGCGACGGTGATGCGAAGTCTCGCGCATGGGAAAGACGGACCGTTCTCGTCGCGGAAGCTCAGGCAAGGCCTGTCCCAGACGTAGATCTGGGAGTACCGCGTATCGAGGACGGTCTCCACGAGGTCGGCGGTTTCCTCGAGGGTGCGTGCGTAGTGGAACTCGTGGCCGAGGATTCCGGTTATGACGGTCCCCGTGTCGATGGTGGTCATGGTGTTTCCTCTCCACGTATTTCGATGGGACGTGACTCTCCTGGTTCCCACACGGCCAGTGTTGATCCACGAGGCAGGATGGCTCGTACCGCAGCATGGCAACCCCACGGATCAGGACACATGCGATTGTTCAGCACGACGACGCCGTAAGTCTGCCCTGCTTCTTTCATCCGTTGGGCGTACTTCGCTTCGACGTGGGTGTCGACGACCGGAGACGCATCTCCTCGATGTGGGGGGCACACGCTCGACGTGTCGAGAGTGAGACGTATGCGGTCGGACAGTTCGCGATCTCGACCACTGACCAGGATCTGTTCGTTGCCGTCCTGGTCGTGGATGAGTCCGGTGGTTTGTCCGCCGGTGTGGTCGGGGAGTCGTGCGCGGATGTGCTCGATCCAGGAGCGGTCTCCGGCCGTGTCGGTGGGCACCCGCGGGAGCGTCGAGGGGTGCGGCAGGCTCGGCGGGGGTTGCTCGGCGTGCATGCCGAGTTCGGCGAGGTAGTTGATCAGGTGCCCGCGGGTGGTCTCGCTCAGGGCGAGCACGTCGTCGATGAGTTCGCGGGTGTGTTCGAGCAGGGCCCTTGCCTCGGCCAGTTCGGGCGAGGTGCTGCCCGGGTCGATCTCGTCCAGGGTGGGCAGGGCGTATTCGGTGACCCAGGCCCGGGCCTGGTGGAGTTGTTCGGGCGGTACTCGTTCGAGCATCCCGCCGAGGGTGTTGCCCAGTTCCTCCACAGCGGACATGGCGGGCTCCCTAGTAGACCGTGGTGCGGAGTCGGGTGTGCTCGGCGGCCCGTGTTGCGGCCTGCGCTGCTTCGCCCGCTTTCTCGGCCGCGATGCCGAACAGCTGCAACGCCTGGTGCACCTCCTCGTTGGTGCTGGTTCCGGCTGTTCGGTGCAGCTGCCGATGCAGTTCGTCGAGCGTGGTCCAGGATTCCCGGAGCTCGCCTGCGGGGACGGTGTCGGTGAGTTGCTGGAGTCGGTTCCGGATGTCGTCGAGCATCGCCGCTCTCCTACCAGCCCGGTCCGACACTCGGACCGCACGCGCAGCCCGCGCCCTCCCGCAGGGTTGGGCCGGTGGGGTCGCGGTGCGCGCGGCCGAGGGCCGCGGCGTCGACTCCTAGAGCAGCACGCCGCGCAGGGCTCGGGTGACCACCTCGTCCAGCTCACCCAGGGCTGCGGCGCGTTCGGAGGGGGCAGGTTCCGCGCGGAGCCTGCGGTCCAGCACGTCGGCGGCGTTCAGGGCGCCCTCGTGGCGCACCGCCCACAGGACTTCGGCCACGGTGGGGGAGTGGCCGTCCAGCGCGCGTTCGGCCAGGTTCGGATCGAGCTCGTGCAGGGCGAGTATCCGCTCGGCGTCCTTCCCGTAGTGCGCGACCAGCTCGGGCGGGGCCTCCACCCCGTCCGGGGTGTGCGTGTCCGTGGCACCGACCAGCCGGAGCGCAGCGGTTCCGCTGGAACCCGCGCGCAGCCCGGTGGTGCGCACCGCGGTGTCGACGGCCTCCTCCGCGGCCTTCCGGAAGGAGATCGGCCCGGAGCTCGCGACGGTGACGACCCCGTCGGGTGAGATGTGGCTCCCGTGCCCGGGGAAGGCCCGGGCAGCCCCGCCGCGTCCCGTCCGCGGCGTTCGGCGCAGGACGAGGCGCTCTTCCTCGTGGACTCCCGCCAGGTGCTCGGGCGACAGCCGCGTTCCGAGCAGCCCACCGCCCGACTCCAGCAGCTCCGCCCGCTCGGAGGCCGACAGCCCGGCGGGGGCGGTGCCTGCTTCCCGCGGGGCGCCCTCGGTGGTCAGCGGCCCCAGGGACAGCCGCCCGTCGCCCAGGGGCAGGATCTCGAGCGGGCCGCTGCCAGGGCCATCTCCGGACGAGATCACTCCCGCGCGGGCGGTGTCGACGGTGTCGGCGGCCAGCAGCAGCCAGGAGTCGCGCAGCACGCGCGCCCCCGGCACCTCGACCAGCTCCCGCGCACGCGCCCCGGTGGCGTTGACGACCGAGCGGGCCCGCACGCGGATCGCGGAGTCGCCGAGCCGATCCAGCACGTCGGCTCCGTCGCGGTGCAGCGCCGTGGCGCGCACCCGGGGCAGGATTCGCGCGCCCATCCCGGCCGCGGTGCGGGCCAGCGCCACGACCAGCCTGGCCTCGTCGACCGGTTGCCCGGTGAATTCCAGCAGCCCGCCGCGCAGGTCCTGCCTGCGGAGCGCGGGGACCAGCGCTCGAGCCTCGGCGGGAGGCACTCGACGCGTGGCGGGCAGCGCGCTCGTGCCCGCGCGCCCGCGCGGCGCCTCCGCGCTCCGGAGTCGGGTGAGCAGCGCGAGCTGGTCCGCTGTGGAGATCTCCGCGCCGAAGGGGGTGAGCAGCGGCAGGGTGCGGAAGAGGTGCGGGGCGGTCCGGTTCGCCAGCGAAGCCAGCTCACCGGCTCGGGCGCGGGCGTGGGCGAGTTCCTCGGGAACGAGCCGGGGAGGTGCTCCGCGGGTGGACCCGCGGGACCACCGGGAGGAGTTCCGGGCGAGGTCCTCCTCCTCGACGAGCGCCACGGACAGCCCGCGCGAAGCGGCGTCGAGAGCCACCGCCGTCCCGGTGATCCCGCCGCCGACCACCAGCACGTCCGGTCGCGCCCCGCCCGCGAGCTCGGCCAGTTCGGCGTCGCGCCTGGAGGCGTTGAGCGAGGTGGCCCGGAAGGGGGCGGACGGGCTGGATGTGCTCATGCGCTCGCTGGTCCTCCCGCGGGGTTGCCTCCCGGCCGGTCCACGTCGACCGGGGACCGGCCGGGCCTTCGCGGAAGGATCAGACGTTGACGATCATCTTGCCGGTGTTGTCCCCGCGCAGCACGCCGAGGAAGGCCTCGGGCGCGTTGCGCAGCCCGTCCACGAAGGTCTCCTCGTGGATGAGCTTACCCTCGCGGACCAGCGGGGCCACGTGCTCGAAGAACTCGCGCTTGAGGTGGCCGTTGTCGTTGACGATGAAGCCCTGCATGCTCAGGCGCTTGGTCACGAACTGGAACATGTTGCGGGGCCCCGGCTGCGCCTCGGTCGCGTTGTACTGCGAGATCGCCCCGCAGGCCGCGATCCGGCCGAAGTCGTTCATGGAGCCGATGGCCGCCTCGAGGTGGTCCCCGCCGACGTTGTCGAAGTAGACGTCGATGCCGTCGGGGGCGGCCGTGCGCAGCTGCTCGGCCACGGGGGCGTCCTTGTAGTTGAAGGCCGCGTCGAAGCCGAACCGCTCGGTGACCAGCCGCACCTTCTCGGCCGAGCCCGCGCTGCCGATCACGCGTTCGGCCCCGTTGAGTTTGGCCAGCTGGCCCACGAGCGAGCCGACCGCTCCGGCGGCTCCGGAGACGAAGACGGTGTCGCCCTGCTTGAAGCGGGCCTTGTCCATCAGCCCGGCGTAGGCGGTCATGCCCGGCATCCCGAGCACGCCGAGGAAGGCGCTCGACGGCAGGTCGTCGGCCACCGTCGTGGCCTGGGAGGCGTCCACCACGGCGTACTCCCGCCAGCCGAGGCTGTGCAGGACCTGCTGCCCGGCGGAGAACTCGTCGGACTCGGAGCGGACGACCTCGCCGACGGCACCGCCGTCGAGCGGCTTGCCGACCTCGAAGGGAGCCACGTAGGACTTGGCCGCGCTCATCCGCCCGCGCATGTACGGGTCGACGCTCATGGCCTTGTTGCGCACCAGGATCTGGCCCGGTCCCGGTTCGGGGACGGGAGCCTCCGCGATCTCGAAGTTGTCCGTTGTCGGCCATCCCTCGGGGCGGGAGGCGAGTCGTACCTCCAGGGCCGTGGCCGGGACGGAAGAGTCGCTCACCTGAACCTCCATATTCGAAACTACTTCGTACCGTAATTTTACCCGCGTCGCGGTGTGGTTGCCACGCGAGTGAGTGCCTTCGATCGTACCGACCGGTCGGTCTTCGGGGTGCGCAAGTGCCGAGGCGCGACCCGGCGATGAGGCCACGGCTGCGCACGGGACAGGGCGCGCGGAGAGCCCCGGTCTCAGGCTGAACCGAGCCGTCCGGCCTTGACCTCGTCGAGGAAGGCGGCCCAGGCCTCACCGCTCAGCGCGAGCGCGCCGCCGTCGCGGTCCTTGGTGTCTCGCACCCTCCGGGCTCCGCCGGGAAAGCCGGCGACCTCGACGCAGTTTCCGGTTCCGGTGCTGTAACTGCTCCTGCGCCAGCTCGGGGCAGTTAACGCGGTGCGGGTCTCGGTGGTCATGGCAATTCCTCGAGCACGTCGTGGATGAGGTCGAGCGATTCCCGTGGGGACAACGCCTGGCTCTGCACCGAGGCCATCGCGTGCTGATAGCTGCGGATCACGCCATCGCGCTCGTGCACCGTCCAGGACGTCACGCCGTCAGCATAGACGGCTTCCGGGGTGGTTTCCTCGGGCCACTGGATGATTACGAAGGAGTCTCCGAGCGCCGCGTGCGCGTCTGCGGTGAACGGGACGATTTGAATGGTTACGTCCCCTTCGCTGATCGTGCTTTCGAGATAGCGCAGTTGCTCGCGCATGACCTCGGTTCCGCCGATGCGTTGCCGGATGGCGGCTTCCCCGAGCACGGCGGTCAAGCGCACGCCCTCGCGGAGGCGTTGCTGGCGACGCATCCGCAGTTCCAGGTACCGGTCGATATCGGACACTCTGATGTGGGGCGAGACTGCGGTGATGATCCGCTCCGCGTAGGCGCGGGTCTGGAGCAGTCCGGGAATCAGATGCCCTTCGTAGGTGCGTATCCAGGAGGCGTCCGCCTCCAGCTCGATGAGCATCTGCACGGCCTCGGAGAGGATGTCGCCGTAGTCCTGCCACCAGCCGGGTTCCTCGGCCTTGCGGCGGAGCGTGTCCAGCTGGGCGGTCGCTTCCGCAGGGATCTCCAGCGCTTCTGCGGTAGCCGTCAGCACCGGTGGCGTCAGTTTGGACTTGCCCGCTTCGATCTTCGACCAGGTCGCTTGGTGAAGACCGAGGGTCTTCGCCAGTTCCGTCCCGGAGAGTCCGCTCCTCTCCCGGTAGCTCCGCAACTTACTGCCGAGGCGGCGACTGCGCACCGTTGGTCTCATAGTCCGGTTCTTCCCGTTTTTCCGCTCTCACTCGTCCGAAGGATTTCATGCTTCGAATAATGCATGACAGTATACGAAGCATGTTAAGTAGCTAACTGTGCACGGTAGATCACGAAAAGAGAAGGGGTGAAGGTGCCCCGTTCGTGCCGACAGCGGAAGCGATCAGTGAGCGGATCCCGTCCGGGAAGACGATCAGGAGGAGCATCGATGAGCACGCGGCTACGGTCGGAAAAACCCGCCGACACACAGCACGACCACCGACAGACGCAGAAGGACACGAGCTCACCGCACCGGCCGGACTCGTGCGGACATCCGCTGGACGCCCTGGTTCCCGACCCCGCGGGGATTCCGCCGCTCTGCGACGAACCGAGGTTCGTCGAACTGTTGGCGGGGATGGTCGCCGACCACGCTCCGCTCGTGTTCGCGATCGTTCAGGAATACGGCGAACGAGTGGACGGCCGCATCGTTGCCTGGGGAATGCTCCTCGAGGACGGCGCCGAGGTCATCGCCCTCGACCGCCGAGCGCGCATGAGTCTGCGAACCCCCGAAGAAGCCCTGCCGCTCTTCCGCTTCGGCAGTCACATCGGGAGCCGGCTGATTTGGTTCGACCCGGCGGCCGGGACCGTGCTCGACGAAGATCAGCACGGTTGATCGTCGGAGACAGCACCACGAACGGGCGACGCTTCCACGACGGGGGTCGCCCGTGCAACCCTTCCCATGCTCGAACGGACGACATCTGGCCGAGCGGGGGAGGAAAGCGTACTCAGTACTAGCGACGCCCCAGCCAGCCGGTGGGTAGGAACCCCGAACCCGACCAGCGCTTCTGACCGACCGCCTCGTGCAGCTCCATGTAGGCGCTCTGCACCGAGCGGATGGCCTCCTCGGCCGAGGTGGGCTCGGCCGCGGGATCGGGAGGGGGGAGCTGGGTCACCTGCATCCAGCGCTCCTCCCACAGCGCCTCCTTGGCCGCGTTCCAGCGGAGCCGAACCCCCTCGTCCACCTGGTCCCGCTGCTGTTGCGCCTGCTCGACCCGGTCCCGTTCGGTGGCCAGCTCGTGCTCCAGCTGCTCGGCGCGCTGCCGCTCCCGCTCGCTCAGCCGCTCGGCCGCCTCGGTGGCCAGCGCGGTGATCTCCTTGTAGCGCTCGGCCGCCCTGGAGGCCCGCTCCGCGGGCTGCTCGGGCTGCTCGGACTGCTCAGTCACCCGTTTCCTCCCCGACGTTGGACACGACAGCGTCCGAACCGCGCGGACGCGGGACGTGCTCCTGCTCGTCGAACTCCGGCTCCGGCATCCGCTCCTCGAGCATCCCGGACAGGTCGAACGGGAGGACCACCTCGGGATGCGAGTGCGTCGAGCGGTCGAAGAACAGTCCGCGATGGGCGCGCGGGGACCAGGTGATCAACTGCCCCGCCGCCAGCGGCGCCAGCTCCTGCCCCTGCACGTCGAAGGCGACCCAGGCCCCCACGTCGTCGGCGGGCCCCATGCCCAGCGCGTTGCGCAGCCGCTGGACGCTGCGCCACCAACCGATGGTGTGCACCCCCGCCTCGGGACCCTGCTTGAGGATCTTGCGCAGCTGGTCCAGCCCGCTGAGCCGCGTCTGCGGGTCCTTGTTCTCCAGCAGTGGCTGGGCGGCATCGGCCCCGTAGAGCAGCAGGCAGTGCTTGGCCGCCCCGGAACCCTTCGAGCTCGAGTCGGCCCGCTCGTCGAGCAGCGCGGACAACCGCTGCAGGGTGTCGTTCAACTCCCCCGTCTCGACGAACGAGACCTCGTGCCCGTTCCGCCGCAGCGTCGTCTCCAGCGCACGCGCGTGCTCCGCGCTCTCCTCGACCAGCCCCGCGATGGTGAACTCGACGTCGCCGGGCACGAACTGCGCGGCCAGCGAGAGCGCGCTCGCACCCAGCACGGCCACGGCGTCCTGCTGGGCCGAACCGAGCACGGCCAGGTTCCGGCCGGGGGAGCGCCCGAACGGCAGTGCCGCTGCCGTGCCCCGCACGTCGATCACCTGGCCCAGCAGCACCTGCGGGGACCGGGCCGGACCGGGGCGCAGCGCCTCGTAGTCCTCCAGCTCGGAGAGCCGGGGCAGATGCGAGCCGTCGAACAGCCGCGGAGGCCGCGCGTTGCGCCTGCCCGTCTCCCACAGGTGCCGCTCCCACAGGTCCGTCTGCAGCGAGTCGAAGGTCTCCGAGGCCGTGGCGTCCGGGATGCGCGCCACCTCGTTGCCGTGCTTGACCCCTGAATCGTGGTTGACCACGGCGTGCCAGCGCGGCAGCTCCAGCGCGGTCGTGTTGTTGTCCACCAGCACCCGCCGGGCCTTGGGCAGGGCGATGCGCAGGATGAACTGCTCGAAGATGGCCGGTTTGCCCCAGAACGCCTCGATGCCGGACACGTCCTGACTGGCCAGCACCAGGTGGATCCCCTGGGAGCGCCCCCTGCGGGCGACGTCCTCCAGCAGCGTGGCCGCCTGGGTGGACACCGAGTCGCGTTCGGAGAACAGGTACTGGAACTCGTCGATCACGGCGACGATCCGGGGCCAACGCCCCTGCGGATCGCGCTGGCGCAGCTCCTCGAGCTTGGTCACCTCGCAGGCCTTGGCCGCGTCGGCCCTGCGCCGCATCTCCGTGGCGAGGAAGCGCAGCAGCGCCAGCCCGAACTCGCGGTCGGTGTTGACGTTGACCCCCACGAGCTTGGCGTGCGGCAGCCAGCTCGGATCCCTGCTCCCCGGGGTGAACTGGGCGAAGGACACGCCCTCCTTGAAGTCGAGCAGGTACATCTCCAGCTCGTCCGGGCTGTACCGGGCGGCCAGCGCCCCCAGCATCCCGTACAGGAAGTTCGTCTTGCCCGAGCCGCTGGGACCCCCGACCAGGGTGTGCGGGCTGGAGTCGCCGAGCGAGATCCGCACCGGCTCCCCCTCGAAGAACCCCACGGGAGCGGTCAGCCCGGAGGTGGAGTCGTTCGTCCAGTACTGCTCGGGAAGCAGGTCGGAGAAGGTCCGCACCCGGGAGCGCCTGGCCTGGAACGCTTCCGAGATCGCCGAGCACGCCCTGCTCACGCGTTCCCGCGGCGGAGTCTCGTCCGGAGCGATCGCCAGGTGGGCGCCGGTCATGCTGCTGCGCGCGCTGTTCGGACCGGTCAGGGTCACCGACTCCAGGGCGTTGTTCACCGTCATGGGCAGGTCCACGACGATCAGCTGGATGCCGCAGGACAGGCCGTTGCGGGCGACGCGCTGCAACTGCTGCTGCTGTTCCTCCTTGAGCGGTTCGCCGTCGCCGAACAGCACGGCGATCCGCCAGGGCTCGCCACGATGGCCGGTTTCCTCCACGAGGGACTTCAGCGAGGTGTGCCCGCCGAGCAGCGCGGTGGTGTGGATCCTCCTGATGTGCTCGGCCAGTTCCTCGAGGAGGTCGTCCAGCCGCGTCGGATCGTGCGCCGTGAGCAGACCCGAGCGGGTCAGGGGGAACAGCCCGGGCAGGGTGCCGGTCAGCCGTGCGGTGTCCCAGACGTGCACGCGCACCAGTCCCGGCTCGTAGTACGAGAGCACGCGCAGCAGCAGGTTCTGCACGAGGTGCTCGGCCGCGTCCCGCGTGGCTTCCTCCGCGTTGGCGGACCGGCAGGTGATGCGCAGGTTCGACTCGTCGAGCAGCGGAACCGCCGCGGGAAAGCCGGGGGCTTCGGGAGCGGCCGGGGCGTGTGCGGCGCCGATGCGCCACAGCTCGGGAGCGGGGGTCTGGGCGGTCGCGGAACCGATGCTGCCCAGCCACTCGCGCCACGGCGCCGAGGCGGTGCCGGGGGCCGCTTCGGCCATCAGCTCGGTCAACCGCTCGGGGCCCTGCGCCGTCCACCGGGAGAACACCTCGGCCCGTTCGGCCAGCGCCTCGTCCAGCGCCGTCCGGAACTCCGGTTGCTCGGACCCCTCGAACGAGTCCGGATCCCCTGCCGCAGCGGAGACCCCGTGCTGTGCGATTCGCAGCGCGTGCTCCTGCTTGGCCTGATCCGACCGGACCCGCGCCACCTCGTTCTCGGCCGCTCCGAGGGCCGTGGCCGCGGTGGCGCTGAGCCGGTCGAAGGCCGTCTGAATCGCGTTGCGCCGCTCGTTGCGTTTCCGCACGCCCCACCTCGGTACTCGCATCACTGACCGTAAGCAAAGTACCACTGATCAGCCCGTGTGGACGGCGGTGTGACCGGTTACTCGCGACGGGACACCGGAGCGCGGGAGCGGTGCCCCGGTGTCGTCCGCTCGGCCCCTCGCGGATGGTCGCTCGGCGGGAACTCGCGCGGGACGCCGGCGGCGCCCCGACATCGGGTGGTGCTCCGCACGACGTCGGGACCGTCCTCACGGGAGCGACGCGGGAGAGGCCGCGCAGGTGTCGGTGACCGGGATGGCGGTTACGGCGCGGTCGCGCCGCGGGAAAAGCCCCGCGAGCACCGACTGCTGAGGCGAGCGAGACCCGGTCACAGTCCGGCTGCGAACTGTCTGATCGTGTCGGCCACCTGCTCCACCGTGGACAGGGTGTGCTCGATCTGGTCGTCCGCACGGTGCAGCCCCGGGGGGACCACCGTCTCCGGGTTGTCCGGATCCACTCCGCGCAGCGCCGATTCCGCCTGGTGCAGCGCGGTGCGGGAGGTGGCCAGGTGGCGCTGGGTCTGCTCGAGCTGATCGCTGACCGTCTGCAGTGCCTGCTGGAGTTCCTGAAGTGCCGACACCGCGTTACAGCCGTCCCGCGTAGTTCTCGGCCGAGGTGATGCTGGCGTTGATCGTGCCCTGAACCCCGTTGAGGCTCTGCGCTGCCTCGGCGAGCATCCCGTAGGCGTGCTGGATCTCCTCCTGCCCGCTGCCCTGCGTGGCGTTGGCCAGCGCCTGCTGGGCCTCCTCCAGGCTCAGGGTCGCCTGCTGCAGGGCCGCCACGCTCTCCGAGGCCTTCTGGTTGGCCAGTGCTATACCGGCGCGGACCTCTTCCACACCTGCCATCGAACTTGTCCCCCTCCGGGTGATCGTGTTCCGATGCCACGCCTCGATTCGGCGCGCTCGCGTGGACACCGATGTCGATCACCAAAGTAGCGTTCCACCACGGTGCTGCCGATCTCAGGTTGGCACTCGGCGCGTTCGCCCGAAACGTCCGTACGGAGGTCACTTCCGGCGACTTCGGGGGAACCGCTCCGCGGCGGTGGGCGAGCGCGGCGAACCGCGCTCCGCACCGGAGCGGGGGGCGGGGAGAGGAGTCCTCAGGGGTCGAGGTGATTCCCGGGGTGTCCCTCCGACCTGGAGGGCTGGGCCGGGCTCTGGTGGGAGGGACCGGTCAGCGGTCCCGCCTCGGCGGCTGAGGCCACCTCACCGGTGAAGCCGGTTTCCCCGGTGGTGCTCCACGCCTCCACGAGCACTCGTTCCCCGCGCGCGACCAGGGAACCGACCAGTGCGGGGTCGTCGATCACGGTCCAGGCGCTCGGCGGTTCGCAGGAGACGCGAGCTCCGGTGAAACCGGGTCCGAGAGCGTTCAGCAGCTCCCGCACCGCTCGGGAGAGGGCGGCGGCCTGGTTGCCCGACGCCGGAGCTGAGGTGGTCCGTGCCAGCGTCACGGAGCGGCAGCCGGGTTCCTCGTCGGAGCAGTCCACGGACTGCACGATCCGCCCGTCCGTTCGCCGGACCAGCTCGGAACACGCCCGGCGTGCCGTTTCCTCGTCCTCGGCGCCGACCACGACAGTGGTCAACAGCTCCACAGCGAACTCGTCAGCCGTCACGGTCGTCATTGTCCCGCAGGCTGTCGCCGGCACGGTCGGGTGTGGCCTCCGGAGGCGGGGTGCGGGCTCGCGCGTGGTGTTGTTCCGGAGGGGGCCCGTCCGGAGGCGTCGCCGCTCCGGAACGGGCGGATTCGGAGGAGCTGCCCGGAACGGGGAAGTGCTCCTGGCCCGGTGTCGTCATCGCCTCAGGTGGGCAGCTCCGGCTGCGGGCGTGGGAGTCCCGCGCCCGGGACTCCGCAGTGGGGCGGCTTTCCGGGAGCCGGGGCGGCGGCACTTCCGCGTTGTCGACGCCGTAGTGCTCGTAGAGTCTGTGCCCGTCCCGATTGGAGAGGTGGCCGTGCTCGACGTCCACGCTCGGGGCCGTTCTGACCTGGCGCTTCGAGAAGCCGAGCAGCAGACGTCCCCGACTGAGGACGGCGCCGTGCAGCGGGGCGAAGTTCTCGCGCATCCCCAGCGGGCCGCTGCGGACGGTCACCCAGTCGGCCCGGTGGCTGCTGTCGTCGACGTAGACGTCCCCGACCCGTCCGATGCGCTCCCCGTCCCGGTCGTGTACCCGGATGCCGAGCAGGTCCTGTGCGTGCGGCGCTTCGCTCATGGCCCCCGCCTCGGTCGTGCTCGGGCTGACGAGTGTTCCTCCGCCGCGGTCAGTTCCGCGTTCCACGCTGCCCGGTTTGTCGGGTGAGCGCAAATCCTGCGGGCTCGTTCCGCCGGCGCGGAGGAGCCGGGGCGGGGGAGCCGGGGTGGGGGGAGTCCCGGCGGAGAGGACGCGGGCGCGGCCACTTCGCACGGGCACCGGTGCACGCGGCACCTGGCGAGCGGTTCAGCGGAACGCCGTCACGTCCACGTCCCCTCCGCACACTCGGCCGAGGTTCCAGTCGAGCCGGAACGAATCGGTTTCATCCGGAGGAGTGACCCTGACTCCTGCCGGGACCGGTTCGCAGGAGCTGCCCGCCGGATCGGTACCGGTCGGAACGACGCCCCAGTGCAGTTGCGCCGAGGAGGTCTCGTCCGGAGCCAGCCTGAGGGTGCTGGGCCCCGGATCGGCGGTCCTGGACACGTCGGTCGGCAGCGGGGATCCGGACTCGTCGAGCAGTTCCAACCCCGGGTAGCCGTAGAGCGTGCACGTGCTGTCCCCGGTGTTGCGCACCGTCAGCTCGGCGTAGCGCTGTCCGGCCCCCGGGTGGCCCCGCTTCAGGGAGCCGTCCAGCGACCCGGTGTGGCAGCGGCTCACCGGAGGGGGGTGTTCGGTGCTGGTCGGAGTTCTGCCGTTGGACTCTCTGCTCTCCGAGGGCGAGGAAGCAGTGGAGCTCTCCGTCGGGCTCCGCCCCGTCCGCTCTCCGGCAGTCGAGTCGTCGGTTCGCGTGCGGGACGTCGACGTGTCCGCCGCTCCCGCGACGGAGTCGCCGGACGCGCCCATCGCTTCGCCCGCCGCGTTGGACAGCTCGTTCGCGGAGCCGGCCTGCTGTCCGCATCCGGCGAGCAGCGCTCCCGTGAGCAGAGTCGTCGTCGCCGCGAAAACGCGGAGACCGAGACCGTTCCGTCCATTCCGTCCGTGGGGAACCATTGCGGCACCTCTCATCGCTACCGGTTTGGTCGATTCACCGTTGATCCGTTTCTCCGTCCCGTAGGACGTGTCGGCTGCCCAGGGGTTGCTTCCGTAGTACCGAACTGGGCGAGATCGTCTTCGGTGCCAGTCCGGTCCGGTTCACCCGGGTGTGCCGCGGGCCCGTCGTCGCCCGTCGTCACGTGGTGGGCTGGTCCGGTTCGGGCGCGGGAGGTGATCGAGCTGCGCGTGTGCCGGTGAGTTCGTCACGCCGGGTCGCCGAACGGGCTCGCCGCGTGTTTTTCCCTCTTTCGCGTAAGTGGGCTCGCTCACCGCGGACCGTACTCCCCGATTCGGGGGAATGCTGCCCGCAGCGGCTCGCGTGGAGGCGAAACTGCTGGTGTGCGCGCTACAGCGCGGGCAGGGGCGCGTTCGGGCGGTGGTCCCCGGATGAAGTGAATCGGCATCATGCCGGGGACGGGTGTTCTACAGTCGTGCGCGTGAGCGTCCGGGCTCGGCTGAGCCCGGGGCGTCCCTGAGAGCGGCGCGATGTGCTCCGGGGAAAGTGGGGGATCGCCCCGAAGTGGAACGATGTGCGATACGCGAGATTTCAGAGGAGCACGAACGGCCGGCTCCGGGAAGCTTGAGGCGGAACCTTCCGGTCGGAGTTCTCGTCGATTCGGAGTCTGCGGCGGTGTTGTGGAGGATCGTGGTGGAGACCCGGGAAGGTGGGTTGTTCCCGGTCCGGGAAATCGGAGAACCGAGTGGGAACGGTGGCTCGTGGTGCTGGATGATGCGGCTATGAGCGGACGAGACCTGATATGACCATGTTCGCGGTTGTACTCGCGGCCGTGGCGGCCTTCGGATACGCCTTCGGAGCCCGCCTGCAGCACGGTGCGGTCCACGACACGATCTCCGGACGGAGACTGGGGGTACGTAACCAACTGCGCCTGGTGCGCAACACCAGATGGCTGCTGGGGTTGATCTGCCTGGCCAGCGGCACCGTCCTGCACGCGCTGGCGCTGGGGCTCGCTCCGCTCAGCGTGGTACAGCCGCTCGGGGTGCTGGCCCTGCCCATCACCGTGCTGCTGAACTCCGGTGGGAACGCGGGTGAGCTGGGCAAGCTGCCGCGCTCCACGATCGTGGCGGTGTTGATGAGCGGCGGCGGTGTCGCCGCGTTCGTCTTCCTCGCGATGCGCAGCGCCACCCCGACCTCGGTGACTTCGGAAGCGGCCGTGACCGCGATCCAGCTCGTTACCGTGACGGTGCTGGTGTGCGGGGTGGTGGCCCTGCTGAGTCGCAGCTCGGTCCGCTGCGTGGCCTACGCCTCCGGCTGCGCCGTGGCGTACGGTCTCGTTTCGCTGCTGCTTCGCGCGGTCTCCCAGCAGGTGACCTCCGGAAGGCTCGCCGAAGTCGAGCTGTGGTTGCTGCTCGCCATGGTGGTGGCGGTTCTCATCGGCGGGTGGTTGCTGCAGCACGCCTACGCGAGCGGCCCTCCCGACCTCGCCGTCGCCTGTCTGACCGTTATCGACCCGCTGGTGGCCGTGGGACTCGGCATCGGTCTGCTGGGGGAGGCCGATGCGGTCGGCACGTCGACCGCGATGGCCGAAGTGGTGTGCGCTGCGATCGCTTGCGCCGGTGTGTTCGCGCTTGCGCGCTACCACCCGGACAACCGGAGCGGCGTTGCGCCTACCGTGACCGAGGACGGCGACCGCCGGGTCACGTCGATTGACAGTTCGTAATGGGAGTAGCAGGTGACTTCGCAACCAAGCGGCCGGCCACTGCGGATCGTGATCGGTGCCGTCATGTATCCGCCCGACGTCAACGGTGCCGCTAGCTTCGGACACCGGCTCGCGACGGGACTGGCCGCACGTGGCCACGACGTGCACGTGATCTGCCACGCCGCGGACCGGAGAACGCAGACCGCGGTCGAGGACGGCGTCACCGTTCACCGGGTCGGCTCCTACGCCACTCCGGTCCACCCGACCGCCAGGATGTGCTCCCCGTGGCGCGCCTCTTCCGAGGCGAGGAGACTGCTGGCCGAGATCCGACCGGACGTGGTGCACGTCCAGTCCCACTTCTTCATCGGCCGCGGAGTGATCAACGCCGCCCGCAGGATGAACATTCCGCTGGTGGCGACCAACCACTTCATGCCCGAGAACATCTTCGGGTACCTGCCGATTCCCGGAGCGCTGAAGTCCGTTACGGCCAAGGTGCTGTGGCGGAACCTGGTCAAGCACTACCGCAAGGCCGCGACGGTGACCGCGCCGACCCCGCGCGCCGTTCGGCTGCTGCAGGAGAACGGCTTCGACAAGCGTGCGCTGCCGATATCCTGCGGGATCGACATCGACCGGTACCGCAGCGCCGCGGCCGAGCACCGGGAGCAGCACCCCTGCCCCGAGGTCAGGACCGTGCTGTTCGTGGGCAGGCTCGACGAGGAGAAGCACGTCGAGGACCTGTTGCGTGCGATGTCGCTGCTGCGCACGGACGTGTCCACTCGCCTGGAGATCGTCGGGGACGGCAGCAGGAAGGAGTCCCTCGAGCAGCTCGCCGCGGAGCTCGGCATCGCCGACAGGGTGTGCTTCGCCGGGTTCGTCGACGACGAGGAGCTGTTGGCCGCCTACGCGCGTGCCGACGTGTTCTGCATGCCCAGCATCGCGGAGCTGCAGAGTCTGGCGACGATGGAGGCCATGTCGGCGCGCACGGCCGTGGTGCTGGCCAACGCGATGGCCCTGCCCCACTTGGTTCGACCGGGGAACAACGGTTGGCTCTACCCGCCGGGGGACGTCCACGCGTTGGCCAAGGCCATCGACGAGATCGTCAGCGACCGCGCGACCGTCGACAGCATGGGGGCCTTCAGCGAGCAGATCATTGCCGAGGCGCACGACATCGACGCGGTGCTGGCCAGGTTCGAGTCGGTTTACCGGCATCTGATCGATCCGGGCAGGGCCGACGACCCTGTGGAGATCCACACCGAGATGGCGAGCTGAGGGACGTTTCGTGGTGCGTGAGTCGACAACCGTGCCGAACGGTTCCGGGGAACTCACAGCCGGGGTGAGCCGTTCGACGTTTTCCGTGCTGGGCAGCGACCTGAGCGTCTGGCGGTACAGCTCGGCTGCCGTTCTCCCGGAGGGATACGAGCAGGACCACCCCGCCGCGAGCGGGAACGGGGACGCGGCTCGGGACTCCGGCAGCAGGTTGATCATGCTGCACGGGCTGCGCGGCACCCACCACGGACTCGGGCTGATCGCGGGCTCGTTGCCGGAGCGGGAAGTGCTGATTCCCGACCTTCCGGGGTTCGGCGACTCGGGGCCGATGACCGCGGGCAGGCACGACGTGGCCGGGTACGCGCGAGCCGTGGTGGAACTGCTCCGCGAGCTCCGTTCGGACGGGGAGCGCTTCGATCTGCTCGGACACTCCTTCGGTGCGGTGGTGGCCGCCGCGGTGGCCGCACGTGCCCCCGAGCTGGTTCGCAGGATGGTGCTGGTCAACCCGATAGCCGTTTCACCGGCCCACGGGGCCTCCTCCGTGCTCACTCGGATCACCTCCGCCTACTACCGCTTGGGCGAGCTGCTGCCCCGGAGGGTGGGGAGGGCCCTGCTGTCGAATCGGTGGATCGTGCTCGCAGCGACCCGCGTCATGCTCCGCACCCGTGACTCGCGGGTGCGTCGGTTCGTCTACGACAGCCACCTGCGGCATTTCAGCCGTTTCCACAGTCCGGCGCTCGTGGTCGAGAGCTATCGTTCCTCGCTGACCGCATCGGTCGAGGACCACGTCGAGCGGGTGCAGGCGCCCACGCTGTTGATAGCGGGGGCCACGGACGAGATCGCTCCGCTCGACGGGCAGCGACGACTGGTCGGCCGGTTCGCGGACGGTAGGCTGCGGGTGCTCGACGAGGTCGGCCATCTCGTGCACTACGAGGCACCCGAGCGCGTTGCTCGGGAGGTCCGCTCGTTTCTGGACGAGTCGTGAGCGGAACCGGGGACGACACGCGTTCGCCCGCCGGGGGGCGCGAAGACGGTGCGCGGGACGCGGACACGCGGATCTTCGTCGATGCGCGCTGGACGCGTACCGACTTCCCGGACGGCATCAGTCGCTACACGGCGGGACTGGTCGAGGCGTTGCACCGGATCCACCCGGTGACCGTGCTGGTCCACGACCCCGCCCAGCTCGGATTGCTGCCCGCGGAGGTTCCGCACGAGTTGATCAACAGCCCGTTCTCGCCGCGGGAGCTGTGGTTGTCGCGCACCCTGCACGGGCTCGGTGCCGAAGTGGTGTTCAGCCCGATGCAGGTGATCGGTGGCTTCCGGCGCCGCTACGCGCAGGTGCTCACCCTGCACGACCTGATCTACTACCGGTATCCGAAACCCCCCGAGTTCCTCCCGCTGCCGGTGCGGGTCGTGTGGTGGCTGTTCCACCAGGCCTGGTGGCCGCAGCGCGTGCTGCTCAACCGCGCAGATCTGGTGGTCACCGTCAGCGAGACGACCAGGGGACTGATCGAGCGGCACCGGTTGACCCGGCGGCCCGTCACGGTCGTTCCCAACGCGCCGACGGCTTCGTCCGCAGCGGGCGCCGCGAGTTCCGGCGGCGCGGAGCGGACGGGTGAGCAGGACGGACAGGGCGAGCAGGGAGGTTCTCCTTCCGCGCTGTTGTACATGGGCTCGTTCATGCCGTACAAGAACGTCACCACGCTCATCTCCGCGATGGACGGGCTGCCCGGATACCGGCTCCACCTGTTGAGCCGGATCGACCCGGACAGGCTGCGCTCACTGCGGGAGGTGGTGCCCGACGGGGCCGACGTGGTCTTCTGGAACGGTGTGTCCGAAGAGGACTACAGGAGACTGCTGAGGAACGCGGCGGCCCTGGTGACCGCTTCCAGGGACGAGGGATTCGGACTCCCGCTGATCGAAGCCATGAACGCGGAAACCCCGGTGGTCTGCAGTGACATCCCGATATTCCGCGAGGTGACGGGTGGGCACGCGCAGTTCTTCGATCCGGATTCGGTTTCCGGATTCATCGCGGCCGTGCGCTGCTTCGAGGATCCGGAAACCAGGGCGGGAACGGTCGAATCCGCGCGTGCCCACGCCGCGGGTTTCACCTGGGAGGAGTCCGCGCGCAAACTCCACGATTCGATTCGTCGGCTGGTTTCGTGACGTGGTCCCGGCGGGACTTCGCCGGCTCGGTCGTGCCACGGGGCGTCCCGCGCTCCCCGTAGTGGGTGGTCGCGAGAGCATCACGAGAGGTCCCGCGGCGACGTCGGTCAGCGACGAGATCGCTTCGGCGCCGTTCCCGGAACCGAACACCACCTCCGGCAAGCACTGTTCCGGTAACGCCAGTCCCCTGCGCTCAGTGCGTCCAGATCTTGAAGGCTCTTACCACGAACGGGGAGCGCGGAACGAAACTTCCCTCCGGGTAGGTGCTGAACTCACCTCTGGTTCCGCAGTGCGCGTCCTGGTACACGGTGACGGGGCGGTTCAATCTGTTGACGAAGGAGTGCGCCTCCAAGTCGCCGCTCAGCGGGACGCACTCCTCCATGTTGGTCGTACGCAGGTCGGCGGAGTGCGGACTTCCGCCGTACTGCTGCTCGGGCCAGGCGCAGAAGACACCGGACTCGCACTGCGCCTCGTCTTGCGCGGGGTCCTGCGCGGGGCCGGAAGCGGCCGCGGCCGGAGCTCCCAGGGCCACCGCCGCCAGAGCCAGCACCAGTGGGGTGCACCTCGCCCGCAACCGCCGCGGTGCTGCCGTCCAGGGGCGCGTGCGCTCCCCACCGGTGAGTTCTCCGCCGGTGAGTTCTCCGCGGGAAGTGGTCACACGTGAAGCGAGTTTCATGCGAAATGGATCCTTTCCGGTCGTGAATCCGTTGTCGGGATTCGCGTCGAAACCTCGCGGTCAACATGGCGAAGGCTGGAGCCGAGTCGCCAGCGAATGATCCGGATTCACCCCGGAAGAGTGTTTTTTCGTACTTTTTGCGGGGCTTGGAAACTCGGATGTTTACACGAAAGAGTGCTCCTGTGACGTTGTGCGTTCGAGGTGGCGAAAAATCGCCGTTTCCGGTGTCATGGAAGTATGCAGACCACAGTGTTGGGTAAGACGGGTATGGAGGTGTCCCGGATCGCCTTCGGCACCTGGCAGCTGGGTGGCGAGTGGGGATCCTTCGACGAGGAACAGGCCGTCACCGCGATCCGTCACGCGCGTGAGCTGGGGGTCAATTTCTTCGACACCGCACAGGCCTACGGCTTCGGCAAGTCCGAGGAGGTCCTGGGGCGCGCGCTGCAGGACGAGTTGAAGAGGGATCGGGACAGTCTGGTCATCGCGACCAAGGGTGGTATCAACCCCGGAGGGGAGCGCCCGCGGGACGCGCGACGCGCGAACCTGCGTCAGGGCGTGACCGAGAGCCTGAGCGCTCTCGGCGTGGACCACATCGACCTGTACCAGGTGCACTGGCCGGACGAGCAGACCCCGGCCGAGGAAACCGCGAGCGCGCTGCAGGAGCTCGTGGACGAGGGCAAGATCCGCCACGTGGGCGTGTCCAACTACGACGCGGCTCAGATGGCCGATTTCGACCGCACCCGTCCCGTTGAGACGCTCCAGCCGCCGTACCACCTGTTCCGGCGGGGCATCGAGCGCGAGGTGCTGCCCTACACGCGCGAGCACGACATCGGGGTGCTCGCCTACAGCCCGCTGGCCAGCGGGCTGCTGACGGGCAGGCTCTCCGCGGAGAGCACCTTCGAGTCGAGTGACTGGCGTGCCCACTCCTCGGCCTTCCAGGGGGAGACGTTCCGGCGCAATCTGGAGGTCGTGGAACAGCTCTCCCGCTTCGCCGCCGAACGCGGGACGAACGTGAGTCAGCTCGCGATCGCCTGGGTGCTCGCCCAGCGCGGTGTGCACGTCGCGATCGTCGGGGCGCGGAGTCCGCGCAACATCGAGAACAGCCTGGCCGCCGCCGATCTGGAGTTGACCCAGCAGGACCTGGACGAGATCGACAACATCGCCTCCTCCGGAGTGTCGATCGAGGGGGCCAGCCCGGAAGGCGTGGCCTGAGGAACCCCTGAGGGCTCGTACGCCCGGTCGAGCAATCACGGCCGTCCCCGCGCGGGTCGCGCACCCGCGCGGGGACGGCCGTTGCTCGTTTCTCCGGAGCCGCGTGGATCGGGAGACCTCCCCGGATGTCTTCCGGCGCGGCTGTGCTCGCCGCTTCACGCCCCGGTCGGGTGCGAGGATGGGCAGATGAGCGAGTCCTCCGATCCTTTCGCCTCCACCCCGCTGGTGCTGCGGATCGGGCACGAGGAACTGTCGATCCGCAAGCGCTACGAAGCACTGAGCATCGTCAACGACATCCTCATCGCGCTGTGGTTCGTGGTAGGCAGCGTCCTGTTCTTCTGGGAGAGCACCACCTTCCTCGGAACCTGGTTCTTCCTCGTGGGCAGCATCGAGCTCGCGATCCGGCCGGCCATCCGGCTGAAACGACAGCTGCACCTGCGCAGGTTGCACGCTCCCGCCCGGTCGAGCGCGGAGTCGGAGCAGGACTTCTAGTGATCGACCGCACGAGCGCAGAAGGGGGTCCTTCCGGGGTGCACGAGGGCGCTTCCGAGGCGGCGGCTCGGTTGGCGCGCTCCATGCTCGCCGGGATCGACTCCGTCACGGACCGGCTGGTCGACGACATCATCGCGGAGAACCCCGAGTACTACGAGTCCGAGCGCGTGGCCGAGTCCGATCTGCGCGACTCCTGCCGGGCGAACCTCCAGCGGGTGCTGCAGCTGCTCGGCCGGCGCGTTCCGCCCGGAGCGGATCCCTACGACGCCGCCCGGCGAACGGGGAGGTTGCGTGCCGAGCAGCGGGTCGCGCTCGATCTGGTGCTGCGCTCCTTCCGGCTCGGCGGTCGCGTGGTGTGGTCCAGCGCCCTCGAAGCCGCGCGGGAGGAGCACGCGTTCGACCCGGACACCCTGCTGGAGGTCGGGACCTCGATCTGGAACGTGGTGGACGCGGTCTCCCTCGCGGTCTCGGATTCCTACCGTGCCGCCGAGCTGGAGCTGCTCCGGGGCGACGAGCAGCGTCGCCAGGTGCTCGTCGACGGGTTGCTGCGCGGTACCGGTACCGACTCCGACTTCGTCGAGTCCGCGCTGCGCGCTCTCGGACTGCCCGCGGTGGGGCCGTACCTGGTGATCGCGGCCGAGATCCCCTCGAGCGTGGCCGACGTGCCCGCTCCGGAGAGCACCTTGCAGCAGCACGGGATAAGTTCGGTGTGGCAGGCCCAGGCCGACACGCTCGTGGGGCTGGTCGCAGTGGGTGACCACCCGCTGGAGGAGATCCCCGGTCTGCTGCGGGACGTCGTGCAGGCGGGCATGGGGGTCTCGCCGACGGTCGACCGCGGTGACGCCGTTCCCCACGCCAGGGAGCTCGCCGTGCTCGCCCTGCGCTCCCTGCCGAGAGGCGCGAGCGAGACGGCGTGGTTGGACCGGCGGTTGCCCCAGGCGCTGGTCGCGCGCTCCCCGGAACTGGCCGACCGGCTGGTGGAGCGGACCCTGGCGCCGGTGCTGAACCTTCCGGAAGCCGAGCGGAGGTTGCTGCTCGAAACCCTCGAGACCTGGCTGGCGGCCGACTGCTCGGCCAAGAGGACCGCTGCCCGGCTCTACTGCCACCGCAACACGGTGCTGAACAGGTTGAGTCGCATCGAGGCGCTGTTGTGCCGCCCGGTTACCGGGGTGCAGGAGACGGTCTGGCTCAGCCTGGCGATGCACGCCCTGGAACTGCGAAAACGCTAGCGGGCTTCCCGGGTGGATCGCGCAACGTGGTTCTCGGGGCTGTCTCTGTTGTGTTGCGTGCACAACACTTCCCGTTCATCAGTGGGCCGGTGACATAGTGCCAATCCCCCTGAACGGCTGATAGACAGTAGTGTGTTCGCCGTCACAGTCCCTGGTCGGGGCTGTGCCGGAGGGGTTCGAGGTGTTTCGCACAGCGGGGAGAGCACGAGATGCAAGCATTGATGCAGGACCGCCCGCTGACCATTCCGCAGCTTTTCCACAGGGCGGAGCGTCAGTTCCACGACAAGAAGATCGTCACGACCACGCTGCGCGGGGAGGCCAGCAACACCTACGGGGAGTGGAGCACCCGCGTGCGGCGGCTCGCCACGGCCTTGGACAACCTCGACGTCCCGCAGGACGCCAAAGTCGCCACCTTCGCGTGGAACACGCAGAGCCACCTGGAGCTGTACTTCGCGGTGCCGTGCACCGGTCGGGTGCTGCACACCCTCAACATCAGGCTGTTCGCCGATCAGGTGGCCTACATCGTCGAGCACGCGAACGACGACGTGATCTTCGTGGACCGCTCGCTGCTGCCGATGCTGTGGCCGATGGCCGACAGGTTGCCTGCGGTGCGCCACTTCGTGGTGATCGACGACGGAGCCGAGGCCGAGATACCGGACGATCCGCGGATCCGGCACTACGAGGAACTGCTGTCCTCGGCGGAGCCGTTCCGCGGCCGGTTCGAGGTCTCCGACGAGAACGCCGCCGCGGCCATGTGCTACACCTCGGGAACCACGGGGCAGCCGAAGGGAGTGGTCTACTCGCACCGCTCCACCGTGCTGCACTCCTTGGTGAGCCTGACGGTGGACGCGGTCGGGCTGAGCGAACGGGACACCATCCTGCCGGTGGTGCCCATGTTCCACGTCAACGCCTGGGGACTGCCCTACGCCGCCGTGTTCGCGGGCTCCTCGATCGTCTTCCCCGGCCCGGCCATGAAACCGGAAGCCCTGGTCGAGATGCTGGAACGACACGGGGTGACCGCCACGGCGGGCGTGCCCACCATCTGGATGGGTATGCTGCCGCTGCTCGGCGAGCACGACCTGTCCAGCCTGCGCGTGGTGGTCGGCGGGGGAGCCGCCATCCCGACCGCCCTCTCCGAGGGGTGGCGCGCGGCGATCGGAATCCCGATCACCCAGGCGTGGGGCATGACCGAGACGAGCCCGCTGGCCTCGGTGGCCAGCCCGCGCAGCCACCACGAGGGGCTGGACACCGAGTCGTTGATCCAGGTGCGTGCCACGCAGGGGCAGGCGGTCCCGCTGGTCGACCTCCGCATCGTGGACATGGACACCGGTGCGGAACAGCCCTGGGACGGAGTCACGCCGGGGGAGCTGCAGGCGGCGGGGCCGTGGATCGCCTCGGCCTACTACGGCGAGGAGGGCTCGGACGCGTTCAGCGCGGACGGCTGGCTGCGCACCGGAGACGTGGCCACGATGGACGAGCACGGCTTCGTGCGGCTGGTGGACCGGACGAAGGACCTGGTGAAGTCCGGCGGGGAGTGGATCTCCTCCGTCGAGCTGGAGAACGCCATCATGGCTCACGAGCGGGTGGCGGAGGCCGCGGTGATCGCCAAGCCCGATCCCAAGTGGACGGAACGTCCCGTGGCCTGCGTGGTCGTGGAGCAGGGCGGGCAGCTGACCGCCGAGGAGGTCTACGACCACCTCAAGGACCGGGTCGCGAAGTGGTGGCTGCCGGACGAGGTGTGGTTCGTCGACGAGCTGCCCAAGACCAGCACGGGCAAGTTCTCCAAGAAGGATCTGCGGGAGCGGTTGCTCGACCGCTCCTGACCAGGACTCGTGGCTGAGCTCCGCGCGGTGGGCGGAGCAGCCTGCACCCGAACCGGGCCCCACGGATGCCGCGGACAGCCGGTGGCCCCACCGGGGTCACCGGCTCGTGGGCACCACGGGCCGGGAGGTGCTCCCGTGTCCCTCCGCGGTGTCCAGCTCGATCCTGCCGCCGTGCGCCCCTGCCGGGATGGGGAGGAAGTCGTCCAGTTGCTGGTCCACCGCTGCTCAGCGACCAGGAACGCAGGACGAGCATCCCGGTCACCTGCGAGAGCAGCGCGGTGATCGTGGCGAGCACGGCGGGGCCGTTCAGTAGCCTGCGGCGCAGCGAACGCGCGCGGAGCCGGTCGGCCATGAGGCGGTGCTTGTTCACGGGACGCTCCTCTCCGGACGGCTCTTGAGGGGTGGGACCGCGTTTCCCGTGTCCCTGGTGGAGTGGTACTTCGTCCGCTCTCCGGTTCGCCTCGGTGGTCGAGAGGGGTTTTCGCGGTGAGAGCGGCATGGCTGACCGTGCGGTGATCCCGCCGGTGCTCCGTCTGATGGGGAACTGGCGCTCAACGTATCGACGGAGCTTTCCGCCTTTCCCGTTCCGGAATTTCCTGAGAAATATTCGCAAATATTTCGCGGAACGTTCCCCCGATCGCGTTGAGCAGGCCGGAACGTTCTGGAACGCGGGGATAGCTGAACTGGGGTTAGCTGAACTGGGGGTAGCTGGACGCGGGGACGCGGTGGGCGGTGCTGCCCGCGGAATCCGTCGGTGGGATCCGCTTTCCTGCGCTGGGCTCTTCGCTTCGACGGGGCGAGGCGGCCGTTCGATCCCGCACGAAGCTGCCGATCTTGGTGTACTTGGACACCACCGACCGCGGTGGCGACGACCCGCAGCTACCCGTGCGTGGCAGCGGTGCAGTCACACGGGAGACCGGGGGTGCGATGAGCCTGAACGAGCTCTACCTGGCGTTGTTCGCGGGCGGTGTCGTTCTCCTGGCGAGCATAGTGGCCACCCGGATCGCGTCCCGGGTCGGTTTGCCGAGCCTGCTGCTGTTCCTCGCGGTCGGAGTGATCCTCGGCGAGGACGTGCTCGGGGTGGACCTCGATGATCCACAGCTGGCGCAGAACCTGGGCACCGCCGCGTTGGCGATCATCCTCGTCGAGGGCGGGCTCACCACCAAGTGGTCCGACGTCTCCGAACTGCTCGCGCCGGCGGGGGTGCTCGCCACCCTGGGAGTCGGGGTCAGCGTCGGGATCACCGCGCTGGGGGCGCACTTCTTCCTGGGGCTCGACTGGCAGCTGGCCCTGTTGCTCGGAGCGGTGCTGGCCTCCACCGACGCCGCCGCCGTGTTCTCGGTGCTGCGCGTGCTGCCGCTGCCGAGACGCATGGTGGGGCTGCTGGAGGCCGAGTCGGGGTTCAACGACGCGCCGACCGTGATACTGGTGCTGCTGTTCAGTTCGACGCCCCTGCGAATGCAGCCGTGGCATTTGCTCGGTTCGCTGGTGTACCAGCTGGTGGTGGGCGCGGCCATCGGCATCCTGCTGGGGGTGATCGGTTCCCTGGTGCTTCCCCGGATAGCGCTGCCCGCTTCGGGGCTCTACCCGCTCGCGATATTCGGGCTGGGGGTGCTGGCCTTCGCCGCGGCGGGTGTGGCCCGGTCCAGCGGGTTCATCGCCGCTTACCTGGCCGGAGTGGTGCTGGCGAACGCGGGGTTGCCGCACCGCTCCGCGACGCGTTCCTTCGCCGAAGGACTGGGGTGGTTGGCCCAGATCGGCCTGTTCGTGCTGCTCGGGCTGCTGGTCACTCCGAGCGAACTGCATCGCGAGGTGCTCCCCGCCCTGGTGATCGGGGTGGTGCTGCTGTTGCTGGCGCGCCCGCTGGCGGTGGTGGTTTCACTGCTCGGCTTTCGGTTTCCGCTGCGAGAACAGGCCTTTCTCTCCTGGGCGGGGCTCCGCGGGGCGGTGCCCATCGTGCTGGCGACCTTTCCCGTGGTGGCCGGGGTGCGGGGCAGCGACCGGCTCGTGGACATCGTGTTCGTGCTCATCCTGGTCCTCACCCTGGTGCAGGGGCCGAGTCTGCGGGCGCTGGCGCGTTGGCTCGGTCTGATCCGTCCGGAGGCGGCTCGGGAGGTCCAGGTGGAGTCCGCGCCGCTCGACGTGCTCGACGCCGAGCTCCTGACGGTCACCATTCCGCGCGGTTCGCGGTTGCACTACGTCACCGTGCTCGAGCTGCAACTGCCCGAGCCCAGCGTGCCTGCTCTCGTGATCCGCGAGTACGGGGTCTTCGTCCCCCGGCCGGAGAGCAGGCTGGAGGAGGAGGACCAGCTGTTGATCGTGACCACGACCGCCAAGCGCGAGGTCACCGAGCGGAGACTGCGTGCGGTGGGGCGCAGGGGCAAGCTGGCCTACTGGTTCGGCGAGTACGGCGACCACATTTGATCACGCTCAGTACCCGGAGTGTGCGGTGGACATGCTGTTTTCACTCTTCCGGAAAGACTTTTTGGCACCTTCGGATGACGTTGATGGAGTACAAGTTGATCGTGGTGCTAGGTTGAAAGCGCTCGTTTCCCGGGTTCGGAAACTGGTTTGTAAGTATCTCTGTGTCTGGGGTTTGGAGTAGATAGGAGGTTTCCGTGGGAAGTTTTCTTCCGAAGGATCCTATGGGTTGTGTCCGGGCAGGTGATTTCGCCTTACTTGACTTGTGCGGTGGCTCCGGCGTGTCGCTGCGGCGCCCGCGCCCTTTATGAGAGTTTTCGTGTTCTTGTTCCGGCGTGAGGTCGCCGTGCGAGGACAGGCTTAATTCGAAGCTGACCGAGTGTCCGAGGCGAATCATTCGAATTTCTCTCGTGTTTTTGTTTTGCGCATCACCTCCGCGTTCGAAGCTTCTTTCGCCTCCGGTTCGTGTGACGAACCGAGCACCGGCTAACTCGGGGCTCGCGCGGAGCCGCGCGGCGGGGAGTGGGCTCCCCGCCGCCGGCCCCCGCCCGGGGGAGTCCCGAGGTCCGGACACTCCAGACCGGCCTTCCGCAATCACCGAGGCCCTGAGCCCCTCGACGTCGAAACTCGCGCAGCGGAGTCAGCCGATTGTCCGGTTTCCCGAGTAACTGCTACGAGTCGACCGGACAGGCTGAATTGACCGGACAGGCTGGTTCGACTTCCGACGTGGTTCCCGTGCCCGTTCCTCCCGGCTCCTGTCCGTCCGGCGCCTGTCCGTAGGAGTTGTCACGCGGACTGCGTCCGCCACGCTCCCGGAACGTGGCAGGACCCGGGATCGTTTCAGGACCCGGGATCGTTTCAGGAACACGGCCGTTTCAGGAGTACGGGCGTTTCAGGAACGAAGCACTTCCAGCCCGGTGCTGTCGGCCGCGGAGAAGGAGTCGTCTATCAGCACAGTTCGCCTGCCCGCCGATTCCAACAGCGAGCTGGCCGCCGCGGCCCGGTATCCGCTGCCGCAGTGCACCCAGACCGTCCCGGAGGGGATATCCTCGGCTCGTTTCGACAGTTCGTAGAGCGGGATGTGCACGGCTCCGGATATGTGGGACTTGTGGAACTCGTTGTTGGTTCGCACGTCGAGGACCACGTCCGCCTCGGGGAACCCGTCGTTCTCCCCGGAGCGGGTCCGCGCGAGGTCGTGAAAGGTGGCCGTGGTGGTGGCGCGCAGCTGTCCCGGGTCGGCGGCGAGCTGTTGGGGGTATCCGGTCGCGGCCGCGGCGAACTTGTCGATGCCTATGCGGGCCAGTTCGCGCTGCGCTTCGGAAACCTCCTCGGGAGTTTCGCCCAGCAGGGTGAGCGGAGCGCCCCAGTCGATCATCCAGCCCAGCCAGGTGGCCAGTGGTCCGTCCAAGCCCAGGCTGATCGTTCCGAGCAGGTGGGAGCGCACGTAGGCCTTGCGGGAACGCAGGTCGACGACCCATTCCCCGCGTTCCAGCCTCCGGGCGAGTTCGTCCGGGGAGGCCTGCGCGGGACGGCGCAGATCGAGTGGTTCGGGCCCCGCGGAGTTGTGCACCCCCATGTGGGCGTAGTAGGCGGGGTAGGTGTCCAACCCGGTGAGGAGCTGGTCGACGAATTCCCGTTCGGAGAGCGTCAGAGCCGGGTTGCAGCGCTTCTCCGCGCCGATGGTGCTGGAGTCGCCTGCGGACTGACTCGCGGAGCAGAAGCTGCCGAAGCCGTGCGTGGGCCACAGGTGTGCGCCGGCGGGGAGTAGCTCGGCGAGTTTGCGGGCGGAGGCGTGCTGGTGTCGGGCCAGGGGTTCGCTGTGCTGCTCGCCGAGCAGGTCGGTGCGGCCGGTGGTGCCGAACAGCAGTGACCCTCCGGTGAACGCGCCGACGGTGCCGAGCTCGCCCTCCAGCAGGTACGACAGGTGGTGGTAGGTGTGCCCCGGGGTGGCCACGACCCTTATGCGCAGGTTCCGGGAGACTTCCAGCAGCTGCCCGTCCTCCAGGGAAAGGTGTCCGAAGGGAAGCTCGTCGGCGGCGGCCATCCCGTAGTCGGCCCCGGTGAGCCTGGCCAGTTCCAGCCCGCCGGAGACGTAGTCGTTGTGCACGTGCGTCTCCAGCACGAGTCCGACCCGCACTTCGCGGCGTCCTGCCACGGCCAGTATCCGGTCCACGTCCCGCTGCGGGTCGACGACCACGGCCGTCCTGCCGTCGGTGGCGAGATAGCTGCGGTCGCCCAGTGAGGAGGTGGCGATCACTTCGACGTCCGGACCGCCGGAGAGTCCGGCACGCCGTGTCTGTGTGTCGTTGGCGGTCATCGGCGAACATCCCTTCGGCCCGTGCTCGTCCGATCCGTTCCTCCAGGGGAGCGCATCTCGGCCGGATATGCATGCCCGGCCGTTGGAGCGGTTCGCTGCTGCTCGCCCGGGATCGACCGAGCGGAGCTTTCCACCTCCGCGTGGTGTTCGTGCGGTGCCGCGAGCCCCGACCGCCGCGCTCATGACCGCGCCGCCGTCAGCCGGTTGCCCGTGGGGGTGTCAACAGTCGCAGGGCCGCCTCGTGCGCCCGGTGCAGCGGCAGTACGTCGTGGCGCAGAGTGCAGCGCACCACGGCGCCTTCCAGCAGCAGGAACCACTCCTCGGCGACCGCCGCGGCATCGGCGCATCCCGCTGTTTCCGCGATGTCCTGCAGTTCCCGCCGGACCCCCTCCTTGTGCTCCTCGATGACTTCCCGCGCCGGGTGCAGCGGTTCGGTCAGCTCCACGGTGGCGTTGACGAAGCCGCATCCGCGGAACCGGTCGGTCACGGTCCACTGCTCGTAGGCGTCGAAGATTCCCGAGAGCCGTTGTTCGGGAGTTGCGCGGTTTTCCACGAACCGGGACAGCGTGCTGCGCCAGGCGTGGTCGCGCGCTCGCAGGTACTCGGTCACCAGCCCGTCCTTGGACCCGAAGTGGGAGTACAGGGTCACCTTGGTGACCTCGGCCCGCTCGGCGATGGTGTTGACCCCGGTGGCGTGGATGCCGTTCTCGTAGAACAGTCGCGCGGCCGTGTCCAGGATCCGCTCGCCGGTGTGCTGTCGTCTGTTCCCCGTGGGACCGGCCATCGGTGCTCCTCGCCGTTGTTGGGCTGCCATTGCTGATATACAAACCGGTATGTATGCTCATGGTATCCCGCCAGGGGCGAGCCGACAGAACAGGGAGAACTCCGGATGAGCACCAGGCAGCACGCCGTCGCCTTCGACGTCCTCGAGACCCTGCTGAACATCGAACCGCTGCGCGAACGCCTCGTCGGGATCGGGCAGCCGGAACAACTGCTGCAACCGTGGTTCATGCGCTTCCAGCGCGACTCGATGGCGCTGAGCCTGAGCGGGGACTTCGGTTCCTTCCACGAGGTGGCGCGTCAGGCGCTGCGCACCGACACCGAGCACACCGCCAGCGAGGCCGACATCGACCACGTGCTCGAGGGCTTCGCCGAGCTGCCCGCGCACTCCGATGCCGAACCGGCACTGCGCAGGCTCTCCGAGTCCGGGGTTCGCGTCGGTTGCCTCACCGTCGGAAATCCCGACGCGACCGCTCGCTTCCTCGAGAGCGCGGGGCTGGCGCGGCACGTCGACCGGGTGGTCACCGCGGAGCAGGCCGGGGTCTGGAAACCCGCGCCGAGCATCTACCGGGTAGCCGCCCACCGGCTCGGAGTCGCCCCGCGCGACATGGCCCTGGTGGCCGTGCACGCCTGGGACTGCCACGGGGCCAAGCGGGCCGGATGCCGCGCGGGGTGGTGCAGTAGGTTGGAGGGCGAGTACGGCGAGGTGTTCACCCCGGCCGACGCCACCGCCGATGATCTCGTAACCCTCGCCGACCGCCTCCTCGAACTGCCCGAGCGCTGACTCGGGGACGGTTGTCGCGGTGGCGGACCGGGAAACTACGAGGAATTCCCGCGCGTCGGATCCGGTGACCCGAGACTTGCGATGTTTGTCGAGGAGGTCCGATGACGCGTGGTGACGTGTCCGCACTGACCGTGTTCCGCGGACGCGCGGGAGACCACAACGAGCGCGGGATGCGCGGAGCACGGTTGCTGGGGGAGGAGCTCACCCGACGCACCGGCAGTGGTTCGGTCTCGATCGGGCAGTCGAGGCCGGTGCTGAACTCCTCGTGGGAGACGGAGCTCGCCGCCGCGCTGCCGGAGCTGCGCCGACTGGCCCGGCGCTACGAGGAGATCCTGAGCGCGGGATCGGTGCCGGTGACGGCCATGAACAGATGTGCGGCGGGGTTGGCCACGCTTCCGGTGGTCGCACGTCATCGCCCCGACGCCTGCGTGGTCTGGCTGGACGCGCACCCCGATCTGAACACCCCGCTGACCTCGGAGAGCGGCTACCTCGGCGGGATGGTGCTGGCCGGAGCCACGGGTATGTGGGACTCCGGGCTGGGCACGGACCTGTCCGTGGACAACGTCGTTCTCGGCGGGGCAAGGGACGTCGACCCGGCGGAACGGCGGATGCTCGACGAGGGGCTGGTGCGGTCCGTTCCCCCCGGTGCCGATCTGCCGGAGCGGCTGCGCTCGGCCGTGGCCGGGCGCCCGGTCTACGTCCACCTGGACTGCGATGTCCTGGAGCCGGGGATCCTGTCCACCGACTACCGGATTCCGGGCGGAATGACCCTCGAACAGCTGCGCGCGGTGTCCGAGGTGCTCGCCAATCACGAGCTCGTCGGCATCGAGCTCGGGGAGTTCGAGGGCGGAGGATCAGCGGAGGACGAGGCCGGGCAGGCGGGTGCCGCCGAGCTGGTCGGGACGGTGGAGCCGTTGCTGCGGTCGCTCGACGACCGGTGATCCCCCGAGACCCTCCCGGTCGCCCCGAACGACCGGGAGGGTCGGCATCGTGACGCGGCCTCCGGACCCGCGTGGGCTCACGGGCGGATCAGCACCTTGAGCGCCTCGCGTTCGTGCATCGCGCGGTAGCCCTCGGCGACGTCGTCCAGCCCGAGGGTGCGGTCGAGCACCAGGCCGGGCTGGATCCGGCCCTCCAGCACGTCCGGCAGCAGCTTCGGGATGTAGTTGCGCGCCGGGGCGACGCCACCGCTGATGGTCACGTTCCCGAGGAACGTCTCGGCCGGTCGCGGGATGTTCTCGTAGGTCGGTGCCCCGACCCGTCCGATCGATCCGCCCGCCCGGACCGCGCCGATGGCGGTGGACAGCGAGTCGGCGGTGCCCACGCACTCCAGCACGCTCGAAGCGCCGTGCCCGCCGGTCAGTTCGCGGATCCGCTCCACGCCCTCGGCGCCCCGCTCAGGGACCACATCGGTGGCGCCGAAACGCTTGGCCAGGTCGGTGCGCTGCGGGTGCCTGCCCATGATGATCACCCGGTCCGCGCCGAGACGGTTGGAGGCCAGCACTCCGGAGAGCCCGACCGCGCCGTCGCCGATGACCACCACTGTGGACCCGAGCCCGACCGAGGCGGACACGGCCGCGTGGTGCCCGGTGCTGAACACGTCCGACAGGGTCAGCAGCGAGGCGCTCAGCGCCTCGTCGGAGCCGCCGGGCAGCTTCACGAGGGTGCCCTCGGCCTGCGGAACCCGCACGGCCTCGCCCTGGCCGCCGTCCACGCCTGCGGCTCCCCAACCGCCACCGTTGATGCACGAGGTGTGCAGCCCCTCGCGGCAGAACTCGCAGTTGTCGTCCGAGAAGGTGAACGGGGCGACCACCACGTCACCCTTGCTCAGCGAGTCCACATCGGATCCGGTCTCCTCGACCACGCCCAGGAACTCGTGCCCGATGCGCTGGGGTTCGGAAGGTGCCTCCTGGTCGGGGGCGAGTCCGATCCCGCGGTAGGGCCACAGGTCGCTGCCGCAGATGCAGGCGTGGGTCACTCGGACGATCGCGTCGGTGCTCGCGTGCAGCGCGGGGTCGGGCACCTCTTCGACGCGAATGTCCTCCGGTCCGTGCAGCAGGGTCGCCTTCAAGCTCTCCTCCGTCCCATTGTGGCTGGTTCGGGTGCTCGCGTCCGGTCCGACGACCGCGGCGTCAGCGGAGGTCGACCAGCATCTTGCCGGTGTTCTCGCCGCGCATCATTCCGAGGAAGGCCTCGGGTGCCTTCTCGAGGCCGTTGAGCACGGTCTCCTCGTAGCGGATCCGCCCGTCACGCACCCAGGGGCCGACGTGCTCGAGGAACTGCTGGTACTGGTCGAAGTGGTCCAGCACGATGAAGCCGCGCGCGGTCAGCCGCTTGGACACCATCTGGAACATGCCGCGCGGTCCCGGCTGCGCCTCGGCCTCGTTGTACTGCGAGATCGCGCCGCACATGGCGATGCGGCCGAAGTCGTTCATGTTGTGGATCGCGGCTTCCAGGTGGTCCCCGCCGATGTTGTCGAAGTACACGTCGATGCCCTCGTCCGCGAGCTCGGCGAGCTGTTCGCCGACGGGGCCCTTCTTGTAGTTGAACGCGGCGTCGAAGCCGAGGTCCTCGGTGATGTGGCGGACCTTCTCGTCGGATCCCGCGCTGCCGATCACCTTGCGGGCTCCGTGCAGCTTGGCCAGCTGCCCGGCGAGGGAGCCGACGGCGCCCGCGGCTCCGGAGACGAACACCACGTCGTCGGTGGTCAGCCCGGCTATCTCGAACAGTCCCGCGTAGGCGGTCAGCCCGGGGGCGCCGAGCACTCCGAGGAACGCGTTGGGCTCGGCGAGCTCGGGGTCGACCCGGCGCGCTGCCGTTGCGTCGAGCAGCGCGTACTCCCGCCACCCCAGGGTGTGCACCACGAGATCACCGGCGGTGAAGCCTTCCGCTGCGGAGGCGGCGACCTTGCCGATGGCCGCTCCGGTGAGTGGTTCGCCGATCTGGAAGGGGGGCACATAGGTGTGCTGGTCGTTCATCTGGCCGCGCATGGCCGGGTCCACGCTCATCACCAGGTTGCGCACCAGCAGCTGGCCCGGTCCCGGTTGTTCGGGGGTGACGGTGGCGATCTCGAAGTTGTCCTCGGTGGGCCAGCCGTTCGGTCGTGCGGCGAGCCGTACTTCTCGTGCTGTGACGGGCGCTGACAACTGCTTCTCCCGCGGGTCGGGTCTTGGTCGGGCTCGGTCCGCGCCTGCGCGCGAACCAATTTCTATTGTATGCAACTTAAAAGAGTACTTTTGTATTGTGTGAAATTAAAAACCGCTCCAGAGGGAGTGCGGCCTGGGGCGTGGGACGGCAGGGTGAACGGTGCGAGCAACGCCTAGATCCGAGAGGACGCGCTAGAGCATGGATTACGTTTCGCTCGGCAGGACCGGAGTCAAGGTCAGCCCGCTGTGCCTGGGGGCCATGAACTTCGGGGCCTGGGGTAATCCCGACCACGACGAGTCGATCCACATCATCCACCGCGCCCTGGACGCGGGGATCAACTTCATCGACACCGCCGATGTGTACTCCTACGGCGAGTCGGAGGAAATCGTCGGCAAGGCGCTGGCCGACGGCCGTCGGGACGACGTGGTGCTGGCTACCAAGGCCCACGCCCCCATGGGAGAGGACGCCAACCGGCGGGGCAACTCGCGCCGCTGGATCGTCCGCGAGGTGGAGAACAGCCTGCGCAGGCTCGGCACCGATCACATCGACCTGTACCAGATCCACCGGCCCGACCCGGACACCCACATCGACGAGACCCTGGGCGCGCTCACCGATCTGGTTCGGGACGGCAAGATCCGCTACGCGGGCTGCTCGACCTTCCCGGCACACCTGATCGTGGAGTCCCACTGGGTTGCCGAGCAGCGGATGCGCGAGCGGTTCGTGACCGAGCAGCCGCCGTACTCGATCCTCACCAGGGGCATCGAGACCGACGTGCTGCCGACCGCCGAGAAGTACGGGATGGGCGTCCTCCCGTGGAGCCCGCTGTCCGGGGGCTGGTTGTCCGGCAAGTACCGCCGGGGGCAGGAGACCCCGAACACGCACCGGGCCAACTTCTTCTCCGGGGACCGGTTCGACCCGAACAAACCGGAGAACGCGCGCAAGCTGGACGCCGTGGAGGAGCTCGTCCAGCTCGCGGGTGAGCTCGGTATAACGCTGGTGGACCTGGCGCTGGCCTTCGTGCTCAGCCATCCCGCGGTGACCTCGCCGATCATCGGGCCGCGCACCATGGAGCAGCTCGAGTCCCAGCTCGGCGCGGCCGACATCGCGCTCGACGCGGCCACGCTGGACCGCATCGACGAGATCGTTCCGCCGGGGACCACGCTGAACCCGGCCGATGTGGGCTGGACCCCTCCGGCGCTGGAGCGCAAGGAGCTGCGCCGCAAGCGCTGACGGGGCGCACCGGGCGGTTCGCGTGGTGGTGCGGGGGTGACGGTCCCCGCCCACCGCGCGGACCCGCGCGGTGCGGAAGGACTCGGTCGGAAACGGGCTGCGGCGTGGCGAGCGGGCCGTTTCAGTCCTGCCGCTCGATGCTCTCGGCCGCCGTGTCCAGGGCCGAGGTGACCCTGGACAGCTCGTTGTAGAGCTCGCTGAGCCGGTTCTCGTCGAGTCCGGTGGCGGACAGGATGCGGCGCGGGATGTCCCGGGCCTGCTCCCGCAGCTGCCTGCCCTGGTCGGTCGCGTTCACCAGCACCGAGCGCTCGTCCACCGCGCTGCGTTCGCGTCGCACGAAGCCCGCCTTCTCCAGGCGTTTGAGCAGCGGGGACAGCGTTCCGGAGTCCAGCCGCAGCAGGTTGCCGAGCTCCTTGACCGTGAGCTCGCCGTGTTCCCAGACCGTCAGCATGACCAGGTACTGCGGGTAGGTCAGCCCCAGCTGGGAGAGGACCGGTCGGTAGAGCGTGTCGAACGCCCGCGAGGTGGCGTGCAGCACGAAGCAGAGCTGCCGTTCCAGACGCAGCAGCTCCTCGGAGCCGCTCTCCGGAGTCGTGCCTCCCGCGGCTTCCGCTGCTGCATCGTTCGAGTCCCGCACACACGCAGGTTAGCAGCGAATTGTGCGCAACCAAATGGCGTCGGTCAGCTCACCCGACCGGGCCTCGGCCCCCGCCACGGCCTCCCGGTGCCGCCCTACCGCGTTTCGAGCCCGCGGCGCACCAGTTCCCAGACCGTCTCGAACTCCCGGTCGAGGTTCGGGTCCGCCCACTCCGCCGCGTGCGCGGGGTGGTGGAACTTGGTGGTCGCCGACAGCATCGTCCGCGCCGTCTCGTGGGGATCGTCCACCGCGAACTCCCCGCGCCGCACACCGTCGGCGACGATGCGGGCGAGCAGCTCGGTCAGCGTCTCGAGGTGGTCCGACACGACCTCCCTGATCTCGCTCGCCAGCGCGTAGTAGGTGGCGAAGAGCTCGGGGTCGTTGCTGGCCATCTCGCGCTTGGTGGTGCTGAGCAGCCACAACCACCTCCAGGCTCGCTCCGCGGCGGGACCGTCCTCGGTGACCACGGGGTGGAGGGGCACGCAGATCCGCTGCAGCCAGCGCTCGGCCACGGCGTCGCGCAGGGCTGCCTTGTTCGGGAAGTGGCGGTACACGCTGCCGTGGCTGACACCGAGCGAGCGGGCCACGTCCACCACAGTCGTCTTGCCCGGACCGAAGCGGCGGAGGGTGTCCTCCGCCGCATCGAGGATCCGTTCCGCGGTCAGCGCACCGGTCACGAAGTCCCGTCCCGGCTGCTGCGCTCGCTGTCGAGCAGCTCCATCGCGTGCTCGTCGTAGCGCTGGCCCGCCGCGGAGTCCGCGGGGATCGCTCGCTCGATCGCGGCCACGTCCTCCGCGGTGAGCCGCAGGTCCAGCGCGCCGAGGGCCTCGTTGAGCCGTTCCCTGCGGCGGGCGCCGATGAGCGGGACGATGTCCTCTCCCTTGGCCAGGACCCAGGCGATGGCGACCTGGGCGACGTTGGCGCCCTTCTCCTCGGCCACGGAGCGGAGCTGCTCGACGAGTCCGAGGTTGTGGTCCAGGTTCTCGCCCTGGAACCTGGGGAAGCGCGTTCTCGGGTCGTCGCTCTGGTTCCGGTCCCAACGGCCGGAGAGCAGCCCCCTGGACAGCACGCCGTAGGCGGTGATCCCGATTCCGAGCTCCCGGCAGGTGGGCAGGATCTCGGCCTCGATGCCGCGGGAGAGCAGGGAGTACTCGATCTGCAGGTCCACGATCGGGTGCACCGCTGCCGCGCGGCGGATCGTGTCCGCCCCGACCTCGGACAGGCCGATGTGGCGGACGTGCCCGGCCTCGACCATCTCGGAGATCGCCCCGATGGTCTCCTCGATGGGAACCTGCGGGTCCAGGCGGGCGGGGCGGTAGATGTCGACGTGATCGGTGCCCAGGCGCTGCAGGGTCTGGGCCAGCGAGTTCTTGACCCCGGCGGGGCTGCCGTCGAATCCGACGAAGGCGCCGTGCGGGTCGCGCATCGCCCCGAACTTGACGCTGAGGGACAGCTGGTCCCTGTCGTGCCGCCGCAGGGCTTCGCGCAGCAGGAGCTCGTTGTGCCCGCTGCCGTAGAAGTCGCCGGTGTCCAGCAGGTTCATCCCCGCTTCGATCGCGGCGTCGATGGTGGCGTGGCTCTCCGCCGTGTCGGCGGGGCCGTAGAAGTCGGACATGCCCATCAGCCCGTGCCCGAGCGGGAACACGGAGGGACCGGTGGATCCGAGGGCGCGTTGAGTCATACCACCACCATCGGCAAACAAATGACAGTTGTCAAATTTTGTTATCAGTAAGCGAGTTCCGCCACCGGGAGAGTCGCTGCTCACCAGCGGCCCGGTTCAGAGCTCGGAAGTCCCCCACTCGGTGACCCCGAACTCGTCCCCCACGGAGAGCTTGCCCGCGCGCAGCACCGCGAACTTGCTGCCGAAGGCCACCCCATTGCCCTCGGTTCGCCGGTACTCGGCGAGAACGCGCAACGGCTCGGGGCCGTCCTTGCGGCCGCTGGTCTGCTCGACGGTGGTGACCGCGCAGCGCTTGGCGATCTTGGCGTAGCCCAGCTCCACGTCCCCGGCCGCGCCTCTGCGCACCAGGTCCTCGGTGTGCGGCTCCCGCCAGCCCGCCACCACGATGTTCGGACGGAAGCGGTTCATCGGCAAGGCGGGAAGCCCCCGCTCGGTCAGCCGCTCGTTCACGTCCCGCAGGGACTCCTCGGAAACGACCAGGATCGGGCAGCTGTCCGCGTAACCGGAGGTCCCCTCGGTGAGTCCGCCGGTCACCCGATCGTGCTCCGGAGGGACGTGCACGAGCCTGCACCTGGTGCCGAGCACCGCCGAGAACCACTCGGCGGCAGTGTCCCCCTGGTCGATTCCCAGGTAGCCGGCCCCGTGCAGCTCGACCTCGGAACGCGCCGTGGCCGCGGTGTCCACCTCGATCGCGACCGACTCGACCCCGGGGGCGTGCAGCGTCAGCCGCGTGCCGTCCGGGTCGATCTCGGGGCGGATGACGGCCATGCCGGGGTCCTTGCGCTGGCTGCGGAAGCCGCCCCGCTCGTCGACGACCATGAAGCAGCGGTCGTGGCGCAGCCCGGCGGGGGTCAGGTCGGCGCTGCCGACGGTGATCCCCGCGCAGCCCTTGACCGGGTAGTAGACGAGTTCGGTGATCTCGGCCATGGGCCAAGCCTAAGGGGTCCGCGCCGGAGCGCGACGCATCGTGTTCCGACAGGGCGCTCATCACCCCTCGGGAGAGGTCACCTGCCGGAGTCGGACTCCATGGGGCCGGGGAGCGGCAGGTCCCGTGAATGCACCAATCCCCCGACCTCGTCAGGACGGGGAAAGGAAGTGCATCGGCGTGAGCACGTCCCCGAATTCAGATGAGGAGCAGCAGGAACAGCTCGTCGTCAGCGGGCCGCCCGTGCCGATTCCCGTCGACGCCGACACGCTGGCTTCCGGTGTGGGGTCCAATACGGAACACGGCACTGACAACAAGACCGAGGGTGCGGCCGAAGATTCGGCCGATGCTGGGTAACGGGCAGCAAGATGGGGCGACACAGCTGCGCTGTCGGATCTCTGTTCGTGGCCTGTGGTCAGTCGATCCGGACGGATCGATCGGCTACGACATGCACACCGGCAAGCCACCCGGCAAGACCGTGTTCTCGGGTGTCGCCGGCGCCGGCGCCGCGGCCCTGGTGGCCTCCACACCGGTCGGCTGGGGTGCTCTGGCTGCTGTGGGTGTGGGCGTGGGTGTCGCGGCGGATTTCGTCTACGACGCTCTCCCGCAAGGCGTACAAGACAAGATCAACGAAGGTGTCGAGGCCGTCGGCAATACCGTCGCGGACGGAGCAGAGGCTGTTGGTGATGCCGTATCGGGTGCTTGGAACGCGGTGTTCTAGCCGAGCTCACCTCTACATCGCGCTGGTCTGCTGTTGGTAGTAAGGAGCCCTTGAATCATGTCCGAGCTTGGTGGCCAGCAGACTCGGCGCTTGCCGTGGCCTCAGGAGTGGCCCGAGCCGGGCGAGGCGAAGCAGAAAGTCACTGCCACGGTATTCGCGGTGCTGGGATTGGGCTCCTTGGCCGGGGCTGTCATCGCGTTGACCGCGACCCCGCCGGACGCCCGAGGGGTGATCATGGCGATCTGTGCCCCGCTGTTCCTCGGATTCGTCAGCATCGCCGTCCTCACCCGGCTACGCGTTCGTGATCGGGGGACCGCTTCGATCCATCTCGATCACGTCGCGCCCGCGAACTCGAAAGCGGTAGTGATCCCGTACTCACGCGGACTCGCACTGACCTACGTCGCCATGACCGCTTCCATGCTCGCGCTGTTCGGTCTTCTCGCCGTTGTCGCCCTGCTCGTGGTCCTGGATGACGATTCCAGCGGTACCGGCATGAGTGTGCTGCTCGTCGCAAGCAGCCTGGCCACGCTGTACCTCCTGCTGCTGGTCGTCGAAGCACTCCGAGGAGGTTTGAGTCGTGGCGCGTTGGCTCTCGCTCCCAGCGGGGTCCATCATCGTTCCTGGGCGTTCACGAGCTTCTTCACCTGGGACAGCATCATCTCAATCAGCGCGGGCACCACGGGTGGGCAGCTGATCACCACAGCCGTCTACGACAACAGCACCCCGTATTTTCACCGGCGCTCACGTCTGTGGAAACAACCCGAGCTAGCCCTGGCACCCCACATGGGTGTGCAGGGCATGAACTTGTCCGTCGATCCAGCCCTGGCCTACCAAGCACTGCGCTACTATCACGAGCACCCGGAAATGCGCGCCGAACTCGGCCGGCAAGCGGGTGTAGACCGCATCCGCCGTGCAGATCTGATCATACACTGATCCCTGAACAGGTGGTCACAGTGACGAGGAGCGAGTCCTGAGGACTGCCCACATCAGCGTGGGACGCCGTAGTGCCCGCTCTGAGGTGAACTCGATCGGCTGATGAGTAACGTTCGAGAGGACGGGTCGAGGCGATAGATCACTGAGTGGTTCAGGTCACCTGATCCTCATGGCTGCGCTACGATGGGGCGAGTCATGACACGATGTCTCGGTATTACACGCCGAAGGGAGAGACGGTAATGGCTACCGCCAGGGATGTCGCCGCCTATATCCTGCGCCAGCGTGGACCGATGACCGCGATGAAGTTGCAGAAGCTCGTCTACTACAGCCAGGCGTGGCACTTGGTCTGGGACGAGCAACCACTGTTCGGTGAGTCGATCGAGGCGTGGGCCAACGGGCCGGTTGTGCCTGAACTGTATCGAGCGCACCGTGGAAACTTCCGGCTCGACGCCGCTTTTGATATCGGCGGTGATCCCGATCGCTTGACGCCCGAACAGCGTGACACGATCCATGCCGTCCTTGACGCATACGGTGACAAGTCTGCTCATTGGCTCAGCGAGCTCACGCATCGCGAAGCGCCCTGGCGTGACACGCGTGGTGATCTCGATGATCTGCAGCGCAGCAACGCCGTCATCACCACGGACTCGATGTTCGAGTACTACGACGCATTGACCGAGGAGAACGCCGACGACGTATGAGCGCCGGCAAACGCAAGACGAAGGCCGTCCCGTCTGCGGCGAAGAGCATTCAGGATGGTGCGCAACAGCGGCCGCGACGACAGTTCAACCCCGATCACGCCCCGGACAACCTGGTTGTTCGCTTCAACCACGTTGACGTGGGCAGTGATTGGTGCCTGACGAACATCACACGAGACGACCACGCCAAGCTGCTCGAAAGGCTTCGTTCGTTCGAGCAGATGCGCGCGGATCAGGTGTTTGTTCCGGGAGCCGAAGAGGGCAAAACCTACGACGTCGATGCTTTGCCCAACAAGGATGCTGTTCGCAGGCTCGTGGATCTCGGATACGAGGACCAAGACACGATCGCTCGTCTGAGGATCACCGGCAAGCGCCGCCTGTACGGGTTCTTGATCGGGAACCAGTTCTACGCGCTGTGGTGGGATCCCGAGCATCTCATCTGGCCCAGCAAGAAGTAGAGCTCCCCGGATCTCCGAAACCGCAGGTCATCGAGTAGGCTCCGCGCACGCGGGGATGGACCGCAGCTCCTCGCCGCGGATCATCAGATACGAGAGGTAGGCCCCGCGCAGGCGGGGGCACTCGTGCGTGCTGCCCGTGCTGAGCAGCACGGCTCGCCCGCCGTCTCCGGTGAGCTACGCGGCCCTGTGGTGATCAGGCCCTGTGGTGATCAGGCCCCGCGGCGAGCCCGAGGGGTGTCCACACCGGAGCACGGCGCGTCTCAGCCGAATCGCCGCGGCCCCTCCGCCGCGCCACTACCCAGCTCCCGCGCCGCGATGTCCGGTCGTTGCTCGGCCTCCGGCGGAGTGCGCAGCGTTATCCCGGCCTCGGTCAGCATGCTCAGGTCCAGGCTCCACTCGACCCGCGACCTGCGGGACCAGAGCTCGAAGGCCGCTGCCACGTGCTCCGCGGCCTCGGCGGCGCTCATGCCGGTGACCGCGCACAGCTGTCGTCCGGCCTCTTCCTCGACCCCGCGCACCTGGGCCAGGCCGAAGTGGGTGACGGTGTGGCAGGCGTCGCACAGGCAGATCAACCGGCGCAGCGTCTGGACGCACTGGGCCTCGTCGTAGTGCCACCGCTCGTGCGCCTCCAAGCGGCGCCGGGAGTTCGCCTCCGGGGCGGCACCGCAGATCTCGCACCGCCCTCCGGCGCGCCTGGTGATCATCCGGCGCAGCCGTTCCCAGTCCCGCGGGGCCGTGCACGAGCGCACGTTGGTGAACCAGCAGGTGCTGGGCACGAGGTCGACGAACAGGCCGGAGCCGAACGCGCGGTCCTCGCCGGGCAGCAGCTCGGGAACCTCCGGCAGCGCGGCCCAGGGCCGCAGGGACTCCATGCCCGCGCGCGGGGCGTACCAGCGCTTCTCCGCCGGGTCCCAGCGCGCTCCCGCCGCCTTGGCTGCGTCCTTCTCGGCGAAGGGGACGTCGAGCCAGATCCGCTCGCCCACGGTCAGACCCCGGCGTTCGTGGTCGGCAGCTCCTGCTGGCGCAGCGGCCAGCCCTCGGCGTCGACGCGCACCTGGGCGGCCCGGGTGCGCAACCGCTCCGCCTCGGCCGCGTCGTCGGTCCTGCCCGCCTGCTTGTCCAGGTAGCCCGCGAAACTGCGCGTCTGGGCCCGGTACCACTCGACCTGCTGCTCGTGCAGGACTCGCGGTTCGACCAGGCCGAGCTGCTCGGGATAGCTCTTGGCCAGCCGCCACGCCAGCCGGGCCGCCGCGATGGCGTCGCCCGCTGAGGTGTGCGCCTCCTCGGCCTTCACCCGGTGGTGCTCGCACAGGGCGGCCAGCGTGCGCTTGCCCTTGCGGTAGCGGTCCACGTGGCGGTCCATGCAGAGTGGATCGATCACCGGACCCCCGAGCGGCAGCGCGGTGCCCAGGTGCCTGCGCGATTCCGCGTCCAGCAGGGACAGGTCGAAGCTGGCGTTGAACGCGATCAGCGGTGTCGTCGGTGACCACTGCGCGGCCAGCGCCTCGGTTATCTCGGCGACCACGGTTCCCGCGGGCCTGCCGTGCGTGCGGGCGTGCTCGGTGTCGATTCCGTGGACCTCGGTGGACTCGGCCGGGATCTCGATCCCCGGATCGGCCAGCCAGCTCGTGGGGTTCGCCGGGTTTCCCGGGGTCACGGAAATCAACGTCGCGGTCACGATGCGGTCCGTTGCGGTGTCGGTTCCCGTCGTTTCCAGGTCCAGGGCAAGCAGCGGACCGTCGGCCCACGACGTTGCGGAATCGTTCATGGGGTGAAGGTATCCGACGGGGACGACACCGGACAGCCGCCACCCTGGGAGCAGCTCTTCCGCCGGGACGGCGCGCAGCGGCGCCGCGCGCGGACGAGGCCGTGCGCGGCGCTCGGGGGAGCGGCCCCGCTGCGGGGCTCACCGGTGTTCTCGGGTCAGGACTGCAGGAAGTCGACCACCTCGCCCAGCGTCGAGGTGTCGCTGAGGAAACCGATGTGCGTGGTGCAGCTGGTGCGGTTGTTGTCCGCGCCCACCACCCGGGTGTTGGTGTAGGGAATGATCACCCCGTCGCAGGCCGAGTACCAGGTGGCGTACTCGGAGTCGCCGGGAGTCCAGTCACCGGAGTTGAGCTGCTCCTCGAAGTCCGATCCCGGCGTCATCTCCCGGCAGGAGGCGTTCTGCAGGCACGTGCTCGCGGAGGTGGTCCCCTGGTTGGCTCCGGCCAGCGAGGCCCAGTGTCCCACGTTGGTGTGGCCGCCGAGCTCCTTCATGTACCAGCGGCTGACGAGCCCGCCCATGGAGTGGTTGACGATGTCCACTTTCTCCGAACCGGTCTCGGCGAGGACGTCGTCGACGTATCCGGCCAGCTCGGCCGCGCTTCGCTCGTTCGACTGACTCCAGTCGTACTCGAAGGAGTGCAACTGGGAGTCCGCGTACCCGCTCAGCCTGAACCGGGCCTCGGCGGCGGACCAGTTGGAGGAGCTTCCCGAGTAGCCGTGCACGAACACCACGGGGTTCGGTTCCGCCGCGTCGGCCACGGCGGGGGAGCCGAGCGCGGCCAGGGCCACGCTCGCGAGCAACAAGCCGATTTTCCTGCGCATGAAATCCTCCTGGTGAGTTCCGACAGGACGCGCCGAGTCTCCGACCGAGGAGGAAGTGGACACATCGGTGAAATCACCGGTGTGCGTTCACCGGAACGTTCTCCGGGGGACGACCGCGGTTGGTTCGCGGGAGTCCTCCGGGAAACGACCGCCGGAGCGGTTCGTGCGGAAGTTGCTCCGCCGCGGAGCCCCGTAACCGGACCGGAGAGCTCCAACGGGAAGAGTGCTCGATGGTCCGGTTGTACCTTTCCGGAACCCTGACCTCCGGAGACACTGTTGCCATGTCGGACGGCAACACCGGTCGCGCCGGACCCTCGCCCCGGCTGCACGGCTGCGAGAGCACAGTGGACGGACTGCGGGAGAGGATATCCCGAGCCGCTGGAGGGAACGGTTCGGTCGTGGTGCTGACGGGACCGCGCGGCAGCGGGAAGACGACCCTCCTCGAGTGGGTGGGCCGCGACGCGGGATTCACCGCCGTCGACCTGCGCGGGACGCGCGCCGAGCGCGGCATCCCGCTGTCCGCGCTGGACCGGATGCGCCCCTCGGACGGATCGGCCCTGGAAGCGGTTCGCGCACCGGAGGAGGACGAGTTCGCGTGCTGCACCGCGCTGCTGCGGGAGCTGGCCGCCCGCTGTCGCCGCGGTCCCGTGCTCCTTCGCGTGGACGACGCCGGTTCGGTGGACCCGGCCTCGCTGCGAGTGCTGGGGATGCTCGGGCGCAGGGTTCACCGGCTCGCGCTGCTGCTCGTGTTCGCGGTGGAGACCGACCCGCTGGGCCGGGAGTCCGAGGTGGACCCGCTGGAGGGCTTCGACCGGATCGACCTCGAACCGCTGGACGAGCGGGCCGGGGCGCGACTGCTGCGCGAGCGCGCGAGGTGCTCGCCGGCTCCCGAGGTGGTCGAGGACGCGCTCGTTCGTTGCGGCGGGAATCCGCTGGTTCTGTCCGAGGTGGCCGATTCGCTCACCGCGGAGCGCGCCGCCGGACTCGCCCCTCCGCGGCTGCCGCCGGACGGGAGGCTGCTCACCGAGGCGGAGGGCGTGCTGCGCGGGCTCACTCCTCCGGCCCGCAGGCTGGCGCTGCTGCTGATGGTCGGGGAACGGTTGAGCGTGGACACCGTGCACCGCGCGGCCCCCGAGGACTCCGCCGTGCCGGGGGCGTGGAGCGAGCTCTTCCGCGCGGGGCTGGTTCACCTCTCCGAGTCAACGGCGTGCTTCTCCCAGGACCTCGTGCGCATCGGGCTGCTGGACCGGGTCTGCCCAGCGGAGTCACGGCAGGCGCACCTGCGACTGGCCGAGGTCCTCGAACGGGAGGGGGACCGGGCGCGGGCCGTCCGGCACCGCTGCGCGGCGGGCGAGGACTTCGGAGGGCGACTGCTCGCAGAACTGGCCGGGGCCGCCGAGTCGGCGAGCAGGGCACGGGACCACTCCCTCGCCTCCGAGCTGCACGAGCTGGCCGCGACCCACTGCTCCGCTGGAGCGGACAGGGGTGATCGACTGCTCGCGGCGGGACGCGAGGCGTGGGCGAGCGGGGACACGCGGCGGGCCCGCGCCCTGTCCCGCCGTGCGGGGCCACTGGTGCGCGAGGTGCGGGCACGCGCGGCGGACGAGCTGCTGCGCGGTGGGCTCGAACTCTGCGACGGCGACCCGGCCACGGCGGGCAGGAGCCTGGCCACCGCGGCGGAGGCCCTGCTCGGTACCGACAGGCGAGCGGCGTTCCGGGCCCTGATGCTGGCCGGGGAGGCCAACTGCCTCACCGGGGACTACCGGGGCTACTACGCGCTGGCCCACCGGGCCGAACGGCTGAGGTGCCGGGAGGAAGCGGCGGAGGTCACGCTGATGCTCGAGCACTTCGAGGGCATGTCGGCGACCTTCCGGGGCGGCCACGCGGCCGCCGTGCCCCCGCTGCGGCGGGTGGTGCGGTTGGCGGGGGACGCGGCCGACCCCATGTCGATCATCTGGGGGAGCCAGGCCGCGTTCACGCTCGGTCTGCTGGAGACCTCCCGCGAACTCGCAGGCCGGGCGCGTGACTTCGCGCGTAGGGACGGGAGCACCGCCCAGGAGCCGTGGGCCCGCGTCTACGGGTGCCTCTCCGCGCTGTCCCTGGACCGGTACGCCGAAGCGGAGTCCACCGCGCTGGAGGGGTTGCGTCTGGCCAGGGGGTTCGGGCAGCGGAACCTGGCGGTCGACCACCTGGTCCTGCTGGCGCTGGTGGCCGCGCTGCGCGGGGACCTCGAAACGGTGCGGGTGCGCCTGGATCGGGCTTTCGCCGAGGAGATGTCCGGCAGGGGGCTCGGACGTCCGGACGCCTTCGGCAGCTGGGGAGCGGCGTGCGCCGAACTCGCCGACGGCAGGCCGGCCGAGGCGTCCAGGCGGCTGCGGCTGATGAGATCGGGAACCGATGGTTCCAACCCCGCCGTGGGGGTGCTCGCCGCTCCGCACTTCGTGGAGGCGGCCGTGTCCTGCGGGGAGGTCGGGAACGCGGAGCGGTTGCTGACGGCCTTCGACCGCTGGGTCACTTCCACCGGCAGCACGGCGCGGTTGGCGCTGTCCCACCGGTGTCACGCGTTGTTGGCCCGGCGTACCTCCGAGGCGGAGGAGAGGTTCCGGACCGCTGTGGAGCTGCACCGGGGCAGCGGCAACTCCCTGGAACTGGCCAAGACGGAGCTGTTGTACGCCGGTCGGCTGCGCAGGGCGCGCAGGCCCACCGACGCCAGGGGGCTGCTCGGCGAGGCCCACACCATTTTCCGCCGTTACGGGGCCGAGCGGTGGGCGGACCGGGCCCGTGCCGAGCTCAGGGCCGCCGGGCACACCCTCCCGGGGGACGACGGGGGTGTCGTGCCGGAGCTGACGGGGCAGCAGTCCCGCATCTCGGCCCTGGTGGCGGAGGGGGCGACCAACCGCGAGATAGCCGAGCGGCTCTGCATCAGCGAGCGCACCGTCGAGCACCACCTGCGCAACGTCTTCGTCAAGCTCGGGGTGCGCTCCCGGGTCGAGCTGACCAGGATGCTGGGCTCTTAGAGAGCGCCCGGCTCGATTCGCGCGGGTGATGAAAAGCGGCTGCGCCGCTTGCCCGCCGCCCGCTCGGCGGGCGTGGTTTCCTCCTCGACTGCACAATGAGTCCGCGCGTTTGCCGATTCCGGTGACGACGGTGCGGAAAGGCCGATGGCTAGCGGAGATCAGGACGACGAGCAGCTGGGGACCGACAGCAAGGGCAGGCACGCTCCGCTGCGCGAGGACGAGGTGGAGCGGGCCTTCGACGCGATAGTGGCCCGTGGTCGCCCGCGACTCTTCCGGACGGTCGCCGAGCTGCTGGCCAGCGGCGTCATAGCCGGGGTGGAGATATCGCTGGGGGTGCTGGCCTTCCTGGCCGTCGAGCAGGCCACCGGAAGCGAGCTGTTGGCGGGGTTGGCCTTCGGGGTGGGCTTCATAGCTCTGCTGCTGGGCAACAGCGAGCTGTTCACCGAGGGGTTCCTGGTTCCGATCGCCGTGGTGCTGGCCAGGGAGGCGGGCTGGTGGCGGTTGCTGCGGTTCTGGGCGATCACGCTGGCTGGCAACCTGTTCGGGGGATGGCTGAGCATGTGGATGGTGGTGGTCGCCTTCCCGGAGCTGGGTTCGGTGGCCGTGGAGACCGGGCGCACCTTCGCCGAGTCCGGTTACACCCTGCACACCTTTCTGCTCGCCGTGCTGGCCGGAAGCGCCATGACCCTGCTGACCAGGATGCGCATCGGCACCTCCGACGACGTGGCACGGGTGCTCGCCTCGTTGACCACGGCTTTTCTGGTGGCGGGGCTGAGCATGTACCACTCGGTGCTGGACACCCTGTTCCTGTTCGGCGGCATCCACGCGGGAGCGGGCTACGGCTACGGGACCTGGGTGGTGTTCTTCGGCTGGACCGCCCTGGGCAACGCCGTGGGCGGCATAGGGTTGACGAGCTTCCTGCGCCTGGTGCGCAGCCACGAGCGGCTCAACGAGTGGCGACGGGCGGCCCCGGCGAGCAGGCGTCCCTGAGCATGTTTCGGCATCGGCCGGCAGCCCGCAAGCCGCAGCCCGCGGCCCTCGGGCCCGCGGAGCAGTTGTCGGGGCAGTACGGGATCCCCGCCGGGAGGAGCCCAGCCGGGCAGGAGGGGCTCACCCGCCGTTCCGACCGTGCTGCTCCTCCTGCTGCTCGGCCCGCTGCTGGCTCTCCCTGCGCTGGGCCTCCCGGTACCCGTACGCGGCGCGGCGCACCGTGGCGTCGTCCTCCAACCCGGATCCCAGGGCGCCCGCGGCCACGCCCATCGAGGCGGCCCCCCAGGCCAGCCCGAGGTAGTCGCCGAACGAGGTGGTGCCGCCGAGCTTGCTGCCCAGCAGCTGGGGGTCGATCAGCAGGCTCGCCAGCGCCAGGTTCACCAGGAACAGCGCGATGTACAGCACCCCGACCCCGATCGTGACGGTCGTCGCGGTCGAGGCGTTGTAGAGCACGCGCTGTTCCCGGTCGTGCGAGTGCTGCGGCTTCTCCCACAGGCGGTGGGTGAGGATCAGCCACGCGGTCATCAGCGCGATCACACCGGCGACGACGACTCCGCGGCGTACCGGCCCCAACATGTCGCCGATCTGCCAGACAGTGCTCGAGGTGAGCCCGAACACCGAGCTGGCCAGGGAAGCGGCCACCGCCCCGGACATGCCCAGCACCAGACGCCACGGCGTGTTGCTGCGCACCATCCCGGAGAGCAGCCGCGCCCGCCCGCGCCACTTCGTGGCCCGGTAGCGCACCGATATGGCCGTTCCCTCCGGCTCCTCCCTGCGGATGGGGGCGAGCAGCTCGGTCAGCGCGCTGTGCAGGCCACGCCTTCTCTTCCGGGGCTGCTCCTCGGCGGATTCCGTTCCGCGCGACTCCTCGGTGGCTCTGAGGATCTCGTCGACGGCCTGCAGCATCATCTGACGTGCCCGGCGGCGCGGTTGGAGCCCACCGAGCGCGGGCAGCGAGACGAGCCCGACGCGTGGGTGCTCCCCGCCGATGTTGGCCAGCACCGGTCGACTGCTGGTGCGCAGCGGCAGGTCGGTGACTCCGATCGCGTAGTCCCAGCGCTGCGCCGTGCGCTGGTTCTCGACGGCGTCGAGGATCTCCTTGCCTTTGCTGCGCCCCGCCACCACCGGATCGCACACCACCTCCACGACCCACTCGGAACCGCCGATGTGCTCCTCGAGTTGTTCGGGCAGTTGCTGCGCCAGCGCCCTGGCCACGTGATCGGGGGAGTCCGGATCACTGATCAGGCCCAAACGCGGCATTGACCTCGCTCCCTGGGAGAAAATCGCTGTTCGGCTCGGCGGGTGCTCCGCGGCGGGTGCTCGCTCGTCGGGGCCTTTCGATCCGCGACGCGGGCGCTGTCCGCGGGTGGCTTTCGCCCGTGGGCGTCACCGGTGCTCGATACCGTATCCGGAACGGCTCGAGGTGCCGTGCATGGTGGGGCGGTCGGAGCTGCGCGGGGCCTTCGGGGTGACGTCGGATCCTCCCCTGCCGTGCTCGGGCTGGTCCGCGGGCTTGCCCTCACCGCCTTCGGTCGGCGTCGCTCCCGCTCGGAGCTCCTCCAACCGCGTGTTGAGCAGTTCGAGCACCTGCGGCCGGTCCGCGTGGGCGCGTTCGTGCTCGACCAGGGTGTTGAGCTGTTCCTCCTCCAGCGAGCGGATCCGGTGCTGCATCGTCGTCAGCGGCAGTTCGTCGAACTCGGGGATGGGGAGTTGTTCCGTCATTCGCGGATTCCTTCGTGCCGAGGTGCTTTCCGGGGCGACTTCAGGCGGACACGACCGGGGCGACCCAGCCGTCGTCGGTGGTGGTCCAGTCGGCGCTGCGGTTCCAGCCCGCCGCGAGCAGCTCGTCGTCGGCGTGCGGCGGTTCGGACGCGGTCCGAGGCAGCTCCAGCTCGACGATCTCCGCGCCGCGGTCGTCCCGCACGATCACCGAGGGGGCGGCCACGTCGTCTCCCAGCCTGAAGTGAGCGGTGTTGGCCATTCCGGGCCTCCAGCAGGTCGTTTGTCCGGGCTCGCGTTCACTCGTGGTTGCCCGCCTCCGTCTCGGATACCCGCTTTCCGAGCTGGTTAAGCATTCCGGTAACCGGGCGCCGGTGCCCAGGGCTCGCCCGGGGCGACTGCGCAAGGCGGGTGAGGGGAGTTGTCCCCGGCGGCTCCGAAGATCAGCATGAGGGTGTGGACAGCGATCACGTGGTTCCGGCCGCGAGCGCTCCCGGAGACGTCGCGGGGACGGGGGACTGCGGTGACCGGCGTGCTTCGGCCCGGTGGACCGTCCTGTCCAGGTTGGTCTCGGCGCTGGTGCGCGAGGGGTGGCTCGACCCGGCCGAGGCCGCCCGTCGCGGGGTGGTCCTGCCTACCGGGATCGTCACCGAGACGGGCAGGCGGGAGCTGCGCGCGCCGGTCTCCGCGCCCTCCTGGGACGGTGGTGCGCGGGGTGACCCGCACGATCCCGCGGAATTCCTCGACGTGCTCCGGCGGGCCGGGCTGTTGGAGGGGGATCCGGACGCCTGGCTGCGCCTGCGCGCCGATGTGGCCGACAGCGCCTCTGGACTCGCGCGCGCCCGGCGCGCGTGCGAGGGACGTGCCGGAAGGGTGCGGGCGGTGGTCGGGGAGCGTTCGAACGTGCGGACCCGGCCGTTCACCGAGCTGGTGTGCGCGCTGCGCGTCGCGGAGGGGGCGGACGATCCGCTGCTGACCGCTTTCGAGCAGTGGGTGGTGGACGGGCACCCGCTGCAGCCGGTAGCCAAGATCAAAACCGGGATGTCGCCGGGGGACGCCCGGCGCTACGCCCCCGAGTTCGGGGCCGAGTTCGACCTGCGGCTGGTCGCGGTTCCCCGGCGACTGGTGTCCGGGGCCACCGCGACGGGTGAGCGAGATCCGGCGGAAGCCCTCCGCGCCGAACTGCGTCGAACCGTTCCGGCCACCGCCGACTCGGCGGAGTCCGAGCTGGTGCGCAGGGGGCTCGCCCCCGGTGAGCACGCGCTGATCCCCGTGCACCCGCACCAGCTGCGGCACGCGCTGCCCCGGCTGCACGGCGCCGCGCTCAGCAGCGGAGCCGTCACGGTGCTCTCCGCCACCGCTCCGGCGCGTCCGCTGATGTCGACCCGCACGCTCGACGTGCGCGAGCGCGGCGAGCGCGCCGGGGTGCACGTCAAGACCGCGCTCGAGGTGCGGCTGACCGGAGCGGTGCGGGGAGTGTCCGCCGAGGCGGTGCACAACGGTCCACGGATCTCGGGGCTGCTGGACGAGCTGGCCGCCGCGGATCCCGCGCTCGCACCTCCGGACCGGTTGGGCGGCTCTGGTTTCGCCGTCTGCCGGGAGCTCGTCGGGATGCGCCACGATCCGCGGCTGATCGGCGAGTCGGCCGCGGACTCGCCGGAGCGGTCCAGGGCGCGGAACCGCTCCCTCGGGGCGATCCTGCGTGAGGACCCCGCGGAGTCGACGAACCCGGGGGAGGTCGCCCTGCCGGTGGCCGCCCTGTCGGCGCGCTCCCCGCTGACCGGACACCCCCTGATCCACGACGTGCTGACCGAACGGCGGGCCGTGGACGGCGCGGGCGGTGGCGGTCGGCCGTCCCGGTGCGAAGTGGCCCGCCGCTGGCTGGGCGCGCACCTGGACCTGGGGCTGTCCCCGCTGCTCACCCTGCTGGTGCGCTACGGGATCGCGCTGGAACCGCATCCGCAGAACACCGTGCTGGTCCTGCGCTCCGGGCGACCGAGGTCGTGGCTCGTGCGCGATCTGGGCGGGGCCCGCGTGCTCGGGGAGCGGTTGCGGCGCTCGGGGCGCCGCCCGCGGCTGCTGGAGGGGACGGGGGTGTGCTGCCACGATCCGGAAGCGCTGCGGAACAAGCTGTTCTTCCCGCTGTTCGTCAACCACCTGGGGGAGTTGGTGGCCGCGCTGGCCGTGGCGGCGGGGTGCCCGGAGCGGGTGTTGTGGCGGGTGGTCGCCGAGCGGGTGCGGAGCTGCTTCGCCGGGTTGGTCGCGGCGGCGGGCTCCCCGGAGGAGGCGGCCGCCGCCCGCGCCGACGCCGCCGCGCTGCTGCACGAGCCGTGGCCGTTGAAGACCATGCTGACGATGCGCCTGTCCGGGCTGGTGACCGAGCAGCGCTACGTCCCGGCCCCCAACCCGCTGGCCCGCTCGTGAGCGGCCCCTCCGCGGTGCGCGCGGGCAGCGGCACGCTGAGCTCCCGCGAGGCGGCCGTGCTGGCGGAGCTGCGTCGGCGGGACGCGGAGCTGGCGCACTGCTGGTCGCGGGCCCTGCCGACGGCCCGCGCGGAGACCGCGCGCGGTTTCCTCGCTGCGCTGCTGCGGGAGGACGCACCGGGGGTGCGCGGACGTGTGGCCACTTTCCGGTGGCCTCCGCGGCCGGGTGAGGCGCACGACTTGCCGGAGGCGCTGCTGGGGAGGTTCGCGGACGGTGCCGGAACTCTGGCGATCGTGCGGCTCTCGGGGGGCCGCTCCGTGGCGGCGCTGCGGGAGGAGGGGCCCGGATTCGGGCTCGGCCGGGTGTCGGTTCCGGTGCTGGTGGGCCGGGACGGCGAAGTCGACTCGCTGGAGCGCGCCGAACGGCTGATCGAGGTGCTGCGGGAAGCCGATCCGAGCGCGGGCTGGGACCGGATGCGGGAGGAGCTCGCGGACTCGGCGTGCAACCTGGCGCTGTCCAGGGTGCTGGTGCAACGGCGGAGGCGTGCGCTGCCCCGGGCCGCGCACTCGGGCGGAGCGAACCCGCCGGGCGCGCCGGCCGCGGGACGCCCGGGCAGCGACGTAGCCCTGGACCTGGACATGCTGACCGGGGAGGGGCACAGCACCCACCCCTGCGGCAAGGTGCGCCGCGGCTTCTCCGTCGCGGACTCGCTGGCCTACACCCCGGAGGGCGGTGCGCACGTCGAGATCGAGCTGGTTGCCCTCGGCCGGAAGCTCGCGTGCTCGACCGGGGACGCGCGTCGACGCTCGGTCGGTGAGCTGCTCGGGGAGCACTTCCCCCGGTTGCTGGCGTGCGCGGTGCGGGAACTGCACGAGCTGGGCAGGACTCCGGAGGAGTACGTCCTCGTCCCGGTTCACCCGTGGCAGCGCCGCAACGTGCTCGCGCGGGAGTACGCGGGCGAGCTCGCCGCGGGGGAACTGGTTCCGCTCGCAGGGCCCCGGCTGCCCTGCAGACCCACCCTGTCGGTGCGCACCCTGGTCACCGCTCTGCCCGGCAGGCACGGGAGACGGCTGACGATCAAGACCTCGCTGGACGTGCTGCTGACCTCCACCCGGCGCACGATCTCGCCGGAGACCACGCGGGACGCCCCGGGCACGAGCGCGCTGCTGCGGGAACTGCTGGACGGCGATCCGGTCTCGGCGGGCAGGGTGGGCACGGTCTCCGATCTGGCCGGGATCGCGTTCGCCCCTCCGGAGGGAGCAGCGAGCGGACCGGCTCGCCTGCGCGGACTCTCCGCCCTGCTGCGGGAGGACCCGGCCGACCAGCTGGGTGCGGCCGAGCACCTCGTTCCGGTCTCGGCGCTGCGGGCGCCGTCACCGGCTGCCGAGGGGACCCTGCTGGCCGAGCTGGTCGACGAGCTGGCCGCGCGCACGGGCACGAGCGCGCTCGCGGCCGGTGAGCGCTTCCTGCGCAGCTACGGAGAACTGCTGTTCTCGGCGACCCTGCCGCTGCTCTCGCGCCACGGAGTGGCGCTGGAGGCGCACATGCAGAACACCCTGCTGGTCGTGCGCGGTGGTGAACCCGTCCGCTTGTTGCTGCGGGACTTCGCCGGGATGCGGGTGCACCGCGGTCGGACGCGCGCGGCCGGGTGGGACAGCGCGGCGCGCCACGCGCGAGCGACGGTGGTGGAGCACGTGGAGCAGCTGCACGCCAAGCTGGGCCACTCCGCGCTGCAGGTCAACCTGGCCGAGGTGGTCCGCTCACTGGGCGAGGCCCCCGGGATCGCCCGGTCGCGGTCGTGGGAGGTGGTGCGCTCGGTGCTGGTCGAAACGGCCGAGCGGGTGGCGGCCACCGGCGGCGGGGAGCACGCGCGGTCCGACCTGGCGGCCCTGCTCGCGCCGACGCTTCCGCAGAAGGCCCTGGCCACCATGCGGCTGCTTTCCACCGCGGAGGACGTCCACCGGGGTCAGCCCAACCCGCTGCACCGGACCGGGACGTGACGGTCGCTCACCTCCCGGTCACGGGGGTGCCACGTTTCCGCCGGGCACTGCGGAAACGCGGCACCACGCGCTCGGGCCGGTTCACTCCACGGGTTCGAGAACGAGGTGCGCGGGTTCGGTCCACGGGGAGTCGATGTTCCACGCCGGATCGGGCCCCGGCCCCATCACCCTGTGCAGCTCGTAGTCCACCTCGCGCGGCTCCGTGGGGGTGAAGTTCCGGTAGTTGGCCCGCAGCAGGGCGGAGGTCACCGGCCCCGCTTCGTCGATCCGCTTCCGGATCTCGGGGGCGAGGTAGCCCCGGTCGGCCAGCCCGTCCACCACCGCGCACTCGCAGAAGTAGGCGAGGGTGCCGATCTCGCCCGGACTGCGCACCGTGCCGTCCCCGACGATGTCACCGACCCGCTCACCTATCCGCGCGTAGTCGGAGGGCTTGGCCCAGTTCGTCGTGATGGAGGCGTGCTTCCAGGGGAGCCCGGTTTCGAGCGCCACGCGCGCCTGGTTGACGACGACACCCGCGCCGAGGGCCACGACCACCGTCGTGGCCAGCAGCGGGAGCGCGCTCCGCCGCACGCTGACCGTGGTGGCCACCACCCCGACGACAGCGGCCGCGAACACGGACAGTCCGATCATGCTCGGCACGTAGTACCAGTGGTAGGGCGGTACGCCGAGCAGGGTGTAGACGTAGAAGTGCGCGGCTCCGCCGATTCCCAGCAGTGCCCAGGGGTGGATGTCGCGCGCTCCCGGACGGCGCAGCGAGCGAGTGATCACCCACGCGGGAAGAGCCACGGCGCCGAGCACGGCCGCGCTCAGCGCGGCCGCGGTGGCCGCCGGGTACGTCGTGTAGTACAGCTCCAGACCGTTGCCGAAGTCCCAGTCGCCCCAGTGCTCCTGGAGCTGCTTGATCACGAGCGTGTCCGGCACGGCCGAGCCGAAGGCCCACCAGCTGAGGGCGAACCAGGGCAGCGCGACCGCGCAGCCCGTCAGCAACCATCGCCACCACTTGCGCCACAGGCTCGGTCGGCCGATGAGCAGTGCCAGGACGAAGACCCCCAGGTCCAGCCTCGTGAGCGCCAGCAGGCCCGCGGCGGCTCCGAAGAGCACGCGGTTGCGGCTCGTGGCGCCGAGCAGCAGCAGGCCGAGCAGCGCGGAGGCCAGCGTCATCTCCAGGCCCGCCGAGGAGAGCAGGAACGGGTTGAGCAGCACGAGCAGGCTCCCCAGCAGGCCCGTGAACCACGGTAAGCCGCTGTGCCGGGCGGTCCGGTGCAGCGAGTGGGCGAGCACCGCGTTCGCCAGCACGAACACCACGCCGAGCGCGAGGACCGGCTGGCGCAGCAAGAAGGTGAAGGCAGCCAGCACCAGCACGTTCAGCGGGGAGGTGGCGGTGTTGGCGAACTCCTGCTCGATCATCCCCCAGTGCCCGTGGAAGGCGAGGTTCCGGGCGTAGTCGATGGTGATGTAGGCGTCGTCGGTCAGTCCGCCGCGGATCAGCAGGAACAGCGCGGCGGCCAGTACGCCCACGCCTCCCGTGGTGAACAGCGCTCTTCGGTCGGGCGCGCTGTTCTCGTGCGGGTTTCCCTCCTCGGAGTGTTCTTGCTGCGTTTCGTGTGCTGCTTCGGCGATCGCCACCGCTACTCCTCCCTTTGACGAAACAGAGTGGGGCGCTCGGGAATGGACGCAGTCCTAGCTTCGCAGCTGTTCACTCGAGTGTGGTCGGCGGTATGCGTTTTGGATTCCTGCTTGTCAAGGAGGGTAGCGCTTGTCGTCCGAACTCGCTCGTTCGTTCGGCGGTTCAGTATGCCGTGCATCACTCTCGGTGATCACCACTGTGGAAAGTCCTACCGGAGCACAGGGGTGTGAACAGGACCGCCACCCGACCAGCCGGCACCGCCGCGAGCCAACCGAGCCCCTGGGGACCCCGGGCAGGAACTCCCGACCAAGAGCTCCGCTCCAACGCAGGTGCTCTGAGCCTGCGCAGTCGGCACCGCCGCGGGTTCTCAGTCGAGTGCCCGGCGAGGACGGCCCCGACGTGGCGTAGGTGGCTACTCGATGTCGGGGCACCCGCAGCCGGGCGCCGACTGAGGTTCCGCCACGGAACCACCTACGCCAACCGAACCCGGAAAACTCCTAATCGTTCGGGCGGAGTCCCCGATGCAGCTGCTCGAACGCCTCATCCAGGTACTCGTGCAGGCTCGAGTCCGATTCGGACTCCTGCCAGGCCTGCACGGAGACGCGCAATGCGGTGATCGCGGTGGCGCCCACGAGGCGGACGTAGGGGTCCTCGCAGGAGACGTCCCTCTTCCGGGCCAGGCCTTCGACCAGGGAGGACTCCATGGCGCGGAACGCGGTGACCACGCGTTCGATCAGTTCGGGGTTCTCGCGCAGGATCACCGCCTGGTCGCGCCAGGTGGAGCCGCTCATGGCCGTGTTCATGGCCTCGCCGAGCACGGCCTGCGCCGTGCGCAGGGGTTCCTCGGTGTCGGGGCGGGCAAGTACGCGCTCCGGTGTGTTGGTGATCGTCTCCTGGTCCCAGGGGACGAGCACTTCCTCCTTCGAGGTGAAGTAGTTGAAGAACGTCCTGGGGGAGACGTCGGCGTGGGCGCAGATGTCCTCGACCGTGACCGAGTGCGGGCCGTGCTCGCGGAAGAGGCTGACGGCCGCTCGCTGCAGCGCCTGGTGCGTGGCGCGTTTCTTGCGCTCGCGCAGTCCGCCGGTGCTCACATCAGCGCCGGTGGATGCCGTGTTTCCGCTTGTTCTCGGCGCTGTGTGCGCTGGTCTGGCCATCGTGTGGCTCTCCCTCGCTGCGGCTGCGGCCACTGGGCGGCTGAGCTGGGGGTTCATCCTAGTCGCGGTTCTTGACGGCGGACAAACCGGGCACTCGTCATAGTGTGCATGATTGCATTTTTGCAGTCCCTGCACGAAAAGTGCTACGATCGTGTCCGTCGTTCGACGCGCTGTCGCGCAGGCGGTCGCCCGAGTCCGCGGCCCGCTGTCCGTGGTTGATCGCGAATCGGTTCCCGAACTCGTGGTGAGGAGTGTTGGTGTCCGAAGAGCAGCCGAAGCAGTTGGCTCGAAAGCTCGTCTCGACTCTGTGGTTCCCGATGTTCTTCATCGTCGGGTTCATGGTCTGCTACCTGCTGCCGTTCCACGCTCCCCAGCCGCGCGACATGCCAGTGGCCGTGGTCGGTGAGCAGAGCGCGGAGCGGCTGGACATCGCGCTGAACCGGTCCGTGCCCGACGGCTTCGACGTGACGGCGGTTCCGGACGTGCAGGCGGCGAAGCAGTCGATCGACGACAGGGAGGCGACCGCCGCCTACGACCCGGCCAACGGCGAGCTGTTCTACGCCTCGGCCAACGGCAAGGCGAGCGTGCAGATGCTGCGCCAGGTCTTCACCCCGGTCGCGCAGCAGTCCGGTCAACAGCTGACCACCACCGACATCGTGCCCACCGCTCCCGGTGACGTCATGGGGACCGGGCTGTTCTACTGCCTGATGGCGATAAACATCCCGCCCTACATAGCGGTGATGATGCTGCTGCGGGCGGAGTTGACCACCAGGCAGAAGCTGGGCTCGCTGGTCGGCGTCGGCCTGCTGGGGACGCTGATCGTCTACGGGTCGGCCCTGTCGCTGGACGTCATCTACAACGATCCGCTCCTCCTGCTGGTCGGTTTCCTGCTCACCCAGGCCGTGGCCTGGACGACGTTCGGCCTGATCCCGTTCGTCAAGCAGTTCTTCCCCGGTGTGGCCGTGGGGCTGTTCGTCCTGCTGAGCCTGCCCTCCAGCAGCGGGGCGATCCCGAAGGATCTGGTCCCCGGCTTCTTCCAGTCGTTGCACCTGGTCATGCCGCTCGGGCAGGCCGTGCACGCGATGCGCGGGATCCTCTACTTCGAGGGGACCGGAGCGCTCGGCGCCACCCTCGGGCTGTCCGCCTGGGTGCTGCTCGGCGTGGCGCTGGTGGTGTTCAACCAGCTGCTCGTGCGGCGCAGGTCACGAGCCGGTGCGGCCGCGGGGTCCACTGCGGAGACCGCTGGCGGCTACGAGCACGTGGACGACGGCGATGTGGTCGTCGATCCCGCGGTGGAGCCTCCGGAACCGGTGCGGCACCGGACGCTGGCCGGGTCGGTCACCGACGCCTCCGGGGCAGCTGTGCCGGGGGCGAGCGTGACCGTCACGGACGGGCGCGGGGTGCAGCTGGCGAGGATGCTGACCTCGCCCGACGGGAGCTACAAGGTGGAGGAGCTGCCGGAGGAGCCGGTCACGGTGGCCGCCTCGGCCTCGGGGCTGCAGCCCGCCGTCGACCGGTTGGCCGCCCGCTCCGGCCGGGTGGAGCGCTGCGACTTCCTGCTCGATCCCGAGGAGGGCAGCCGCAGCGTGCGGCCGAACCGGGTGGACGTGTCGATGGCGGTCCGGGGCTGACCGCCGGTGCGCGCGGCAGTGGCCGGGCCGGGCTGCGCGGAAGCAGGAGGGCAGCCCCGCGGGGCGCTGTGCCACGGAGGAGCTGTGGAAGTGGTCGTGCGCACACCCGGAGCGCCTTGATGAGTGAGTGCTCACTCAGTAAACTGGTCGTGTGAGCACGGATCGTTCTCGGCGCAGGGCGCCCGCGATGAGTTCGGAACGACGTCGGGAGGAGATCGTTCGGGCCACGCTGCCGCTACTGGTCGAGCAGGGGCCCAACATCACGACCCGCTCGATCGCGCGGGCCGCCGAGGTCGCGGAAGGAACGATCTTCCGGGTTTTCACGGACAAGAACGAGCTGATGCAAGCCTGCGTCTCCGAGGCCTTCCGCACCGACGAGGCGTGCGCGCGCATCAGGTCGATCCCACCGGAGCATGACTTGGCCGATCGGCTGAGCCGGGCTTCCTCGATCGTGTTGGACCACTTCCACCGGCTGGGCAGGCTCGTGCACAATCTCTCCGATTCGGAGTACGACGTGCACCGGCACCAGAAAGCCGAACAGCACCGCACCGAGGGCGGGCCCCAGTTCGTCCGGGACTTGATCGACGCCTGCGCGGAACTGGTGGCCCGGGACGAGCACAGGTTCCGCAAGTCGCCCGGCGACGTCGCCCGGATGTTGCTCGGGCTGCTGATGAGTACGCGATTCGAAACGACCACCCCGGAAGACGAGCAGCCCGCGATCGAATCGCGCATCGACGTGCTGCTCAACGGGGTCCTGGCCGAACCGGGCCAGCACGAGCACCGCTGAAGAAGGACGTTATGACAGGACCACCCATCGAGGTCGAGCACGTCAGCAAGGAATTCGGCAAGTTCACGGCACTGGACGACGTGAGTCTGCAGGTGCCGCGGGGATCGGTACTGGGGTTGCTGGGGCACAACGGCGCGGGCAAGACCACGCTGGTCAACATCCTGAGCACCCTGTCCCCTCCGACGAGGGGAACGGCGCGCGTCGCGGGCCACGACGTGGTCCGGGAGAGCAGGAAGGTCTGCTCCCGCATCGGCCTGACCGGGCAGTTCGCCGCGGTGGACGAGCAACTGTCCGGATTGGACAACCTGGTCCTCGTGGCCAGGCTGCTGGGAGCGGGCAAGCGCGCGGCCAAGAAGCGCGCCGAGGAACTGCTCGAGCTGTTCGAGCTGACCGAGGCCGCCAAGCGTCCCGCGCGCAACTACTCCGGGGGGATGCGCCGCAGGCTGGACCTGGCCGCCAGCCTCGTCGGGGGACCGGACGTGATCTTCCTGGACGAGCCGACCACGGGACTGGACCCGTCCAGCCGCATGGGGCTGTGGCGGATCGTGGAGAACCTGGTCAACGACGGGACCACGGTGCTGCTGACCACGCAGTACCTCGACGAGGCGGACAGGCTCGCCGACTCCATCACCGTGCTGTCCAGCGGCAAGGTCGTCGCCTCGGGAACGGCCGAGGAGCTCAAGGCCGAGGTGGGGCAGCGGACCGCCACCGCGACGCTGGCCGACCCCGCCGACGCGGAGCGGGCGGTGAACGCGCTGCGAGCAGGCGGGATGAGCCCGGTGCACGACGCGGAGCGGCACGTGATCACCACACCGGTGGTCGCCTCGCACGAGCTCGCCGTGGTCGTGCGCGCGCTGGACGAGGCCGGCATCGAGGTGAGCGGGCTCGGACTGGGCGAACCGACTCTGGACGACGTCTACCTGACCCTGGCCAACTCCGCGCATCAGGCGGCCTGACACGACGATCGGAAAGCGCACATGACCACTACACTGACCGCTCCTCCGGACGGGTCCGCGGGCACTGAGCACGAACGTCGCAACTGGCAGGGCGCGAGCGTCTGGACCCAGGTCACGGTCCTCACCGGCAGGTCGCTGCGCGCGGTGCTGCGCGACCCGCGGATAGTCGTCTTCAGCCTGTTACAGCCGCTGATCATGCTGACGCTGTTCAGCCAGGTCTTCGGCAAGGCGCTGATGGGCAGCATCGCGTCCCAGACGGACAGCTACATCAACTACCTGATGCCCGCGATCCTGGTGACCACGGGGATCGGGGCCTCCCTGCAGTCCGGTGTCGGACTGATCACCGACATGAAGAACGGCGTGCTGGGCAGGTTCCGGGCGCTGCCCATCCGGCTCGGCACGGTGCTGGTGGCGCGCAGCCTGGCCGACATGTTCCGCACCGCCGTGCAGCTCGTGGTCCTGCTGCTGGCGGCGACCGTGCTGTTCGGGTTCGCGCCGGAGGGCGGACTGACGGGCACGATCAGCGCGTGGCTGCTGGCCCTGCTCGTCAGCTGGTCGCTGACCTGGGTCTTTCTCGCCATCGCCTCCTGGGTGCGCAAGGAGGAGGTGATGCAGAGCGTGGGCTTCCTGGCGATGTTCCCGCTGATGTTCGCCTCCAGCGCGTTCGTGCCGCTGGACGCGCTGCCCGGTTGGCTGCGGGTCGTGGCCCGCATCAACCCGCTCACCTACGCCGTCGACGCCTCCCGCGACCTCTGCCTGGCGCTGCCCGTGGGCAGCGGGGTCTGGTCCGCCCTGGGGACCAGTGTGCTGCTGCTCGTGGTCGGCGCCGTGTTCGCGGTCAGGGGGTTTCGCCGGCCCCTGTGACCCCCGCCGTCCGTGAACGCCGTTCCCTGTGAAGTCGCTCCCCTGTGAAAGCAGCGGAATCGATTCGGAAGATGATGCGCAAACATTTCGCTTTCGTGAGCATGCCCGCCTACGGGCACGTCAATCCGTCACTCGCACTCGTCGAGGAACTGGTTCGCCGGGGCCACCGGGTCAGCTACGCCACCGGTTCCGACATGGTCCCCGCCGTGCGCGCCGCCGGTGCCGAACCCGTTCCGGTGCCGATGGAGCAGCCCTCCGCCCCCGCGGGGGACGGGGCGCTGACCCCGGAGGTGATGGCCCCGATGATGGAGAAGTTCCTGGAGGACACCCGGGAGACGCTGCCGAAGTTGGCGGAGCACTTCGCCGACGAGCACGTCGACGCGGTCTGCGCGGACTCGGCCACCCCGGCCGGACGCGTGTTCGCGAAGAAGCTCGGAGTCCCCAACATCTCCCTGGTCCCGACCCACGCGGGCAACGAGGAGTTCTCGATGCGTGCGGAGTTCTTGAAGCGGGCTCCGGAGGACTTCGACCAGAACCATCCGGTGCTGCGGGACTTCACCGAGCGGATGAGCGAACTCGCCGTGCAGCACGGTGTCGAGCTCGACAGCGAGTCGATGATGGCCGAACCGGCAGGCGCGCTGAACCTCGTGTTCATCCCGCAGGAGTTCCAGTTCCACGCGGACAGCTTCGACGAGCGGTTCGCCTTCCTCGGGCCGTTGCTGGGCGGTCGGGCCGAGCGTGAGCAGTGGCAGCCCCGGCGCTCGGACCGGCCACTGCTGTTCGTCTCGCTGGGAACCATCTTCCACGGACACCTGGAGTTCTACCGGACCTGCATCGAGGCCTTCGCCGACACCGGCTGGCAGGTGGCGATGTCCATCGGTAACCGGGTCGGTCCGGAGGAGCTGGGCGAGATCCCCGAGAACTTCGAGGTGCGTGCCCGCTTCCCGCAGACGGCCGTGCTGCGGCACGCCGACGTGTTCCTCTCGCACGCGGGGATGAACTCCACGATGGAGTCCCTCTCCTACGGAGTGCCGCTGATCACGGCTCCCCGGATGGTGGAGCAGGAGATGAACGCCGAGCGGGTTCGCGAGCTGAACCTCGGCGGGCAGCTCGCCGAGGAGGAACTGACCGACGCCGCGCGGCTGCGTGAGCGGATCGAGGAAGTCGCCGCGGACGGGGAGATCACCAAGGCCGTGGGCGAGATGGCCGAGACCATCAGCGGGTACGGCGGGGCCCGCGCAGGTGTGGACGCTATCGAGGCGTATCTCGGGGCCGACTAGAGTCGGCGGCTCGGTTTGCTCGGATGGTTGCGTGGCGGAACCTCTCGCGGGCTCTCGCTCCGGGTGCCCGACATCGAGTAGGCCCCCTCGCGGCAGTTCCGACTGGTCGGGCGGGGGAGCGGGCACGCCGCTTGTGCGGACGAGAAGGCGCCGGGCCCGGAGCGGCCCGGCGCCTGACGTTCGGCTGAGCGGGTGCGCTCAGCTCTCCGAGTCCACGGCCATCTCACCGAGCCGGGACCAGTCGTCCTGATCCACCGGCGTGTTGATCACCCGCGGAGTCTCCGCCAGGTGGGGCGGAAGGGTCTGCTGGGCGGTCTTGAAGTGCTCGGACTGCACGTGCGCGGCCCCGGCGTCCCCGTCGCGGAAGGCCTCGAGCAGGACGTACTCGTTCGGGTCCTCCAGGCTGCGGGACCAGTCGAACCACAAGCAGCCCTCCTCCGCACGCGTCGCCTCGGTGAAATCGCGCGCGATCTCGGGCCACCGGTCCGCGGACTCGGGAAGAACGCGGAACTTGACGGCGATGAAGATCATCGAAACTCCCCTGTGATTGTTCGGTCCGAACTCTCGGTCGGGCTCCTGCTCGGAAACCGGCTGTGGACGGTGAACCGGCTCCGGAGCCACGCTCCGGCCGCGTTGTGGTGTCACCGGCGCGGTCCTGCGCGCGGTGGGCGCACCCGCCGCGCGACCGCCCGGGGCGACTCGTCCGCGTCGGGTTCGACGACCGGCCGAGAAACGGGTTCGGGGACAGGTTAGGAGATCCGTCCCCGCCCGCGAGCGCCGCCCCGAGAGCCGGGGACGGGCGCTATTCGACTCTCCGTCGCACCGTGCCGGCGTCCTTCGAACCCCGGTGTCCGCGAGAGCAAGCGCCCAGGTCTGGTGAGCGCATTCGCATCCGGTTCGGACTCGCGCGCGGCTGTTGTTGCCGCGACCATCGGGACAGCGCACGACCCCGTTCGGCTCGAGGCGTGTCCCGGGAGATCGGTAATGGTCGAGCGCTCGCGACCGGGGACGGTCGAAGCTCGGTGTGATGGGTGGATGGTTACATGCTGTGTCTGGTTGCGGGGGCCAGCGGTTATATCGGGGGTCGTCTGGTGCCACGACTGCTGCGAGCCGGGCATCGGGTGCGCTGCGTCGCACGCGATCCCGGCAAGCTTCGTGACGTGCCCTGGCGCGATGAGGTCGAAGTCGTCAGGGGCGACGTGCTCGACGTGGAGTCAGTGGCCGTCGCGTGTCGCGACGTGGACGTGCTGTACTACCTGGTGCACTCGATGTCGGAAACCGGCTTCGCCGCCAAGGACCGGCGCGCGGCGCTGTGCACCTCGCAGGCCGCTCGCGAGTCCGGTGTCGGGCGGATCGTTTACCTGGGCGGTCTGCACCCCGACGACGATGACCTGTCCGAGCACCTGGGGTCCAGGGCTGAGGTGGCCGAGATTTTCCTGCGCAGCGGAGTTCCGACGGTGACGCTGCAGGCAGCGGTGATCATCGGTTCGGGTTCGGCGAGTTTCGAGATGCTGCGTTACCTGACCGAGAGGCTACCAGTCATGATCACTCCGAGCTGGGTGCGCAACCGGGTACAGCCCATCGCCGTGCGCGACGTGTTGCACTACCTCGTAGCCGTGGCACATCTACCCCCCGAGGTCAACCGTTCCTTCGACATCGGCGGGCCGGAAGTGCTCACGTACGCGGAGATGATGCGACGCTACGCTGCCGTGGCGGGGTTGCCCCGACGCGTCATGTTCCCGGTCGGGGTGTTGTCCCCGAGGTTGAGCTCGCATTGGATCAACATCGTCACCCCGGTGCCGAAGAGCATCGGGGGACCGCTGATTGAATCGCTGGTCCATGAGGCGGTCCGTGGCGATCACGACATCGACGGGTACGTCGCGAAACCGGAGGGCGGGGTCACTGAGTACAATCGCGCGGTCGAGCTGGCCCTCCACAGGATTCGACATGCCCAGATTGAGACTCGATGGTCGGACGCCTCGCCCGCCGAGGCACCCGCCGAACCGCTGCCCTCGGATCCGGACTGGGCGGGCGGTAGTGCCTACGTGGACACGCGGTTGTGGTACAGCGAGGTTTCGGTTCCCGATGTGTGGCGCGTGATCGAAAGTATCGGTGGTGAGAACGGTTGGTACTCGTTCCCGCTCGCATGGGCGGTTCGTGGCTGGGCCGACCGGGTGATCGGCGGTGTCGGACTGCGCCGCGGACGACGTGACCCGGTTCGTCTGCGAACCGGTGACGCCCTGGACTGGTGGCGTGTCGAGGAGATCGACGAGGGACGGCTGCTGCGCCTGCGCGCGGAGATGAAGATCCCCGGGCAGGCATGGTTGGAACTCGGTGTCACCCCGACTGACTCCGGGGGAGCCCTATACCAGCAACGGGCCGTCTTCGTGCCGCACGGCTTGGCCGGGCACGTCTACTGGTGGTCGGTCATCCCGTTCCACGCCCTGGTCTTCGGCGGAATGGGCCGTAATGTTGTGCTCACCGCCGCCAGAGTTCGCCGCGCCTTCGAGTGATGTTTTTCGTTCCTCCGTCGTGGATGGGTGCTGAGCGGAACCCTCCGTATTCCCGGGACGCGGCTCCGAACTCGGATGGAGTTCCGCACGGAGTCGGACACTTCTGAGCCCGCGCTCCTGATGAAGCTCCCGGAAGCACTACTGCCGGACACACCTGGTTTCCCGTGCCCACCGGGGCCCTGGTGCGTAACGCCGGTGTATGAGCACTCTCGCCATCCTGTGGTTCCGACATGATCTCCGTTTGTGGGACCATCCGGCTCTGCTGACGGTCCCCGGTGGTCCGACCGCGTTCTGGCGGTATTCGTGCTGGACACGCGGCTAATCATGCCGGCTGGTCCACCGCGGCGAACGTTTCTCTACCGGTGCTTGCGAGCCCTCGACGCCCGGCTCGACGGCCGGTTGCTCGCGCTGGAGAGACCTCCGGAGACGGCTCTGCCCGAGCTGGCGCAGAAGGCCGGAGCCGGCAGCGTGTACGTGTCGGGCGAAACCAATCCCTACGGGCATCGGCGCGACGAACGGGTGGAGCGAGTGATGGGAGGGTATGGGCGTCGACTTCGTGTCGACGAGATCGCCGTACGCGATTGAGCCCGGGTGCATCACCAAAGGCGACGGCCAGCCCTACCGGGTGTTCACACCGTTCCGGCGAGCTTGGAGCGCACACGGATGGTTACCACCCGTTGACACGGACGCCTCCGTCGTGGAGTGGATGAATGTCGCGGGCCTCGGTGGTGTGGTCGTGCCCGTCGACGAACAGCTCGATTCGGTGACATTGCCCCCCGGCCGGGGAGGAGCACGCGCTGGAGCGCTGGCAGCGCTTCGTCGACAGTGGTCTCGAACGGTACCACCAGCAGCGCGATCGCCCCGACCGATCGGGGGAACAGCCGCATGTCCGTCTACTTGCACTTGGGGTGTGTGCATCCTCGCACTCTGCTCGCCGACCTCGCCGACAGCGACAGTCACGGGGCGTCGAGTTATCGCAACGAGCTCGCCTTCCGTGACTTCTACGCGGACGTGGTGTGGAACTGGGCGGAGAGCGCGCGTCGGAACTTCGATCGCCATTTCGACCGAATGAGACTGGACGTTGACGATGACGTGCGGAGGCGGTTCGACTCGTGGTGCCGCGGCCGGACGGGATTTCCCGTGGTTGACGCCGGAATGCGCCAACTCCTGGCCGATGGGTGGATGCACAACCGAGTGCGCATGATCGTGGCGAGTTTCCTCGTCAAGGACCTGCACTTGTCTTGGTGGTGGGGTGCCCGCCACTTCATGCACCACCTCGTCGACGGTGACGTCACCTCCAACCAGCACGGTTGGCAGTGGGCGGCGGGCACGGGGACGGATGCCGCCCCGTACCTCCGCGTCTTCAATCCCATCACCCAGGGGGAGAAGTTCGATCCATCTGGTGACTACGTGCGCGATTACGTGCCGGAGCTGAGAGGCGTTGAGGGTGGTGCCGTCCACCGGCCGTGGCAAGCGCCCACCGGGTCGGCGCTGAACTACCCGGGGCCCCTCGTCGATCATGAGCACGAGCACCGGGAGGCCTTGGCCCGTTATGGTGAAATCAAAAAATCTTGATCATCGTGATAGGGGGTAGGCAGTCACTGGATCGAGCGCCTCGTGCTGGTTCATCCGCGCGGGCAAGCGAGCGCACTGGCGGAACGGCTGGCACCGTATCCGGTGGTGAGAAGGTTCGGCGCTTGGCGGCGGAGCGTCATCCGACCCTGCGACGGAGCGGGCGACGGAACCTGTGCCCAGGAAGTTCTCCACTTTGACCGCCTGTCCCCCGGTCGGGACGTGTACGAGCTTGCCGTTGCTGATGTACAGCCGTTGTGGCCGGGTGAGGAGCAGTAAAAGAGCACGTCGCCCGGACGCAGTTGGGAAGCGGCCCTCTCCGCGCCGGCTTGGATCCGTGTCGAGGCGGACAGGGAAATACCGACCTGCTCGCAGGACCATTGCATCAGTCCGGAGCAGTTGAACCGGTTCGGCCTCTTGATACCCCGCACATGGGGCGGCCCCTGCTTGCACGGTGTTCGCGGTTGCGGTGGCCGCGTCCGTGTCTCCAATGGAGCTGACGTCCTCGGAGAGCAACAGTCGTGAAGCCCTTCTCCGCCCGCTGGGAGAGGCCTGCATACCACCTTTCGTCCTCGGCGGTCCGCTCTCCGAGATCGCTTGGCGTCCGGTCTTCTCGATCTTTTCAGCGACCCGGGAATCTGCGCACCGGCGATCGGTGAATGCGTCCGGATTGCTGTTCACCCACCGAGCGCTGAAGGGGCGAATACGGCGGCGAGCGCCACCCCGGCGGCCACGGTCAGCACTACTCGGGCGAACCACTCGCGCACGAGCCGTGCGGGCAGTCGCGCGGCGAAAGCACCCGCCAGCACCGAAACCACCAGTGCCGTTCCGGCGAAGACGCCGAGCAGTCCGTAGTCGAGCTGCACCGCTCCCGCGTGCGCGACCAGCCCTGTAGCCGAGTTGGCGAAGACCACCACGAGCGAGGTCGCCACGGCGGCTCGGGAACCGATACCGAGCAGTGTCGTCAGCGCGGGGACCACGACGAATCCGCCACCGACCCCGAAGAGTCCGGTCAGCACCCCGACCAGGGCCCCGGCTGCGATCGACTTCGGCAGGCAGCTGCGCCAGTCGATTCCGCCCTCGACGGTTCGACACGCCCCGCCCCGCTCTTCGCCGCTGCGCAGCATGCGCAAGGCCACGACGGCCATGAGCGCCGCGAACGCGAGCAGGAGCCATCGCTGGGGGAGCAGCTGTCCCAGGGCGGTGCCGCCGAAAGCCGCCGGCGCGCCCGTCAGCGCGAACACAGCTGCGATCGGCCACCGCACCAGGGTGCGTCGTGCGCGGGGAAGCAGGCCACCCAGCGACGACACGGCGACAACGGCGAGCGAGGTGGGGATCGCGATCCGCAGCGGCAGTCCTGCGCCGTAGACAAGCGCGGGAACGGCCAGCACGGCCCCGCCGCCCCCGAGCGAACCGAGCGCCAAACCGATGACCGCTCCGAAAACGGCGGCCGGGATCATCACTCATCTCCTTCGGAGAGCGCACCGGTCGGGCACAGCGGGCGTGCTCGGGAGCGGAGCCCCCTGGGCCTTCCCCACTTCCAGGGCACGCGGCGGGTTCCGCTCGAGCGAGTTCGCGAATCTTTCCGAACCGGGCGGTGCGGTGACGACCACCGGTCCGGGGAGATCCGCTCAGCTGCCGGAACTCGCCGGAGGGTGCCGGTCGGTCAGGGCTGCGAGCAGTTCGGATGCCTGGTTCCGGGGCGCGCGGTTGTGCGGCAGCAGCTCGAGCAGGCGGGCCATGGCGCAGGTGTTGCTGACGGCGGCGAAGGTGAGCCCGGCACCGACGAATCCGGCGAGCCACTTCAGGGGGCGGAAGAGAACACTGCCCGCCACGCCGAGCAACACCAGTGACCCCGCCACCAGTCGGACTTGCCTCTCCAGGGACCAGGTACCGGAACCGTGTTCGACGGGAGCGCCGTGTTCCTGCCAGTTCCCCAGACCGCCGCGCAGCACTTGGGCCTGAGTGAATCCGGCCGATTCCAGCAGCTCACGTGCCTGCTCGGCTCGGTTGCCTGATGCGCACACGAGCACCACCGGATCCTCGTGCGCGGAAACGAGCTCTGAGCTGCGCTCGCGCAACAGGTCCAGCGGTACGTTGTGCGATCCGGGGGCGTGCTCGGTGGTGAACTCCCCTGGAGTGCGCACGTCGATGAGGCGCGTGCGCGGGTTCGTTCCGATCAGCTCACGAACCGCTGGTGTGTCCATAGTGGTCCTGTTTTCTCCGGGCATCGGTACCGCCTTTCGTCTTCTTCACCGGATGGGATGGCCCAGCCGGCTCCTCTGCCACGTCGTGACGGCTCTGGCCACACCGTCTCGCTCCTCGCCACCGGCGGGTCCAGGTCCTCACGATGAGGCCAGCGTGATTCCCGCCGCTTCGGCGTTGTCGAACACATCGTCGATCAGCACCGGGGTGCGCCCGGAGCGCTCCAGCAGCGCTGCGGCGGCCGCGGCGCGATAACCGCTCCCGCAGTGCACCCACACGGCCCCCTCCGGTAGCTGTTGGGCGTGCTCACCGAGCTCGTACAACGGGATGTGGGTGGCTCCCTCGACGTGGGAGGCGTGCCACTCGTTGTTAGTGCGCACGTCGAGCACGGTCTCCGCACGGGGCAGTCGTTCGTGCTCTCCGGCGCGTGCCGTGGCCAGGTCTCCGAAGGTGGCCGTCCAGGTGCTGCGAAGCCTGTCCTCCGCGGCCAGATCCTCGGGTTGACCGGTGGCGGAGGCGGCGAATCGGTCGATACCGATGCGGGCCAGCTCACGCTGGGCTTCGGTGATTCGCTCGGGGGTGTCTGCGATCAGGGTGATCGGCGCTCCCCAGTCGATCATCCAGCCGAGCCAGGTGGCCATCGGGCCGTCCAGCCCCAAGCTGACCGTGCCTGCCAAGTGGGAGTCCACATAGGCCTTGCGGGTGCGCAGGTCGACTACCCACTCGCCCGCGTCCAGGCGCCGGGCGAGCTCAACGGGGGTGGCGCGCGCGGGAGTGCGCAGGTCGATCGGCTCGGGTCCCTGCACATTCCGCACCCCCATGTGGGCGTAGTAGGCAGGGTGGGCGCCGAGCCCGGACAGCGTCTTCTTCACGAACTCGTCCCGCGCGAGGGTCAGGGCCGGGTTGGTCTCCTTCTGCTCGCCGATGGTGGCGGAGTCCCCGGAAGCCTGCGTGGCCGAGCAGAAGCTCCCGAAGCCGTGAGTGGGCCAGATGCGCGCTCCATCCGGCAGCGACTCGGCGAGCCTGCGCGCCGATGCGTGCTGGTGCTCGGCCAGCCGGTGGGTGTGCTGCTCTCCGATCAGGTCGGTGCGCCCGGTGGTGCCGAACAGCAGCGACCCTCCGGTGAACACTCCCACGGCACCACGTTCGCCCTCCAGCACGTAGGAGAGGTGGTGATAGGTGTGCCCCGGAGTGGACATCGCGCGCACCCGCATTCGCGGGGAGAGCTCGATGGTTTCGCCGTCGTGCAGCGGACGGTGTTCGAAGGCGACTTCGTCGTCGGCGGCGATGCCGTACTCCGCTCCGGTCAGGCGGGCGAGCTCGAGTCCGCCCGAGACGTAGTCGTTGTGCACGTGCGTTTCCAGTACGAGAGCGATTCGTACGTTCAGTCGTCCCGCCGCGGCCAGGAAGCGGTCCACGTCCCGCTGCGGGTCGACCACCACGGCGACCGCTCCGTCGGTTGCGAGATAGCTGCGATCACCCAGCGAGGAAGTGGCGATGATTTGCGTGGTCAGGCAGCCGGGAAGCTCCGTCGTGTCGTTCTCCTGTGTGATCCCACTCATGCCTGCTCCTGGAATCGGAGGTTGTCCCTCTTGAAAGGGAGGATTATTACCCCCAGGGGTATAAGAGTATTTCGAGAGTCTGGGACTCGCCGTGGGTCGGCACTCAGGCCAGTGCGAGGAACAGTCGTTCCAGTTCCTGCTCGGTCATCTCGGGCTCCTCGCCATCCTCCCGGCTCTGCTGGCAGTGCCGCATCCCACTGGAAACGATCTTGAATCCGGCACGGTCCAAGGCGCGGGAGACGGCTGCGAGCTGGGTCAGTACTTCGGAGCAGTCCCCGCCTTCCTCGATCGACTCGACTACGCCCGCAAGCTGCCCCTGGGCGCGACGCAGGCGGGTCAGGGCGTCGCCGACGAGTTCGGGCCTCATCTGCATGACAATCACCTCCGTGGTCTCGTGTTCGAGACTACCCCCGGGGGTATCTATGTCAAACAGCGGGCCGTGGAGTCGCTGCGGAGTACTCGTTACCGGTACTGGTAGCTCGTTGACCGGAGGCCGCCTCACCGGTCGATCTCGGTGGACACGAGCGGTTCGCCGTCGCCGCACTCGACGGTGATCTCCACTTCCGTGTCGGTGGACTCGAAGGTGAGTTCGGCCTCCTCGGCGGGGCCGTCCTGCACGTCCTGGGCCTGGAATCCCTGCGCCGGGCTCCAGGAGAGCAGTGCTGCGCGCCCGCCGGAGCAGTTGACGACCACCGTTCCTCCCGGGGTGTGCCGCAGGTCGCGCTGCCCGGAAGCCGGGGGTCGGCTCTCCGCGGTGCTCTCGTCGTTCGCGGTCGGCGCGGGCCCGGCCAGCTCGCGGCGCACCTCGTCCTGACCGGTCATCGGAGGCCCTCCGTCGAGGATGCCGCGTCCGAGCGCGGACACGGCCGCCAGCCCCACCGCGACCGCCACCGCTGCGGCGGCGAACCATCCCAGCACCGCGAGCGCAGTGCGGGTCCTTCCGGTGGGACCTGCCATGCCCCCACTATGCCAATCCGCGCGGCTCGCCGGGCGCCGGTTACCGTGCGACTGTGGCGCAGGTGCTGCTTGTCGAGGACGACTCGGCTCTTCGCACGTCGTTGAGCAGGGGGTTGAGTGAGCGCGGGCACGCGGTCACCTCCGCGGGGACCGCGATGGACGGGTTGAACCTGATCGTCTCGGGCAAGCCCGATCTCGTGGTGCTGGACATCGGTCTCCCCGATCTGGACGGGCGGGAGATGCTGCGGATGCTGCGCGCGGCGAGCCGGGTTCCCGTGATCGTGGGCACCGCGCGCGGCGGCGAGGACGAGATCGTGACCGTGCTGGACGCGGGCGCGGACGACTACGTGGTCAAGCCGTTCAGCGCGGGGCAGCTGGACGCCCGGATCAGGGCGGTGCTGCGCAGGGGCGGGGAGCAGTCGCGTCCGGAGGTGCTCGTGGTCGGCGGGCTGCGGATCGACCCGGCGGCCCGCTCGGCCGCTCTGGACGGTTCGCGGCTGGACCTCAACCCGAAGGAGTTCGACATGCTGCACTACCTCGCCGTGCGCGCGGGGCAGGTGGTGAGCAAGCGCGAGCTGCTCACCGAGGTGTGGCAGCTGCCCTACGGCGGGGCGGACAAGACCGTGGACGTGCACGTCTCCTGGCTGCGGCGCAAGCTCGGCGAGACCGCGCGGGAGGCGCGCTACCTGCACACGGTGCGCGGCGTGGGGGTGCGGCTGGCGGCCCCGGACGAATCCGGTGCGCGCTGATGCGGCGGCGCATCGCGCTGCTGGTGGCGGCCACCACGACCCTGGTGCTGGTGGCGTTCCTCATCCCGTTGGCCGTGCTGGTCCGCACCGTGGCCTTCGACCGGGCCGTGAACACCGCGACCACAGAGGCGCAGGCGCTGACCTCCGTGGTCAGCACGGCGGACAGGTCCACTCTGGAGCTCAGTGTTCAGCGGGCCAACGCGGAGGGCAGGTTCCCCGTCACCGTGTTCCTCGCCGACGGCCGGCGGCTCGGAGCGCGGGCCGAGCGCACCCCGGCGGTGCGCCTGGCCGCCAGGGGGCGCAGCCTCACCGTGGACACCGGCGACGGGGTGGCCGTGCTGGTCTCGGTGGGGGACTCCTCGGGAGGTCAGGCGGTCATCCGGAGCGTTGTCGGGGAGCGGGAGCTCATGCGCGGGGTGCACCGCGCGTGGTTGCTGCTGGCCGGGCTCGGGCTGGTGCTGCTCGTGCTGAGCGTGCTGGTCGCCGACCGGATGGCCCGTTCGCTGGTTCGGCCGACCAGGGAGCTCTCCGCGGTGTCCCACCGGCTGGCCGGTGGGGAGCTGGACGCCAGGGCGCGGGTGGAGGCTCCCGGGGAGATGCGCGACGTGGCCACCGCGCTGAACCACCTGGCGGGCCGGATCCGGGAGCTGCTGGCGGAGGAGCGCGAGTACGTGGCCGACCTCTCGCACCGGCTGCGGACCCCGCTGATGTCGCTGCGGCTGGACGCGGAGTCGTTGCGGGACGGGGAGGAGTCCCGGCGCATCACCGAGCACGTGGACGCGTTGCAGCGCGCGGTGACGCGGATAATCGAGCAGGCGGGCAGGCGCAGTTCGCAGACCCCGGTGCCGGACAGCTGCGACGCGGCGGCCGTGGTTTCCGAGCGGCTCGAGTTCTGGTCGGTGCTGGCCGAGGACACCGAGCGCGAGATGCGCTCCGAGATCGCGCCGGGTCCGCTGCGCGTGGCCGTGGGGGATTCGGAGCTCTCCGACTGCGTGGACGCGCTGCTGGGCAACGTCTTCGCGCACACCGAGGAGGGCGTCGGCTTCGAGGTGCGGTTGTTCTCCGCCGACGGGTTCGCGCGGTTGGTGGTCACCGACGACGGGCCCGGTTTCGACGGGCTGGAGTCCGGCAGCGGGCCGTTGAGCCGCGGGGCCAGCGGCAGCGGGTCCAGCGGGCTCGGTCTGGACATCGCGCGCCGCGCCGCCGGCGAGTCCGGCGGTTCGGTGACGCTGGGCGCGGGTGAGAACGGCGGTGCGCGCGTGGTAGTGGACTTCGGGGTGCCCGCGGAGTGACCGGTGGTCTCCGCGCGGGGAGCGGCGGGCGGCCGCGCCGCCTGCCCGGAAGGCGGCCCCGACCGTGCACTCGCTCGGGCCGCACGACCTTTAACCCCGCTTTAGCTTTCGAGTAGCGCCGGTTTAGTTCCCGCGCTGCCACCTTGGTTCCCGTCAACGACAGCGAGCCGGGAGGTCCTCCCGCGCGGATTCAGGAGGCAGCAGGTTGCCGGGAAACAAGAAGCTGGTCGGAGCGCTCGCGGTCGCGGGTGGAGTGCTCGCCCTGGGCGGCACCGCCGTGGCCTTCGGAAGCGGCGGGGGTTCCGCCGCGGAGGCTGCCGGGGACGCGCCCGCCGAGGTGCGCTCGGTTTCCGAGGGGAACGACGCGGGCCCGGACGGTGTCTACACCGGACCGGACCCCGATGAGGTCTACACCGGGCCGGGCGAGGGGTATCGCGGCCCGCGGCCGGAGCACTGCACGAAGGAGAAGCCTGCGGTCAACGGTGACCGGGCGCGCGAGATCGCGCTGGAGCGGGTGCCGCAGGCGAAGGTGATCGAGGTCGAGCTCGACCGCTGCTACGGGCTCGAGTGGGAGCTCGAGCTGCGCGAGGGGCAGACGGAGTACGACGTCACCGTGGACGCGCGCAGCGGCGACGTGGTCGGCTACGAGCAGGACCGGGACGACTGAGCGAGCGGTGCGGAAGGGGCATCCGCGTGAAGGCGCGGATGCCTCGCCGGTGCGCGGATTCCTGCGGGGATCGCCGCGTGTCGGTGGTTCCGGTGGGGAGCTCGGCCGCGGCTCCCGGCGCCGACGACGATCGTTCCGAGGTGATTTCTCCCTCTTCTGTTGATGCGTGGAGTTGCTCGACCATCACCCAATGGAGTGTTAGCGTTCCCCCTTCGGAAGATCATTTTCCAGTGGAGGGGATCTGGATGAACGCGCCTTCCGACGGGGGCAGTGGCTACTCCGTCCGGCCCGAGGAAGTGACGAAGCTCGGCAAGAAGGCGGAAGAACTGGGCAGCAGGCTGGTGAACCTGGTGCGGGCCACGGCGGAGGAGTCGACCGCAGCGGCGCAGGCACATCAGGACTGGGCGTTCGCTGGCCCGCTGGAGAGCCTGCAGCGCAGCTGCGAGCACAACATCGAGGGGTTCGGGCGCTGGGCCGACGACATGGGGGACCGGTTGGCTGCGGCGGCCAGGAACTACGAGAAGACCGATGACTGGGCGCTGGAGAAACTCCGGGGAACCGGAGTCTGACGGGACATGGATTACCGGAAGCTGAAGAACGCCGCTCCCGCGAAGCTCAGCGAGGCGGGTGAGGCGTGGAAATCGCTGCTCGATGAGCTCGACAAGGTGATCTCCGATTTCCGCGCCCAGGTGTGCGACCAGTTGGACAACGGGGACTTCTGGCGCGGTGAGGCCAAGGAGCTCGCCACCGCGCACGGGAAGCGGATCCACAAGAGGATGCGGGAGTACCGCGACCGGATCGCCCCGGTGAGCGAGGCGTTGAACACGGCGGCCGAGGAGATCACCACTTGTCAGCGGCAGGTCCGCGGGGTGGCCGATGAGGTGAACGGCAGGGGCGGTAATTGGCGCTTCGACGCGAACGGGGAGATCACCTACCCGGAGGGGCAGCGGAGCGAGTACGAGTCCTACGTCGCTGAGATAGAGGGGATCCTGTCCAGGGCAGCCGAGGCGGATCAGGAGGCGGCGCGTGCGCTGTCCGAGGCCGACGACACGCTCGAGTACCTGAACGAGGTGCTGACCGAGGAACGCAGGGAGGAGGAGCAGGCGGCAAAGGAGGCCGCCGAGCTGGCCTCCCAGTCCCCGGACGAGCTCAGCTTCGCGGAGGGCAAGAAGCTCGCGCAGTTGTTGCGCGAGAACGGCAAGGATCCCGCCTTCGCCGGGGAGTTCCTGGAACGGGTGCAGCCGAAGCAGCTGCTCAAGCTGACCGATCACCTGCAGGACATGCCGTTGGGCAACTGGGACTCCCACACGCAGGAATCGGGGCCGAGTCGTTCCGAGTTGATCAGCAGTTTGCAGCGCCGGCTGGGCGAGACGCTGGCCACCGGAACCGGCGAGGAGGGGCGCGAGTACCTGGGGGAGGACCTGCACGGTCCGGAGGAGGAAGGCAGCACGGACCAGCGGGCCGCGAGCTACGGCAAGCGGATGTTGAAGGCGGCGGAGAACTGGGACACCGGTTTTCTGGGGCTGGGGAGCCACGAGGACACCGGCTATCGCGCTCTCGGGATGCTACTGCACAGCGGTGAGTACTCGAGAGACTTCCTGAATCCGGTCGGGGACGGGCTCGTCGAGGCCGACAAGAAGGACGCCTTCGAGCCGCTGCGGGGCAACGACATCAACCATGTCGACGACCGCGGTCGTGGCGGGGATCCGCTGGTGGGGCTGATGACGGCCCTGGAGCACAGCCCGGACGCCGCGGGCTCGTTCTTCGATCCCGCTCGCAACGATGAGAACCTGGGGCATCTGGTCCAGCGGGAGTGGCCGGTGGACCGGTACGACCACGCCGAGGGACCGCGACACGACTCGAGTCCGACCGAGCAGGAGGAGAACCTCGGGCACGACCTGCTCGGCAAGGCCCTGGAATCGGCGACTCTGGGCGAGCAGCACGGCAGCGCGGAAGCCGCCAGGACCGTGTCGGGGATGGTGCACACGCTGGCCAACACGGACGACTCGATGCAGGATCCCGGGCAAGGGACGATTCCGCCTCCGCTGCGCGACAGCGTCGGGCACATGCTGTCCAACTACATGGGCGCTGTGCACGATGCCGGGCCGCCGTCGCCGAACGACGGAGATTCACTGGGCATGAGTGGGGACAACCCGAACTGGGCGACAGGGGCGGCAGGAGACATGAATCCCCGATTCAGCCAGAGCGAGGTGTACAAGGTGATGGGATCAGCTGCCTACGATCCCAATGCCTACGCGGAGATGCGCGACGCGAACATGGTGCACACCGAGTTGAGGCTCGACTCGATCGCGGCGAATGACAGTATTCCCCTGGAAGAACGTCGTGGAGAAATGGAAGAGAAGGCGAGTAAGGCCTCATCCGTGTTCGGTGCGTTGGACGAGGCCCGGTCCTACGCCGTGGACGAGTTCTACGACGGCGAGGACGCCGCCTTCAACTCCAAGATCGACGCGGGCGGAACCCTGACCTCCTGGGCAGTGACCGGTGCCAGCGCGGCCTGGAGCGGCCCCGGTGGTGCGGCCCTGGGAACGGCCGGGGCCGATGCGGTCGATCAGGTCGCGGAGCAGCTCAAGCAGGACAGTTCTAACGTCGTGACCCGGGAGACAGCCGATCTCCAGGGGAAAGGTCAGAATGACGCGAACAGCCTGTTGAATCAGACTCTGTGGGAGAACCGGATGTGGAAGGAGGGGGAACCTCCTCCGCCGGAGCTGTTTCCCGGGGAGTCGTCGCAGCGGATTATCGACTCGAACGGGCGTATGTCGGAGACCTACCAAGAGTGGGTCGGTAGTAGGGACCCCTACGACCTCAAAGAGCATATGGTGCAGAACGCTTATCATACCGGGGCCGATGTGTACGCCGATGCCACGGGAAACCGTCCGGTGCGGGTGAGCGAGACCGAGTGATGACTGGGCGGATGTGTTGGGTTCGGTTTGTGGTCGGTTTCGTGGTTGGTGTTTTGGTGGTGTCTGGGTGTTCGGGTTCTGGTTCGGAGGGGCCGCCGGGGTGGGTGAGTTCGCCGCCGGAGTATTTGTCGTGTGATGGTTTTGCTGATCCGCAGTTGGTGGTGGATCTGGTTCGGGCGGCGGATTTGGTCGAGCCCGATCCTGAAGAGCCTAGCGTCAAAACGGATGGCAAGGAGCCTTCGTTCGAGTGTCACCCTCTCCTGGGGAACCAGATCGGGATCAGTAGCTCTCCAGTTGATCTATCTTATCTGGCTGGCGGATTCTGGCCGCCTGATCCGTTGATGGTGCCGATTCGTGGGTTGCCCGGTTTCGTGATGCACGACAGCGGGTGGCTGTACGTTCCGTGTACGCGTGGTTCGGGGACGGTCACGCTGAACAGTTATATCAGTGCTGATACGGCCGAGTTGCGGAATCCGCGGGTGCGGTTGGCGATGGCGCGGTTGTTGGTGGATACGACGAACAGGGCGCGTGCTCGGTTCGGGTGTGCGGAGTCGGCGTTGTCCCTGCCGACGGAGTTGCCGGAGATTCCGGACACCGATCAGGCCAAGTTCCCGGAGCAGCGGGAGCACACTGGTGGTGAGGTGTGCAGCATCGCTGCGTTGTCGGGGTTGCCCGGTTACCAGCGTCCCGGGCCCGGGACCGGTTATGACGAGTCGCGGCCGTGGGCGATGGAGACGCCGCGTCCGAGCCGCCTGCTCAGCACGTGTGAGATCCGGGAGGGCTCGGGTGGTGTGCGGGGGACCGTGCCGGGGACGCCGAAGGTTGCGTTCGTGACGTATCGGGGTGTGTTGGCGCGGGCGCGGCACGAGTCGGAGAAGTATTCGTGGCCGGAGTACGACCTCTCGTGCCACGGTGAGCCGGTGTCGTATCGGATGTATGTCACTGACCCGGACGATTCCGATTCGTGGTTGACCGAGCTGCCGGATGATCCGGCCTACGAGCGGATGCTGGACAACTTCGCAGGCAAGGCCGCCGACCGCGCGGGCTGCCCGATCTCGGAGAGTTGAGCGAGACCGAGTGATGGCTGGGCGAGTGTGTTGGGGTCGGTTTGTGGTCGGTTTCGTGGTTGGTGTTTTGGTGGTGGCGGGGTGTTCGGGTTCCGGTTCGGAGGGGCCGCCGGGGTGGGTGAGTTCGCCGCCGGAGTATTTGTCGTGTGATGGTTTTGCCGATCCGCAGTTGGTGGTGGATCTGGTTCGGGCGGCGGATTTGGTCGAGCCCGATCCCGAGGATGCTGATGCCGTCGAGGCGAATTCCGAGGACCCTTCGGTTGACTGTGATCCCCTCCTGGGAGGGCAGCTTTCGGTTAGCAGCTCTCCAGCTGAAGAAGTTTCCCTGGCTAGCGGATTCTGTCCGCCTGATCCGTTGATGGTGCCGATTCGTGGGTTGCCCGGTTTCGTGATGCATGACAGCGGGTGGCTGTACGTGCCGTGCACGCGTGGTTCGGGGACGGTCACGCTGAACAGTTATATCAGTGCTGATACGGCCGAGTTGCGGAATCCGCGGGCGCGGTTGGCGATGGCGCGGTTGTTGGTGGATACGACGAACAGGGCGCGTGCTCGGTTCGGGTGTGCGGAGTCGGCGTTGTCCCTGCCGACGGAGTTGCCGGAGATTCCGGAGTTCGGGCCGGGCAGCGGAAGCGGGCAGCGTGACGATGGGGATCGGGCTGTGCTGTGTGATCCCGGGGTGCTTTCGTCCTTGCCGAACTACTCTCCGGGCTGGGGACGGCCGTGGGCGATGGAGACGCCGCGTCCGAGTAGCCTGCTCAGCACGTGTGAGATCCGGGTTGGCAATCAGGGGCGTGCGCGGGGGATCCTTCCGGGGACGCCGAAGGTTGCGTTCGTGACGTATCGGGGTGTGCTGGCGCGGGCGCGGCACGAGTCGGAGAAGTACTCGTGGCCGGAGTACGACATCTCCTGCCACGGTGAGCCGGTGTCGTATCGGATGTATGTCACTGACCCGGACGATTCCGATTCGTGGTTGACCGAGCTGCCGGATGACCCGGCCTACGAGCGGATGCTGGACAACTTCGCAGGCAAGGCCGCCGACCGCGCGGGCTGCCCGATTTCGTGAGCAGTGGGCCCCGGCGAGCCCGTTTCGACGCGGCTCGCCGGGGCGGGACGCTAGTGCTCCTGCCGGTTGGGCCCACGACGCGCTCCGCGCCTGAGCAGCTCGCCGACGCTGACGAGCAGCAGTGCGGTGGTCGGCACGAGCAGGATCCACTCGACGAGCTCCGGGAGCATCGCGTCGTGCTCCGCGACGATCTCGTTGACGAACGTCAGAGCAACGAGGCAGAGCAACGCCGAGTTCGCCACGAGGAACTTGGACGGTATGCGGGTCATGTCGGGTCCTCGGTGCGGTGGCCGGTTCACGCGAAGCGGTCGGTCTTGACCGCCTCGATGAACGCTCGCCACTGCGCGCGGTCGGTGGTGAAGTAGCCGCCCGCACGGTTCTTGGTGTCCCGAACGGCGGCGCCGTCGCCTAATCGTCCGATCTCGACACAGGCGGTCTGGTGTTGCGAGCGGCTGGACTTGCGCCATCCAACTGGGTTCGTCGTCATCATCGCGAGTTTTCCATCTCCTTGGCGGTGCGTGTAATGATCTCCGTCGATTCGGCAGGGCTCATCGCCAGCTGCCGGAGCCTACCGACCGCCTCCTGGTAAGCCTGCCCGTCCTCGGGCTCGTGCAGGAAGACCGCCGAGCTGTACTGCTCGATGTGCACGATGGGCTTCGACTTCGGAAACTCGAACAGGATGAAAGCCCCTACGTGCGCCGGATGCCACGTCTCGATGTCCGACGGGATGACCTGGACCGTCACGTTCGGCCAAGCCGCCATGTCTGCGATTTGCCGAAGCTGCTCGGCCAGAACTCCGCGACCACCGATCGGGGTTCGCAGGGCGGTTTCCAGTATCAGGGCGGTGAAGTGTGGCCCGTTCCCACGAGTCAACACCTCTCGTCGGCCCAGGCGCAGCGCTACTCGTGCCTCGACGTCGTTGTTCGATGCGCCTGTCATGACGGCTCGAGCGTAGTCCGAAGTCTGGAGAAGTCCCGGCAGTACCATCGTCGAGACTTCGACGACTTGCGAGGCGTCCCGCTCGAACTCGATCAGGGTTGTCAGTTCGTGTTGTGCTCCGGGGACACCGGTCGATACCCACGTCGCTTCGTTGGCACCGCGGGCCACGCTCGCAAGGCGTTCACGTTCGCTCTCGGAAACTCCCAGCGCAGTGAGCACGCTGGCTACGTATTCAGGGCTCGGTGTGGCTGACACACCGCTCTCGTATCGCGAGATCTTCGAGTGATCAGTTCCCAAGCGGCGCGCCAGTTCGCGTACGCCCACGCCGCGTTCTTCGCGGGCTTGCCGCAGTTCAGCGCCCAGGGCACGTGCACGTGGGGTACCTCCGTTGGTGCGAGCCATACACCAATCGTAGTGCTGGGCATCGACGATCTTCTTTCCTTCGATCGTGTAATTGCAGCCGCTGGTGCACACAGACCAATCTGGTGCACACCAGATACACCAGTGATCCAGTGGGAGAAGGAGGATCATGTCTCATCCGTTCACCTGGGTTCCAGCGGCCTGGCAGCGGCACGCGAGCCGGGATCCGGTTCCGCCTCCCGCGGCGGAGTTTCCGCAGGGGGTGCTCGTTTCGACGCTGTGCGGCCAGGAGCTGACCTCGGCCAGCGGCGAGTTGGCGTGGCTGTGGGGTACCTGCCCGGAGTGCGACGACGCGGCGCGGGAGATCGTGGGAGTTCCGTCGCGGGCGGAGACCGCTGCCGAGGGGAGGGGTCGGTCGTGAGCACGCGGCACGGAGAGCTGGCCACGTTCCTGGTGCACGAGCAGTGGCGACTGGAGCAGCTGGCCTACGACATAGCGGGGCACCGGTGCACGGCGCGGGAGTGCGCCGAGACTGCGGCGGCCGTGGAGCGGGTCTCGGTGGTGCTGCGGGAGTACGCGGCTTCGCTGCCGTTCGAGCGGTTCGGGGACGACCCCGGTTCGTCCACTGTGGTGGAAGGTGGTTCCGGTGACTGAGTCGTTCGCCGTGGCGTCCACGGCGCTGGTGCTGGCGGTGACGGCGATCGTGCTGGGAGTCTCCGGTCAGCGGGCCGAGCGTCGTCCGCGCCACGCGGGTGGTTCCGGGCCCGCGGCCCGCCGGGCGGCGGCGTTGCGGATGGAGCGGTTGGCCGGGGCGGATCCGCCCACGGTCGAGCTGATCGCCTGGCCCGCTGTGGACCCGGACCGGTACTGGCGATCCGCGGGCGGGGTCTGTCCCCGGGCCGAGGAGGATCCCACCCTGGAGCTGCTGCGCCGGGTGCGCGACGGCCTCCGCGAGTTGTGAACTGCGGACCCTCCTCGGCCGCGCTGCCCGGGAGACGAGTTCACCCGTGCGAAAACGAGCTGCCGGGCCTCCGGAGTCCGGCAGCGTTCACGGGAGGAGGTCTCGACAAGTCTCCTCGGGGAGAGCAACCGGCGGACACGGATGTGGTGAGCGGCGGAGTCACGAGCGCTCCGCTCGGGTGCTCAGCCTTGAACGGATCCGCGCTTGCGCAGCTCCTCGGCGATCTGGAGGTTGTGGTCCCGGATCCAGCCGGGGATGAGGAAGGCGTCGACGATGATCCAGACGACGGTGACGATGCTTCCGATGAAGGTCACCGTGCATATCAATTGCGCCACCGCGCTGCCCACGCGCTTCGCGTAGAAGCGGTGACCGCCGAACATGCCGAGGAACAACCACAGTATGTAGCTCACGACCAGGGACTTCTGCCTGGCCTGGTATTCCATCAGGTCGTAGTCAGAACTCATCGGGAGAGGTCCTTTCGGAGTAGCTTGCACTGAGCCGGACTATCGTAAGTGCTGCTCCGAGAGGGAGATCACTGCGGAGGGGAGATCGGTCCTCCCGGAGGTGGTGGGCAGTTGCCGCTGCTGCCACGGCGAGCGCTCGGGAATCGTTGCTGCGGGCGGTAGCTGTGGTCGTGATCACCGGTTCGGGCCCGTCGAGGACCGCGACGAGGCCGTTGCCCGCTGCACGGCCCTCCTCGGCCCGGTGTCGGTGAAGGACACTCCGCTCGAGGAGGGCGAGCGTGGAGCGTGGTTCGAGGCCTCGAGGTGAACGGTCATGCGGTTGGTTCCGAGGCGACCGTTCGCTCGCCCCGAGTACGAGTGCACCGGGTGCGCAGTGCCGCCGAGCCCGCACCGTTCCGCGTCCCGGCGACACTCGATGACATGTGCTTCTGTTGATTCTTGGTTACTCCGGAACCGGTCTCACCGATACGTCAGGGAGTTCTCGAGTGACATCTTTGTCCACTCCAGCATCTCGTTGAAATCGTTGGTGATTCCGATGGCCTGGAGCTCGTTGGCCCAGTCGCGGCGCGCGCCTGTTATCCGAGCGACGTAGAATATCGTGGGTCCTGTGTAGATGTTCTTCTCGCGCAAAATTTGGAGATCTTCGAGTCCTGCGTTTTCTCTCTCGTGACGGTTTATGTCCGAGATGATCAGATTTGGGTTCCTGCGCCGTGCTGATCGTTCCATCGATTCGAAGTCGCTGGCTGTGTCCACTGTGGCACCCCACTCCTGCAGGATGCTGACAATGGTTCCTGGTTCTGAAAACTCACTATTTTCCTGGGCGAACAGGTCGTCGACCACGAGTACGTGTGCTCCGTACAAGTTCGTACCGTCGTTCGTGAACTGTTGCTCCGTCTCGCCCTCTCCGAGGTCGGGTTGGAAACGCCTGCGTTGTAGGTGCTCCCGGAGGCGGTCGAAATGAGGCGAGTCCTTGAGCTGACGAAGTGTGGCGGTGAACGCCTCTTCTGTTGACAACCTGGACATGGGTTCCGGAAGTGCTTGTTCCAGTTGTTCGAGAGCGTTCAGGAGGGTGCTGCGGTCACTGGGGGTGTCGCTCGGGGGTTCGATACCGTACCTGGTGAAAATGCTCTTCCAATTTTGGGAGTCCAGTTCGCCCAGCATGATGCTCGCTCGAGCATGGCGATAGTCGAGAAAATCTTGGACCGGGTCTTCCAGGACGGGGCTGGTGATGAGTCTGTAGAAAGCAGGGTAGAAGTGCTGCAGCAGCAGGACTCTCACGAGGAGGTTGGCCCCCAGGAAGTTCCATTCCCCGTCGAGGTGGTACTCGAGGACGAAACTGTTGATCAGCCTCTTGATTCGGCGTGGATTGCGCCCCGTGCGTTCGGCGATGAAGTGGGATATGTTCGCGTCGAACAGTTGCGAGGTTCCGGAGCGTGATGCATACCCCCTCACCAGTCCATGTAACTGTTGCTGGTCCGGCAGCGGGGAATGGTAGTTGACTTGAACGATCTTCTCCAAGTAGTCGGAGGGGCGCACGTTGGCGGTGTCCGCTTTCTGGAGAGCTCGGGAGAGGGCGGACCGGTCGTATCCTATTACGAATATCAGCCCTGGGATGTCGAGATAGAGTTTTATCGCTTCGCAGACGGCAGTAACCACGTCTTCCTGGCAGCGGTCCAGGTCATCCACGAAGACGACGATCTGCTTCCCCGGCGAACCTGAAGACATCACCCATTCTTGCGCCATTTGCTTCACGATTCCGTGGATTTCGTTCCGGGACTTGGGGTCCACCGAAATCTGGGACCAGAGTGCGTCCACCAGGCGGCGCAACCCGAGGGTGGTCATCGTCAGCAGAAACACGATTCTGATGAATCTCGAGACCCGAGGAGTGTTGGCTACTCTGTGATAAGCCCTACGAAGTATGTTCCGATCGAAGCGCAGCAGAACTGATTTGATCAGCACTTCCAGGGCGTTGGTTCCCGAGGTCCAGGCGTTGAACCAAGCTGTTTGTATTCCCGCCGTTTCGTCGAGTCGGCGCTGCAGCTGTCGCATCAGGCTACTCTTGCCCATCCCCCAGCCGGCATCGATCGCGAGCGTAAACGGAGTGGAGTGCCGCGAGGAAACGATCAGATCTGCCAGCCTGTCGGCCGTGTTCCCCGTGTCGAGCAGGTCCTCTTCCGCATTGCTGACCGGCTCGTCATTGAGGACGACGAAGTGGTCATCACCGGATGACTGCACGTTTCCCCCATATCGGTAGTAGCGGTCGCTCTTGCGCTGTTGGATTAGTTGATTCCCGGGCGTCGGACGTCATGAGCTGAGATCATCGAGTGTCATGGAAGATTCTTTCTGCCAAGATTTTTGTCGGCTCGTCGAGCCGGATGTCCACATTGGCACATCGATCGCATCGCCATGATCGAATCATGTGTCACCTCGGACGAGTAACCCTCGCCGTAGGCCACGACGCGACCGTCGTATCCTGCAGTCTTCTGCGGTTAGGAAGGGTCTTCCCGCTCCGGTGCCCGTTTCCGGAAGGCACGAATGATCGCGGAGAGAGCAACGGTGTGGGGAATCGTGCTAGTCCAATGGGGTGAATTCGGAGTATTTCCCGTGCATCAGGCAGTCAAGCTGTGTATCGGGAAGGACGAGACCAGTTCTCCGGCTCGGTCGGAGGCCTTGTTGATGCGCCGTTTCCGGTCGACCGTCCGAAGTGCGGGGAAGTGGCGGGAGCGGGTTGCCGGGGCGAGCCCGTCGCGGTCCCCGTCAGATCCCCGCCAGGTTCCGGCCGGGTCGATCCACCCGGGAACAGCGGGGAGCGTCAGCGGACGGTGTAGACCCCGGTGGGCACTGAGTGGTACCCCTTGGCGCCCACCGCGCGGGCGAGCGGGCTGCGGGGGTCCTCGTCGGCGGCGATGCTGTCGAGGACGTGGCGGAAGTCGTAGCGGGGCGTCCAGCCGAGCTCGGTGCGGGCACGCTCGTTGACGTAGACGCGGTCCAGCCGGGGGAACAGCGCCCATCCCAGGCGGGCGTACTCCCGGTCGACCTCCGGGAACAGGCGGCGCACCACCGCGGCGGCGTCCCTGCCGAGTTCGGGCAGGTCGTCCGGGCCGAACGGGGTGGTGGCGCTGATGACGTAGCGCCCGAAGCCGAGCCCGGGTGCCCGCTGCGCAGCCAGCAGGTGCGCGTCGACGACGTCCTGGACGTCGACGCGGCGGTGGAGGTACTCGTTGGCCTTGACGTTCGCGTCGGCGTAGTGGGCGCGGACCTCGGCGTCGTCGTCGAGCTCGGGGAAGAACCGCGAGGTGCGCAGCACGACTACGGGCAGCCCCCGCTCGCGGTGGACGAGTTCGCACAGGTCCTCGGCGCCGGTCTTGGTCACGCCGTAGACGTTCTTCGGGACCGGTGTGACGTCCTCGGTGATCCAGGCGGCGGGCCGACCCGGCCCTGGGGTCAGCGCACGCCCGAAGGCGCTGGTGGTGCTGGTGAACACGAAGCTCTCCACACCGGCCGCGACGGCCTCCTCGAGCAGGACCAGCGTGCCGGTGACGTTCGTGTCGACGAAGGCCTGCCGGTCGTGCGAGCCCACGTGCGGTTTGTGCAGCGTGGCGGTGTGCAGCACCGCCTCGACACCCCGCAGGACCCGCCGGACCGTCTCGCGGTCCGCGATCGACCCGACCACATCGGTGAAGGACGAGTCCTCGACGTCGAGGCCCACGACCTCACGTCCCCGCTCGCGCAGGACCCGGATCAGGGCTTCGCCGAGGTGCCCGGCGCTGCCGGTCACCAGAACCCTCCCGTTGGACACGGCGTGATCCTAACCGCTCACCGGGGAGGAATCGAGGGTCGACCAGCAGGGCCGCCGCCGGATCACTCCCCGGGAACCCGACCCCGGGAACCCGGCGCGTCGGAGCGCCGGGCGACACCGGCGGCTAGTGGGATCGGGCGAACTTGCGCGCGTACATGTCGCGGTCGGCACCGGCCAGCAGGTCGTGCGGGGTGACCGACGGATCGCGCGTGGTGGTCAGCCCCACGCTGGCCCCCAGCCTGCCCCGCCGCTCGGGGTCGGGGGTGGCGGAGTTCAGCTGCTGGGCGACCCGGGCGCGCAGTTCCTCGGCCTGGGCGGGTTCGGCCAGCACGGCGAGCACGACGAACTCGTCGCCACCGATGCGGGCCACGGTGTCGCTGGAGCGCACGGCGCTGGACACTTCTTGCGCGGCGGCTTGCAGAATCCGGTCGCCCGCGTTGTGCCCGTAGCGGTCGTTGATCGGTTTGAACCCGTCGAGGTCGATCATGAGCACGGCCAGCACGCCGCCCTGTTCCGGAAGCTTCGTGAGCTCCTGGTGGAACCGGTCGAGAAGCAGGGAGCGGTTGGCCAGGCCGGTCAGCGGGTCGTGCAGCGCCATGCGGGTCAGCTCGGCCAGCCGTCCCTCGTCCACCTGCGCATCGTCCCCGAGGGGCTCGTACTGGCTGACCACGTAGGCCGGCCGGTCGTCCAGCCCCTGGACCACGCCGATGCGGGCCAGGGTCCAGAACGGGTGCCCGTCCCGGTGCCGGAGGCAGAGCTCCAGGTTGGCCGACTCGGTGCGCCCCGCCCTGAACTGGGGGTACAGCGAATCCACCTGCTCCTTGTCGCCCTCGTAGACCAGCTCGCTGCTACGCCGCCCCAGCAGCTCGCCCCGGCCGTAACCGACCAGCTCGCACAACCTGGCGTTGACCTCGGTGCAGTACCCCTCCAGATCCATCAGGGCCATGCCGATCGGGGCATCGCCCAGCGTCCGGCGCCAGAGCAGCTCGGCTCCGTACCGGTCGGTGATGTCGTGGAACTGGGAGGCGATCAGGAGCGTGCTGCCGTCCGAGGCCCTGAGCAGTGAGCTGGTGACCAGCACCAGGATGACGTCGCCGTCCGCGCGCAGGAGCCGCTTCTCCGACGAGAAGCTGTCGATCCTTCCCGCAACCAGGTCCCGGATCGTTTCCTCGGCCAGAGCGTAGTCATCCTGATGGGTGACCTCCACGGGCAGCAGTTCGAGCAGTCGCTCCCGTTCGTAACCGAGCAGGCGACACATGGCCGGGTTGACGTCCACGTGCCGCCCCTGCAGGTCGATCAGCGCGATGGGACCGGCGAGCTGCTTCCACAGGCTCTCCCACGGCACCGTGCTGCTCATGTTCCACCCCTCGGGGGTCACGACTCCCACGCTAGCTGTCCCGGGAACACATCACGACCGGTGAGCTCGCGGGCCCGGGCCCCGCCGAGTTGAGAATCCCAGCCGCCGACGTGCCGGTGCGAAGCGGTTCCGCACCGGCCGGCGTCACGTGCTCCGGCCGCGCTCCAGCACCGGGTGATCGCAACCGGGCGGGCCGCGTGGAGGTCTTCGCCCGGGCGAGTACCGAGTCGCGCGCGGAGCCACGCGCGGAGCCGGTGACTCGCCGGGCTGCCTTCCGAACGGGCTGCCCTCCGGAGTCGTTCCGGCGGGAGACCGGTCTCCTACTGCGCGGTGAGACCCGCCAGGAGGTCGCGTCCTGCGGGCCAGTCGCCCAGGCCGCTGTCCGAGTTGATGTGTCCCAGCGGGCCGGCCAGGTGCCAGTGCGCGCGCCACCCGGAGGCGAAGGAGGCCGCGGTCGTCGAGTCGCAGTAGGGGTCGTTCTCACTGGCGACCACGAGCGCCGGGCACGGCAGCTGCCGGGCTGCCACGTTCAGGAAAGTCGGGGCCGCCTGGCGCGGGAACGCCGAGTCGTGCGGGTCGGGAGGAGCCACCAGGAACGCGGCCACGTTGTCCGGGCGAGCCTCACGAACCCAGGTCGTCGTGGCCCAGCACCCCAAGCTGTGGGCCACCAGCACCACCTCGTCGGCGTCGGCCGCGGCGGCCCGGTACGCCTCGTCGACCGCGTCGACCCAGTCCCGCAGGTCCGGTGCCGACCACGATTTCGGGGAGATCCGCGAGGCCGACCCGCCCCACTCCCGCTCCCACCGGCTCTGCCAGTGCCTGTCGTTCGAGCCGTCGATCCCCGGCACGACCACGTAAGCGACCATGGGACACCACCGTTTCCTCAGTTGTTCCGATTGGGCTCACAGTCTGACGGCAACACCCGTCACCGTGGTCCAATACCGCTGAGTGGTGTCGAGGTCGGTCGGATCGTCGGACGCGCGCGGGTTGCGGGCAGCGGGTGCGCGTGCCCTGGTGCTCAGTGGCAGCGGGCTGAGCAGAAGTGGGGGTAAAGTGGGGACCGATCTTGGTCGGGATCCATGCCCGCGCCTGTGCGCTGGGGTGATGTGCCCTCGGCAGGATTCGAACCTGCGACACCCGCTTTAGGAGAGCGGTGCTCTATCCCCTGAGCTACGAGGGCTTCTGTTGTGCGTCCCGGATCGTCGAAGCCGATCCGGCGACCAGGATACCGGTCCGGTGCGCGTCGCCGAACACCGGGCCGGTGCCGGGCGCGCACCGGCGTGCTCACCGCGCTCGGCGCGCCCCTCACGCCTCCGCGCCGGGCCGAGCGGAAAGCCCCCTTCCCGCATGGTCAACTGATCGTTACCGTGTGCTCCGAGACGGCACTGGGGTGGCGATGACGAACGAGTTCCACGGCGACGCGCACAACGCGGTCCAGGCGGCCCACATCGGGCAGCTGATACAGCACTGCCACCAGGCGCGGGAGGAGGATCCCGCGCGCCGCCGGAACAGCCTTCCGCCCGGTCCGAGGTTGCTGGTCGACCGCAGGGAGGACAACCGCAGGCTGCACGAGGCGCTCGAGCGGAAGACCGCCGCCGAGAGCGCCGGCGCGATCCTCGTCGGGCTCTGCGGCACCAGCGGAGTCGGCAAGAGCACGCTGGCCAGGAGCTTCTCCTGGGAGGTCCAGGACCGCTTCGAGGACGGCTTCCACTACGTCGACTGCCACGGCCTGGCCCCCTCCGGCGCGGGCGAGCTGGCCCTGCTGTGCCTGCGCAGGCTGGGCACGGCCGAGCGCGACCTGCCCGCTTCCGGAGAGGGAGCGCTGGGCCTGCTGCACGAGCTGACCAGCGGCCGCCGGATGGGCTTCGTCTTCGACGGTCTGGTGCACCCGCGCCACCTGCTGGACCTCCGGATAGCCGCCCCGGAGAGCCTGATCCTGTTCACCAGCCAGCGCAGCGCGGACGAATTCTCCCCCGAAGGGGTGAACTCGATAGACCTCGAATCGCTCTCCGCGGAGCACGCCGTCGAACTGCTCACCCGGGTCACCGGAACGCGGCTCGACGCGCGGGACCCGGACGTGGAGCGGCTCGTCGAGCTGTGCGGGAGGATGCCGCTGGCGCTGGAGTTCGTGGGCAAGAAGATCAAGCGGCTCAAGCACTGGACACCGCGCCGGGCCGCCGACTGGCTCGCCGACCCCGCCCACAAGCCCGACATCCTGCGCGACAACCCCGAAGTGCGCGACACCCTGGAACTCGCGGTCACCGACCTGCCCGCCGACCAGACCGAGCTCTACCGCCTGCTCGGCTCCATCCCCTGCCGCACCTTCGACGTGGCCACCACGGCCGAGCTGCTGGACACCGCATCGCCCGAGGCAGAGGACCTGCTCTACGAGCTGCACGCCGCCAACCTGGTGCGCGAGTCCGAACCCGGACGCTTCCACCTCCACGACCTGGTGCGCGTCCACGCGGGCGAGCACGCCAGGGCGCTGGACCGGCGGCGCTCCGAACCGGCCCACCGGCGCCTGGTCACTCGCTACCGCAGGCTGGGCGCCCACGCCGACCGCGCCGTGATGGCGGAGAACAGGCTGCGCGTGGCCGGCGACGAGGAGCTGATCGCGCCCGAGCGGAACCCGTTCACCAAGCAAACCGCGCTGCGCTGGCTGGAAACCGAGCTGCCCAACATCCTCGCGCTGCTGCACGACGCCGAGCTGCGCGGCGACGACGAGACGGTCCTCGCGCTCTGCGACGGGCCGCTGTGGACGCTGCACAACTACCACAAGCACTACGACGAGACGCTGCGCGCCTTCGAGTCCGCGATCGAAGCAGCCGGGCGCCGGGACGACACGCTCGCCCTGGCCAGGATGCGCATCCTGCGCACCCGCGTGCTGATGGAGCTGCACCACTTCGACGCGGCCCACGAGCAGGCGCGCGGAGCCGTCGAAACCGCCGTGAGCTCCGGACACCGCCAGGTGCTGGCCTCGGCCTACGAGTTCCAGGGGCGGGTCTACCTGGAGGAGGAGAACCACGAGTCGGCCGTCGAACCGCTCGTCCGCTCCTGGGAGATCAACCACGCCCTGGGCAAGCAGCGCGGCATGGCCCTGGTGGAGCACTTCGCCGCGCAGGCCCACAGTGGACTCGGTGACCAGGAGACCGCTCTGGAGCGGTTGGAAACCGCGACCGCGCGCCTGGAGGACTTCCCGAACGACTGGCGCACCCCGGCGCGGATCCGACTCACCAGGGGAATCGCGTACCAGCGGACGGGGCGGCACGAGGAAGCCGTCGAGCAGCTGGGCGAGGCGGTGCGCGAGATGAGCGCCCACCAGTCCGATTCGGACGACGAGCGGCTCCTGTTCGACCTGGCCCAGCCCTTCGAGTGGCTCGCGCCGTCACTGCGCGCGCTGGGCGAGGAGGAGCGCGCCGCGCAGTGCCTGCGCGAGGCCGCCGCGATCTACGAGCGGGCCGGCAGTCCCAAGGCCGCGAGGCTGCGCGCCGAACTCGGGTGATCGGACTTCCCGGTACCCCCGAAGTCGGGGCATCCGCAGCGAGAGCCCGCGAGAGGTTCCGCCGCCCGCACCGCTGCGCGGGGAGAGCCGCGGAAATTCCGGACGCTCACTCGGGGACGAAGGGATCCAGGGGGCGCGCCACCGCCCGCCAGGCGGGCTCGGCGAGCCCGAGCTGCTCGTAGATCACCCTGCGCAGGGCGCTCGCCGCCCCTCCGGGCTGCGCGAAAGCAGCGTTCACGAGCTCGGCGTGCCCGGCCACCGGAGCGGCCCGCTCGACCTGCTCGCGCAGCGGGCGGTCGCGCTCCAGGTAGGCGGCGCGCCTGCCCAGCTCCTCCCGCGGCGTGCCCGCCACCACCTCCCGGTGGCCGAACTCGGCCAGCAGCAGGCGCTTCCCCAGGGTGGCGGCGTACATCCCCAGCGATCCGTGGTCGGATACCACGGTGTCGGCGGCGACGAGAGCGGCTTTCCACCCGTGCTCGGGCGGAACCAGCACCAGCCCCGCCTGCCGGGCGCGGTCGGTCCACTGCCTGATCTGCCAGGGGCCGTGCCGCGCCCAGACGTTGGGGTGCAGCACCAGGGCCACCTGGTGGCTCCGCGCGGGCAGCGCGTCCACCAGCTCGGCGGCCAGCTCCGGCGCGCGGCCGAACAGCGCCCGCGGCCCCCAGGTGGAGGCCAGCAGCACGAGCTCGCGGTCGCCGGTCCCGAGGGAGTCCCGGTAGCTCTGCCGCGACGGCGTGCTGATCCGCAGCCGGTCGAAGCACGGGTCCCCGACCACCTCGGCCCGATCCTTGGCGAGCGGGCACTCGCGGGCCAGCAGCTCGAACTGGTCCCGGTGGGACAGACACACGACCGAGGGCACGACCCTGCCGTCCCGCACCAGCTGCTCGTGCGCCAACCCGGCCACCTCCGGGCCGAAACCCCGCCCGGAGGGGAGGTGCTTGTGGTGGCCCGCGCCGTGGGACAGGGTCAGCACCGGCATGTCCAGCTCGTGCAGCGCGCCGTTGCCGCTGGGGGAGATCGCCAGGTCGAAGTTCCGCCCGCACGCCTGCGACCACGGGACCACGTGCATCCCGGCGCGGCGGAAGTGCCCGGACAGGTCGGCGTCGAACTCCGAACCGGCGGCGTGGGTGAACCGGGTCTCCACCCGGAAGTCGTCGGCGAGCACCGTGAGCACGTCGGCCAGCCGGTCCAGGGCGGTCAGGTTGCGGACCACCCCGAGCACCCGCCTGCGCACGGGTGCGGTCGCCCAGGGATCATCGCGGTTCGCGGTTCGCGGTTCGCGGTTCGCGGTTCGCGGTTCGCGGTTCGCGGTTCGCGGTTCGCGGTTCGCGGTTCGCGGTTCGCGGTTCGCGGTTCGCGGTTCGCGGTTCGCGGTTCGCGGTTCGCGGTT
>NZ_JAANTE010000005.1:0-348379 GCF_011291845.1 Actinopolyspora sp. BKK2 | reverse complement strand
AGAACCCCACGAGCACACAACCCGCAAAGCTCCCAGCAGTTCCCGCCGTGCCGACAACCACCACACTACCCCCACAACCACACGCCCACACACCCACCCCCCACCACCACACAAACACCAGCACAACACGGGGAGAACAGCACGAGAAGCCTCGCACCGAGCACTGGCGGCGTGCGGCTCGACCACATGATCACCCGCGCGGGCGGTGTTCACGCGCGAGTCAGTGGAGTAGTCTCCTTCGAGTGATTATCGGCCACACCTCGGCCTGTCGCCTTCGAGCGCGGTAGCCTCGATCTTGGAACACGACCACGGGGGTAGCAGTGGATTCGACACCGATATACACCGAGCTGCGGAACACGCTGATCGATCCGGAAGAGGATCACTGGACGCACAGCGCTCCGCCCGAGTTCCTCGCCTCCCTGGAAAACAGCCACGAGCAGAGTCAGCACAGCGAGAGCGACTCCGGCGGCACGCACGGCGCCGACGAGCAGGTGGCCCAAGTGAGCCGGCGCGCCAAGGGACGCCGGCACCGCGCGGAGGACTGAGCGGGCTGACGGGCCGGCGGCAGTGAGTCAGGACAGCGCGCCAGGAGTTCGCCAGCCCGGCTTCGCCCGTTCGGGAGCCTGACGGGAGATCTCGCCGGCTCGAGCACGGCTTCCCCCGAGTTGGAAAGGTTCCCGCACTCCGCGCGAACACCACGAGAGCCGCCGTTCGGAACACCCCCAGCCACTCCGGACGGCGGCTTCGTAGCTCGCGCACGACGGTTCCGCGTCCGCTCTCCCCCGTGAAAAACGGACGCGCTTCTCCCGCTGAAGCGGGACGGCCCCGCTGGGGCACGGCCGCGGAGCGGAAGCCTCCCGATGAGAGCACCCGCTCCCCTTCCACGACTCGGGAACCATCCGAGCCGCAGCAGGCGGTACCGGCCGATGACCGAGCGTCAGTCGGTGGCCGAGGAGAACTGCGGAAGCGAAACCACGGGGACCTTGGGCTCCTCGGCGGACTCCTCCTGAGCCTGCTGCGACGGCTCGGACTCTTCGCCGGGGGAGAAGGACAGCGGTTGCTCGAGCAGCGCGTCCTGTTCCCGCTCCTCGGTGTTCACCTGGTCGGTGACGGGCGCAGGCTCCGATTGATCCTGCTGGTACTGCTCCTTGGTCCGCCGAGCGGCACCACGGATCTCCTCGGTGAGCTTGCGGTTGGCCTTCCTGGCCTGACGCCCCTCGCGCTCCTGCTTACGGGTGGTCTGCCGCTTGTTCTGCTGCTGCGCCGGGCGCGCCTGCTTGATGTACGGCCCGAACAACTCGCGCAACTTCCGCGCATTCTGTTCACTCAGGTCGATTTCATAGCTCACGCCGTCCATGGCGAAAGTAACTGTCTGCTGCGCTTCGGACCCGTCGATGTCATCGACGAGTTCGACCTGAATCCGCTCGGCCATGATCACCTGTTTCGGGAACGTGCCCCGTCTCGCTCCGCGACACTTGCCGGTAGACATCTCCGACCGGCACGTACTTTATAGCACGCGGTCGGACAAGTTGTCTCGTACTCAACGATAGAACAACCTCACGTGTGGCCGTAAACCACCCACGCCCACGCAGTCGGTTCGTAAAAACCAATACTACTCGACTCCCGCGCCCTATCGCTGCGGCACTCCGGGTGACGCCCGGCTGCCCCGCGGGGCATGTCGGAACGTGTCGCCGAGGTCACTCCACAACGGGACCGCAGAGCCGCTCGCGACAATCGAGCAACGTTAGTTTATTGTACTGCCGCGCTTCGTCGTAAGCTGTGGATGACCGACGAAAACGATCCGGAATCGAGGGTTAGCAGTGGCGCAGAAGGTAACGGTTCAACTCGTCGACGATGTCGACGGCTCGGAAGCAGACTCCACCGTCGAGTTCGGTCTCGACGGGGTCAACTACACGATTGACCTGTCGGCCGACAATGCCGCCAATCTGCGGGATGCGCTGGCCCCCTATCTTTCCAGCGCTCGCCGCACCGGTGGCCGCAAGCGCACCGCAAAGTCGACCAAGGGCGGCAAAACGCGTCAGTCGAGCGGCAACTCGCAACCGCCGAAAGCCGCCGACCGCGAACGCAATCAGGCCATTCGGGAATGGGCCCGGCAACAGGGCATGCAGGTTTCCGACCGCGGTCGCATTCCCGCTGAGATCGTGGAGGCTTACGACAAAGCCCAGTGAGGCGGCTCCCGACGGGGGCGGGTGGAACGACATTGCTCGTGCACCCGCCCACCGGCGGAACAGCGACACCGAAAACATTGCGTGCACGATACCGCGCCGAATGTGATCGTTTTTCGCTCAGTTCGTGTCGCGCTCCAAGAATTCACCAATCTCCGCTGCCGAAGGCATGGAGCTGCTCGCCCCTTCCCGCCCGATCGACAGGGCCGCGGCCGCCGACCCCTCGCGCAGCGCCCGTTCCACGGACTCCTCCCCGGCCAGGGCCGCTCCGAACGCGCCGACGAAGGTGTCCCCCGCTGCCGTGGTGTCCACGGCCCGCACCGGGAAGGCGGGCACTCGCAACCGCTCTCCCGCCCGGTTCCCGTAGAGCACTCCCCGATCCCCCAGCGTGATCACGACCTCTCCGACGCTGTCGAGCAGCGCGTCCGCCGCCAGTTCCGGGTCCTCCTCCCCGGTGAGCACCGCCGCCTCGTGCTCGTTCGGAACCAGCAGGTCCACCTTCGACAGCAGGGAGTCGGACAGCGGCTCGGCTGGAGCCGGGGTGAGCACGACCCGCACCCCGTGCGCGGCCGCCGTCTCCGCAGCCTCCCGCACCCCCTCCACGGGTGTCTCCAACTGCATCAGCAAGCACGAGGAGGAGGCGATGAGCTCCTCCGCCTTCCCGTCGACCCGGTCCACCGCGGCGTTGGCCCCGGCGACGACGACTATGGAGTTGTCCCCCTCGTCGTCGACCACGATGTGCGCCGTGCCGCTGTTGCCCCCGACCGTGCGGAGGCCGGCTGTGTCCACGCCCGTGCCCGCGAGCGTGTCGCGGATCTGCTCGCCGAACCCGTCCTCACCCACGGCACCGACGAAACGGGTCGTGGCCCCCGCCTTGGCAGCGGCGATGGCCTGGTTGGCTCCCTTGCCGCCGGGAACGGTGCGAAAGGCGCGCCCGTGCACGGTCTCCCCCCTCCGGGGGGCGACCGGCACGTAAGCGACCAGATCCATGTTGCAACTACCGAATACCGTCACCGTCTTCACGCGGTTATGGTCTCCGATTCCCCGGGTGCCCGGACGCTGAGGGCCATTGGCGCGTCGTGCGCATCCGCACCGCCACGAGCACGTACCATGCCCGCAACGAGTTGGAAAGAGGACGAGACGCGGTGGACTACGTAGTGACTGCGGGGCTACGGCCTCCGGTGGACATCTCCAAGCTCGACCCGCTTCAGCAGGAGGGCGTGGTGTCCCTGCTGGATCACCAGCTCGGGCGGGTCGAGGGCGTTGCTGGCCCCGAAGCGGAGGACATCGATGTGCTGGACTACCGGATCGAGGTCGGTCCGGACGGGGCGACGGTGATGCTGGCTGTCGACGCTCCTTCGCTGCAGGCGGCCGAGACGGCCGCTGCCAACGTGGTGCAGGAGGTTCTCGCCGACAGTCAGGTGTTGGAGCACTGGGCGCTGACCCACTCCGAGGTCAAGATTACCGAGGACGAGTTCAACGAGAGCCTGGCCGCGGCCGAGCAGAACGCGGGCGGACCGCTCAACGAGGCCGACGCCAGGCTGCAGGCCGAGATAGAGGAGGCGTTCGAACAGGCCGAAATCCCCGAATCCACTTCGTGGCAGCAGAGCGAGGAAGCTCCCGCGGAGCGGGAGCAGCTCGTGCCGAGCAGCTCCGAGCCCGAGACCGAGCGCTGGCGGGAGAGGTTGCGCGGACTCTCCGAGCGACTGCGTGCGTTCACGGGGGCGGTGTTCGGGCTTCCCGAGCACGGGGACCCGCGAGCCGAGATGGCCGCGGGAGCGCTGATACACGCCGTCAGCGTCGTCACCGACGAGCTCTTCTACGACGAGCTCGCGCTGACCGTCAACGACGCCACCGCGGACGGCGCGGTGGGACTGCTCGTGCTGGAGGAGCTTCCCCCCTGCTACCAGCACAACTACGACGCGCGTTTCACGCGGTCGCTGCTGTTGAGTTCGGCCACGGTCGCGACCAGGCTCACCGGCAGCTACTGGCGGGTGCCGCGGTGCGTGGCCGAGTCGCTGGCGCTGCGGCTGTTCGTCAACGAGGCGCGGGTCGTGCTGGAAGCCACCGAGCTGATGAGCTGGGACGAGAGCGAGCCGCTTTTCGAGGAGTTCATCACGCACGCCTGCCCGGACAGGGCCTACGAGGAGTTGTTCACCATAGATTCCGCGGCGGAGGAGGAGTCCGGCGGTTCCGCGGAGCACGTGGACTCGGTGGAGCAGCGGCTGCGCGACCGGGGGCTGGCTTTCGACCAGTGGTTCAACAGGGCCGAGGACTACGAGCTGGGCGAGCACCCCTACACGGCCTGAACGGGCCCCGGCCGGGCTCGCCCCGACCTCTCCGGGGAGCAGGCCCCGAACGAAGAACGGTCCGTGAGCGCGGAGTTCGACCGAGCGGCCGAAACCGCGCTCACGGACCGAGCCCGGGCGCAGTCACTCCTGGTGACGCACCGAATAAGGCGGAACGGTCAGACCGATCAGGCTCGCGTCGTCGACCGTCTCCGGTTCGTAGGAACTCTTCGGCAGCGCGTCGAGCATGACGTTCACCGGATCGTCCAGCTGTTCGACGCGTCCGAACAGGAAGGCCCACTCGTGTTCGTCCGAACCGAAGTAGGTGACGGTGTCGAACACCGTCCTGAATCGGTTGTATGCCCTCGTGAGTGTGGTGTTTCGCCATATGGTCGGGCTTCCGGCCTGGAAACCGACGACACCTCCCGGCGCCAGAACCGCTTGGCATCTGCGGATGAATTCCTCACCGTAGAGCCGATTGTGCTGACTGTCGGTGTCCTCGGCTCGCTCATCGGGGAGGTCCACGATCACCAGGTCGTAGCGCTGCCCCGTGCCGATGGCCCTGTCCAGGAAACTCCAACCATCCGTGTAGTGCAGGGTGATCGGACCGCTTCCCTCTTCCAGGTCGGTGAGCTCGGCACTGCGATACCCGTACGGGAGGTGCTCCGCGCACACGCGCACGCACTCCCTGTCGATGTCCACGTGATCCACGCGGCTCGCCCCGGCCTGCACGGCCATCCGACTCGCCACGCCCTCGCTGGAACCGACGATCAGCACCCGCTCGAGTTGTTCCGCGAGCAGGAAGCCGGGCACCATCATCGCCTCGTGGTAGACCAGCTGGGAGAACTCGGTGCTCTGGCGGTCGTCGTCGCAGAACAACGCGATTCCCTGGCCGGTGCGCCCGATGACCACGTGCTGATAATCGGTGTCGCCTTCCCACAACACCTCGTCGATACGCCAGAGCCGCCGCATATCGGCCCCGAGCGGCTCCTGGATCCACTGCTTGCCGTCGAGCTCGATCAACTCCCGCTCCTTTGCGCTGAGTCCGGCCGGGCGCACGTCCTCACGTGAGGCCGGTTTCGTAGTCATGACCACGCCGGATCGTCCGGCAGTTCACGTTCGTCGGACTCAGCGCCTCGGCGAGCAGGTGCACCGCACGCTCGGGCTGTGCCCGATTACCACAGGTGAACACGTCGATGAAGATCGAACCGTTCTCCGGGTAGGAGTGCAGCGAAGCGTGGGATTCCGACAGCAGTGCGAGCACGGTCACACCCTGCGGTTCGAATCGCTTCGAGATCACGTCGCACACCGTGGCCTGAGAACGGTCCAACGCGCTGTTGAGCGCGTCGGTCAGGAACTGTTCGTCATCGAGCAGTTCAGCGGACACACCCTCCAGCTCGGCGAGGACGTGTTGCCCGGTGAACAGACCGACGGGTTGCAGGGTTCCGGCGTCAATTGACATCTATCGACCTCCCAACATTTCGCAGATTCCTGCTGAAAATCTCCCTCGAACGAGCCAGGACCGCCGCAGCGGTCGTTCACGCTCGCTCGGTGGTCTCGGCACTGTCGAAGCAGTAAGTGGTCAACGGCTCGAACCCGTTGAAGCAGACCGAGGAGTAGCTCGCGGTGTAGGCGCCCGCGCTGAGCACGTCGAGCGTGTCCCCGCCGCGGAGGGTGGTCGGCAGCTCGTAGACGTTGTGCTGGTAGAGCACGTCGTCTCCGTCGCACGTCGGTCCGGCCAGCACGACGGGGCCCGTCGGGTCGCCGTCGCGGCTGGTACGCAACCGATAGGTGATCGCTTCCCCCTCGGTCTCCGCGAGACCGTTGTAACGTCCCGCGTCCAGGTAAACCCACCTGCCCCTGCCGGTTGTGTCCTCGGACACCAGCACGACCTCGCTGCGCAGCACGCCCGCGTCCCCCACCAGGTAACGCCCCGGTTCCACGAGCAGTTCCGGGGGGTGTTCGCCGAAGTGACGCCGCAGCGTCGCGTGCACCGTTCCGGTGTACTCCGCGAGGTCCGGGGAGGGCTGCGTGTAGGTCGCGGGCAATCCGCCGCCCAGGTTGAGCATGCGCGGCCCGCCGGTGTCGAAGGCGCGGAAGGTCTCGGCCGCCGCGGCCACGCCGTGCTCCCACGCCTCGGTGGACAGTTGTTGCGACCCGAGGTGGAAGGAGACCCCGCAGGGATCGAGCCCCAGCTCGTTCGCGCGTGCCAGCAGCAGCGCCGCGTCCGCGGGCGAGCACCCGAACTTGCGGCCGAAGGGGGTCCGCGATCCGGTGTTGTCCACGGCGATTCGGCAGAACACCCCTGCCCCGGGAGCGTTCTCGGCTATGTTCTCCAGGTCGGCGGCGCTGTCCGTGGCGAACAGCCGGACGCCCTTCCGGTGGGCGTGGGCGACGTCGGTCGGTTTCTTGATCGTGTTCCCGTAGGAGATCGACTCGGGAGCGGCCCCCTGCCGCAGGCAGAGGTCGATCTCACCGGGGCTGGCCACGTCGAAGGACGCCCCGAGGGAGACGAGTTCGGCGACCACGCGGGGGTCGGGATTAGCCTTGACGGCGTAGCAGATCCGCGCCGCGGGCAGTTCGGCGCGCAGCCGCGCGTAGCGGTCGCGCACGACGGCCAGGTCCAGGGCCAGGCACGGGGTCGCGGGTCGCCGGCGATCCAGGTACTCGCGAACGGATTCGGATGCGCTTTCAGCGGACGAGTACCCGCCGACCGTGAAGCGGTCGACGACAGCGGCGCCGCCAGTGCGGTCCGTCACAGCGTTGGTGGCGGACAGGTCGGTCAATCCCGAAACCTCCGTTTCTCGGCCGTTGGCGGGCCGTAGCGGGGAACACACCAATCCGGCCAGGGCCGACCCGAAGCGGGTCTCCGGGGAGATCCGAGCCGCGGGGACTGCCGTGCGCCGACCAGAAACGGTACCGCCGATGGAGGCGCTTTTTCCAATCACACGGCAGGCTTCCCCCGGACAGCGGAATCGATTGTGACAACTGACACGGCGAGTGATCAAAAAGCGCTCCGTCGCACCACGATACTCGCCCTTTCCGCCGTGTCTTTCGTCACGATCCGAGCGAAGTCGACAGCTCGTCAGCCCGCGAACACGACTCCTGCCGCCGCAGGCGGAACGATCTTTTCCGAGAAAAGTTCAGGTATTTGTCTGGAGGGCCAGATAGAAGTCCACCCGCGTGGAAAAGTCACCCAGATCACGCCCGGTTATTTCCTCCACCCGCCGAATGCGATAACGCAACGTGTTCACGTGCACGTGCAGTCGCTCCGCGCAGCGCGCCCAGGAACCGGAGCACTCCAGAAAGGTGCGCAGGGTGTGCACCAGCTCCGAGTGATGGCTGCGGTCGTAGTCCAGCAGCCCCGCCAGCAAGCGCTGCCGGTAGGACTGCCGCAGCTCGTCGGGAACGGCGGACAGCAACACCTGGTGCGAAACCAGGTCCTCGGCCGTGACCATCCCGCAGCGCTGTCCGCGCCGCCGCGCCAACCGCCGGGTGTAGTCGGCCTCCTCGACCAGCCCGCGCAGCCCGCCCGCGTGCCCGAGGTCGCTGACCCCGACGCTCACGGAGAACCACTCGGCGGCGCACTCGAGGTCGGTGAGCGTGCGCCGCAACCAGTCGGCCAGCTCGTCCGGCTCCGCGCCCGACCGCTCCCCCGCGGCGAACACGGCCAGCGCCCCCGCGTCCGTCTCCACCGTCACCGCGGGCAACCCGGTCGCCGCCGCGATCTCGCGCATCAGCTCGACCGAGGTCGCGGCGGCTCCGCACGAATCCAGCGACACGACGCGCAGCGAGCCCTCCGGCGGAACCCCGGCCTCCCGCAGTCGGGCCGCCGCCTCGCGCGAGTCCACCGAACCGTCGAGCAGCCCCCGCACGGCCGCGCCGAACGGGCGGCTCGCGGCGCGCCGCCCCTCCTCCAGCCGGGTGCGCAGCAGAGCCACCGCGGTCGCGAGTTCGTCGCAGACCGAACCGCGCTCCTGCTCCCCCTCCTCCGGGCGCCCGGGCAGCACGAGGAACCACCGCGCGGGGCGGGACTCCGTCCCGGACCCGATCGGCCGGAGCACGTAGCTCTCCCCCGCCCCCGTGGACACCGTCCTCGGGAGGCGTTCCGCCCGCAGGAACTCCCGCACCAGCGCGCGCAGCACCTCCACGGGCAGCTCCCCGCGCCCGGCCACGACGGACCCCACGGCCGAGCACACCCAGCAGTCCGTGCCGAGTTCGGCGGCGGCAGCGGCGAGCACCTTGGTCAGATCCGCTCCCGCGGCCACGTCGGCGACCAGGTCCCGCCGCGGAGCGGGCTCGTCGCGAACCGCGCCGAGCACCCGTTCGAACAGGGTGTTGAAGCTGACCGTCACCGGGACCTCGAACAGCAGCACCCCGTGCCGCGCGCAGGCATCGACCAGATCGGGCGGAGTCTTGCCCAGGCGTGCCGTGCCCGCGACCAACCCGGCAACCCCCGACTCGGCCAGGGCGGCTGCGAAGGCTTCCGAGTCGCTCGCGTCGCGGTGCCAGACCAGCCCGCTGAGCACCAGTTCACCGCCCTGGAGGTAGCGCCGCGGATCGATCAGGTCGGTGATGTAGACGCCGCGAACCGGCCTGTCGAGTCGGTCCCGCCCGGTGAGCAGGCTCAAACCGAGCCGGGGGTCGTCGAGCAGATCGCCGAGAAGCACGCGCGCACCTTAGTCAGCACTCCGGGGACGGCGACAAGGGAAACCTCCCCCGCGAAACGCGAATCGCACTCAAACGTCATTCCGGGGAAACACCGCGGACCGAGCCGCCTCCCCCTCCCGGACCGCAGTTGTAGGAAACCACGAACACCTCTCGTTCACCGATGGGTTGATTCATGTTTTCCACCGCTAGTCAGCACGGGCGAGCGGGCTGTGTACTTGGTCACAACCAACGACCTGTCCCGGGTTGTGATCTGGAGGGGCAAGTAAGTGGACTTCCTTCGACCGGCCAGCTGGAGCGAAGCTCTCGAGACAAAGGCCAACCACCCGGACGCGACGCCGATCGCGGGTGGCACCGACGTCATGGTCGAGCTGAACTTCGACCGGAGCCGCCCCGGCACGTTGCTCGACCTGACGCGCGTCGAGCGGCTCGCGCAGTGGTCCCGCGACCCGCGCCCGGGAGGCGCCGTGCTGCGCGTCGGGGCGGGCGTGCCCTACTCCCGCCTGATCGAGGAGCTGGGCACGAGCCTGCCGGGTCTGGCCGTGGCAGCGCGCACGGTCGGATCCCCGCAAATCCGCAACCGCGGCACGCTCGGCGGGAACCTGGCCTCGGCCTCTCCCGCCGGGGACGGCCACCCTCCGCTGATCGCCGCGGAGGCCGAGGTCGAGCTCGAGTCGGTGCGCGGAACCCGAACGCTGCCCGTCTCCGAGTTCTTCACCGGGGTCAAGCGAACCGCCCTCGCCGCGGACGAGCTCGTCTCCGCCGTGCACGTGCCCGAAGCCACCGGTCCCCAGCAGTTCTCCAAGATCGGCCCCCGCAACGCGATGGTCATCGCCGTGTGCACCTTCGCCGTGGCACTGCACCCCCGGCGGGGAACTGTGGGAACCGGAATGGGCGCCGCGGCCCCGACACCGCGGGCCGCCACCGAGGCCGAGGAGTTCCTCGCCGGGGAACTGACCGAGAGCCGCCGCTGGGAGCGTCCCGATCCACTGCCCGAATCGGTGGTCGGACGCTTCGGCGAGCTGGTGGCTCGGGCGGCGATCCCGATCGACGACGTGCGCGGCACTGCCCGCTACCGCACGCACGCGCTGGGCGTGCTCGCCAGGCGAACCCTGGGGTGGGCCTGGGACGAGTACCGCAACGGCACCGCAACCGCCGGGAGGCAAGGATGCGCCTGATTTTGACCGTCAACGGCCGCGCCACCACCGCCGACGACGTGTGGGAGGGCGAGAGCCTGCTGTACGTGCTGCGGGAGCGACTCGGCCTGCCCGGGTCGAAGAACGCCTGCGAGCAGGGCGAGTGCGGCTCCTGCACCGTGTACCTGGACCGCGTGCCCGTCTGCGCCTGCCTGGTCGCGGCGGGCCAGGCCGAGGGGCGGGAGGTCGGAACCGTCGAGGGACTCGCCGAGCAGGACGAGCTCTCGGAGGTGCAGCGGGCTTTCGTGGAGACCGGGGCCGTCCAGTGCGGCTTCTGCACCCCTGGGCTGCTGGTCGCCGCGGACGACCTGGTCAACCGCGTACCGAATCCCTCGGACGCCGAGATCCGGGAGGCCCTGGCGGGAAACCTGTGCAGGTGCACCGGCTACGAGAAGATCATGGAGGCGGTGCGCGCCGCCGCGAGCGCTTCCCCGTCAGGCTCCTCGGACGATTCGCCCGAGGAGCGACGGACATGAGCGACGTCGAGCAGCGGGGACTTCCCCGACGAACCGTGATCGAAGGGGCCGCGGTGGTCACCGTCGACGGAGCGGCCCCCGACGGCTCGGGGATCGGCAACGAGTACACCGAGGGGCACGTGGTGCTGGAGGACGGGCTCGTCCGCTCGGTCGGTCCGGGACCGGCTCCGCCCCGGAACGGGCCGGAGCGGCGCGTCGACGGCACCGGCTGCCTGGCGACCCCCGGGCTCGTGAACACCCACCACCACCTCTACCAGTGGGCGACGCGCGGCTGCGCGGTCGACTCGACGCTGTTCGACTGGCTCACCGAGCTCTACCCGGTGTGGGCAGGCATCGACGAGGACCTCACCCGCTCGGCAGCCGCCGCCGGCTTGGGCTGGACGGCGTTGTCCGGGTGCACCACGGTCGCCGATCACCACTACGTGTTCCCTCGCACGGGTGGGGACGTGCTCGGTGGCGTGGTGTCCGGGGCCGAGCGCATCGGTGTGCGGCTGCACGCGGTGCGCGGCTCCATGGACCGGGGGCGGTCCGCCGGGGGACTGCCCCCGGACTCCGCCGTGGAGGACATCGATTCCGCGCTGGAGGGCACGGCCGCTGCCGTGGAGCGGTTCCACGACCCGGGGTTCGACTCCCGGCTGCGCGTGGCCGTGGGCCCGTGCTCACCGTTCTCCGTCAGCGCGGAGCTGATGAGCCGCTCGGCGGAGCTGGCCCGCGAGCACGGGGTTCGGTTGCACACGCACCTGGCCGAGACCACCGACGAGCTGGACAGGTGCGCCGCGGAGTTCGGCTGCGACCCGGTCGAGTACGCCGAGCGGGTCGGCTGGCTCGGAGAGGACGTGTGGCTGGCGCACGGCGTGCACCTGTCCGACGGGGCGATCCGCAGGCTGGGCGAGACGGGCACCGGGGTGGCCCACTGCCCCAGCTCGAACGGGCGGTTGGGCGCGGGCACCGCTCCGGTGCGTCCCCTGCTGGACGCGCGCGCCCCGGTCGGGCTGGGGATCGACGGAGTGGCCTCCAACGAGTCCGGGCGGCTCGGGGACGAGTTGCGGCAGGCGCTGCTGCTCGGCCGCGCCGAGCACGGCCCGGACGCGCTGTCGGTGCGCGATGCGCTGTGGATGGGCACCAGGGGCGGGGCGCGCTGCCTGGGCAGGGAGGCCGAACTCGGCTCGCTCGAACCGGGCAAGTTGGCCGACGTCGCCCTGTGGGACCTGAGCGGTCTCGGACACGCCGGGATCGGGGATCCGGTGGCCGCCCTGGCGCTCGGCCCGCTCCCACCACTGCGCAGGTCGTGGCGCGGCGGCGAAGCGCTGGTCGAGGACTCCCGGCTGGTCCGGGAGTCGGAACGGGACCTGACCGCGGAGCTGCGCCGCGCCTGCGCCCGGCTCGGAACCGGGAGGGGCGGATGAACCAACCGCACCGGCCCACCGCCGGAACCGCCCCGCCCGAGCACGCACGTCCACGGCGAACACGCACGCACCCGCGCGAAGAGGTGGCCCGATGAGCAACACGCACACCCCCGCCCACCGTCCCCAGGACCTGGAAGAGGAGATCGCGGGCGGTGTGGGGGAGTCCCCGCAGCGCCCGGACGCGGCGCTGAAGGTACGCGGCGACTTCGCCTACGCCTCCGACCTGTGGGCCGAGAACATGCTCTGGGGCGCGACGCTGCGCAGCCCGCACCCCTCGGCGCGGATCCGCTCGGTCGACATCGGCCCGGCGCTGCGCACCCCCGGGGTCCGCACGGTACTGACCGCCGAGGACGTTCCCGGCCGCAACCTGTACGGGCTCAAGGACGTCGACCAGCCGGTGCTGGCCTCCGATGTGGTCCGCTACCGCGGTGAGGCGGTGGCGCTGGTGGCGGCCGACCACCCGGAGACCGCGCGGAGGGCGCTGGAGCTGATCGAGGTCGACTACGAGGTGCTCGAACCGGTCGTCGACGCGGAGCGGGCCGCTCACGACGAGTCGGTTCCCGCCGTGCACCCGGGCGGCAACACGGTCCGCTACCAGCCGATCGTCAAGGGCGACCCGGACGCCGCGGCGGACGTGGTCGTGTCCGGGACCTACACGGTGGGGATGCAGGATCAGGCGTTCCTCGGCCCCGAGGCGGGGCTGGCCATCCCGGGCGAGGACGGCGGCGTCGACCTGTACCTGGCCACCCAGGACCTGCACACCGATCGCAAGCAGACCGCGGCTGCCCTCGGGCTGGACCCCGAGCTGGTGCGGATGACGATGTCCGGCGTCGGCGGGGCCTTCGGCGGTCGCGAGGACCTGTCCGTGCAGGTGCACGTGTGCATGCTCGCCCTGCGCACCGGACGGCCGGTCAAGATGGTCTACGACCGGGCGGAGTCCTTCTTCGGGCACGTGCACCGGCACCCGGCGACCATGTACTACGAGCACGGGGCCACCAGCGAGGGGGATCTGGTCTTCGTCCGGGCGCGGTTGTACTTCGACGGCGGCGCGTACTCGTCCAAGACGCCGGTCGTGGTGGGCAACGGGACCACCCTCGGGGTGGGCCCGTACGTCGTTCCCAACGTCCGGATCGAGGGCTGGGGCATGTACACCAACAACCCGCCGTGCGGGGCCATGCGCGGGCTCGGTGCGGTGCAGCCCGCCTTCGCCTACGAGTCCCAGATGGACCGGTTGGCCGAGCGGCTCGGCATGGATCCCGTGGACCTGCGCGTGCGCAACGCGATCAGCCGCGGGGAGTCCACCCCCTCCGGCCAGGTGCTGGACTACCCGGCTCCCGTGGAGGAGCTGCTGCGACGGGTGCGGGAGCTGCCCCTCCCCGAGCCCTCGGCGGCGGAGTCCGCCGAGCCCGACATCCGCGACCTGCCCGGCGGTGCGTCCAACACCACCCACGGCGAGGACGTGGTGCGCGGAATCGGCTACGGCGTGTGCATCAAGAACGTCTGCTACGCCGAGGGCGCGGACGACTTCTCGACCGCGCGGGTGCGGCTGCAGGTCATCGCGGGAGAGCCGATCGCGGTGGTGCACACGGCCGCGGCCGAGGTGGGCCAGGGCCTGGTCACCGTCCAGCAGCAGATCGCGCGCAGCGAGCTCGGGGTGGAACGGGTCAACATCCATCCGAACGACACCTCGGTGGGACCCGCCGGGTCCAGCTCGGCCTCCAGGCAGACCTACGTGACGGGAGGGGCCGTGCAGGTGGCCTGCAGGGCGGTGCGCGCGAAACTGCTGGACCTGACCGCGGAGGCGCTCGACGAACCCGCCGCGGGGCTCCACCTGTCCGGGGGCAAGGTGGTCTCGGAGACCTCGGGGGTGCTGGCCGACGTGACCGAGGTGCTCGGCGACGAGGTGATCGAGGAGACCAGGGAGTACCACCACCGCGAGACGTTCCCGCTGGACGAGCGGGGCGCCAGCGAGCGCGCGCAGGTGCAGCACGCCTTCTCGGCGCACCGCGCCGTGGTGGACGTGGACACCGGGCTCGGCCTCGTCAAGGTCGTGCAGCTGGACTGCTCGCAGGACGTGGGCAAGGCGGTGAACCCGGACTCCGTGGTCGGCCAGATCCAGGGCGGTTCCGCCCAGGGGCTCGGGCTCGCCGTCATGGAGGAGATCCAGGTGAACGACGGTCGGATAGCCAACCCCTCCTTCACCGACTACCTCATCCCGACGATCCTCGACATGCCGCCGATGAACGTCGACGTCATCGAACGCGGGGACCCGAACGCCCCCTACGGGGTGCGCGGGGTCGGCGAGCCCCCGACCATCTCCTCCACCCCGGCCATCGTGGCCGCGATCCGCGCGGCCACCGGCAAGGCGCTGAACCACGTCCCGGTGGGCCCGGACCACATCGTCGAGTGAGCCTTCCCACCCATCCGCGCATCGAAGCGGTCGCGGGCGCACCGACAGCGCCCGCCCCGCACCCACCACGAAAGGAAAACCCGTGTCCACACGACCGGAAACGGCTTCCGCGCACCAGCGGCCGGAGACCTCCTGGATGCAGGAGGCGATACGTCTGGCCACCGAGAGCGTGGCCGCCGGAGGCGGTCCGTTCGGGGCGGTGGTCGGCCGCGGTTCCGAGATCGTCGCCACCGGCACGAACACGGTCACCACGAGCCTCGACCCGACCGGCCACGCCGAGGTGACCGCCATCCGCAACGCGTGTCGTGCGCTGGGAGACTTCAAGCTGGACGGCTGCGTGCTCGTCACCTCGTGCGAACCGTGCCCCATGTGCATGGCCTCGGCCCTGTGGGCCCGGCTGGACCGCGTCCTCTACTCCGCGGACCGGAACGACGCCGCGGGGGCCGGTTTCGACGACCGCGCGTTCTACGAGCTGTTCACCGATCCGGACGCGGTGTGGCCGACCCCGGTGCGGCGCCTCGGCACCGAGAACCGCACCGCCCCCTTCGACGCCTGGTTGGCCAAGAGCGACCGCGTCGAGTACTGACCGCTCGAGCGGCGGGACGAGTCCGCCGACCTCCGGCTTCCCCGGAGCCACCGAACCGGGCCGGCGGAGCGTCTCCTAGTCTGTCAGTGCCTTTTCAGCGGCGCCGGTCACGACGACCGGGTCGGCGGCGCCGCGGGTGCGGGGTGGAGCGACGAGGAGCTCCTCCCCACGCGGAGCGGGGCGGAAACCGCCGTGCTCGGAAACTCAGCAGATTCTTCAAACGCCCCTAATCGGGCCGGCGGCATCGTGCCGTCCCGCGCCCGAGGAGAAGTCCGGTTCGTTCCGCGCGGCGGTGCGGGCCGGGGGCGCCCACCGGCAGGGGAGGACGCATGACCCAGCTGCGCCAGGACTCCGGCGAGGAAGATCCGGCAGCCGAATCCGAGGGGCCCCGCTCCTCGTTGGACCGCTTTTTCCGCATCACCCAACGCGGCTCGACGGTGGGCCGTGAGCTGCGGGGCGGAATCACCACCTTCGTGGCGATGGCCTACATCGTGCTGCTCAACCCCCTCATGCTCGGCTCGTCCGAGGACGTCACCGGGGCCAGCCTCGGCAACGCCGAGATCACCACGGCCACGGCCCTGTGCGCCGGGGTGATGACCGTGCTCATGGGGGTGGTGGGCAACGCACCGCTGGCGATGGCGGCAGGGCTCGGCGTGATCCCGGTCGTCGCCTTCACCGTGGCCCCCGAGATGACCTGGGCCCAGGCCATGGGGCTGGTGGTCCTCGAGGGCCTGTGCATCGTGGTGATGGCGGTCAGCGGGATACGGGAGCGGATCATCAACGCGATCCCGCTTCCGCTCAAGACCGCGCTGACCGTGGGGATCGGCCTCTACATCGCGCTGGTCGGGATGGTCAGCGCCGGATTCGTGAGCAGGCAGCCCGACGCGGCCGACACCGACGTGCCGGTGCAGCTCGGCCCGAACGGCCACCTGCTCGGGTGGCCGCTCGGCCTGTTCTGCTTCACCCTGCTGTTGATGATCGTCCTCATGGCCCGGAAGGTCCCCGGAGCGATTCTGATCAGCATCGCGTCCGGGACGGTGCTGTCGATCGTGGCCAACGCCGTGTTCGACATACCGGCCGAGCAGTGGGGCCGCACCACTCCGGAGCTGCCGTCGAGCCTGGTGGCCACACCCGATTTCGGGCTGTTCGGCAACATCGACCTGTTCGGCGGGTTCGTGAACGCGGGCGTGCTCGCGGCCACCGTCTTCCTGTTCACCCTGGTGCTGTCCGGATTCTTCGACGCCATGGGCACGATCACCAGCGTCGGCAACGAGGCCGGGCTGACCAGCTCCGAGGGCAAGGTCCAGGGGATGGGGCGCATCCTGCTCGTGGACGGCGCAGGCGCCGTGGCCGGCGGTGTGACCGGTTCCTCGCCGAACACGGTCTTCCTCGAATCGGCGGCGGGCGTGGCCGAGGGGGCGCGCACCGGCCTGGCGAGCGTGGTGACCGGGGCCCTGTTCGCCGCGACCATGCTGTTCACCCCGCTGGCGGCCGTGGTGCCCGCGCAGGCGGCGGCTCCCGCTCTGGTGCTGGTCGGGGGCATGATGATGGCACAGGTGCGCAACATTCCGTGGAGCGACGAGGACTTCGTGATCCCGGTGTTCCTGACCGTGGCGATCATCCCGTTCACCTATTCGATCACCAACGGTGTCGGTGCGGGACTGATCTCCTACTGTGCGATCAAGATCTGCAAGGGACGGACAAGGGAACTGGGCTGGTTGCTGAGCATCCTGTCCCTGGTGTTCGCGCTCTACTTCGGGATCGAGGGGATCAAGGCCGTGTTCGGCGTCTCGTGAACCTCACCGCCGGGGCGACGGCGCCGCGGTGGCCCGGGAAGCGACATCGGGAACGGTTTCCCGCTCGGTTCGCCAGTCGAAGGAGGCACTCATGCGTGACATCGCCGATGATCTGCTGAGCTGGACCGAAGCGGGCGAGGCCTTCGTCGTCGCCTCGATCGTCGAGATACGCGGCAGCGCCCCCCGAGGGGTCGGTTCCGCCGCGGCGATACGGCGGGACGGGGCCGTAGCGGGAAGCCTGTCCGGGGGATGCGTCGAGGGCTCGGTCCACGCCCTGGCCCTCGAGGCGCTCTCCGAGGGGCGCCCGCGCCGGACCACTTTCGAGTACGACCCGGACGATCCGTTCGCGGTGGGGCTGACCTGCGGCGGCGACCTGGAGGTTCACCTGCACCCCGTCCACCCCTCGGCGGGGGCCGACGCCGACGTGCACGGCTCCGGGGGGACGGCAGAGGTGCTGTCCCGGGCGCTGCGTTCGACGAAGGCGGGCAGACCGGTCTCCGTGGCCCGCGTGCTCGACTCCGGGGCCACGCTGGCCGTGTGGCCGGACGAGCACGCGGGCGGCACCGGCGATCCGGAACTCGACGGGGTGGTGCTCGCCGAGGCCAGGGCGATGCTCGAGCGGGGCGGTTCGGAACTGCGCAACCTGTGCGTTCCCGGGGAACGCGGCAGGGAGCACGCCGTTTTCCTCGAGGCCTGGGTCAGCCCGGCGCGCATGCTGGTCTTCGGCGCCGTGGACCACGCCGCCGCGCTGGCCAGGATGGGCAAGTTCCTCGGCTACCGCGTCACCGTGTGCGACGCCAGGGCCGTGTTCGCCACCGAGCAACGTTTTCCCGCCGCCGACGAAGTGGTCGTGCGCTGGCCGCACGACTACCTGGCCTCCGCGGAGCGGGACGAGCGCACGGTCGTGTGCGTGCTCACCCACGACGCGAAGTTCGACGTCCCCGTGCTGAAGGAGGCGCTGCGCGGCCCGGCCGCCTACATCGGCGCGCTGGGCTCGCGCCGCACCCACGCCGACCGGAGGCAGCGCCTGCTCTCGGCCGGGGTGACCGAAGCGGAGCTGGAACGGCTCCGCGCCCCGATCGGGCTCGACATCGGTGGTCACACCCCCGAGGAGACGGCCGTGTCCATCGCCGCCGAGATCGTCGCGCTGCGCAACGAAGCCAGCGCCGCCCCGCTCACGCACACCAGCGGCCCGATCCACTCCCATGCCTGAGCCGGTGGCCGGTCTGGTGCTCGCCGCGGGGCGGGGGCAGCGCATGGGGGCGCCCAAGGCGCTGCTGCGCACCCGGGGTGAGCTGTTCGTGGAGCGGGCGGTGCGCGTGCTGCGGCTGGCCGGGTGCTCACCCGTGGTCGTCGTGCTCGGCGCGTCCGCCGCGACCGTCGCCGAGCGGGCCGACCTCTCCGCCGCGGAGGTCGTGCGCAACGCGGACTGGCCCACGGGGATGGGGTCCTCCCTCCGCGCGGGGCTGGGGAGGCTGGCCACGGCCGAGTCCGCGCGGGAGGCCACCGGGGCGCTGGTGCTGCCGGTGGACATGCCCGGAGTCACGGCCGAGGCGGCGCGGCGGATCGCCGGTCACGCGGAACCGCACGCGCTGGCCGCGGCCTGCTACGAGGGTGAGCGTGGTCACCCGGTGCTGCTGGGCAGGCGGCACTGGGAGGGGGTGTCCGAGCTCGCCGCGGGCGACCGCGGGGCGCGCGACTACCTGCGCACGCACGGGGTCGCTCTCGTGGCCTGCGAGGACGTCGCCTCCGGCTTCGATGTGGACCGCCCCGAAGACCTGACCGGGGAGTAACCCGTAGAGTCGTTGACCACGCGTGAGCGACCGCGCCGATCCACGCCCAATGCGGCCGCCTTTCGGCCGGAACGCGCGAGTTCACGGCGAAGATCGAGCATGCTGGACGCGGAGGCATCATGGCTCAGGGGCACATCACAGCCAACTATCTTCCCGATGGCGACGACTGGACGGTCACCGTCACGATGGGAGCGGAAAGCCGCGTGGCGCACGCTCCCGGTCTGATCTCGGCCAGGGACCAGGCGGAACAGCTGATCGAGCAACTCGCGCCGAACTCCGCGGGGCGGGTCGTCATCCACTTACTCGACGGGGACGGTTTCGCGTTCAGCACCGCCTACCTCCAGGCCCGCCACGGACTCTCCGACGAGGCCACCAGGGCAGCGGCCCGGCAGGCCGCCGCGGCCGCGGCCGCGCAGCAGAACCCGGGAAGCCAGCTCCGCTGAAGCCGCCAGCTCCCCGGTTCCGGACCCTCCCGGATCCGGACGGGATCGCCGAGCACGCGAAGCCGGTCCGTTCGGGGATCCCGCGGTACCACCGCTTCGCAGGACGGTCCCGCCCCCTTTCGAACGAACACATCCGGTGGGGCACTACTAGTATGTCCACCGTGAACGCACCGCTCGGCAGCGATTGGCAAGCCCCCCACCCCACGAGCAGCACCCGCGGCAGGCCCGAGGGCGCGTCAGCGGCCCGCGGACGCCCCAGGGACTCCACCAGGGACGCCGCGCTGCGGACCGCGGCCCTGGAAGTGCTGGCCGAGGTGGGCTACCGCGCGCTGACCATGGACGCCGTCGCCGCGCAGGCGCGGGCGGGCAAGGCGACCATCTACCGCCGCTGGGAGTCCAAGCTGGAGCTGGTCATCGACACCTGCACCCAGCTGGTGCAGCGCAACGTCCCCCAGCCGGACAACGGGGCGCTGGAAACGGACCTCGGCGAGTTCCTCAGCGCTTTCGCCGAGTTCCTCGACGGACCGGTGGGCAAGGCCGCGCAGGCCCTCGTGGGGGAGCTGCCCCACGAGCCGGAGCTGGCCGAGGCGTTTCGGGAGTCCTTCCTGCTGCCGCAGCGGGACGTGCTGCGCCGCATCATCGACCGGGGCAGCGAGCGCGGCGAGGTCCGCGAGAACGCTCCGGTGGACACCGTCGTCGAGCTCGCGGGGGCGGCCCTGATCCACCGGCTCATGCTGACCGGCGAACCGCTCGACCAGCGGTTCGTGGACCGCGTGCTGCACGAGGCGCTGCTGCCCCTGCTGCGCTGAGCGAGCTCGGACGAGGTTTGCCGCCGCTGCCCGCGCTGCCGACTTCCGCTGCTCGCCGCGACGCTAGCGGAACGCGGGGCTGCCGTTTCGCCCAGCACCGCGGGCGGCCCGCCTTCAGGCGTGTTCCCGTCCTGGCGGAGCCGTCCGCGCGGGAACGTGTCCCGCGGCCCCGCGATCCGGTGGGGCTCGACCGGTTTCGCCACCGGACGCGGCAGGGAGGAAACGGCGGGGAGGAGTCAGCGCAGCAGTTTGCGCAGCACGAGCACCGCTGCCAGGGTGCCGACGCCGATCAACGCGTAGCGGACCCGCGGGTCCTCCAGCTTCTCCTGCAAACCGGCTTTGCCTGCTTCCACGGCGCGCGTCGGGTTGGCCTTGGTCTCCAGCTCGTCCAACGAGGCAGCGAGCGACTCGCGTGCCTTCTCGATGTCGCGCTGGATGGCGTCGGGATCGCGGGCCACCTGTCCTCCTCGTACTTCTGGGGTCGTGGTCGGCCTGGTTGCGGTGATCGAAGGTACGCGGCCGGGGGCACCACATCCCCGATTCGGCACCCGGCTGTGCACAGCGTAGATCACACCACGGCACCAACGGGCGGCCACGCTGGCCGTGTCGTGGACTCGCCCGAATCGGGGCCGTCCCGGGCCGAGTCGGATCCTATCGGTACTCTGTGCCGCAGGGGGCCGTAGCCCAACAGGCAGAGGCACTAGGTTTAGGTCCTAGCCAGTGCGGGTTCGAATCCCGCCGGCCTCACTTACCAGTGAAGACGAAGTTCCACAGCTGCTCCGCGCCGGACTCAGCCACAGCAGTCGAGACCTGGCCCGAAACACAACACCCCGATGCTCCCGCGAGACGAGCAAGATACGCGGGATATCGGGGGTTCGCGCGTCCGGCCGTGGTGCTTCCTGACGGCGGCACTCGATTGACGGTGCTGCGAGCGCCGCAACGGTGGCAATCGGCCTCGGTTACCCTGAGTACTGCCTTACCACTGTCGATCTGCAACGAGGGACAACCGTGGCCGAGTACCTGCCGACCGAGCCGTATCGCGGAACTCGCGACTTCCTGCCCGACGAGATGTCGATCCGCACGCAGGTGTTCCATCGGCTCTACGACGTGCTCGAACGGTACGGATACCAGCGCTACGACGGTCCGCAGTTGGAACCGGTCGAGATCTACGAGGCAAAATCCTCGCAAGAGATCGTCTCACAGCAGCTCTACACGCTGACGGATCAGGGAGGACGGCGACTGGCGCTGCGCCCGGAGATGACACCGTCGGTAGCGCGCATGATCGCGGGCAACGCGGGCAAACTGACGTTCCCCGTGCGCTGGTACTCGCACCCGAACTGTCACCGCTACGAACGTCCGCAGCGCGGCCGGGTGCGCGAGCACTGGCAGATCAACGTTGACCTGTTCGGCTCGACGAGCACAGCCGTCGAAGTGGAGTTCTTCGAGCTGATCCACGACATGATGGCCGCTTTGGGAGCTACCACGGACATGTACCGGTTGCGCGTCAGTGACCGGGTGCTGCTGGACGCACTGCTACGCCACATCGTCGAGGTGCCGGACGAGCAGATCCGCGCCACCGCGAACCTGCTTGACCGCTGGGAGAAGGTCACCCACGATGCGCTCGCGGCCGACGCGGCCGAAATCGGATTGTCGGACGAGCAATTCGCCCGCCTCGGTCAGATCGTCAAGGATGGTCCCGCCGCCGTGCGGGAGCTGCCGCAGGAGGTGCGCGACGAGTCGCGGTTGCTGCAGGTGCTCGATACCGACGCCGCGGATCTCGTGGAATTCGATCCACTGATCGTCCGCGGGTTCGACTATTACACATCGACGGTGTTCGAGGTGTTCGACACGGACCCGACGAACCGGCGCTCTCTGTTCGGTGGGGGACGCTATGACAACCTGGTCGGGTTGTACTCCTCGAAGGAGATTCCCGGCTTCGGGTTCGGCATGGGCGATGTCACCATCATCGACTTCCTGGACACTCACGGTCTGTTGCCGCAACCGCGCAGCGACGTCGATGTCGTCGTCATCCCCACTCAAGGGACTCTGTTCGAGCCTGCCCGTCGTGCGGCGCGCTCGCTGCGCTCGGCCGGACTGCGCACAACCACGCCGTTGGAGGTACGCAAGCTCGGCAAGGAACTCTCCCGCGCAGCGAAAGCCGGAGCACAAGCCGTGGTCATCATCGGCGCCGACGATTGGGCCAGTGAGCGTGTGACCGTGCGTGACCTGACCACGGGAGCTCAGCAAACGGTACCGCTGGACGATGTGAGCGCGACTGTTCGCGGGGTGCTGACCACGCCACCCGAATGAGTCAACAAGCGGTACCCGTTCGGCGGCGTGATCAAATCGTATTCCTGTCTAGCGTGTGCCGGACAGGATCATTGGTCAGCACGCGGAGGTCCGATCGTGACTTTCAGTGGTACTCGGTTCCTCGACAGCATCGCCGAGCAGGGTATACCCGCGAAGTGGGGACAGTTCGGCGCGCAGATGTCCGCCGACGGTGCGATCGTGACGCACTTGGTGGCGGCCGTGAAGGAGGCCCACGAAACAGGAAGCTCCGAGGCGCGGGACGCGGCGCTGCGCCTGTTCGACGAAAAACGGGACAACCTCGCCGCTGCCCGACAGTTGATCGCTACCCAACTTACCGACTACCGCGAGTCGGGGCGTTGGGCGCGGTTGGACGCGGTGGTCCGATCGGCAGACGTCGACGAGCTGGTCGAGGGTATGCGGGGTCACTTCGGACTGCATCCGTTCCCGATCGCACTCGAGTCGATCCGATTCAACTTCGAGTACGTGCGCGAGCACGGCTTCGAGGAATTCTACCACATGACTGACCAGTACCTCGCTGAGATCGAGCGTCTGACCGAGGAGGGACGGGCAGCCTTCGAGGCCGGTGAGGACGGCGAGAGCTTCCCGCCGTTCTGGCTCTACAAGCTCGACATGGCCAGCGTGGAGGTCCCGACGCACTGCCACATCTGTCAGAACTTGATCACCTATGCGGAGCGCGCACTCGACGAGAGCTGACGCACGAACTCGGCGAGGACGTTCGGCTCGCAGCTCGGCACACTCGGCTCGGTGCTCGCTCATCGCTGCGATCCTCCGGCCGCTGACTTCGCCGCCCGCGCCTCCGACTTCGCGGTTTACTCCTCAACTTTCGCGGTCTCGCCTTCGAGGTGAGCGGCTTCGGCGCTGGTTCGTGCCGCGTCCACGCCGAGAAACGGTCGTTTTCGACATATGTCGCTCCCTCCAATTCGCCCCTTGTGACTACGTCCTAGCCAGTGCGGGTTCGAATCCCGCCGGCCTCACCCTCTCCACCGGTTTTCCCGGCGAACGGTTGGTTCACCGCCCGCTGTCGCGGGGCTTGCCCGCCCCTCGAACAGCACCACGACGCCCGGCACCACGACGGCGCGGTGCGCGCGGCGCGCCCCGCACCGGGTGGAACGCACCGGAAAGTTCCCGCCACATCGGACAACTCCCGTTCCACGGGCTTCTCCCCGGTCACCTCCCCGGTGCCGAGCGCGCTCGGCTGTGGCCAGCCGCACAAAGCATGGACAATCGCCAACATTTGGCAGAAGATCCGCCCGCAGGAAAACCACAACGACGGCGCTCGGGGGAAGTCCGGTGCGAATCCGGCGCTGACCCGCAACGGTGAGCTCGCGTGAGCAAGCCCGAGAGCCCGACGTCGTCGCGGCGCCCTCCCGGAAGCGGACCCGGTGAGGGCGCGGAAAGCTCCACCACCGTCGAGGACTGCGGGGAGGGAGCCCGAGCACGACACCCGTCCCGGGTGGACACGTGCGCGCCGGGTGCCTTCGCGTGGTCTGCAACGCAGAAAGGTCCCCGGGTTGTGCGATACGGCTCAGCTTCGAGCGGCACCGCGCGGGCAACGTCCCGGCAGGCTCCGCCTTCCGCTGCTGTGCCTGCTGCTGGGGGTCGCGCTGCTCGGCTCCGTCGTGTGCGGAGTCGCGCTGGGCCCCACCGGCATTCCCCTCGGCAAGACCGTCGCACTGCTCCGCGAAGCAGTGCGCGGCGGAGTGATCCCGGCCGAGGACGCCGGCATCTACTACATAATCCGGGACGTCCGGTTGCCCAGGGTGCTGCTGGCCGCGGTGGTCGGAGCCGGGTTGAGCGCTGTTGGGGTCGCCACCCAGGCCATGGTGCGCAACGCCCTGGCCGACCCGTTCGTGCTCGGCATCTCCTCCGGAGCCTCGGTGGGAGCCAGCGCGGTCGCGCTGTACGGGATCCTCGGTGCGCTGGGGTTGTACGCCCTGTCCACGGCCGCCTTCCTCGGCGCGCTGTGCGCCACCGCGCTCGTCTACGCCATCGCCCGCACCTCGAACGGGCTCGCCCCGCTGCGGCTGGTGCTGACCGGAACGGCGATGTCCTACGGGTTCTCCGCCGTCACCACGCTGCTGATCTTCCAGGCTCCGAACGGCAACGCGGCCAAGTCCACCATGTTCTGGCTGCTCGGCAGCCTGGGCGGCGTCACTTGGAACTCGCTGCCGGTGGCCACGGTGGTGGTCGCCTGCGGACTCTGCTACCTGCTGCTGTCGGCCCGCAGGCTCAACGCCCTGGCCATGGGCGATGAAACCGCCACCACGCTGGGGGTGAGCCCGGCGCGTTTCCGCCGCGAGCTGTTCGTGGTGGCCGCCGCGGTGACCGGTGTGCTCGTGGCGGTCAGCGGAGCCGTCGGCTTCGTCGGGCTGATGCTGCCGCACCTGGCGCGGCTGCTCGTCGGGGCCGACCACCGCCGGGTGCTGCTGCTGGCTCCCCTCGCCGGTGCGGTGTTCCTGGTGTGGACGGACCTGCTCGCGCGGACCGTCGCCGCCCCCGAACAGCTCCCGCTCGGTGTGATCACCGCGGCGATCGGTGTTCCGTGCTTCCTGCTGCTGATGCGCCGCCGCGGAAACGCGCTGGGAGGTAACTGATGGACCTGGACGTGGAAGGTGTCGACGTGTCCGCGGCGGGCGTGCGACTCGTCCGGGACGTGGACGTGCACGTCGCTTCGGGCGCGCTCGTGGGGCTGGTCGGGCCCAACGGGAGCGGCAAGTCGACCACGCTGCGCTGCGTGTACCGGACCCTGCGCCCCGACCGGGGCGAGGTCCGGCTCGGCGGCTCGGACGTCTCCGCGATGTCCCTGCGGGAGAGCGCCCGCCTGATGGCCGCGCTGACCCAGGAGTCCCAGTCCGAATTCGACTTCACGGTCACCGAGGTCGTCGAGATGGGCCGCACCCCGCACCGCGGAACGGGGCGGGAGGAACGCGACCGCGCCCACGCGGAGGCGCTGCGCGCCGTGGGCTGCGCGCACCTGGCGGAGCGGAGCGTGCTGTCGCTTTCGGGCGGTGAGAAGCAGCGGGTGCTCATCGCGCGAGCGCTCGTGCAGCGACCGGAGCTGCTCGTGCTGGACGAACCCACGAACCACCTCGACATCCGGCACCAGCTGGAGGTGCTGTCCCTGGTGCGCCGGCTGGGCATGACCACGCTGACCGCGCTGCACGACCTCAACCTGGCCGCGGCCTGGTGCGACCAGGTCTACGTGCTCAGCGGCGGGCACGTGGTGGCCGGTGGCCCTCCCGGGCAGGTGCTGACCCCCGAAGTCGTCGGCGACGTCTTCGGGGTGCGCGCGCACGTCGTCCGCCACCCCGACAGCGACGTCCCCCAGCTGCTGTTCGCCCCGGCCACCGGCTCCGGCACGGCCGAACCACCGAAAGGATGAGATCCACAGTGCGCATCCGGCGGAAAGCACTCGCAGGCGTTTCCCTGCTGATGTCCGGTGTCCTGCTGCTCGGGGGGTGCGGCGCCAGGGTGGCCACCACGTCCTCGGGCGAGCCCCCGGAACGCTTCCCGGTGAGGTTGGACAACTGCGAGCGGCAGCGCACTTTCGACCGGCCACCGCGGAGGGTGGTCACCAACGACATCGGGATCACCGAGATCATGTTCGCGCTCGGGCTCGAGGACAGGATGGCCGGCTACTTCCTGTCCGACGGACAGCGCAACGGGGTGCGGAGCTCGCCCTGGTCCGCGAAGTTCGAACGGACACCGCACCTCGGCGAGGAGATCGGCATGGAGGGGGTCCGGGCCGCCGGGGCGGACATGGTCTTCGCGGGCTGGAACTACGGGTTCGGCGAGACGGAGCGCTTCACCCCCGAACGCCTGGAGAAGGCCGGCATCGACTCCTACGTGCTCAGCGAGTCCTGCCGTCGGAGCGGTGCCCGGGACGCGCGCGGCATCATGCCCCCGCTGCGGGCGCTGTACACCGACATCCGCAACCTCGGCGAGCTGTTCGGGGTGCGGCAGCGGGCCGAGCGGCTGGTCTCCGAGTACCGGAGCACCATCGCGCAGGCGCGCGAGAGGAACGCCGGAGGGGACACTCCCAGCGTCTTCCTCTACGACTCGGGCAGGAGTGAACCCGTCACCTCGGGAAACGGCGGGGCCGCCGACCAGATCATCCACAAGGCTGGTGGGGAGAACATCTTCCGCGATCTCGACGACAGCTGGACCACGGTCAGCTGGGAAACCGTGCTGCGCGCCGACCCGGACGTCGTGCTGATCAACGACTACGGAGGAAGGAGCGCCGCGGAGAAGATCGACTTCCTGCGCGGGCACCCCGCCGTCTCCGAGCTCGAGGCCGTCCGGCGGGGACGTTTCCTCACCCTGCCCTACGCCTCCCTGGTGGAGGGGCCGCGCAACGCCTCGGCGGTGCGCGAGATCGCCCGCTTCCTGGACGACGTTCCCGCTGACGACTGAGGCGTTCCGTTCGCCCTCCTCACGGGTGCTCCCGCGGCGGACCTCCTCACGCCCCGCCGCGGAACCGGGTGCCGGGACGAGCAGCGGCCGTGATCCGGACCGCACGGGCGCGCTCATCCGCTCCCGACTGCCAAAATGTGCCGCGGGCTCGCGGACTCGGAGGTGACCCATGATCGACACCGGCGAAACGCCCGGCGGTGTGCGGTTGCGACCACCACAGCACCGCGTCGATCGACGTGCCGTCCTCTGGTGGGGCTGCCGGGCGGGCGCTGTGGTGGTCGTGCTGCTGGCCGCGTTGGCGCCGGCCGCGTGGTGGTTCGCCTCGGCGCGGGAGTTCCTGCTGGTGGGGATGCTGCTCGTCGGGGCGTTCGGAACGGGCTACGCTGTGGTGATGCCCTGGTGGCGCTACCGGGTGCACCGCTGGGAGACCACCGATTCGGCCGTCTACACCGCCAGCGGTTGGCTCAGCAGGGAGTGGCGCGTGGCCCCGATGTCCCGCATCCAGACCGTGGACACGGCCCGCGGACCGCTGCAACGGATGTTCGGCCTGTCCACCGTGACCGTGACCACCGCCTCGGCCGCCGGGCCGCTCAGCATAGCCGGGCTCGACCACGAGGTGGCCTCCGACCTCGCGGAACGACTCACGATGACCACCCAGGCCGTTCCGGGAGACGCCACTTGAACGACCCGCACGCGGAACCAGCCGCCGAGCAAGGAGAGCAGCGGTCCGAGGAGTCCTTCGCCGAGTGGCAGCGCCTGGACCTCAGGAGCGTGTTCGCCTCGATGGGGCTGCTCGTCGTGCCGATGCTGCCCGTGGTGGCGCTGGTGCTGTTCCCCTCGGACGACTCGAACACGCTCCCGAAGGCAGGCGTGGCGCTGGCCATGGGGGTGTTCGTGATCGGGGCCGCCTGGTGGAGGTGGTTCTTCACCCGCTTCCGGGTGACCCCGGAACGCTTCGAGCTGCGCCAGGGCAACTTCTCCCGCAGCTTCCACTCGATCCCGCGCGAGCGCATCCGGAGCGTCGACCTGACAGCACCGCTTCCCCATCGGTTGCTCGGCATCTCGGTGATCAGGATCGGAACCGGCAGGCAGTCCACGAAGGCCTCCGAGCTCAGGCTGGACGCCCTGCCCACCGACCGCGCCGAGCGACTGCGCGAGCAACTTCTCCGCCGACGGCGCAGCGCTCCCGCGGACGAGTCGTCCCCCGCACAGGTCGGCGGTGCCACCTCGAGGGGCGCAGAACTGGCCAGGATGCGCCCGAGCTGGTACCTGTACAGCACGCTGACCGCCTCGCTGCTTCTCGTCACCTGGGCGGGCCTCGGCTCGGTGCTGAACACCCTCGGTGATCTGCTGCGGGCGCTCGGAGTCACCTCCTGGCTGGTGGAGCGGTTGCCCGGCAGCGCGGACTCGGTGCTGACCGGGCCCTCGCTGTGGATCGGGGTGCTGCTGGTCCTGCTGGTGCTGCTGGTCGGCGGCTGGGTCGGCGCCCTGATGATCTCGTTGGAGATGTGGTGGGGATATCGCCTCTCGACGGAGAGCGGGGAAGCGCTGCACGTCAGACGCGGGTTGTTGACCACGCGGGCCGTGTCCCTCGAGAAGCGCAGGCTCCGCGGGATCGAGCTGGCCGAACCGCTGCTGCTCCGGCTGGCGGGCGGCAGCAGGCTCACCGCCGTGGCCACCGGCTTGGGCAGCGAGAGCTCCGGCCGGGCCGACAACAAGGCGCTGCTGCCGCCCGCCCCGCGTCACGTCGCGGAACGGATCGGCGCCGAGGTCCTGGAACGCGCCGACGGCACCGGGCGGTCGGGGAACCTGCGAGGGCATCCGCGCGCGGCGCTGCGCAGGAGGATGACGCGGGCGGTGCTCGTCGTCCTGGTGCTGGTCGGCGCGACGGTCGTGGCGCGGCTGCTCGGTCCGCTCCCGTGGTGGAGTCCGCTCGGGGCGGTGCTGACCGCGCTGCCCGCCGCGCTGTTCGCGTGGGACGCCTACCGCAACCTGGGGCACGAGCTCCGCGGCGACTTCCTCGTCACCCGCCACGGAACCGCCGTCCGGAGGACGGTGCAGCTCCAGCGCAACGCGATCATCGGGTGGCGCGTCCGGCAGTCCCCGTTCCAGCGGCTGGCCGGGCTGGTGACCATGAGCGCCACCACCGCCGCGGGAGATGGTCAGTACTCGGTCCACGACGTGGAGCCCTCCGCCGGGGTGGCTCTCGCGGACGAGGCGGTTCCCGGTCTGCTGACCCCGTTCCTGCGCGCTGATCCCGCCGGGCCCACCGGCGAGGGGTCCACCGGCGAGGGGTCCACCGTCGACGGGGCCACCGACGACGGGGCCACCGGCGAGGGGACCGGACGGGAACCGCCTGCCGCGGGCGGGACACCCGCCGAACGTTGAGGCACCCGCGCACCGCGAGGCACTTCCGGTGGGGGGGCGGAGCCCGCTCCGCCCCGCACCGTCGGAGACGTCCGGCTCAGCGCTGGGTGTTGCCTTTCCGGATCCTTTCCAGGAAGGCCCGCCACTGCGCGCGTTCCACGGTCAGCAAACCTGCGAGCGGGTTCTTGCTGTCCCGGATCCCGACCGCGTTTTCCGCGAAACCGACTTCGACGCACTGACCCTGCCCCTGGGTGCGACTGCTCCGCCGCCATGAAAAGAATTCAGACATCTAGAGTTCTCCTATCCGTGCGCTTATCACGTCCAGCGATTTCCGCGGTTCGTGGGCGTGCGCACCCAGATGCTCCATCATGGCGTCGTAGTTCGACAGCTCGTTCTCCCCTTCGAGGGACAAACCCCCGGCGTGCGTCTCCAGGTGGACAATGTCCGGGTCGACATCCTCCGCGTAACGCAGAATCACGAACGGCCCCATCCGCGCCGGGTGGGCCCGGGCCTCCAGCGGCATGACCTGCAGCGTGATGTGCGGTTGCCGCGCCAGTTCCAGCAGGTGGCGCAGCTGCTCCCGCAGCACTTGCGTTCCGCCCACCCTGCTGTGCAGCGCGGCCTCGCCGATCACCGCCCACAATTCGAGCGGATCCCGGCCGGTGACCCTGTGCTGGCGCCGCATTCGCAGTTCCGCCCTGCGACTGATCTCCGACTCGGACGCCGCGACAAGGGTCTCCCGCGTGATCGCGCGGGCGTATTCCTCCGTCTGCAACAATCCCGGAACCGCTTCCGGCTCGAAAGTGCGCATTGAAGACGCCTCGGACTCCAGCCCGACGTAGGTCGCGTACCACTCGGTCAGGACATCTCCGTAGGAATGCCACCACGCCCGTTTCCTGGCTTCCCTGGCGAGTTCGAGAATCCGGTGCTTGGTGGTTCCGTCCACCTCGTAGAATTCCAGCAGCGCCGCTACGTCGCCGACCGTCGGCGAGCGCTTCGCCGTCTCGAACCGACCGATCTTGGCCTGGGTGCAGCCGAGGTACCGCGCTGCCTGCTGCTGGGTGACTTCGCTGGCAGCGCGCAACCTCCGCAGCTCAGCCGCGAGTCTGCGCCGCCGGACCGTCGGGCTCACTGTCATGATCCCAGTCTGCTCATCCGGCAATCGGAAAGTAACCGGAGTGTTACCCAGCGGACAACCAGCTCGCCGCTTCCACGGGGTGGAACGGCCCGCCCGCTGCCTCGAGCGGATCGCCCGCACCGAACGGAGCGGGCACCACCGCTGCGGTGCGCGGGGTCAACGTCCCGGGATGTTGCGCAGGTTGCTGCGGGCCAGCCGGACCATCTTGCCCACTCCGCCGCTCAGCACCGTCCGACTCACAGCCAGCGCGAATCCCTTGACCTGAGCACCGGTTATCTGCGGGGGCAGGGACAGCGCGTTGGGATCTGTCACCACGTCGATCACCGCGGGGCCGGGGTGGGAGAGCGCGTCGTGCAACCCCACCCGCACCTCCTCCGGCCGCTGCACGCGCACCGCGTACAGCCCCATGGCTCCGGCCAGCGCGGCGAAGTCCACGGGCTCGTGGTCGGTCCCGTGATCGGGCTTGCCGTCCACGAGCATCTCCATCTTGACCATGCCCAGCGAGGCGTTGTTGAACAGCACCACCTTGACCGGCAGGTTCTGCGTGCGCAGCGTCAGCAGCTCACCCAGCAGCATGGAGAGCCCGCCGTCACCTGCCATCGCCACCACCTGGCGGTCCGGGTCGGCGAACTGCGCCCCGATCCCGTGCGGAAGGGCGTTGGCCATCGAACCGTGGATGAACGACCCGATCACCCTCCTGCTTCCGTTCGGGGTGACGTAGCGCGCGGACCAGACGTTGCACATCCCCGTGTCCACGGTGAACACCGCGTCCTCGTCCGCGACGTCGTCGAGGACGTCGGCGACGTACTCCGGGTGGATGGGAACCTGCTTGTCCACGTCGCGGGTGTAGGCCTCCACCACCCGCTCCAGGGTGTCGGCGTGCTCCCGCAGCATCCTGTCCAGGAAGTCCCGGTCCGTCCGCGTCGTCAGGTGCGGCAGCACGGCCCGGATCGTCTCGGCCACGTCGCCCTGGACCGCGAAGTCCAGCGCGGTGCGCCGCCCCAGGTGGGACGGTTCGATGTCGACCTGGACCGTGTTGGCCTGGGGCAGGAAGTTGTCATAGGGGAAGTCCGTGCCCAGCAGCACGACCAGGTCGGCCTTGTGCATCGCCTCGTGGCAGGCCCCGTAGCCGAGCAGTCCGCTCATCCCGACGTCGAAGGGGTTGTCGTACTGGATCCACTCCTTGCCGCGCAGCGCGTGGCCGACCGGCGCCTTGAGGGTGTCGGCCAGCTGCATCACCTCGTCGTGCGCCTGTCGCGTCCCCGCACCGCAGAACAGCATGACCCGCTCCGCGGAGTTGAGGGACTCGGCCAGCGCGCGCACCTGGGAGTCGGGAGGCACCACGGTCGGGGGATCGCTGTGCACCTTTCCCCGCCCGGTGGGGTTGACCGTGGTGCGCTCCGCGATGTCGCCCGGCATCACCAGCACCGATACCCCGCGCCGTCCCACCGCCGTCTGCAGCGCGCTGCGCAGCAGTCGCGGCATCTGCTCCGGGTGCGAGAGCACCTCGCAGAGGTGGCTGCACTCGTTGAACATCCGCTCCGGGTGCGTTTCCTGGAAGAAGGCGGTGCCGATCTGCTCGGAGGGGATCTGGGAGGCCAGCGCGAGCACCGGGGCACCGCTGCGGTGCGCGTCGAACAGGCCGTTTATCAGGTGCAGGTTGCCCGGGCCCGAGCTGCCCGCGCACACGGCCAACCGCCCGGTGATCTGGGCCTCGGCCGCCGCGGCGAAGGCCCCGGCCTCCTCGTGCCGCACGTAGACCCACTCGATGCCGGGAGTGCGTCGGACGGCGTCGACTATCGGGTTCAGACTGTCCCCCACGATGCCGTAGATCCGCTCCACGCCCGCTTCGACGAGCACCTCGATGAACTGGTCGGCCACTGTCGGCATCGCTGCTCCAACGAAGAGTGTCCACTGCTGGGCGAGGGGGAAGCGCCCCCGGTGGAGCCGTCGGGCACGGGCTCCGCTCGTGACCGTCTCCGCAGTGATCCGCCCCCGCAACTCGAGAGAGCGATCACGCGGAAACCAGCAGAAATCTCCCCCTGTCGAGGGACGTAGCGTAACGATTCAGCCCTGCTTCGCGATCTACTGATCGACTGCAGGCAAAACGACCTTGTGAGGGGTACGGCGGTGAGCGTCCGCGTTTACACTCTGTCCGCCATAGCGGTGACCGTCTCGGCCGTGGCCGGGCTCCTGTTCGGGATGATGATCGCCACGAGCGATCTCGACGCGGAAAGCGCCGGCTCCACGGCGGACTCCGGAGCGGTGGTGGTCTCCGGCACCGCGGGATCGCGTCCGTGAGCGAAGCGTCATCGGCTAGCGTCGAGGCATGACCGAACAACTCTCCCCCGGCGATGTCGCCCCCGATTTCACGCTGCCCGACGCCGACGGCGGTTCCGTCACGCTGTCGGAGTACCGGGGAAGCCCCGTGGTCGTGTACTTCTACCCGGCCGCGGGCACTCCCGGCTGCACCAAGGAGGCCTGCGACTTCAGGGACAACCTCGCCGATCTGGAAGGGGCAGGCTTCGCGGTTCTCGGCATCTCGCCGGACAAGCCCGGCAAGCTCGCCGAGTTCCGCGATTCCGAAGGACTCACCTTCCCGCTGCTGTCGGACCCGGACCGCGCGGTCATGAGCCAGTGGGGCGCCTACGGTGAGAAGAACAACTACGGCAAGATCGTCCAGGGCGTGATCCGTTCCACGTTCGTGGTGGACGCGGAGGGCAAGATCCAGCAGGCGAAGTACAACGTCAAGGCGACCGGCCACGTCGACCGGCTGCGCCGCGAGATCGGGGTCTGACCGGAGTCGAATCCGGTGTCGGCGGGGCCCGTTCCCGGCGCGGGCCCGACGCTGCCCCACCGGTTCCGCCCGTTTCCACCCGTTTCCGCTGCGGAATCGCGGCGGCGCCCCACGACGACGTCCGCCGAGCGGATCATCCGCGTGCACCGTTTCCGCGAGATCTCCTCAGTCCACGGCCATGTAGATCGCGACCACGGCCGCGATCACCACGACGGCCCAGCGCAAGCCCGCGGCGGGCAGCCGTTGCGCCACCTTTCCGCCGACCACGCCCCCGAGAAGCGTGGTGGGCACCAGCGCGGCCACTGCCACCCAGTCCACCGGCGCGAGCAGCGCGTAGATCACGACGGTGACCGCGCTGCCGAGCAGGCTCAGCCAGTTCTTCGCGGCGTTGAGCGTGCGCATCGTCGCATTGGCCGTCAGCACCAGGATCACCACGAAGATGACGCTGCGCGCCCCGCCGAAGTAGCCCCCGTAGACCGAGGCCAACAAGATCCCCCCGGTGAGCAGCACCGTGCTGTCCGGGCCGTGCTGGTCCGGGTTGCCGAGCCATTTCCGGATGCGGTTCTGGAAGGCCATCAGCACGGCCGAGAGCCCCACGAGAGCGGGAACCACCGCGTCGAACACCTCACCCGGGAGGATGAGCAGCAGGGCGCAGCCCCCTGCGGAGCCGAGCACGGCCGCGATCGATATCGACAGCAGCCTGCGTCCGTTGGCGATGAGGTCCCGGCGCTGGCTCAGCGCCGCGCCGACGAAACCGGGGGCCTGGGCCACCGAGTTCGTCACGTTGGCCGCCAGCGGCGGAAGTCCCGTGCCGAGCAGCGCGGGAAACACCAGCAGCGAGCCACCGCCCGCGACGGCGTTGACGCAACCGGACACGAATCCGGCCACGGCGAGCAGTACCGGTTCCAGCCATTCGCCAAGCACGGCGGAAACCTAGCTACCCGTCCGGGGGCTTCCCACACCGGGGAGGGACTTTTCACAGTCCTCCGACGGCGCGGTGTTCGGGCGGCCGCGCCTCTCCGGACGGCGGGGCACTGCTCGGCTCTCCAGCGACCCCCGCTCCGGAGCACAGGGACTCCAGTTTTGCCTATAACTGAGAACCCCCTGGGAAAAGTCCCAGTTATAAGCAAAACTGGAAAACCCACGGGCTCGGCCTCGCAGGGGAACGCCCCAGCTCACCCCGCCAGCGCCCGCAGGTGCGGCAGCAGCTCGCGCAGCGCCCGCCCCCGGTGAGAGTCCGCGTCCTTCTCCGCCGAGGACAGCTCCGCCGAAGTGCGGCTCTCCCCTTCGGGAACGAAGATCGGGTCGTAGCCGAAACCGTTGGTCCCGCGCGGCTCGCGCACGATGCGACCCGGCCAGCTGCCGCGCACCACGGTCTCCGCGCCGTCCGGGGTCACCAGCGCGGCGGCGGCCACGAAAGCGGCCCCGCGCCGCTCCGCGGGCACGTCGCCCAACTGGGCCAGCACCAGATCCAGGTTGGCCTGGTCGTCGCCGTGCCTGCCCGCCCAGCGCGCCGACAGCACTCCGGGCATCCCGTTGAGCGCGTCCACGCTCAACCCCGAGTCGTCGGCCACGGCCGGAAGCCCGCTGGCCCGAGCCGCGTCGGCGGCCTTGGCCAGCGCGTTCTCCTCGAAGGTAGCCCCCGTCTCGGGGGCCTCCGGGAACTCCGGCACGTCGTCCAGCCCGACCACCTCGACACCGGCCACCCCGGCGTCGGCGAGGATGCGGCGCAGCTCGACGAGCTTCTTCGAGTTGCGCGTGGCCAGCAACAACCTGCTCATGCCTTGCTCCCCGGAAGCTGCCCCGGGTAGGGCTCGGCCAGCGCTTCGGCCTGCAGCTCGCACAGCCGGGCCGAACCGGCCAGCGCCTTGTCCAGCATCTCGTCCAGGGTGGAACGCGGGAAGGTCGCGCCCTCCCCGGTGCCCTGCACCTCCACGAAGGTCCCGTGGTCGGTGGCCACCACGTTCATGTCCACCTCGGCGCGGGAGTCCTCCTCGTACGGCAGGTCCAACCGGACCCTGCCGTCCACCACACCGACGCTGACCGCGGAGACGGCGCAGGACAGCGGCTTGGGATCGGAGAGCCGCTTGGAGGCCCGCAGCCAGGTGACCGCGTCGGCCAGCGCCACGTAGGCCCCGGTGATCGCCGCGGTGCGCGTCCCACCGTCGGCCTGGATCACGTCGCAGTCCAGCGTGATCGTGTTCTCCCCCAGCGCGCTCATGTCGATGCAGCTGCGCAGCGAACGCCCCACCAGCCTGCTGATCTCGTGCGTGCGCCCGCCGATCTTGCCCTTGACCGACTCGCGCGCCCCGCGCGTGTTCGTCGCCGAGGGCAGCATCGCGTACTCGGCCGTCACCCAGCCCAGGCCGGAACCGGAGCGCCAGCGCGGAACTCCCTCCTGCACGCTGGCCGCACACAGCACCCGTGTGCGACCGAATTCCACCATCACCGACCCGGCCGGCCAGTCCTGGTAACCACGGGTGATCCGTACGTCCCTGAGCGCGTCGTCGCTCCTGCCATCAGCTCTTGCCACGCGCACCACCCTAGAACGTCGCCGTGGACGGCCGGAAAACCGCCGGAGTTTTCCGGCCGCACCCGGGCTCACTCCTCGACGGTGCTCCAGTCGACGGACTCGGGACGACGCCCGGTGCGCAGGAACTCGCTCAGCGCCTCGGCCAGCACGCCGAGCTCCACCCCGCTGCCCGCGGGGAACTCCACGTCCTCCCCGACCAGCGCGGGCGATTCCGGATCGCCCCGCGGGACGGCGAGGTCGTGCTCGACGTCGATGTAGCTCAGGTAGCCGTAGCCGTCCCGCACTGCCACGCAGACGTCGTGGTCGAGCATCCCGGTTTCCTCGTCGGCCGGTTCGCGGTGCTCGTGCCAGACGGTGGCCACCCCGGCGCCCGGCTCGGCCAGCCTGCTGAGCAGCCCGCTCACCTCGGACGGGTCGGTCAACGTCACACCGTCGCCGCCGTTCGGGGCATCCGGCGAGTCGATCGGCCAAACGGCGGTGACAGTCATGTCAGCACTCCATCTCGACGGCGCCATCTCCGACCGGGGCAGTATCCCACCCGCGAAGCGCGGCCGAAGCGCACCACCGGGGCACGCAGCCGCAGGACCGGGCGGCCACGTCGACCGCCCCGCGAAGACCGCCGTCAAACTTCGTAGGTCTCGCCCGCGGAGACCAGCTCCACGGGGGCCGAGGTGCTCGCGCGCGCCTCGGCGAGGATCGCGGCGCTGTCGGCCCAGGGTTGCAGGTGCGTCAGCAGCAGCCTGCCCACCGAACCGCTCTCGGCCACCTCGGCGGCCTGCCTGCCCGAGAGGTGCAGCCCGTCCGGACGGTCCGGGGAGTCCTGCCAGGAGGCCTCGGACAGCAGCACGTCGACGTCGGCGGCGAGCTCGGTGAGCCCGCCGCAGGGACCGGTGTCACCGGTGTAGGCCAGCACCCTGCCCTCGGCGGCCACCCGGAACCCCCAGCTGGGGCAGATGTGCTCCACGGGGAAAGCCGTGATCTCGAACGGGCCGATCCGCACGGGGCTCTCGGGCACGGAGCGGAAGTCGAACACGTCGGAGAGGTCGGTCGCGGCGCGCTCGGCTGAGCTGGGGGCGTACAGCGCGGCCAGCCGGTCCGGCGCCTCCTCCGGGCCGAACACGCTCAGCCTGCGCTCGCCGGGGGCGTACGGCGGGTCGGGGTGGTACCGGCGCAGCACGGTCAGCGCGCCGAAGTCCGCGCAGTGGTCGGGGTGCAGGTGTGAAAGCAGCAGGGCGTCCGCGGCGAACGGATCGGCGAAGCGCTGCAGGGTTCCCAACGTGCCGTTGCCCAGATCGAGCAGGATCCGGACGCCGCCCGACTCCACCAGGTACCCCGAAGCGGGCGTGGCGGAGCCCGGGATGCTGCCGGAGCAACCGAGGATCGTCAGCTTCACACGACCGAGCGTGACACGTCGGGCGGCAACGCAACATCGGATGTGACGGAAGGCCCGAGAAAACGTCGGGCCAGCTTGGCGAACGGCTCGGCCGAGCCCGTGGCGCGGAACTCGTGCTTCGGCGGGTCGCCAGAGGCGTCCCGCTCCGCGAGCAGGTCGCGCTCGGTGAGCACCCGCACCACGTCCTTCGCCGTCTCCTCCGCGCTGGAGACCAGCGTCACCTGATCGCCCATGACGATCTGCAGCACCCCGCTCAGCAGCGGGTAGTGGGTGCACCCGAGCACCAGGGTGTCCACGTCGGCCCGCTGCAGCGGATCCAGATAGGCCTGCACCAGCCCGAGGATCTGCCTGCCGGAGGTCGTCCCGCGTTCGACGAAGTTCACGAACCTGGGACAGGCCACGGTGTGCGGGGTCACCCCGGGGGCGGCGGCGAACGCGTCCTCGTAGGCGCGGGAGCGAACTGTCGCGCTGGTGCCGATCACCCCCACCCTGCCGTTGCGGGTGGTGGCAGCCGCGCGGCGCGCGGCGGGCAGCACGACCTCCACCACGGGAATATCGTAGCGCTCCCGCGCGTCCCGCAGACAGGCGGCCGAAGCGGTGTTGCAGGCCACGACCAGCATCTTCACCCCCTCTTCGACGAGGGAGTCCGCCACCGCCAGGGCGTGCTCGCGCACCCGCGCTATCGGCTGCGGCCCGTAGGGGCCGTTGGCGGTGTCGCCCACGTAGCGCAGCCGTTCTCCGGGAAGCTGGTCCATGATCGCGCGGGCCACCGTGAGGCCGCCCACGCCGGAATCGAAGATCCCGATCGGTGCTTGGGTCACGACCCCAGTCTGCCCGGCAGCTCACCGGAACGCGCGGACCCGCCCCTGTGCGGACGGTCACTCCGAGTCACCAGCCAGGCAGCGAGCACGCCCCCCAGCGCTCCGAACAGGTGAGCCTGCCACGAGACCCCGTGCTGCCCGGGCAGGACGCCCCACAGCATTCCGCCCCAGTAGACGACCAGCACCACGGCCACCAGGATCTGCGCCATGCTCCCGGTGAAGAAGCCGCGCACCAGCAAGAACATCAGCCAGCCGAAGGCGAGGCCCGAGGCGCCGAGGTGGGTGGTCGACTCCCCGGCTACCAACCAGGTCCCCAGTCCGCCGATCACCCAGACCACGGCGGTGACCACGACGAAGCGGCCCATCCCTCCCGCCATGCACAGCCACCCGAGCACCAGCAGCGGCAGGGTGTTGCCCATGAGGTGTTCCCAGCCCGCGTGCAGCAGCGGTGCCCAGACGATGCCGTCCAGTCCCTCCACCTCACGCGGCTGGATGCCGTTGACGTCGAGCCCGTGCACTCTTCCGGGAGTGGTCGCCCCCGCCTGGAAGAACAGCTGGTCGATCAGTTCCAGCACGTACAGCAGGGCCACGAAAGCCAGCGACACCGCCGCCGCCCTCCCCGGCTGCGGTGGCAGCACTCGGGGTTTGCGCCGCGGACCGGATCCTGTGGAGGCCGAACTCACACCGCCGAGCTTACGCTGATCGCGGCAGGCGCGACCACACGCGGGTGGACGCGGAGCGGGCCGTTGGCCGGTGACACCGCCCACGCGACGTCGCGGACGGGAGCGTCGAACGCAGCAAGATTCCCCGTCGTGGCGGGACCTCCGGTGCGCTCCCGCGGCGGTGCTGATTCACGCCGCCGCGGGAACTCGCCGAACGGTCCCGCCCCGGAGGGAATCAGGCCCAGAGCTGGCCGTCCAGCTGCTGCGCGGCCTCGTCCAGCGTGCCCCCGTAGGCGCCCGTGGACAGGTACTTCCAGCCCGCATCGGCCACCAGGAAGACGATCTCGGCGGACTCCCCGGCCGCGGCGGCGCGTTCGCCCACCGTCAGCGCGGCGTGCAGCACGGCCCCGGTGGAGATGCCGGCGAAGATGCCCTCGCACTCCAGCAGCTGGCGGGTCCGCCGCAACGCGTCGTAGGAGCCGACGGAGAACCGCCGGTTGAGCACGTCGGCGTCGTAGAGCTCCGGGACGAAGCCCTCGTCCAGGTTCCGCAGTCCGTAGACCAGCTCCCCGTAACGCGGCTCGGAGGCCACGATCTGGGTGCCCGGCTTCTGCTCGTGCAGGTAACGCCCCACACCCACCAGTGTTCCCGTCGTTCCGAGACCGGCGACGAAGTGCGTCACGTTCGGGAGGTCCTTCAGGATCTCCGGACCGGTCCCCCGGTAGTGCGCCTCGGCGTTGGCCGAGTTGCCGTACTGGTACAGCATCACCCAGTCCGGGTTCTGCTCGGCCAGCTGCTTGGCAACGACCACGGCCTGGTTCGAACCTCCCTCGGCCGGGGAGGAGACGATGCGCGCTCCGTAAGCCTGCAGGATCTGCCTGCGTTCCTCGGAAGTGTTCTCCGGCATCACGCAAACGAGGCCGTACCCCTTCAGCGAAGCGGCCATGGCCAGGGAGATACCGGTGTTTCCCGAGGTGGGCTCCAGGATCGTGCACCCCTGGGTGAGGGTGCCCTCCTTCTCGGCCGCCTCGATCATGGCCAGCGCGGGCCGGTCCTTGACCGAACCGGTCGGGTTACGGTCCTCCAGCTTCGCCCACAACCGCACGTCGGAAGACGGCGAGAGCCGCGGCAGTCCGACCAGCGGAGTGTCTCCGAGGGTGTCCAGCAACGAGTCGTAGCGGGCCACGTCAATCTCCTCCCCGCGAGGGAACGCTTCAGCGCATGCCGCCTGCGACGGCAGGCAGGATCGTCAGGCTGTCCCCGTCCGAGATCGAGGCCTCGAGGCCACCGACGAACCGGACGTCCTCGTCGTTGACGTAGACGTTCACGAAACGGTGCAGCGCACCGTCCTTGACCAGTCGGTCCTTGAGCCCCGTGTGCCGCGAGTCGAGATCGTTGATCACCTCGGCCACGGTGCTGCCGTCGGCCTCAACCGACTTCTGCCCACCGGTGTAAGTGCGCAGAATGGTCGGGATCGAAACATTGACTGCCATGGCGCAACCTCCTGTGAACCACACGTAATTTCGCAAATCCACCCGACAGCCACGCCGCGCACGTCCGCGCGACGTGGGGGCTCAGCCTCGGTCGGGGATGTCGTCGCTGCCGGTGTGGGCGAACATGTAGGACTCGACGACCTCCACCGGCTCCTCGGTGACGACGCCGTCGACGATGCTGTAGGAGCGCAGCTCGTATTCCTGCGGGTCCCTGGTGGACACGAGCACGTAGTGCGCGTTGGGTTCCGAGGCGTAGGACACGTCGGTCCGCGAGGGGTACGCCTCGGTGGCGGTGTGCGAGTGGTAGATGACCACCGGCTCCTCGTCCGCGGCGTCCATGGCCCGCCAGACCTGCAGTTGCTCGGTGGAGTCGAACCGATAGAACGTCGGCGAACGTTCGGCGTTGATCATCTCGATCACCCGCTCGGGGCGATCTGACCCTTCCGGGCCAGCTACCACACCACACGCCTCATCCGGGTGGTCCCGTCGAGCATGCGCAACCATCGCATCCACGAGGTCGCGTCGGATCACCAGCACAGCCACCATCCTACGGGGTGAGTCACCGGGCTCCCATCATGTGAACCCGGCGGCGGATCGTTCCTGGGGCGAAACGTCGTTCGCCCGTGATTCATTCCCGCTCGGGATGGTAAAGGGATGTGTAACCGGGCACTTCCGCCACCGACTCGGCCGCGAGCACCGCGTGCACGATCGCCCGTGCCGTCACCTCGGCCGCCGCCGCGCAGACCGCGTCGAGCGCGGCCACCCAGCCAGGCTCACCCGCAGCCGGGGCGCCGGAGCGCTCCCCCGTGGCCAGCGCGAACACGGTGTCCCCGTCGGTCATCCCGTGGGCGGGGCGAACCGCGCGGGCCACACCGTCGTGCGCGGCCACCGCGACCCTGCGGCACTCGGGCTTTCCGAATCCCGCGTCGGTGGCCACCACTCCGATCGTGGTGTTCAGCGGGGCGATCTCCGCGCCGGAGCGGTCCGTGCGCGCGTTGCGCGCCCGCGCCGCCGCGATCGCCTCGGCGGAGGGCGCCGGGACGTCGAACTCCCCCTCCAGACCGCTGGACAGCGCCCACGGCAGTCCCGTGCTCGGGTCGACCACCGCTCCCGAGGAGTTGACCGCGATCAGCGCGCCGACCGTGGTCCCGTCCTCCAGCACCGCGCTGGCGGTGCCCACGCCGCCCTTGAGCGCCCCGGCCACGGCCCCGGTCCCCGCGCCGACGTTGCCCGTCGCGGGAACTCCGCGGCTCCGCCCCTCGCAGGCCGCGTAGCCGAAGGTCGCGTCCGGCCGTCTGCCCCAGTCGCTCATCGGCAGGTCGAACAGCACTGCCGCGGGCACGATCGGCACCACCTCGTGCGGAGTGCTCCCCACGCGCAGCCCGTGTCCGCGCTCGGCCAGCCAGCGCATCGCCCCGTCCGCCGCGGAGAGCCCGAAGGCGCTGCCCCCACCGAGCAGCACCCCGTGCACCAGCTGGGCCAGGTGGTCGGGGTCGAGCACGTCGGTTTCCCGCGTTCCGGGGCCCGCGCCCCGGACGTCCACCCCCGCGGCGGCTCCCTCCGGAGTGAGCACCACCGTGCTCCCGGTCGCCCAGCGCTCGTCGAGGCGGTGGCGGTGTCCCACGGACACCCCGGCGACATCGGTGATCGCGTTGTTCGCCCCACTGCCCCGCCCGAAGCTCTCCACCATCAGGCCTCCTGGAAGGTTTCCCGGCGCGGTTTGCGCGGGTGGTTGCGCGGCGGTGCCGACTGCTCAGGCTCGTAAGCGCTCCGCTGGACAGCGCCCCTTGGTCGGGAGTGCCGATCCAGGCGCTCTGCGCACTTCCGGTGCGCGGCCGCACCCCAACGCGAGTGCTTCAGCCTGACCAGGACGAGAAGATCCGGTGCGTGAGTCGGATGCATTGCAAGGCCGGGCCGCTCGCCGCGTAGGTCGCTACTCAAGAGCGTGCCCAACGCTCCCAAGGCGCCGACTCACGTGCCGGCTAACCAACCACCCAAGCAAAGTACCGTCACAAGGGGTCAAGAAGTCAGGGCCCGAATCATACTGTCCTGCACCCAGGTCAGCCACTGGTAGACGTAGTAGTGCTCGCGCTGCAGCTGGTCCTCCGGCGGCTCCTCCGGGGTTTCCTCCGAGATGTCCAGCGCCGTGCCGAGCGCGAGGCGCACGTCGTTGATCGCCGACAGCCAGCTGTCGGCCTGGTCCTCGGTCAGCGAGACTTCACCGCCCTGCTCCGGGCAGGTCTCCAGCACGGTCTCGGCCACTCCGCTCTTGTGGTCGATCAGCTCGGGTTCGTGTAGCGAGCGCAGCGCTCCCGCCGTGTCGGCCTCCTCGGTCTCGGGTTCGAAGCTGTCCCTGTCCGGCCGGATGAAGTCCGGCAGCAACCTCGCCAGCACGCTCTCCTGCGGCGGCGTGTTCGGACCGGTGCGCATCCCGGTCAACTCGGCCAGCTCGTCCTGCGGGGCCTGCTGCGCACGGGCGGTGAGCATGTCCTTGATCTCGCCGACGAGGCCCCGGATCACCGCTGCCTCGTTGGCTTCGAGCTCGCTCACCAGGCGGCCGTTGTCGCGTGTCCAATCCTGCACTGGGTTCGCTGTCCGTTCACGAGTCGTGCTGCATGGTTGCCCAGAGGCCCGCGGCGTGAAGTTTCGCCACGTCGCCCTCCACCTTTTCCTTGGATCCCGAGGAGACCACGGCCCTGCCCTTGTTGTGCACGTCCAGCATGAGCTTGGTGGCGTGCTCCTCGCTGTAACCGAAGACCTTCTGCAGGACGTAGGTCACGTACGACATCAGATTGACCGGATCGTTCCACACGATGGTCACCCAAGGCCGCTCCGACGCTCCGGTCTCCTCCGGCTCGACCTGCGTACTCTCCGCTTCGGCTGGGGTGGTCATATCCCCATTCTCACACGTTCGCGCCCGACGGCTGGTGCCCACGCGCCTTCCCACGGCACGTAATCTCGCGCATATGACCGATCCAGCCAGTACCGCGCTGCGCACCGACCACTACGAACTGACCATGCTCAGCAGCGCGTTGCGTGACGGCACGGCCCAGCGCGACTGCGTGTTCGAGGTCTTCACCAGGAGCCTGCCGGGCGGGCGCCGCTACGGAGTGGTGGGCGGCATCGAGCGGGTGTTGGACGCGGTGGAGAACTTCCGCTTCGACCAGCGGACGCTGGAGGCCCTCGAACGCGACCGGGTCTGCGACGAGCGGACGCTCGACTGGCTGCGCGAGTACCGCTTCACCGGTGACGTGGACGGCTACCCCGAGGGCGAGCTGTACTTCCCCGGGTCGCCCGTGCTGACGGTGCGGGGCACCTTCGCCGAGGCCGTGCTGCTGGAGACGGTGATCCTGTCCATCCTCAACCACGACAGCGCCGTGGCGGCGGCCGCGACCAGGATGTCCTCGGCCGCCAACGGCAGGCGCCTCATCGAGATGGGCTCCCGCCGCACGCACGAGGACTCGGCCGTGGCCTGCGCCCGCATCTCCTACCTGTCCGGTTTCACGGCCACCTCGAACCTGGAGGCCGGGGCGCGCTACGGGATCCCCACGGCCGGGACCTCCGCCCACTCGTTCACCCTGCTGCACGACAACGAGCGGGAGGCGTTCCGCGCCCAGGTCGACGCGCTGGGAGCGGGCACGTCCCTGCTGGTCGACACCTACGACATCACCGAGGGCATCCGCACCGCCGTTGAGGTGGCAGGCACCGAGCTGGGGGCGGTGCGCATCGACTCCGGTGACGTCGGTGTGCTGGCCAGGCAGGCGCGGGAGCAGCTCGACTCGCTCGGGGCCACGGGCACGCGGATCGTGATCTCCGGGGACCTGGACGAGTTCGCGATCGCCTCGCTGCGCGCGGAGCCGGTGGACGTCTACGGCGTGGGCACCTCCCTGGTGGTCGGTTCCGGGGCTCCCACCGCGGGGATGGTCTACAAACTGGCCGAGGTGGACGGACGCCCCGTGGCCAAGCGCAGCTCGCACAAGGAGTCGCGCGGCGGGAGCAAGGCCGCGCTGCGCAGGCACAAACCGACCGGCACCGCGCTGGAGGAGGTCGTCTACCGCAACGGCGCGGGGCACGAGCCGCCCGCGGCCGGACCGCACGACAGGTTCGTGCAGACGCCGTTGATCCGCGGAGGCCGCAGGGTCGAGAATCTGCCCGGGCTGGAGGACAATCGGCAGCGACTCCGGCACGCGCTGGTGAGCCTTCCCTGGGAGGGGCTCAAGCTGTCCTCCGGGGAGCCCGCCATCCCCACGGTGTTCGAGAACCGCTGAAAGCACCGCGGGGCGGGCACCGCCCCGTCGGAGGAGTCCGCCGGGCAGGGCCGTCGGGAAGGTTGGAGGGACGAAGATGACCAGGGCGTTGATCGTCGTCGACGTGCAGAACGACTTCTGCGAGGGCGGCGCGCTGGCCGTGAGCGGAGGGGCGGGAACCGCCTCGGCGATCTCGCGCTACCTCACCACGACCGAGCACGACCACGTGGTCGCGACCAGGGATTACCACGTGGACCCCGGTGACCACTTCGCCGAGAACCCCGATTTCGTGACTTCCTGGCCGGTGCACTGCGTGGCCGGAACCGCAGGGGCCGCTTTCCACCCCGAGCTGGACGTGGCACCGGTGCAGGCCGTCTTCTCCAAGGGGCAGTACAGCCACGGCTACTCGGGCTTCGAGGGCAACGGGCTGGCCGAGTGGCTGGCCGAGCGGGGGGTGGACTCGGTCGACGTCGTCGGGCTGGCCACCGACCACTGCGTGCGCGCCACCGCGCTGGACTCCGTCCGCTCCGGTTTCGCCACCAGGGTGCTGCTCGACCTCACGGCCGGGGTCGCGGAGGAGACCGTGGACCGCGCCCTGGAGCAGCTGCGCGCCGCGGGGGTGACCCTCTCCGGTGAGCCGGTGGTTCGCGGCTGACGGCGGGCCCGGCGCTCGGTCGCCCCGCGCGGAGGCCTCCTTCGGTGGTTGTGGACGCTCGCCGAGCGCCCTCTCCCCTCGCGCGCGTTCCGCGGCGCCTCGATCTCGGGTAGCGGAGGGCATCGAAGGACGCTGCGGTAACGTCGGCGAACGTGCCCGCTTCCGTTCCGAACTGGTCAGTTTCCGACGTCTTCGAGCCCGACGGGACCGAACAACTTCCTCCCGAGCTCGTGGAGCAGAGCGCTCCCGAACCGGAGCCGGTCTCCGCCGGGGCCGGTGCACCTCCCGGGCCGAGCACCCCGAGCACGGCGGAACGCACCGAGCGCGCGGAACGCGCGGAGCCCGCCGATCTGGACACGCTGCTCTCGGTCGCGGTCGAAGCCGTTTCCGGAACACCGCGGGAGGGCCAGACCGCCATGGCGAAGGCGGTGGACAACGCCATCGAGTCCGGTGAGCACCTGGCCGTCCAGGCCGGGACCGGAACCGGGAAGTCGCTGGCCTACCTGGTCCCGGCGATCCGGCACGCCGTGGCCGCGAACACGACCGTGGTCGTTTCCACCGCGACCATCGCGCTGCAGCGGCAGCTGGTGGAGCGCGACCTTCCCCGGTTGGCCACCGCTCTTTCCGAGGCGCTCGGTCGGCGGCCGACGTTCGCGATCCTCAAGGGCAGGCGCAACTACCTGTGTCTGAACAGGGTTCACGGCAACGCCCCCGAGGAACCGGAGGAGGCCGCGCTGTTCGATCCCGCGGCCACCTCCGCCCTGGAACGCGATGTGCGCAGGTTGCGCGAGTGGTCCTCGGAGACCGAGACGGGGGATCGCGACGAGCTGGTTCCGGGGGTCTCGGAGCGCGCGTGGCGTCAGATGTCGGTCACGGCCAACGAGTGCCTCGGGGCGCACCGCTGTCCGGTGGGAGCGGACTGCTTCGCCGAGCACGCCCGCAACGAGGCCGGGCGGGCCGACATCGTGGTCACCAACCACGCCCTGCTGGCGATCGACGCGCTGGACGACAAGCCGGTGCTACCGGAGCACGACATGGTCGTGGTCGACGAGGCGCACGACCTGGTGGACCGGGTCACTTCGGCAGCGGGCGGAGAACTCTCCGGTTCCGCCGTGAAGCAGGCCGCCAAGAGGTGCGGGCGCGCGGTGGACGAGGAGATCGCCGACCGGCTGAACGAGGCAGGTGAGGGGCTCGAGTTCGTGCTCGGGGAGTCGGCTCCCGGGCGGTTGGAGGAGCTGCCGCGGGAGTTGTCCTCCGCGCTGTCCGGGGTGCGGGACGCGGCCGCTGCCTGCGTCACCGCGCTGGGCACCGAGCAGCGCGAGGACGCGGAGACGGGCAGCGTGCGCAAGCTCGCCCTGGCGCCCACCCAGGAGGTCCACGACACGGCGATGCGGTTGCTCGACGGGTTCGACGCCCCGGAGGGGGAACGGCACGACGTGGTGTGGCTCAGCGCGGAGAACGGGCGCGCCCCCGCGCTGAAGGTGGCTCCGCTCGGGGTGGGCGGGCTGCTGCGCCAGCGATTGTTCGAGCAGCGCACGACCGTGCTCACCTCCGCGACGCTGGCGCTGGGCGGTTCCTTCGACACCCTGGCCGGGCAGTGGGGACTGCCTCCGCAGCGGGCGGCCCGGCCTGCTGCGGACACCGCCACCGCGGCAGAGCCCCCCTCCGACGCGTCGGAACCCAGCTGGGTCGGCCTCGACGTGGGATCGCCCTTCGACTACCAGCGCAGCGGCATCCTCTACGTCGCCCGACACCTGCCCTCCCCCGGCAGGGACGGACTCCCGGAGTCCTACCTGGACGAGCTCGCCGAGCTGGTCACGGCGGCGGGGGGCCGCACCCTCGGCCTGTTCTCCTCCATGCGGGCGGCGCGGCAGGCCTGCGACGAGCTGCGGGAACGACTGTCCACTCCGGTGCTGTGCCAGGGGGAGGACAGCACCGGGCTGCTGGTGGACTCCTTCGCCAAGGATCCGGCCACGAGCCTGTTCGGCACCCTGTCGCTGTGGCAGGGGGTGGATGTGCCCGGTGAGTCGCTGCAACTGGTCGTGATGGACCGCATTCCGTTCCCCCGGCCGGACGACCCGCTTGCCTCGGCTCGTCAGAAGGCCATCTCGGCGAACGGGGGCAACGGGTTCATCACGGTCGCGGGGACCCACGCCGCGCTGCTGCTGGCCCAGGGCGCGGGCAGGCTGCTGCGCTCGGCCTCCGACCGCGGGGTGGTCGCCGTGCTCGACCCCAGGCTGGCCACCGCTCGCTACGGGAGTTTCCTCCGCGCCTCGCTGCCCCCGTTCTGGAGCACCCACGATCCCGAGGTGGTCCGGGGTGCGCTGCGGCGGCTGGACTCGGCGACGACGGACCGGTGAGCGGGCGGGGCGTGCTCCGCGGCCGGCCGGGCTCGCCCCTCCGCGGAGTCACGTCCCGCACCCGCGCCCCGTCCGCGAGCTCGTTCACCGGCCGATCCCGGAAGTGCTCGTGTCGCGCTCGCGCTGACGGTCGGACTGCTCGGGCATCTCCGGGTGCGTGTACTCCTCCATCCGCATGGCCACGCCGAGTGCGAGGAATGTCGGGGCCCACTCCCCGACGAAGATGCCCCACCTGTCCGCACGAGCCAGGCTCTCCCCCTGCAGACCGCGGGAAGCCGCCCAGGAGGCGAACGAGAGGAATACCGAGGCGATCCCCGCACCGATCATCTTGTCCGAATCCAATCCGTATTTGCGCAACATCGAAAGCATGGTGGCACCTCTCCGGTCACGCCCACTCCACAATCGGCCAGCGGGCACTTCTTGGACACCCCTGGGATTTCCTTTCTGAGCCCTGGTAAACCCGCAACCCCACCGACGGGTGCCCCGACCTCGTGCTGTGTCCCGAGTGGTTCTTCCGAGGCGCCGGCACGCGACGGCCAGTTACCGGAACTCGCCGGTCATCGACAAGAGCGGACCCGGACTCCACGCAGCGGCCCCCCTGTTGTGGAGTCCCCACAACAGCGCCCGGTTTTTTCTGTAATGCCGGTGATCGCGGTTAGGTTGTCCGCTGTTTCCGCCCGCGGCGGGACGGGACGGCGTCGAACCGGCGTCCCCGTCCACGCCCTCCGGACCTCTCCCGAACGTTTCCGCAGGAGAACAGCGTGACGACCGATTCCCCCCAACCCTCGGACGGACGGTCGGGTGGTGCCCGGCCTGCCGCCGACCTGGCCCGCGTCGTGGTCTTCGCCGCGTTCACCGCCGTGCTGGGCACCTTCCCCGGCATCTACCTGGCGGGCGCGGCGGTGCCGATCGTGCTGCAGAACACCGGGCCGCTGCTGGCGGGGAGCCTGCTCGGGGCCCGCCGCGGTGCCGCTTCGGTGCTGCTGCTGCTCGTGCTGGTCGCGCTCGGACTGCCGCTGCTGTCCGGGGGGCGCGGTGGCATCGCCCCGTTCTTCGGCCCCAGCGGCGGGTTCCTGGTGGGCTGGATCGCCTCGGCGCTGGTGGTGGGGCTGATCGTGTCCGCGGCGCGCAAGCCCACCCTCGCGGTGCTGCTGCCAGCCAACCTGGCCGGCATCGCCGTGGACTACCTGTTCGGCGTCCCCTTCATGGCCCAGGCGATCGGCGATCTCCGCGCGGCAGGCGTGGCCGCCCTCGGCTACCTCCCCGGCGATCTGACCAAGGTCGTGCTGGTCTCGCTGGTCGCGGCAGCCGTGCACCGCGCCTTCCCCCATTCCCTCCCCCGCAGGAAGGCGGCGAAGTCATGAGCCCGGTGACGAACCAGCGGCCGAGCCGGGGGACCGCGGGGGCGGACGTCCCGCCGGCGGAGCTCCCCCCGATCCTGGCCGGGGGGCTGCCCCGCGCGCTGCACCACGGTCCCCACCGCTTCACCGCCGTCGAGCTGCTCGACTCGGCGCACGCCGCCGCCGTGGAACTCCGCTCCTCCGGCGCGGTCGGGGGAAGCCGGATAGCCGTCGAAGGTGACGGCACCGCCCCGAGCAGGCTCGCCCACCTGCTCGGCGCCGACCTGCTCGGCGCGGGTGCGCTGCTGCTCGATCCGGGCTGGAGCCCGGCCGAGCGATCCGCCGTCCTCGAGGACGCCGCTCCGGACGTGCGGGCCTGCGGACGTCCAGGACCCCCTGGAACCCGGTTCACCGCGCGCGGCTCGGGGCGAAGCCTGTTCCACTTCCCCACCACCTCGGGCAGCACCAGCCGCCCCAAGGTCCTCGCCCGCACCCGCTCCTCCTGGTGGTGCAGCTTCGCCGCCTTCGAGGTCGGCATCACCGCGGAGGACGCGGTGCTGATCCCCGGCCCGCTGAGCTCCTCGCTGTTCCTGTTCGGAGCTCTGCACGCCATGCACCTCGGCGCCGAGGTGGAGCTGCTCGAACGCTGGTCGGCAGAGGAGGCGGCCGAGGCCTGCTCCAGGGCCGACGTGGTGCACCTCGTGCCGTCCATGCTCGCGGCGCTGCTCGCGGTGCTCGAGCGCGACCCGCGGGCGCGTGCGCGGTGCCGGGTGCGCCGCTTCGTCTGCGGCGGGGCCGAGCCGGACGCGCGGCTCCGGGAACGGCTGGCGGAAACGCTGCCCGGCTGCGAGCTGGTGGAGTACTACGGATCGGCCGAGCACTCGCTCGTGGCCCTGCGTCGTGCGGACGGGCTGCTGCACCCGGCCCGCCACGTGGAGACCGAGATCCGCGACGGAGCGCACGCGGTCGCCCCCGGCGGGACGGGCACCCTGTGGGTGCGTTCCCCGCTGGGGTTCTCCGGGCGGATGGAGTCGGGGGAGTTGACCCCCGTGGAACCCGGTTTCCACAGCGTGGGCGACCTCGCCTCCGCCCACGTCGGCGGCGGATTCACCGTGCTGGGCCGCGATTCCGCCACCATCGGCAGCGGGGCCGAGCTGGTACCGGCCGAGCGGGTCGAGGGGGTGCTGCGCTCGGTTCCGGGGGTGGTCGACGCGGTGGTCGTGGGCACCCCGCACCCCAGGTTCGGCTCCCTGGTCACCGCGGTGCTCGAGGTCGACCCCTCCACCCCGCCACCCGTGACCGAGCTCCGCCGGGTGGCCCGGGAGTCGCTGAGCAGCGCGCAGCGCCCGCGTCGCTGGCTGTCCGCGCGAGCGCTTCCCCGCACCCCGGCGGGCAAACCGGCCCGGCGCCGGATCGAGGACCAGCTCGGTTCGGGAGAGCTCCCCACCTGGACACTGCGATGACCGAAGACGACGTTGCCCCGCACACCCCAGTGATCATCGCCGCGCGGCGCACCCCGGTCGGCACCGCGGGCGGCTCGCTCCGCGAGGTGGCAGTCGACCGGCTCGCCGCGAGCGCGCTGGAGGCCGCGCTGGCCGACAGCGGCTTCCAGCGGGTCGACGACGTGCTGCTGGGCAACACGCGCGGGCCCGGCGGGAACCCGGCGCGGGTGGCCGCGCTGCGCGCCGGTCTCGGCCACGGCACGCCGGGCACCACCGTGGACCGCCAGTGCGCGAGCGGGCTGAGCGCGATCGTCACCGCCGCCGACCTGGTGACCGCGGGCGCGGGGAAGTTCTACCTGGCCGGGGGCGCGGAGAGCGCGTCGACTGCCCCGTGGCGGGCCCGCCGCCCGCGGGACGCGGCCGAACCTCCGGTCTTCTACTCCCGGGCCCCGTTCGCCCCCGCCGAGGTCGGTGACCCCGACATGGGGCCTGCCGCCGACCTGGTGGCCGCCGAGGCCGGGATCTCCCGGCAGCGGCAGGACCGCTTCGCCGAGCGCAGCCACCGACGTGCCGTGGAGGCGCAGCGCTCGGGGGTCTTCGACGAGGAGATCGTCGAGGTCAACGGGGTCCGCACCGACGAGCGGCCACGCGCGGGTTTCGACGAGCGGAGGCTGGCCAGGTTCCCTCCCGCGTTCACCGCAGGGGGTACCGTCACGGCGGCGAACTCGTGCGGCATCAGCGACGGCGCGGCGGTGGTGGCGGTCACCGCGGAACGCGAACGGCGCGAGCTGGGCGCACCGGGGATCCGGCTGCTGGCCCGGGAAACCAGCGGCGTCGACCCCAACCGGCTCGGGCTGGCCGCCGTTCCCGCCATGCGCTCCGCGCTGGAAACCGCTGGGCGCACTCCCGAGGTGGTCGAGTTCACCGAGGCCTTCGCCGGGCAGGTGCTGGCCTGCGCGGACGCGGTGGGCGTCGAGGAGCGCGCGGTCAGCCCCGACGGAGGGGCCATCGCCCTCGGTCATCCGTGGGGAGCCTCCGGGGCGATGCTGCTCGTCCGGCTGTTCCACCGGATGACCACCCGCGGGAACCGGGTGGGGATGGCCGCGCTGTCCTCGGGAGGTGGCATCGGAGTGGCCACCGTCTGGGAGCTGGTCCCCTGAGCGCCGCCACCGCGCGGTGCGCCCGCACCCCGGAAGTTTCCCGCTTGCGCACGTCCCCGAGGGGAGAGAACGATTGATCGAGTTCGACGGAGTGGGCCACACCTACGGCGAGCACCCGGTGCTTTCCGGGATCGATTTGCAAATCACCGAGCGCAGGGTGGCTTTCGTCGGGGCAAACGGCTCCGGCAAGTCCACACTGGCCCGCATGATCAACGGGCTGGTGCACCCCACGCGGGGTCGGGTGCTGGTGGACGGCCTCGACACGGTGCGGGACGGAAAACGCGTCCGCTCGCGGGTCGGTTTCGTGTTCACCAATCCGGACTCCCAGATCGTCATGCCGACGGCCGGTGAGGACGTCGCCTTCTCGCTGCGCGGCAAGGGACTGTCCAAGGGGGAGCGGCGGGACCGGGCCGCTGCCGCGCTGGCCGAGCACGGTCTGGAGGGCTACGCCGACCACCCGGCGCAGCAGCTCTCCGGTGGGCAGAAGCAGCTGCTCGCGCTGTGCTCCATGCTGGTGCTCGAACCGGACGTGCTGGTCTGCGACGAACCGACCACGCTGCTGGACCTGCGCAACAAGCGGCTCTTCGTCGAACGACTGCACACCCTGCAGCAGCGCGTCGTGCTGGTCACCCACGACCTGGAGCTGCTGGACGACTTCGAACGCGTGGTGGTCCTCGATCAGGGCGGAGTCGTCGCCGACGACGAACCCGCTGCGGCGCTGCGCCACTACAGGGAGCTGGTGACGTGAGTACCCCGCTGGGCCTCTACCAACCCGGCGACAGCCCGCTGCACCGAGCTCCGGCCGGGTGGAAGTTCCTCGGGCTGATCGCCTTCGCCACCGTGCTCGTCGTGTTCGACGAGCCCGTTCCGCTCGCGCTGGGAGGCGTGGCCGTGCTGGTCGGTTTCGTGGTGGCGCGCATCGGACCGGGCAGGGTGCTCCGGATGATGCGGCTGCTGCTCGTGCTGCTGGCTGCCGTGCTCGCGTTGCAGTGGTGGTTGATCGGCCCGGAGAGCGCGATCGTGGTGTGCCTGCGACTGCTCGTCGCGATCAGCGCGGCCAACCTGTTCACCCTGACCACCAGGATCGGCGATCTCGTCTCCGCGATCGAGCGCGGGTTGGCCCCCACCCGCAGGCTGGGTGTCCGCCCGGAGCTCCTCGGGCTGCTGGTCGGGTTGACCGTGCAGGCGGTGGGCGCGTTGTCGACCATCGCCGAGCAGACCCGGCAGGCCCAGCGGGCGCGGAACGCGACCCGCTCGGTCTCGGCGTTCGCCGTACCGTTCCTGGTGCGCACGCTGCGCCACGCCGACGAGCTCGGGGAGGCGCTGGCCGCGCGCGGAGTGGGCGACACCGCCCCGGAGGAACCGAACCGGCCGGAGGGGGCCGAGCACGGTCCCGCCCGAGGCGGCGGCGACTGAGTCCGCGCTCCTCCGGGGAGGCAGCGGTTCGCTCACCGTTCCGGCGAGCGGGGCAACTTCTCCGTTCCCCCGGGCCGGCTCCTCACCCGGCTGCCCCACCGGAGCGGCGGGGCAGCCGGATCACGTGCCCGACGACGCCGTGCTCACGGGCTCACGGGCGCGGCCTCGGTCGACTCACTCGCCGGTGGGCAGCGGAACCTCCGGCGCGACCAGCTTCTCCTCGCGCAGCGTCCGCCAGAACTGCCCGGGAATCGGCGCGCGCAGCAGTTCGAGGTTCTGGCTCACGCGCTCGGGGCGGGACATCCCCGGGATGGTGGCGGCCACGGCCGGGTGAGCCAGCGGGAACTGCAGCGCTGCCGCCTTGAGGTCCACCCCGTGGCCTTCCGCGACACCGCGCAGCCGGTCGACCTGCTCGAGCACCTCGGACGAGGCCTCCTGGTACTCGAAGTGCTGGCCGCCCGCCAGCACACCGGAGTTGAAGGGGCCGCCGACGACGAGGTCGACGCCGCGCTCGAGGCAGGTGGGCAGCAACCGCTGCACCGCGTGCGCGTGGTCGAACAGGGTGTAGCGCCCGGCCAGCAGGAATCCGTCGGGCTTCGGCTCGTCCAGCCCCAGGATCAGCTCGCACGGTTCGACCGTGTTCACGCCCAGCCCCCAGGCTCCGATGACGCCCTGCTCCCGCAGGCTCGTCAGCGCCCGGAACGCACCGGTGCGCGAGGCGGCGAAGGCGTCGATCCAGTCGTCACCGTGGAAGTCGGGGGAGACGTCGTGCACCCACGCGATGTCGATGCGATCGGTGCGCAGCCGCTCCAGGCTCTGCTCGATCGCACGCATGGTGCCGTCGTAGGTGTAGTCGTCCCGGACCTTGTTCTTGCGGCCGTGCTCGAACAGGCCGCCCTTCTCCCCCAGATCCCGCTCGGTCGGTTCCTCGATCTCGTCCTCGACCGTCCGGCCGACCTTCGTGCTGAGCACGTACTCGGAGCGGGGGTGCTGGGCCAGCACCTGTCCTAGCCGGATCTCGGACAGGCCCGCACCGTAGATCGGTGCCGTGTCGTAGTAGCGGATGCCCTCGTTCCACGCCGTCTCGACCGTGGACAGCGCGTCCTCCTCGGAGACTGCGCGGAACATGTTGCCCAGCGGGGCCGCCCCGAACCCGAGTGTCCTGTCGGTCAGTAACGACCGAATGCTCATGCTCGCTCCTCGTTGTCAGCGTGAGTACGGGTCAACCACCCTCGTGCCTTCCACCACGACGCTAGACTCGGCCGGTAAGACTGTCTAAGACTCAGTAAGCGAAACTTGATTCCGCAAATGTCTTGAACGCTGATTCCGCGGGGCCACCGCCGACGAGCGACCCGCCCCGGGGACAGCGGAACGCTCCGCCGACCGAACCGCCGAACCGACCGGAAACGGAAAACCCCGAGGAATGCTGGATCTGCGTCAACTGCGCTACTTCGTCACGGTCGCCGAGACCGAGCACGTGGGGCGTGCGGCCGAAGCGCTGCACGTCTCGCAGTCCCCGTTGAGCCGTCAGATCGCCGAGCTGGAGAAGCGCCTCGGCTGCGCGCTGTTCGAGCGCGATCGGCAGCGCATCCGACTCACAGCCGACGGCGAGGTGTTCCTCAGCGAGGCGCGGGCACTGCTGCGGCACGCCGAGCGGCTCGAGTCCCTCGGCCAACGGCTCGGCAGGGGTGAGACGGGCGGGCTCTGCCTCGGCTACGTGGGCCACGCCCTGCACGCCGGGGTGCTGCCCAGCGCGCTGCGCTCGATCCGCAGGGACCGGCCGGACGTGCACATCGCGCTGTACGACCAGTCGGCCGCGGAGCAGCTGGAGGGACTGCGCAGGCGCAGTCTCGACATGGCGCTGGTGGACGCGCCGCCGGACGAGCAGGACCCGCTGCTGGAGTCGGCGCTCGTGCTCGAGGAGCCGCTCATGCTGGCCGTTCCCGCCCAGCACCCGCTCGCCGAGCGGACCGGCATCCTTCCCGCCGATGTGGACGGGCAGCCCTGGATCACCGTGGCCGACGGCGCCGCGGGGGGCAACGACTCCGAGAGGTTCCTGGCCTCGTGCGTGGAGGCCGGGTTCACTCCCGCCGTGCGCACCAGCGCCCCGGAACCGCTCGCCGCCCTGGGCCTGGTCGCCTCCGGGCTGGGGCTGGCGCTGATCCAGCGCAGCATGCGCGACAGCACTCCCGCCGAGGTCACCCTGCGCGAGATCCCCTGGTTCCCCTCCTCGGTGCGCCTGTGGGCGGCCTGGCACCACATCGACCTGCGGCCCCTGGTCGCCGAGTTCCGGCGGGTACTGCTCGACGGCGGCGAGTCCGACGACCGGGGGTAACGAGCGGACACCGCCACGGCAGACCGGCCCGGAGGACCGCGGTCCCGGCCGTCCGGACGCGTGGTGGGGAGCACGCGTCCGGCATCCGGACCTTCCGTACGGAAGAACACCGACCGCTGCAGCATGAACAGGACAGCATCTCCGAGGGGACGAGGGCGACACCAACCCGTGGTGCCGCGCCTCACCCTCCACCGGGCGGAGTCGAGCAGGACGGTCCGAGTCCGGTTCAGCTGTTCAGGTCCACACCGAGTCCCAGACCGCGGTCGGCGGAACCGCTCAGGCGCACGTTCTGGCTGCCGCAGGCGGCTGGAGCTGTGGCCTCCAACGGCAGGGAGGGGTCGAGGGAGCTGGGCGCGTCCCCGTCGTAGGCGCCGCTGCCGTTGATGTCGATGCCGTGCTGCACGAGCACCGCGTCGCCGGTACGGATGTTCGCGGCGACCTCGTCGTTGACGGTGACCGTACGTGAGTACCGCACGAAGCCGTTCGGCGCCGTGGGGAATCGGTCCACGGCGAGTCCGCTGTCCGGGCTGGTATCACCTTCGGTGGTCAGCGACACGCCGATTCCACCGTAGTCCTGTGCTCCCTCCGCGGTGCTCACGATGCCGTCACCGTCGGCGTCGTCCGCCCTGGTCGGGCACTTTCCCTCGCCTCCGATGTGGACGTGTTGGGCGTGCGGTTGGTCCTCCAGCGCTCCGTACGTGTACAGCCGGACGGACGCTTCGTTGCCGTCCAGGCGGATGGTCCCGAATCCGTGCACGCCGCTGTCGTTGAGTTCGTCGAGCTCGACGACGCTGACACTCCTGCGCTGCTGATCGTGCCGTTCCTCCTGCTGCGGTTGAGCCGATGCGGCAGCCGATCCGGTCAGCACCATCCCGAAAGCGGCGACCACCGCCAGTCCGGAACGTCGGTGAATCCTGGTCACTAGCGAAACCTCCACGCGATCACTTCGTCTTGTCGTGTTCTATTCGTCGCCGGCGCCTGCACCGATTGGTCGAGCTCTCCGTACGAACACCAGAGACCTGCTTCGTGCCACGGGAAACCACCTCCCACGAGGTGCGGGCCCGCGAGAGGTTCGGAGTGGTTCGGACTCCGACCTCCGAAGACGACTTCTCGTCGGAGCCGGTCGACGAGCGAACGGAGACACCCGGAGTCGATACGGGGCACGGGGCTGAAGGCAGCGATCGGAAGACGATGCGCCACTCACGAAACATCAAAATTCGAAACGCCATGGTTTCACTTTTCTCCGACATTCGTAGCGAACCGGACGAAGGATTGGTCCGATCATGAAAATCCCCAAAAAAATCGGAAATGTCACCGGGCAGCTCCGGATTGGTCACTGTGATATATTCGACAAATATTTTTCCACAAAAAAGAAAGTTCACACAAAAACAACGCTTTGACCTGCTTTTTTCCTCCTCGCGAAGCACTCTCCCGGCGAGCCCCACTACGAGCTATCCCTTTTGAAAGACACCACGAGTGGATGAAAACTCGAACGATGTAATACCGTCCGTGGTGCTACCGAAAAGCACCACTCGTTCCGATGGGCCGACATCTCGAATTGGTTCACCTGTTCGCGTGGCCGCTCTTCGGGGCATGATCACACTGTGATTCGTTCGTTCCTGCGCGAAGGTGAGCTGCGGCCATGCTGACGGTGCACGAGTTCCTGAACCTGCTGGCTACCGACGCGTCCGCACGTTCGAGGTTCGGCACCGATCCACGCGGCTCGCTCGAGCAGGCCGGTCTCGGCGCGATGAGCGATACGGACGTGCTGCACTCCACTTCTCTCGTGCTCCAGTACGCACGGGCGGACGAGGTCGACTCGCTGGTCCGGGCGATGCAGCCGGGCGTGGAGAAGTTGATCGGCGGCACACGCGCTCCGTGGCGAACGCATCGCCGCTGCTTGATCGGTGACTCGCAGGACGACCGTCCCTTTCCCACTACAACTCTACGGAGCAGAACATGACCAACCCCGAGATCTTTTCCTCCACCGGTGACGTCGACGAGCTGCTCGGTTCCGGAGACGAGCGCGGTTCGGCCACCAACATCGACGCCTCGGCCGAAAACAGCGGCAACGAGTCCGTGGAGTCGGTCGATTCAGACAACCAGATCGGTCCGAACAGCCTGGTCGGCGACGTCGATGTGACGGGCCTGGCCGGTGACGTCACCGGTGCGTCGAACTCGGGCGACGTGAACACGGGCAACCTCACCGGCAACGGTGTGACCGACGTCGTCGGCGGCGTCCAAGGAGGCGACGTCATGGGCAGCGTCGAAGACGTCACCGGCGGGCTTTCCGGCGACCTCGGCGGTGTGACATCGGACCTGGGCGATGTCACCTCCTCCACCGGCGACGTCGAACCGGCGCAGGAGCTGAGTGGACAGAACGAGCTCGTCGGTTCGCAGGGCCCCGTCGGCACCGTCGCCGACACGGCCAGTGGCGCCACCGGTATGGTCGACGACGTCACCGGTGGTCTGGGACTCTGATCTCCTCTTGCCGAGGAATCGCGGAGTAGGCTCGCGCCACTCGTGACGAACGGTTTCGGCGGCGGTCCGTCCCGAACCCGGTCCGCCGCCGAATCCGACCCGAACTTCGTCCGCTCCCCACGCGGGGAAGACGGTAGGAAGAACCGGCACGACATACCTCATCCGCGGGTGAAGCGTGTTCCACCGCGCGGGCGACCGACACGTGTACCGGACCGCGCTGCTCGTCGTGACTCAGTCCGGGCCCCCGCCGGTGGGCCACTGGGCCAGCACGGTGACGGTGCCCGGATCTATCTCGGTGAACCCGGCGTCCCGGACGGCCGCGACGCCTCGCTCCCGCCACGCACCGGCCGGGTCTCGCCCGGCAAGCAGCTCGTTCCACCGCGCCACCTCGGGAGTGCGCACCGCACAGCGGAAGCCGTGCTCCTTCCAGTCGTGGAGAAGCCGCTCGGCCGCGGCTCCCCGCTCGCCTCCGGAACACGCGTCCCCGTGCAGCAGGGCCGCCAGGATCATCGTCGCGTGCCCCACCTGGGCGGCCGCCTTGCCCGCGCTCATGTCGACCTCGGGGTTCAACCACAGCACGGGAGCATCGGAGGGAGCGGGCCCCGGCTCGTCCGGGGGAAGTTCGCTACCGGAGATCTGCAACCTGGTCAGCTCGCGCGGCATCTCGGACAGGCGCGTGGGCAGCAGCGCGCGCACCTCCGCCCCGCCGACGGAGAAGGTGACGCCGGGCAGGTCCAGCGCGGCGCGCCAGTGGGAGCCGCGCGCGCGTCGGGTGACCTTGCGGATGCGTCCGCTCACCCACTCGGAAACCGCCTCGTGCCAGGGGCCGCCCACCGAGGCCCGCTCGTCCAGGCACAACGCCACCGCAGCCGAGGCGGCCGCCTCGAGCAGCTCGGTACGAGCCGGGGGTTCGCCGCGCTCGATACGCAGCACCATCGGCATCAGCACCACGTCCTCGGGGTCCTCGTCCGAGGTGTCGGCTGTCGAATGATCCGGCAGGGACAGCCACGAGGCGTAACGATCGGTCAGCGGCCGGAGAACTGCGGCGGGATCACTCACGAGGCCGATTGTCCCGCGCGCACCGCGTGCACCTCACTCGGGAGTGCGGGTACTCACACCCGCCCTGCCCACCGGCACCGTCAAGCAACCCGCACCGCCGAACATTGACTAAGCCGGGACGCCGACCTCGGGGCGCTCCCGCCGCAACCTGACGTTGCCCAACCACGCGACCAGCAGCGAAACGGCGGCTATGCCCACGGCCATCGCGACCAGGTGCAACAGCACCCCGCCCACACCGCCGACCTGCTCCGGCCGCAGGAAGGGGTACGGGAACCAGCCGGTCACCGCACCCCTTCCCAGGGCGTAGACCACGTACACCAGCGGAACGGTCAACCAGATCACCGCACGGCCGTAGGGCACCCGCGCACGGGGCCGGACCAGCAGCCAGTCGACCAGCATCACCAGCGGGATCACCCGGTGCATCACCGTGTTCACCCAGGGCAACGTCAGCCCGAGGTCCCCGTCGTCGAGCAGCAGCGCGAACACGACCCCCGTGGTGGCCATGTAGACGGTCATTCCTCCGCGCAGCCACTCCAGAACAGCACGGTTACCCAGGCCGGGCGCGGCCCCGAGCCGGAACAGCAGCAGCCCGGCGGCTATGTTGCTGAGGATCGTGAAGTAGCTGAAGAAGTTCACCGGCGAGAAGTCGGCAAGCCCCACTTCGGCGAAGAACTGTCTACCGACGGCGACGACCGCCAGAGCTCCGAGCAACATCCGCGCCAGGCGCACGATCCACGCCCCGCTGGACAGCATCTCCCAGCCACCTCACGTTTCCAGCGGCACGCGCGCGACGAACCCGTCCTCCGCGTCGGCGGCCTCGACCTCGCCCCTGGTCACGCCCAGGACGAACAGCACCGCATCCAGGAAGGGGTGCGACAGCGCGGTGTCGGCTATCTCCCGCAGCGCGGGCTTGGCGTTGAACGCCACACCCAGCCCGGCCGTGGCGAGCATGTCCATGTCGTTGGCCCCGTCCCCGACCGCGACGCACTGCGAGAGCGGAACGTCGTAGGACTCGGCGAAGCGCCGCAGCGCACGCGCCTTGCCCCCGCGGTCGACGATCTCACCGACGACACGGCCCGTGAGTTTACCGTCGACGACTTCGAGGTCGTTGGCCGCACTGAAGTCGAGGCCGAGATCGTCGACCAGGTGGTCGATGATCCTGGTGAAACCTCCGGAGACGACGCCGGTGTGGTAACCGAGCCGCCGCAACGTGCGCACCGTGGTCCTGGCGCCCGGGGTCAGCTGGAGCTCCGCGCCCACCTCGTCCAGCACTGAGGCGGGCAGCCCCTCCAACACGGCCACCCTGCGGCGCAGGGACTCGGCGAAGTCGACCTCTCCGCGCATGGCCTGCTCGGTGACCCTGCGGACCTCCTCCTCGCGGCCCGTCTTCGCCGCGAGCATCTCGATGACCTCGCCCTGGACCAGGGTCGAGTCGACGTCGAACACGACCAACCGCTTGGCCCTGCGGGACAGCCCGGTGCGCTCCACCGCGACATCGACCCCGCTGCCCTCCGACAGCTGAGCCATCTCGGCGGTGAGCAGCTCGTCGGTGTGTTCACCGGTCTCGGCCGCCGTCACGTGCAGTTGGAGCCCGGTCACCGGGTAGTCGGCGACCCGCTGGATGGAATCGATGTTGACGTCGGTCTCGGCCAGTTTGCGGGCGACCTCCGAGAAGCTGCGCGCGGTGACGGGTTGTCCCAGCACGGTCACCACGTGGGTCGAGCCGAGCTTGTCGGCCTGACCGTCCTCCGCGTCGATGTCGACCTCGACCGTCATCCCGACGGTCGCCATGGCCTGCTCGACCGACTCCTGCAGCTGCTCGGGGTCGTACTCGGTGGAGACGAGCACACCGAGTACCAGTCTTCCGCGGATCACGACCTGCTCGACATCGAGCACGTCCACCCCGTGCCTGGTCAGCGCCGCGAACAACACCGAGGTGACCCCCGGTCTGTCCGTCCCGGTAACGGTCATCAGCACGGTGGTGGGATTCGACGTGGTCACGACTGACGGCACTCCCTCGATATTCGGCTACGGTCCACCCTACGGGTTCGGAAAACAGCTTCCGAACAACAAGAGCCCCGGACCGATCGGAAGGTCCGACCGGCCGGGGCTCCCCGTCGAGCGGTTTTACCGTGACACACCCGTGAAGGGGGTCGTTAGGTCGAATATCACTTCCCGTCGAGCTTGCGCTCCTCGGAAGCACCGCTCCCCTGGGCGGACTCTCCCGAGCTCGCGTGGGCCACCGGCTTGCCGGAGAGGCCGACGTGGTTCTCCAGCCTCATCCGGTCGCTCATGTGCGGGTAGTGCAGCTCGAAGGCCGGGCGCTCGGAGCGGATCCTGGGCAGCTCGGTGAAGTTGTGCCGCGGGGGCGGGCAGGAGGTCGCCCACTCCAGCGAGTTCCCGTAGCCCCACGGATCGTCCACATCGGCGATCTCACCGTAGCGGTAGCTCTTGAACACGTTCCACAGGAACGGAAGCATCGAGGCGCCGAGCAGGAAGGCTCCCGCGGTGGAGATGGTGTTCAGCGTGGTGAACCCGTCGCTGGGCAGGTAGTCGGCGTAGCGCCGCGGCATCCCCTCGTTGCCCAGCCAGTGCTGTACCAGGAAGGTGGCGTGGAAGCCGATGAAGGTCAGCCAGAAGTGCACCTTGCCCAGCCGCTCGTCCATCATCCGGCCGGTCATCTTGGGGAACCAGAAGTAGATCCCGGCGAAGGTGGCGAACACGATCGTGCCGTAGAGCACGTAGTGGAAGTGCGCCACCACGAAGTAGGTGTCCGAGACGTGGAAGTCGATCGGCGGGGCGGCGAGCAGCACGCCGGTCAGCCCGCCGAACAGGAAGGTCACCAGGAACCCGACGGAGAAGATCATCGGGGATTCGAAGGTGATCTGACCGCGCCACATGGTGCCGATCCAGTTGAAGAACTTCATACCGGTGGGCACGGCGATCAGGAACGTGGTGAAGGCGAAGAACGGCAGCAGCACCGCACCGGTGGCGTACATGTGGTGGGCCCAGACCACCACGGACAGCGCGGCGATGCCGAGGGTGGCGTAGATGAGGCCGGTGTAGCCGAACAGCGGCTTGCGGGAGAACACCGGGAAGATCTCGGTGACGATGCCGAAGAACGGCAGCGCGACGATGTAGACCTCGGGGTGGCCGAAGAACCAGAACAGGTGCTGCCAGAGGATCACACCGCCGTTGGCGGGGTCGAAGACGTGCGCACCGAACTGGCGGTCGGCCAGCAGCCCCATCAGAGCCGCGGTCAGGATGGGGAAGGCCATCAGGATCAGCACGCTGGTGACCAGGATGTTCCAGGTGAAGATCGGCATCCGCCACATGGTCATGCCCGGCGCGCGCATGCACACGACGGTGGTGATCATGTTGACACCGCCGAGGATCGTGCCGAGGCCGGAGACGACCAGCCCGGAGATCCACAGGTCCGCGCCGATCCCGGGGGAGTGCAGCGCGTTGGACAGCGGCGTGTAGGCGAACCAGCCGAAGTCGGCGGCGCCACCGGGAGCGAGGAAGCCGCTCACCACGGTCAGCCCGCCGAACAGGTAGAGCCAGTAGGAGAACGAGTTCAGCCGGGGGAAGGCCACATCCGGGGCACCGATCTGCAGCGGCAGGATGTAGTTGGCGAACCCGAACAGGATCGGGGTCGCGTACAGCAGCAGCATGATGGTGCCGTGCATGGTGAACAGCTGGTTGTACTGCTCCTGCGACAGGAACTGCATCCCCGGCACCGCGAGCTCACCACGGATCAGCATGGCCATCAGACCGCCGACCAGGAAGAAGCCCATCGAGGTGACTAGGTACAGAATGCCGAGCTGCTTGGGATCGGTGGTGCGCAGCAGCCCCAGCAGTGTGGATCCCTTGGACGTCTTTCGCACCGGATAGGGGCGCGAAGTGATCGGCTCTGGCGCGACGGCCGTCACGGTGCCTCCTGCACTGCCTCGAAGACGTTGTCGGCCCCGACCACGGGACCGCCCGACCCGTACGGGCCGGCTAACCCTGATGACAGCGCCGCAACCGGCGTCGGTGAGCTTGGCCTGCCGGTGCTCGGTTGGGTTACTGTCATCTGCGGATATTAGCGCTGAGGCTCAACTCCGCTGCGTCCGGGCCGTAGTCACCCTATTCATCGTCCTCTCCCGAAGCACCCGGGCTGAGATCCAGCCAACACGCGAGCGCGGACGGGTCCACCCCGAACTCCACGCGCGCGGAGCTCGCGGGGAGTTTTCGTCCACTTCGACCGGTTCCGCCGAGCGGAGCAGGCACGAGCCCGCCACGAGTCCCGCGCGCTCACTGCTCGGGCGCCTCCACCCGCTGCGCACGGGACGGTTGCCCGCCGCCTCCCCCGCTGGAGCGCGGGGCGCACACGCCCGGGGTCCCACCACCTACGCGACTCGTCCCGAGAGGACCCCTTAAGCTGACGGTGGACCACCCGCGCAGGTGGGACGGAACTTCAGCGGTACGAAGGGCTCCGCAGGCGTGTCGACGTGCCCGGCACTCGGCTCGCTCGGGGTGGATCAGCATGTCCGGAGGCGAAGCTACGGTGCGCAACAGCACGATCATCGGCATCCTGGGGGCCGCTGCGGTCCTGGCACTGACCGGCTGCTCACCCAACTACGAGCAGGCCAGCGAGCAGAAGCCCGCCGCGGGGACACCACCGCCGGCGAGCGCGATCGCCCCCGTGGAGGAGAGCTCCTCCGAGGGCGCCGAGGCGACCAGCGGCAACACCGACCTGGAGTTCGCCCAGCAGATGGTGGCCCACCACCGGGCCGAGCAGGAGCTGCTCGAGGTCGCGCTGAACAACGCCAGCAGGCAGAACGTGACGGATCTCGCCGAGCGGCTCGAGCAGCAGCACGGCGAGAACGTCGAACAGCTCGAGAGCTGGCTGTCCGAGCGCGGTGAGGGCGAGGTCACGGCCGAGGACCTCGAAGCGGGCCAGAACACCCGAATGCCGAGCGCCGACGTCTCCGGTGAGATCACCGAGCTGGAGGAGGCGCAGCGCGGCCAGTTCCCCGGTCTGTGGGTCAAGGCCATGATCGAGCACCACGAATCGGTCGTGGAGATGGCCGAGACCGAGCTCGACCAGGGGTCGGACGAGCGGGTGAAGTCCGTCGCGCAGCGGATTCTCGACTCCAGGCAGGAGGAGCTGGACGAGTTGAAGCAGCTGCGCGAGCAGCTCTGAGCAGTACTTCCCGCCCGGTTCGGTCGGGTGGTTGCTGTGCGGGTCCTGCCCCGGCACCGGTAGGCAAGGTGTCGTTGCGCCGCTGGCCCGAGGTGCCGCAGCAACCACCGACAACCACGGCGAACCTCGGTGAGCCACGGTGAGCCGAGCTCGCCGTTCCGGTTTCCCCGCCTCCCGGGAATCCGACTCCGCCGCCCACGTGGCCGCTGCGGCGAGCGGCTCATCTCCTCGGCTCGACCCTCTTTACTTTACGGCACAGTAACCTACTATGGGTAACTTAGCCGGTCGGCTTTCCGGCCGGTCATCGCCGTAGCCAGCTCGCCGAGCCAGGGAGGCCCCATGCCCACGTCGATGTCGGGCAAAGTCGTTGCCATCACGGGTGCCGCACGGGGAATCGGCGCGCAGACCGCGCGGGAACTGGCCCGCAGGGGCGCGCTGATCTCGCTAATCGGTCTGGAGCCCGCGGAGCTCTCCGCGGTGGCCGCCGAACTCGGCACCGACCACGTGTGGATCGAGGCCGACGTGACCGACGCGGACTCGATAGAATCCGCGCTCGACGAGACGGCCCGGCGACTGGGCGGCATCGACGTCGTGGTCGCCAACGCGGGGGTGGCCCCGTTCGGCACGGTCCGCCACCACGACCCCGGGGCCTTCACCAAAACCGTCGACGTGAACCTCAACGGGGTCTTCCACACCGCGCGCGCGGCCCTTCCGCGCCTGGTGGAGCGAAACGGCTACCTGCTGGTGGTCTCCTCGCTGTCCGCCTTCGCCCCGATAGGTGGCATGGCGGCCTACACCGCGAGCAAGGCCGGGTCCGAAGCACTGGCCAGCGCGCTGAGCTCCGAGACGAGCCACCTCGGTGTGGACGTCGGCAGCGCCCACCCCTCCTGGATCGACACCGACCTGGTCCGCGAGGCCTCAGCGGACCTGCCGAGCTTCCGGGCCATGCGCGCGAAGCTGCCGTGGCCGATGCACTCGACCACCACGGTGGAGGACTGCGCCCGGGCGATCACCACGGGCATCGAGCGCCGCGCCCGGCGCATCTACGTGCCGCGCTCGGTCATGCTGATGCACTGGCTGCGCAATCTCCCCGCCTCCCGGCTGGTGGAGCGCCTGATGAAACCCACCGTGCGCAGGTTGATGCCGCAGATGGAGTCCGAAGTGGCCGGCCTGGGGCGCGGTTTCAGCGCGCGGAACCAGAAACTGCAGTCCGGGGACTGACGAGCGGATCCAGCCCCTCACCGCGGTTGCTCCCCTGCCGCGGGTGGTCGTCGAGCGGAACCCCGGGAACGCGCCCACCCGCGGCGCACCCGAACGGCTCACTCCTTCTTCCGGCGGAACAGCCGCAGGATCGGGTCGTAGCGACGGTCGGCCACGCGCTCCTTGAGCGGAATCAGCGCGTTGTCGGTGATCTGGATGTGCTCCGGGCACACGTCGGTGCAGCACTTCGTGATGTTGCACATCCCGAGCCCGTGGTCGCCGCGGGCCTCCTCCGGGCGGTCCCCGCCCCGCTCCGCGTAGTCGTCGAGCGGGTGCATCTCGAGCTCGGCCACGCGCATCAGGAAGCGCGGACCGGAGAAGGACTCCTTGTTCTCCGCGTGGTCCCGGATCACGTGGCAGGTGTCCTGGCACAGGAAGCACTCGATGCACTTGCGGAACTCCTGGGAGCGCTCCACGTCCCGCTGCTGCATCCGGTACTCGCCCGGTTCCAGCCCCTCCGGAGGTGTGAAGGCGGGAACCTCGCGCGCCTTCACGTAGTTGTACGAGACGTCGCACACGAGGTCCTTGATCACCGGGAAGGTGCGCATCGGGGTGACTGTGACGACCTCGTCCGGGTCGAACAGCGACATCCGCGTCATGCAGGTGAGCCTGGGCCTGCCGTTCACCTCGGCCGAGCACGATCCGCACTTGCCCGCCTTGCAGTTCCACCGCACGGCGAGGTCCGGGCACCGGGTGGCCTGCAACCGGTGCAGCAGGTCGAGGACCACCTCGCCCTCCTCCGCCTCGACCTCGTAGTCCCGCAGCTCCCCCGACTCGGAGTCGCCGCGCCACACGCGCAGGTGCGCCTGGTGTACCATGGCCGATCCCTTCCACGCAGCCGTTCACAGCGGTTCCCGTACCGGCTCTCCCCGAGGGGCGTCACTCCGCCCGGGAGGCCGTTTCCACCACGGCCAGCTCCTCCGCGGTGAAGTACTTCTCCAGTTCCTCGCGGGAGAACAGCCGCATCAGGTCCGCACGCATCGGCTCCTGCTCCTGCTCGGAGACCTCGACCGCGCCGTCGCGCAGGGCGCAGCCCAGCAACCGGCTGCGCCAGTTGGGATCCATGCGCGGGTGGTCGTCCCTGGTGTGGCCTCCCCTGCTCTCGGTCCTCCGCAGGGCTGCCGCGGCGACGCACTCGCTGACCAGCAGCATGTTGCGCACGTCCAGCACCAGGTGCCAGCCGGGGTTGAACTGGCGGTTGCCCTCCGGCACGGCCAGTCGTCCGGCGCGCTGCCCGATCTCGGCGAGCTGCTCCAGCGCCGAGCACATCTCCTCCCCGTCCCGGATGATGCCGACCAGCCGGTTCATCACCTGCTGCAGCTCGGACTGCATCGTGTACGGGTTCTCCGCGCCGCGCGTGTCGGCGACCTCGAAGGGGGCCAGCGCCGCGGCGACGGACTCGTCCACAACGGCCGGATCCACCTCGGGGCGGCGCTCCAGCCCGGACACGTAGTCGGCCGCCCCCGTCCCCGCCCGTTTCCCGAAGACCAGCAGGTCGGACAGGGAGTTCCCGCCGAGCCGGTTCGAGCCGTGCATCCCGCCCGCGACCTCGCCCGCGGCGAACAGCCCCGGCACAGCCGAGGCGGCCGAGTCCGGATCCACCTCGACCCCGCCCATCACGTAGTGGCAGGTGGGCCCGACCTCCATGCTCTGGGAAGTTATGTCCACATCGGCCAGTTCCTTGAACTGGTGGTGCATGGAGGGCAGCCTGCGCATGATCTCCTCGGTGGGCAGCCTGCCCGCGACGTCCAGGTACACGCCCCCGTGCGGACTGCCCCTGCCCTCCTTGACCTCGTTGTTGATCGCGCGAGCCACCTCGTCGCGCGGCAGCAGCTCCGGAGGCCTGCGGTTGTTGTCCGGGTCCGAGTACCAGCGATCGGCCTCCTCCGGACCGTCCGCGTAGGACGCCTTGAACACCTCGGGCACGTAGTCGAACATGAACCGGCGGCCCGCGGCGTCCCGCAGCACCCCGCCGTCCCCGCGCACGGACTCGGTTACCAGGATCCCCTTCACGCTGGGCGGCCAGACCATTCCCGTGGGGTGGAACTGGACGAACTCCATGTTGATCAGCCGGGCGCCCGCGCGCAGCGCCAGGGCGTGTCCGTCCCCGGTGTACTCCCACGAGTTCGAGGTGACCTTGAAGGACTTCCCGATGCCACCGGTGGCCAGCACCACGGCCGGAGCCTCCAGGCGCACGAACCTCCCGTTCTCCCGCCAGTAGCCGACCGCCCCGGCCATCCGGTCCCCGTCGCGGAGCAGATCGGTGACCGTGAACTCGGCGAACACCCGAAGCCCCGCCTCGTAGGACCCGAGCTCGGCCCGGTCCCGCTGCTGCAGCGACACGACCTTCTGCTGCAGGGTGCGGATCAGCTCCAGCCCGGTCCGGTCCCCGACGTGGGCCAGCCGCGGGTACTCGTGCCCGCCGAAGTTGCGCTGGCTGATCCTGCCCTCCGGGGTGCGGTCGAACAGCGCTCCGTAGGTTTCCAGCTCCCACACCCGTTGGGGGGACTCGGTGGCGTGCAGCTCGGCCATCCTCCAGTTGTTCAGGAACTTGCCCCCGCGCATGGTGTCGCGGAAGTGCACCCGCCAGTCGTCGCCGGAGTTGACGTTGCCCATGGCGGCCGCGATACCGCCCTCGGCCATGACGGTGTGCGCCTTGCCGAACAGCGACTTGCACAGTATCGCCGTGCGCATCCCCCGCGAACGCGCCTCGATCGCGGCGCGCAGTCCGGCTCCGCCCGCTCCGATCACGATCACGTCGTACTCGTGGGTCTCGATCTCGGCCATGTGCTGTGCGGCCCTCCTCGTAACCGGTGACGAATCAGTTGATCAGGCGCGGATCGGGGAAGGCCCCGGACGCGACGAGCATCACGTACAGGTCCACCAGCGCCACTGAGACCAGGGACGCCCAGGCCAGCGACATGTGCCTGCCGTTCAGGGCGCTGACCCAGGTCCACATGCGGTAACGCGCGGGATGCCTGGAGAAGTGCTTGATCCGCCCTCCGATCAGATGTCTGCAGGAGTGGCAGGAGAGGGTGTAGGCCCAGAGCAGCACCACGTTGACCACCATGAGCAGGGTTCCCAGGCCGATTCCGAACCCTCCGTTCACGCCCTGGAAGGCCAGCCCGGTGTCGTAGGTGAGCACCGCGGCGACCAGCAGCGCGGTGTAGAAGAAGTAGCGGTGGGAGTTCTGCAGGATCAGCGGCATGCGGCTCTCGCCGGTGTAACGCCGGTGCGGCTCGGTCACCGCGCACGCGGGCGGGGAGGCCCAGAACGCCCTGTAGTAGGCCTTGCGGTAGTAGTAGCAGGTCAGCCGGAACCCGAGCACGAAGGGCAGCACGAACACCGGCGGCGGGATCCACGGGGCCAGGTCGGGGAAGGGCGTGCCGAGGTGGCTCGCCCCCGGCACGCACGCCTCGCTGAGGCAGGGGGAGAAGAACGGGGCGAGGTAGTGCTGCTCGGGGGCCCAGTACCACTGGTTCATGAAGGTGCGCACCAGGCCGTAGATCACGAAGGCGGACAGCCCCAGGGCGGTTCCCAGGGGCGGCAACCACCACCGATCGGTTCGCAGGGTTCGTGCACGGCGCTGACCGGATGTGGTTGTGGGAGCTGACATGCTCGACCTCTGGGATCGCGGGCGGCCTGATCGGGTGGGAGTCGTGCTCGAGCGGTGCTTTCCGGTTCGCGGCCGGGGCCTCGTCCGGGGTTCGGTCCGCTCGGTCCGCTCGGTCTGCTCGGTGCCGCATCGACGCCGGCGGCGCCGCAGCACGCCGTCCGAGCACCTGCCACGGCAGCGAGCGGCGGACTTCGCTCAGTCCTCGCGCGGCACCTGACCTCCCAGCCCCTCGTCGTCGGCCCCGCGCCACCAGGAGGGTTCGTAGGGGGTGTCCGGAACCTCGACGATCTCGTGCTCGGACTGCCCGCTCCGCCCTCCCGCGCTCCCGGGCCGAGCCGTCGACCGACTCCCGGAACGCTGCTGCGGTGGTCCCGGAGCCGTCGTCGACAGCTCGGAAACGTCGATCTCGAGTCTCTGGAAGTCGTTCTCGATGCGCCGCACCACGGGGACGTCCCCGTAGCGCGCGTACAGCCCGTCGACACCGGTGCGTAGCTGGGACAGCGCCCGCAGCACCTCGCCCAGTTCAGTCGTCGAGGACATCTCCGACACCCCTTCAGCGTTCCGGCCCGTTCACAGCACGACTCTGCACCCGACAAGGATAAGTGGCAAGAGACACATGTGAGCAACGACTCACCGGGCGACCCCGGAACGCGCGGACGCTCACCCCTCGAAGAGGTGACGGACGAAGGTGACCAACGACTGGAAGACGAAGGACACGCTGTCGAACAGCACGGTCGCGCCCTGACGGGCTATATCGGCCGCGCCGACGGGATCACGCACCACCAGGTAGCCGACGGCCACGACCGCGAACGCCACCAGAATGAGCACACTTCTACGGTCCACTCCCGACCTCCGCGTCCCGAACGGCCGCAAATCGGGGACCACCATCGCACGATCAGCCCATTCACAGGAGACGACAGCGCCGAAAAGGCACCGATTCGTGCGACGCGCGGCGCGGTCGCCGGAAGCGCTCCGGGCCAACCGCTCAGCGGCCGGACCCGCCCGTCCGCCGTCCTCGTCTTCCGGCCGGTGCGGGGGCATACTCGTGCTTGAAACGATCAAGAGCTATCGATGTGGAGCCTTCGAATGCGCCAACGCGCACTGGGAAGCCAGGGCCTGCGGGTCACCGAGCAGGGACTCGGCTGCATGGGGATGAGCTTCGCCTACTCGGGAGGCGACGACGAGGAGTCGGTGGCCACCATCCGCCGAGCGCTCGACCTCGGGGTGACCTTCCTCGACACGGCCGACATGTACGGCCCCTGGACCAACGAGCGCCTCGTCGGGCGGGCCCTCGCCGGGCGCAGGGACGAAGTGGTGCTGGCGACCAAGTTCGGCAACGAGGTCGACGAGGAGGGCAACCTCGCGGGCAGGGTCAACGGCAGGCCCGAGTACCTGCGCTCCGCCGTGGACGCTTCGCTGCGCAGGCTCGGGGTCGATCACATCGACCTGTACTACCAGCACCGGGTCGATCCCGACGTGCCGATCGAGGAGACCTGGGGAGCGCTGTCCGAGCTCGTGCAGCAGGGCAAGGTGAGCTACCTCGGTATCTCCGAGGCCGCCCCCGAGTCCATCCGCGAGGCCCACGCGACCCATCCCGTCACCGCCGTGCAGACCGAGTACTCGCTGTTCAGCAGGGACCCCGAGGACAACGGGGTGCTGGACACCTGCCGCGAGCTGGGCATCGGCTTCGTGGCCTACTCCCCGCTGGGCCGGGGCTTCCTCTCCGGCAGGATCCGCTCGGTCGAGGACCTGCCCGCCGACGACTACAGGCACGGCTCGCCGCGCTTCCAGGGCGAGAACTTCCGGCGCAACCTGGACGTGGTCGACCGGGTCCACGAGCTCGCCGCCCGGAAGGGCGTTTCGGCCTCCCAGCTCGCCCTGGCCTGGGTGCTGGCCCAGGGCGAGGACGTCGTGACGATCCCGGGGACCAAGCGCAGGCAGTACCTGGAGGAGAACGTGGGCGCCACCGAGGTGACGCTCACCGCGGAGGACCTCGAGGGCATCGAGCGGATCGCCCCGCGCGGGGTCGCGGCAGGCGAGCGCTACGACGAGCGCGGGATGCGCACCGTGCACCTCTGAGCGGCGCGGTTGCGCGGTCGCCGGGGCGGTGCCGACGGCCCGTCCGAAGGCCCGCCCGAGGTCCCGAAGTGTGGTGCCGCCTCGCCCTTCCCCGCGGGAGGCGGCACCACGTTCCAGTGTGCGCGCCACGTGCCGCGCCGTCCCGCAGCGACGCTCCCCTCCCGGCGAATCGGCCTCCCAGCGGGTCGGCCTTCCTGCCGCACCGATTTTCCGGCGAGCCGCCCGGAGGGCGGTGTTGACGAGCGAACGCGGAATTGATCGCCTTGGTCGGGGCACCCGAGTGGTGTAAGAGCTCCCGAGCGCGGGTAGGCCGGAACAGGACGTTTCCCCTTCCGGAGAGGCAACCATGGCCCAGCGACACGTCGTTCCCGGAAACGGTGGTGGCGGCTGGAAGGTGGTCGGCACGGCCACCGATTCCGCCGAGTCGAACACCAACACCCAGGCGGACGCGATCGACGAAGCACGCAGGCAACTGGAGAACACCGACGGCGGCGAGATCCTCATCCACGGGGTGGACGGATCGGTCCGCGACCGTCGCACGATTCAAACGACGTCGTAGCGGCTCGACGCGGTGGCTCGGGCCGTTACGGCCCGTCGCCCCCTCCACGAGTCCACACCACCACGGCTCGGTGCCGAACACGTCCCGAAACGTCTCGTTAGCTCGGCGGTAACACCCTGCCCCCAGGATGGCCGCATGAGCGGATTTCGGGAGCTCGGCTCCGAGCCAGGTGGACGGTCGGACGGTTCCGCGCGAGCGCTCGCCCCGCAGGCAGCGATCGCCGGTGTCGTCTCGCTCGCCGGAGCGACCCAACTGGTGCTGCTCGGGACGGGGCTGGCTCGCTCCGGCGCCCTGGCGTTCCTGGCCGTCGGCGGCGCCCTGCTCGCCTCGGTCTTGCTGCACGTGACGGGACGCGCCGTGCGCGGCTCTTCCTCCGGGCGGTCCGCACCGGGTCGTCCGGAGGAGCCGACCGCGGTCCCGCTGGAGAGCGCCCCCGAGCGCGAGCTCTGGCGGGTCCGCGCCTCGGTCGACGACACGCCGGGCAACCTGGCGGCGCTGACGGAGCAGCTCGCCCTGCTCGACGCCGACATCAGGACCATGCAGGTGCACCCGGTCGCCGACGCGGCGGTCGACGAGCTGCTGGTCCACCTGCCCGCCGGAACCGGGCACGACGAGCTGGTCACGGCGGTGGCCCGCGCTGGAGCCGGACGGATCACCGCCGAGCGCACCGACCCACACGAGCTCGACGACGTCCCGACCCGGGCGCTGCGGCTGGCAGGCGACCTGGTCGAGGGCGCGGCCGAGCCGACACGCGCGCTGCGCGCGCTGCTCGGCGAGGTTTCCCTGCGCAGGGCCCAGTCCTCCACGGCGGAGGCCGATGAGCTCGACGGGCCCACGATGCGCCTGCTGCACCCCTCCGGTGGGGTGTTGACGCTGCACCGCACCGCGGGGGAGTTCACCCCGGCCGAGTTCGCCAGGGCCCGGTCGATGCTCCGCTTGGCGGGAAGTTGCGGGCAACGCTTCGGGCAGCCCGCGAATGAGCTGACCGCGAGGGACGGCTCGCGGGTGACGCTGCGTCCCGCGGACCACTCGGACCTCGCCCTGGTGCGCGCGCTGCACGAGCACTGCTCGGGCGCGGCCCGGCACCGCCGCTACTTCGCAGCCGGAACGCCCACCGAACACCAGTTGGACCTGCTGCTGACTCCCGCGCTCGGCAGGTGCGCGGTCGCCCTGTCCGAGCGGGGCGAGATCGTGGCCATGGGCAATCTCGGTTACGACGGCGACGACGGTGAGCTCGCGCTGCTGGTGCGCGACGACTGGCAGGGGCTGGGGGTCGGTTCGGCGCTGCGGGACGAGCTGATCGGCCACGCCGCCGAGCTCGGGTTGAACACCGTCGGCGCGCTCACCCAGCTGGACAACGCAGCGATGGTCCGCACCCTGCGCTCGGCCGGCTTCAGGCACGCGGGCGCGGGCGAGCCCGGGGAGTGGTCCTGGGCGCTCGACCTGCGCAACGGTGCCGCCTGCTCCCGCGTCCACGCGGGCAGGGCGGGGTCCCGGCGCACGCTGGCCGAGACCAGCCCGCACTGAAGCGCCCGCCGCACTCCCCGCCCCGCCGCACGGCGCGGGGTCAGGGAAGCTCCTCGGGACCGCACTCGAAACCGGGCAGCGGGTTCCCGGCGGAGTCCTCGCTGCGCTCCCGGGCCTTCATGCGGGCCTCGTGGACGTGCCGTCGACCTCCGAGCAGCTCGTCGCGCAGCAGGCGCTCCAGCTCGCGGAAGAGCGACCAGTACCCGTCGTCGAACTCCTCCAGCGTCTGGAAGGTCCATCTTCCGGGCAGCACGTTGCGGCCGAGCAGTTCACGCTCCAACCCGTCCGCCGCTTCGGTGTGCCCGCGGGAGCGCAGCAGCCGAACCCCTTCCGCCAGTTTCGCGTCGGCGGCCCCGATGAGCTGGTGCCACTCGTGGAGCACCCCGCGGGCCCGCTCCACCTTCTCCAGCGCCTCGGAGACCCTCCCGATCGCCGTGGCGGTCAGCTCGTCGACGTCGCCCGAGGTCACGTCCCCGGGCGCGCCCTCGGGATCCCGGTCCCGGCGGTGTTCCCGGTCCTCGCTCCGCTCGTCCATGAACAGCGCGCCTCCTCCGTCCGACACACCACCGAGCGTGACGCCCTCCGGGAGGAACCGCACGGGACGGACCCCGGATCACGACACCAGGAAGTTCTCGAACTGCCAGGGGTCGTCGCTGCCGCGTCCCGGGAGCTCCCCGAGCGAGTCGTCCCCCCGGGACAGCGGGGTCCACTCGCTCCGCGTGGACGGGCACTTGCCCAGGTAGGGCTCGGCCGCGGCGAGCACCTCCTCGTGGTCCAGGTCGTCCGGCACGCACAGTCCCCTGTCGGGGTGGCGCAGTATCCACCGCAGCGCGCCGAGCGCGGAGGCGGCGACTTGGAGGGTGGTGGCGTTCTGCCCGGGAACCAGCGAGCGCGCCTGCTCGATGTCGAGCTGGCTGCCCGTCCACCACGCGTTGAGGTCGTGCCCGAGCAGCAGCGCGCCGAGCTCGTCCATGCCCTCGACGATCTCGTCACCCATGATCCGCTGGCTGGACTGCATCCGGTAACCGTGCATCCGGCACTCGTGCAGCGAGGCCAGCCCGGCATCGCTCGGCAGGTAGGCGAAGTGCACCGTCGGGCGATAGCGCACTTGCCCTCCCGAGGAGCGCACGGTCAGGTGTCGTCCGATCGTGTAGGTCTCCCCGTGGCTGATCATCAGTCCCAGCATGGGGCCGGTGGAGGGCACCCAGGAGCGCACCCAGGTGCTCATCCCCGTCCGGTCGAGGTAGATCTGGTTTCCCGGACCGCTGTCGTGCGTGACGGCACGGGGTGGCAGCTTCCGCTCGTGGGTCCCCCAGCCCAGTTCGGCCGGAGCGGTTCCCTCCTCGTAGAAGCCCTTGACGGACCAGGTGTTGACGAACTCGTCCACTCGCTTCGGCACCCGTCCCGCCTGGCTGTCCCGCTCGGAGATGTGGATCGACTTCGTCCCCGTTTCCATGGCCAGTTGCGCGTACTCGCCCTCCGCCAGGGTCGCCCGCAGCCGGGCGCGCCTGCCGGGTCCCAGGTCCCGCTGCCCCAGCCGGTCCTCCTCGAGCAGCGCGCAGGCCACGTCCCGCAGTCCGCGTTTGGTGAGGTGGCTGACCAGTCCGGGGTTGGCCCCGTGCTCGACCACGGTGGTGGGACCGTTCCCGTCGAGTTCGTCCGCGAGCTCGTAGAGCCTGGCGTGCCTGCGGTAGGTGGTCCGGTCCACCACCGCCGTGGCGGCGTCCCCGTTGGAGTCCCACGTCTCGATCGAGGTGTCCAGGTAGTGCACCCCGTGCGAGTGACACCACTCGACCAGTTCGCAGGAGTCGACGTCCCAGGTGAGGTTGACCAGCACGTCCCCTTCGGACAGTTGCCCGCCCAGGAACTCGGCGAAGTTCCCCCGGCTGAGCCGGTGCCGCAGGTAGCGCGCTCCGGCCTCCAACGCGGGCTCGACTCCGGAGGGCTGGTCGACGAAGTCCACGATCGTCAGCTTTCGGAAGTCCATGTCGAGATGTCTGAGCAGCAGCGGCTGCAGGCACCGGGACACCGCCCCGCACCCGAGCAACAGCACTCGTCCGGTGAATTCGACACGCCATCCGCTTTCCATGCTCCAACACGTACCGGTGCGAACACGATTCGGCCACAGTTCGGTGACGAAAAGGACCGATCAGCGTAGTGGAGCCGCTGCGGTGGAACCGCTGCGCGGAAATCCCCGCGGGAAGTATTCGGGAGTTCCTCGGCAAAGAGCTCGGAAAGAGCTCGACCGTCCCGCGGACGGCTCGGCCGGACCACCGGTGCTGCCCGAGTCGGCGGAAAGCGCGGAAGGCACCGCTTCAGCCCGCGGGACGCGCGGTGACGATGTCCAAGAAGGAGCTGAGCACGGGCTGCGCGGTCCCGCCGCGCCACGCGATCGCGGTCTGCGCCTGCTCCGCGACGTCGCTCAGCGGGAGGAAGGCGGCACCGGCGCGCTGCAGCCTGCGCACCGAGTCCGGCACGACGGAAACCCCCATCCCGCCTGCGACCAGCCCCACGATCGTCTGCATCAGCCAGACGTCGCGCTGCACCACCTTCGGGGAGAATCCCGCTCGTTCGCAGGCGTCCACCACTATCGCGTACAGCCCGGGCATGTTCCCGTGCCGCGCGGGGAGGATGAACGGGTCCTGCGCCACCTCGGCCAGCTCCACCCGATCCTGCCCCGCCAAGCGGTGCGTGGCGGGCACGGCCAGCACCAGGGACTCCTCGGCAACCGAGCGCACGTGCAGGGCGGGGTCCTCGAAGGGCAGGTAGAACAGTCCCGCGTCGATCCTGCGGTCGTGCAGCCGGTCCACGATCTCGTTCGGCCTCAGCTCCTGCAGGTGCAGCGTCACGTCGGGGTACTCGGCCTTGAACTGGCGCAGGATCGGTGGCAGCACCGCGTTCGAGGCCGAGGGGATGAACCCGAGCGCGAGCCTGCCCACCAGGCCGCTGCCCACCTCGCGCGTCATCCGGGCCGCCTGGTCCACCTCGTGCAGGATGCGGCGGGCCTCCTCCAGCAGCACCCTTCCCGGTTCGGTCAGCTGGGCTCCGCGCGCGGTCCGCTGGACGAGGGTGGTTCCGAGTTCCGCCTCGAGCTTGCGCAGCTGCGCGCTGAGCGGCGGCTGCGCTATGTGCAGGCGAGCAGCGGCGCGCGTGAGGCTCTGCTCCTCGGCGATGGTCACGAAGTACCGCAAGTGGCGTAGTTCCAATTCCCCCACCTGTCGCTGGACACGAACGGTCCATATCTCACAGCTATGACTACCGCCATGAGATGGTATTGGACATATGACCTTCATCAAAGCCACTCTTACTAGCTGGCGGTCGCGACCTCGAAAAACGCCGGAAGCACGCGGTGTGACCGGACACCCACGTTGCCCGCCCGACCCCGCCGTCGGCGAGAACCACGCGACCGTCCGCGACTTCGAACCACGTCCGATTCGACGAGGAGAGTGCTGTGCCGGGTGTTGAGACGACGAGCCGCGCGGAGGCCGGCTGGGTGGTGCCGCTGTGCTGGGCGGCGGTGCTGCTCGACGGCTTCGACCTCGTGGTGCTCGGATCGGTGCTGCCGGTCATGCTCGAGAACGAGGTGTGGGGACTGGACCCGGCGAGTGCCTCGGTGGTCTCCACGGTGGGGCTGATCGGCATGATGATCGGCGCGCTGACGATCGGAACCATCACCGATCTCATAGGTCGCCGCAAGGTGCTGCTGGTGGCGGTGACCACGTTCTCCCTGTTCACCCTGCTGTGCGCCGTGGCCCCCTCGGTCTTCGTGTTCGGGCTGCTGCGCTTCCTCGCGGGCCTGGGGCTCGGTGGGTGCCTGCCGACCGCGATCACGCTGACCACGGAGTACTCCCGCGGCAACAGGAGCGGCACGGCGACCACCACGATCATGACCGGCTACCACGTCGGTGCCGTGCTCACCGCGCTGCTCGGCATCGGGCTGATCCCGAGCTTCGGCTGGGAAGCCATGTTCGTTGCCGGAGCCGCCCCCGCGCTGGTGCTGGTGCCGCTGATGCTGCGTTACCTGCCTGAGTCCGAGGTATTCCGCGACAGGGCCGAGCGCAAGCGGGACCAGTCGAGTGGTGCCTCGGCCCGCGAGAGCATCTCCCTGCTGTTCCGCGGCGGCATGGCACGCTCGACCTTGGCCTTCTGGGTGACCTCGTTCCTCGGACTCATCCTCGTCTACGGCCTCAACACCTGGCTGCCCGAGATCATGCGCAGCGCGAACTACCCGCTGGACACCTCGCTCAGCCTGCTGCTGACCCTGAACGTGGGTGCCGTGCTCGGGTTGATCGTGGCCGGGATCGTCTCCGATCGGGCCGGGGTCAAGTTCTCCACCGTGCTGTGGTTCGCGGCCGCCGCCGTGATGCTGGCGCTGCTGAGCATCAGGTTGCCCTTCCTCGGGCTCTACCTGGCGGTGCTGCTGGCCGGTTTCTTCGTGTTCAGCGCCCAGGTGCTGGTGTACGCCTTCGTCGGGCGCAGCTACCCGGTGGACAGCAGGGCCACCGGTCTGGGCTGGACCACCGGTGTCGGACGGATCGGCGCGATCAGCGGTCCGCTGATCGGGGGCGCGCTGCTCACCGCGGGCATCGCCTACCCGTGGGGCTTCTACGTCTTCGCGATCATCGGCGCGTTGGCGGCCGTGGCGATGGGCATTGCCGCCCGCCCCGGGCAGCACACCGGGGAATCGGCCGCGGATTCCCCGGAGCACGCCGGTTCGAACGAGTCCGTGGTCAACTCGGCCGGATGAGGAGTCGGGAGGTTTCGCCGTAGCGGCGGGAGTGGCAACCTTCTCCTGAGCGCTCGGGCCGGTTGGGCGAGTGCTCGCGCGGCTGGGGCCGGTCGTCGGGCAAAGCGGCGGAGCCGCTCCCGACCACCCGGCGACCACCGAGCCGACGACCCTCCCACCCCTTGGAGCCGACATGGACGCGGACGGCGTGCTGGACCCGGCCGAGGTGTTCGACGAGCTCGGCGCCGACTATGAGGCCGCGTTCCACGGGGCACCGCTGGTGTGGGAGGGGCTGCACGACCTGCTGGCGCGGTTGCGTCCCGGTGACGAGGTACTGGACCTGGGCAGCGGAACCGGCCGTCCGGTCGCGGAGCGGTTGGTCGAGGGCGGGTGCGCGGTGACGGGCCTGGACGTGTCCACCACCATGGTCGAACTGGCCCGGAAGCGGGTGCCGGGAGCTCGGTTCGAGCTCGCCGACATCCGCGACCGGGACTTCCCACCGGAGTCGTTTCACGCGGTGGGGGCGTTTTTCGCCTTCCTCACGCTCTCGCGTGCGGAGACCCGCGCGATGTTGGAACGGGTGCGGCAGTGGCTCGCCCCGGGAGGAACACTCGCGCTGCTGACGGTTCCTGGCGACGTCGAACAGCTCGTGGTGCCCTTCCTCGGTCACCCGCTCCGGGTCACGAGTTTCACCGCCGAGCAGTGGCCGGAGCTGCTGGAACAAGCCGGACTGGAAGTGCTGAGGACCCGCTCGGAACCGTTCGTCCCCGCTGGACGCGGCAGCGCCGATACCGAGCGGCACCTGCTGCTGTCGGCGCGGAAACCGACGGGCTGACGTTTCCGCCCCGGCGGACCGCCCCGTGACCGCCCGGGCACGGGCGCCGTGGCCTCCTCGTAGCAGTCAGTTCGAGGCGGACGCGGAACAGCTGGGTACCACCCGAACCCCGGGCCGCGACGGCAACGCCGGTCGGCGGAACGGGTTCACTTCCCGTACCGCTCATCGGCGTGTTCGCCTGCTCCCCGCACCGCTCCCGAGGAAAGCTCAGCCGCCGGACCGCTCGTCTCCGCGGAGCTCGTCCGGATCCGCGCCGAGAGCCCGGAGCCGGGAACGAAGCTCCGAGTTCTCGGACTCCAGACGGGACAGTCGCTCACGGGTCGGGGCGAGCTCACGTTCGGTGTAGCGGCGCGGTATGTGCTTGGGGCAGTTCCAGTCGAACCCCTCGACCCGGATGAGCACGACCCGCTCGACCCTTCCTTCCGTACGCACCCGGCAAACCGAGTCGGTCAGTTCCGGATCGTCCTCCGGCCAGCGCGTTTCCGTGCGACCGAAAAGTTTGAGCCTGCTACGCCTGGAGTAGTCCATGAAGAACAACGCCGCCCTGCCGTCCGTGCGCAGGTTGCCGTTGGTGATGTACTCCCTGTTGCCGCGAACGTCGGCGTATCCGAGCGTGTGCTCGTCGAGGACGTGGACGAATCCTTCCGGACCACCGCGGAACTGCACGTACGGCCAGCCGGTTTCCCCGACAGTGGCGAGGTAGAACCCGTCCCGCTCCCCGATGAACTCACTCTCGCGCTCTCCCAGCGGATCGGGGTCGAGCCCCACCGCCGCACCGAGATCTCCGTGATTCCGGGGCCGCGTTCCCTCTTGCTGTTGAACCCGGCGCACAGTGTCGGTGAACGCCAGGCGTGCGAATCGGCTCATCGAATTCCCTCCCGTCCCGTTCGAACGAGTGCTCGCGCCGTCGGTGACACGCGGGGACGGCTTCGCTTCGAGGCATCCGCGTTTCGCGAGGTCGCCACCGGTCATCGACGCACACGGATCGCGGTGGCACCGCACCGGCCGAACACGGTGCCACCGCCCGCTCCCGTGGGGGCCGGTTCATCCGCCGCGTCCGTTCCCCCCTTCGGAGTCCCCCTCGAACGCGTCGGCTTCCTCCCTGATCAGCCTCATGGTGTCGATACCCACCGGAACTCCCGCGTAGACGGCGCTCTGCAGGGCCACCTCGGCCAGCTCCTCGACGGTGCAACCGTTGCGCAACGCACCACCGATGTGCAGACGCAGTTCGGCGGGCCGGTTGAGCGCGGCCAGCATGGCGACGTTGAGCAGGCTCCTGGTCCTGCGATCCACCCCTTCCCTGGACCAAACGGTTCCCCAGGAGAACTCGGTGATCATTTCGAGCAGGGGCCGGGCGGGCTCCCAGCCGCGGAGCATGGTGTTGACGTACTGATCGCCCAGTACTTCTCGGCGGATCCGATCTCCCGTGGCGAAACGGTCCTCGGACATGTTCTCCCTCTCGTTCTCACTGTCCCGATTTCAGTGCACAGGCGCGGGCCGCGGGCGGGCACCGGCCGGGGAGCGCTCCCGCGCATCCGTCCCGGTGTCGTCGATGCCCAGCACGGAACGGGCGATCGCGTCCGCGTCGCCGAGGATCACCGAGTCCAGTCCCGGCCGGACCCCGGCCGCGGTGGCCCAGTGCACGCCTTCGGTCGGCACTCCGAACGCGTGCAGACCGGGGTTCGGTTCTCCGGAGGAGTCCACCAACCGGTAGGGACGCTCCGTGACCTCGAGCCCACCGGTGGTGTGCTCGACACCTCCCGTGTTCAGGACGTGCCGTCTTCCGGTTCCGGTGTCCAGCAGATATCGGACCAGCGGATCGTCGGATCCGACCACACCGGGATCGGGCAACCTGGCGTCGATCAGCACGTCGCCGGTGTACTCCGATCCACGCACCGCGGAAGCGGATCCGCTGAAGCACCCGCGGGAGTCGGCCGCGGCGCTGAACCCGGGACCGGCGACGGTCACCGTTCCCGACTCGATCAACGCGATCAGTTCCTCGACGCGGCGGGGCGGCGGACCGATCGAGACGAACGCGTTGAGCGGCGTGTAGAACCGCGCCAAGTGATCGCGGTGGGAAAGCGCCCGCACTTGACCGTGGTCGACCACCTGGCGCACCTCGTTGCGCAGGTCCCGCATGGCGTCCAGCGCCGCCTTGAGCGGGTTGTCCACATTGCCGTCGTACGCGTTGTCCAGGTCCTCGCGGAGATGGTCCAGCAGGGCGCACGTGAAGTCATCGGGGGAGTCGAAGCTCCGCTCCCCCAGCGGACGCGAGATGCGTTCCCAGGACCACTCGTCCTCCGCCCCGATGCCGTGCGCACGCAGGAACGGGCGTAATCGGTCCTGCCGGTGCCGCAGCACCGTCTCCAGTCCGCAGGCGAACACCTCGTGGTCGGCGTGCGGGAACCTCTTGCGCAGCAGCGCGCGGTAGTGGACGAACGCGACCTCGTTGGTGATCAGCGGCCACACCTCCGCTCCGAAGTCCAGGCCTCCGAGCTCGCGCGCCCGCGAACGCAGCTTCGTGATCGTCTCGGAGGTGAGGAACCGCGGGGTGTGCCTGCCGACCACGCCCTTCTGGTTCTTGCCCCGCGCGTGGTACGGCACCCCTCGGCGGGAACCGGCCACGATGGTGGGCTCCGCACCGGACGGGTGGTAGACCAGCCCTTCCCCGGTTCGTTCGAAACTCCCGCCGCGCCCGCTGGTGAGCAGACTCAGGTAGTCGAAGAAGTTGAGCCCGAGGCCGTTCATCAGCACGGTCTGCTCGGGCCCCACCCGGTCCAGCCGGACGTCGGCCGGGTTGGCTGGCGGAACGTAGGTCAGCCCGTAGGTGGTCGCGAACGCCTGCAAGTTCCGCTCGCGCTCCCCCAGCCCACCCGGCAGGTGCCCCAGCGCGAGGACGATCCTGTCCACGGTGACCGCCCTGCCGCGTTGCGCCGGGACGACCACGTACCTGCCGGACTCCACGACCGCCGTGGCCTGAACGCGGTCGGTGTAGGTGCGCAATCGGACGTTGCTCGGCAGTCCCGATCGGATACGGTCGAGCACCCAGTGCAGGTACCTGCCGTAGAGGGCACGGCTCGGGTACTCGTCCGGGGCCAGCCCGGACGCCTCGGCGCGCAGCTCCTCGTCATCGATCTCGACGCTCGCGCCCCGGCTGATCCAGTCGTACAGACTGGGCCCCGGCACGATCGGACCGTCGCAGCGAACGCTCGGATCGGTGAACAGGGTGATCTGCGAGGCGACCGTGTTCATCAGGAGTCGCCGTGATTGGCTCGGCCGCCAAACCGAGCCGGCCCCGGGCGACTCAGAGTCGAAAGCGTGCACGACGACCCGCAAGTCGTCCCGGTGGCGGGAATTCTCGGCGATCCTTTCCAGTACGGACAGTCCGCGCGGCCCGAGGCCGACGATGGCGATTTCTCTGATCATGGTTCCTCTTCTCGCGACGAGGATTCCTCGGACAGATCGTCTGAGCGGGTTTCACCGGCACGGCACGGCTGTGCCCGGTTCAGAGACTCGTCGAATTCGTCGGTCGTCGGGAACGAACACTTCGCGGGGGCGCGGATTCCCGGCACCGGGGCTCGGAGGGCGGCGTCCGGGAACGAAGTTCCCGCAGCGGCACGGGAATCACCGCATTTCCCGACGCGCCTCCTCCCACAGACCGGTGACGATGTGCGCGGCAGGTTCGGAACTCGCGGAGCGGTAACCGGTGCCCGCCCACAGCGCCAGTCCGTCCTGATCGGCCTGCGCCGCCGCTCCGGCACGCAGCGGTTTGGTGAGCTGGTTGACCCCCGGGTAGGCGGCAGGTGCGGTGGCGTCGTGCTCGTCGATGAACCGGTTGCGCAGCCCCCGGGCGTTCCGGCCGGAGAAGGCGCGGGTCACCGCCGTCTCGGTGAAGCGCGGGTCGGCCAGCGCGTCCTTGTGCGGCTGTGCGGCACCGGACTCGGGACAGCGCAGGAAGGCGGTCCCGAGCTGGACCGCCGTGGCCCCCGCGCGCAGGGCGCGCGCCACGTCCGCTCCGCCGTGGCAACCGCCCGCGGCGATCAGCGGGAGATCGATGTGCGCACGGACCCGCTCCAGCAGCTCGAACGTGCTCACCCCGTCGTCGGGGGCCTCCACGTCGTAGGTGGCGCGGTGACCACCGGCCTCACTGCCCTGCACGGCCAACACGTCCACGCCGCGCCGCTCGGCGATCCGAGCCTCCTCGAGAGTGGTCACGCTGGCCACGACGAGGGTGTTCACCCCGTGCAGCCTGGAGACGACCTCCTCCGGAGGAGGGCCGAAGGTGAAGGACACCATCGCGACCGGATCGCGTTCCAGCAGGTCCACCTTCTCCTCGAAGCGGTCGCGGTCGGCCGGATCCGTCTCGGGCGTCGTCGCCCCGTAGCGTTCGGCCTCACCTTCGAGCTCGGCCCGGTAGGCGGCAACCGCGTCCGGTTTGTCCTGCGGCTTGCCCGGCACGAACAGGTTCACCCCGAAGTTCGTCACCCGCTGCGCTCGAACCTCGGCGAACTGCTTCTCCAAGGCCTCCGGAGTCTTGTAACCGGCGGCGAGAAAGCCGGTGCCGCCTGCTCCGGCCACGGCAGCCACGAGGGCTGGAGTGGAGGGGCCGCCCGCCATCGGGGCTGCGATGACGGGGACTTCCAGTTCGGAAAGGGTGAACACCGCGCGAACTCCTGTTCGTCTGTCGGGGTCGTCGTTTCAGCTGTCCCGGACGCTGCCCGGGGTCGTTCCGGGGCGTGTTTCCCAGGACGTCAATCGCAGCGCCAGCACCACCAGCGCGCCGCCGAGCAGCACCGCACCGCCGATGAGCAGCGCGGGCCGGTAACCGGCCGCCAGGGTCGGTTGCACGGCCAGCGGTCCCGCGATCTGCCCGAGACCGTAGGCCGAGGTGAGGGCCGCCGCCGCTCGCGGCACGCGCAGCGCGGCTCCGGAGGCCAGTGCCAGGGTCGTGATCCCCATGAAGGTGCCGCCGAAGACGACGGCCGCGAGGATCACCGCCACGGGGTTTCCGGTGAGCCCCGGCAACGCGACCGCGACGGTCTGCAGCAGCAGGGCGGCCACGAGCAGCGTCGGCGTGGAGACCCCCCGGGAGAGTCGTGACCACAGCACGCAGGAGGGGACGGCGGCCAGCCCGACCAGCACCCACGCGCCGTTGCCCAGCCAGCTCAGGTCGGCGTCGGCGAGCGCGGCCACCAGGAAGGTCGCCGCGATGATGTATCCGACCCCTTCGAGGAAGTAGCCGAGCAGCAGCAGCCCGAACGCTCTGGCACGGCCCGGGACGACGTCCTCCGATGCTTCTGCCGTGCTCGAAGGCGGCGTGGCCCTGTCCAGCAACGTCCACACCGGGGCACCGAGCAGAGCGGCCAGCACCGCGCACACCAGCCAGGAGACGCCCCACGAGGAGGTCGACCCGAGCAACAGCACGGCTCCCCCGGAAAGCGTGATTCCCAGCCCCACACCTCCGTAAGCCCACCCGGAGAGGTGCGGGTTGCGTCGCAACGTGCGCAGTACCGCCTGGGCCGAGACGACGAAGATGACGGCGCTGGCCACACCGGCGAGGAACCGCAGCACCATCCAAACCGGAGGATCGGTGCTCAGCGGCATCGCCGCGATGGAAGCGACGAGCACCAGGAGCCAACACCTGAGGAATCCCCCGGAAAGAGCCAGCGCCGGGAACACGATGAGCAGCAGAGCGCCCACGAGGTAACCAACGTAGTTGGCCGTGGCGATCCAGGCCCCCGCGTCGGCGGTCAGGCTCGCCTGCCGTTCCATGAGCGGCAGGATCGGGGTGTACGCGAAGCGCCCCACTCCCATGGCCGCCGCGAGAGCCAGCGCGCCGCGCCACAGGATTCCGCGCTCGTCCGCCAAAACGGACGAACCGGATGCGGTCGAACCGGAAACGGTCATGGACGGCATTCTTCCAGGAGCCACATGAAACTCCCGATCCTCGACAAGTGATTTACACGTCCCGCTGCAGCCGCGACCGACGAACGGTTTTCATCCGGACGATCACGGCAGGATCAACCCTCACAAAGCCCCCATCCCCGCGCAACAGGAACAGGAATGATGTGCAGCACACGAATCGATCCCGAATCAACACGGCGGTGGTCAGCACCAGGACCACCGAACCACGCCCGAATCAATTGGCGAAAAATTCACCCCGAATAAAGGACGTGTACACCGCTCGCGGACTCGCCTCGCACACGGACACGAAACGCACACGGAAAGCACGGCGCCGCGCTACGCCGATCGAGTGTAAATCGTTCTTCCCGCCGCGGAAGAACGAGAGGCGGACCCGGCGGCACGACCTCAGGAGGTTTTCTCTGGCTCGGCGCGGTTTCGGTCTTCGCGCTTTCCCGGACGATCGGGACAATCGGCGCACCGCCGGCGGTGCCCCTCGACGGATCCTGGTTCATCAGCGTCATCACCAGCACCCAGCCCCTCTCCCGTGAACCGGTTCCGTTTCTCGCACCGCGAGGAGGTGGTCTCGTCCGGCTGGCGAACGGCCGAGGCCACCTCGGGGTCCGGTTCCGAAGCGGGGGTTCTCACACTGACCGTCCAGGGTCCACTTCGGTATCCCCCCTCCTCAGCACTCCACCCGTGGACATCCCCACCACGTGTGCGCTGTCGATCCCCAACGCATCCAGCACGGCCACGCTGCCACGTCCACAGTGTTGGAACGTGCGACGGCAGCGAAGCGCGGAAACCCCGCTCAGCTCGTACGATCCGAGGAGCAGCCCAGTGCGAAGCCGGCACCGCCGTCGGAGGGAGCTGGTATGACGAGTGGCACCGCACGCGAGAGCAGCGACCTCCGACGCACCCGCGGAAGTGGTCTCGTCATCGGCGCGTCGATCATCGCGGCGTTCGGCGGGTTGCTGTTCGGCTACGACACCGGCGTCATCTCGGCAGCCATCCTCTACATCCGGCCGGAATTCGGGTTCGGCGACTCCACGCAGGAGGTCGTGGTCTCCTCGCTGCTCGTCGGCGCGGTCGCCGGTGTGATCGTCGGCGGCCCCGTGTCCGACCGCGCGGGCCGCCGCAACACACTCATCGCCGTGACCGTGCTGTTCGCGCTGGCCACGTTGGGCTGCGCGCTGACGCCGAACGTGGGGGTGCTGGTTCTCGCCCGTGGTCTCCTCGGAGTGGCGATCGGGGTCTCCTCGCTCGTCGTTCCCGGCTACATCGCCGAGATGGCACCTCCGCACCGGCGCGGCACGCTCGTGTCCCTGCACCAGTTCATGGTCACCGTCGGCATCCTCGTCTCGTACCTCGTCGGCTACGGCCTGTCCTCCACAGGAGCGTGGCGGTGGATGCTCGGCGTGGCCGTGCTGCCCGCCGCGGTCATGTTCCTCGGGTTGCTGCGACTGCCGGAGAGCCCGCGCTGGCTGCTCACCCACGGCCGCCACGAGGAGGCCCACCACGTGCTCTCCCGCACCCGGCCGCCGGAGCACGTCGACTCCGAACTCGCCGAGATCCGCGACACGGTACGGGCCGAAGGGCACATCACCTACCGCGAACTGCTCGGACCGCGCTATCGCCGGTGGATCTCCGTCGGGGTCGTGGCCGCGGGCAGCAGCCAGCTCGTCGGGGTGAACGCGATCATCTACTACGCACCCACGATCCTCACCGACGCCGGATTCGGCGACTCCGGTGCGATCCTGGCCTCGGTCGGCATCGGCACGCTCAACGTGCTGTTCACGGTGTTCGCGCTGGTGTTCATCGACCGCCTCGGACGGCGCCCGCTCATCCTCGGCGGCACGGTCGTGATCATCGCGGCCCTGGCCTTCATCGGGCTGCTTTTCACCCAACCGGTGCAGGGCACGGTCTCCGTGCTGCTCATCGTCGCCCTGATCGTCTACCAGTCGGCGTTCGCCTGCAGCCTCGGCATCGCGATCTGGCTGGTCAACAGCGAGATCTTCCCGAACAGCGTGCGCGGCAAGGCGGGGTCGTTCGGCATCGTCTCGCACTGGGCGCTGAACTTCCTCGTGTCCGTCTCGGTGCTGACCCTCATCGGCCTGTTCGGCGGTCCCTCCGGGGTCTTCTGGCTCTACGGCGTGCTCGGCCTGTTCGGGTTGATCTACCTCTACCGCTGGCTGCCGGAGACCAAGAACCGCACCCTCGAGGACATCGAAGCCGAGCTCACCAGCCGCACCGAGCGGCGGCGAACCCGTCGGGAGACGTGAGACCGCGGCTGCGGTTCCTGGCCGGCCGACACCACTCGAACGGGTCCGCTCGCGCGCTCAGCCGGAGGTCGGGGTTCCGTGCAGGCCGTACGGCACGGCCCGTACGAGGGTCACGCGCACGGTCGTGCCGCCGGGGACGCTGTAGCTGCGCTCGTCACCTTCCCGGGCGCCGATCAGGGCCGCGCCCAGCGGTGAGTCCGGTGAGTAGACCTCGATCTCACCGGGGGCCTCGCCTTCGCGGGCGCCGAGCAGGAAGGTCTCGGGATCGTCCTCGTCGTCGAACCGGATGGTGAGGACCATGCCGGGTTCGGCGATCCCGTCGTCCGCCGGGGTCTCACCGACCACGGCGTGGCTGAGCACGTCCTGGATCTGCTGGATACGGGCGTGGCGGCGGTTCGCGTCGGTGATGTATTCCGCGTCGGACCCGGCCGTGTCGGCCGAGTCCCGCCCGTCGGCGCCCGCGTCGCGCTCGCCGCGGAGCATCACCAGCTCGGTCCGGAGCTGCTCGTAAACCTCCTGGGTGAGCCATACGCAGTGTTCGCGTGGAGTTCTCATGGTTCCGTCCTCGTGGTGACCACCGCGAGCCGCGGTGGGGGCTGTGTCGTTGGCGACGCTCCGGACGAGACCGGCGTCCCGGGCGAACTCGGTCGCTAGTCGCAGCAGCATGTCCCGTTCGGTGCGCAGGAGCGTGTTCTCGGCCCGCAGCCAGTCCAGTTCCGCCCGCTCGTCCGGGACGAGCGGGGGGTTTCGGCCATGTCGCGTGGACGGGTCGGCGCCGGACATGACGGGGTCCTTTCCGACAGTGGCGGTTTCAGCGCGACGGGGCGAACGGGCGGAGCGCTTCGCTCGGCTTTCCGGTGGTGATGCGCTCGGCGAGCATGCGTCCGCTGACCGGCCCGTGCGTGAGCCCCCACATGCCGTGCCCACCGGCCACGTAGATGTCCGGATCGGACGCCACCGAACCGATCAGCGGGTAGCCGTCCGGGGACACCGGCCGAGGCCCCACCCATTCGTCGGTGCGCCCGTCCCAATCGACCCCGGTGAGGTACGGGCGGGCGGAGGCGATGATCGCCTCGATTCGAGCCGGATCGAGCGCGTCGTCGGGCTCGCGGAACTCCATCGTGCCCGCCACCCGGAGCCCGCCGCGGTAGGGAGTGCAGGCCACCCGGACGTCGGGCAGGTACATCGGGCCGGGGACGGGCTCCGCTGTCGGGACGGTGAACGAGTAGCCCCGCCCCGCCCGGACCGGCACCCGCAGGTCTCGGGTGAGCTCGCCCAGCCACGCTCCGGTGGCCAGCACGGTCGCGTCCGCCGTGAGGTCCTCGCCCGCGCTCGAAGTGACGGTGACGCCGCCCCGGCCGCGACGCGTGCCGGTCACGTCGAAGTCCGTGCGAATCGTGCCGCCCCGGTCGCGCACCGATTCAGCCAGCGATGCGACGAACGCGCCGGGATCGACGAAGCGTTGCCCGTCCAGCCGGATCCCGGCACCGATGCGCTCGGAGAGCTGCGGCAAGCGCTCGCGGACCTCGTCCCCGTCCAGTGCCGTGTAGTCGACCCGCTGACCGGCCCGGGACAAACGCCGGAACTCGCGCAGCAAACCCGTGGCCTGGCTCCTCGTCTCGAACACGGCGGTGATCGGCGCGGCGATCGTGGGGGCCTCGACCCCGTTCGCCGTGAGCACGTCGAAGGCCTCCAGGCACTCGGCGTTCAGCGGCAGGTTGGCCCGCACCGCGCGATTCCAGCCCCCCCAGGTGCAGCGAGCCGCGAACTGGAGCAGGAACCGCCACAGTCCGGGATTCCACGTCGCCGGGACGTGCAGCGGGGCACCCGGGTCCAGGAGCGCGCGCAGCCCGTACCGCAGGACGGCCGGTTCGTTCAGTGGCACGGCCAGTCCGGGGGAGAGCAGTCCCGCGTTGCCCCAGGAGGATCCGGCGGCCACTCCGTGGCGGTCGACCACGGTCACCTCGACGCCGCGCTCCTGGAGGAACCACGCCGTCGACAGCCCCACTACACCGGCCCCGACCACCACGGCGGTCCGCGGGCCACCGCTCGCGCGCGTGGCACCCCGATCCATGCTCAACCTCCACGTCCCGGCACGACTCGTTCCCGTCCAGGGTCTCCGATCCCCGAGTCGGACTGGTTGTACCGAGTGAACAATCGGTGGCAGCGATCTTGTCGTCCTCCGTCAAACGGGTGGCTGCCGCGGGCTGCTCGGTCCGGCGGCCCGGTTCCGGGAGACGTGCGTACAGTTCTCCTCGTGGGAACTGATGAACCCATGTCGTCGCGCGGGGCGCGGGAGGCGTGTCACACGTGGTCAAACTGGATCGATTGATCACCGTTCTCGGTGGTTACGGTGTTCGGCTGGTCGGGCCGGGCGCGGCACGCGAAACCGAGCTGCGCAGCGTGGCCATGCACGACCCGACCGACGAGTCGCCCGCGGTCGGGGACGTGTTCCTGGCGGTCGGGGTGGAGTCACCCGAGCGCGCCGCGGAGCTCGCCGCGGCTGCGCACGCGGCCGTGGTGCTGCTGCGCGGCGACTCCGCCGCCGCTGACGGAATCAACCGGGCCTGCGGGCAGCACGAGGTCACCCCCCTGGTCGTCGATCCCGCGGTTTCGTGGAGCCAGCTCGCCGAGGTCGTCTACGGGCTGGTGTTCGAGGGCCGGGAGACGGAGTCCGGGCGCGGTCCGAGCGACCTGTTCGCCCTGGCCGACACCGTGGCCGCAGCGGTCAAGGGGTCGGTCACCATCGAGGACCGGCTCTCGCGCGTGATGGCCTACTCGAGCCTGCAGCACGAGGTCGACTCCGCACGGCACGAGACGATCCTCGGCCGCCGCGTCCCCGAGGCGATCCGCAGGCTGTTCACCGAGCGAGGGGTGTTCGCTCACCTGTCCGTCTCGGACGAGCCGTTGTTCGTGCCCACCTCCCCCTCCCACGGGCTGGGCGGGCGCATGGTCATCGCCGTCCGGGCGGGGCGCGAGTTCCTGGGCTCGCTCTGGGTCGCCTGCGACGCGCCGCTGTCCGAGCAGCGCGCGCGGGTCCTGCGGGACAGCGCCCACACCGTCGCTTCCCACCTGCTGCGCTCACGCGTCAGCGCCGACCTGGAACGGCAGGTCGAATCCGAGCTGGTCATCCAGCTCGTCGAAGCGAGCCCGGACACGACCACCGCGCTCGGGAAGCTCGGGCTGGGACCGGGCCCGTTCCGCGTCATCGCCCTGCAGGCCCACGCCCACGGTGAGCGGCACGCGGCGGTCCTGCTCGCCTTCGAACGCGCCACCACCGGTTTCGGCTGGTCGCGTCCGGGGCGCAGCGCGCTGTTCGGCAACACCGTCTACACGATCCTGCCCTCCGACGAGGACCCCGCCGCAGCACGCGACTGGTTGCACACCATCATCACGAACCTGCCCGAGCACGTCACGATCACCGCGGGGATCGGCGCACCGGCCACGCCCAACCAACTCCCCACCAGCAGGAACGAGGCCGACGAGAGCCTGGCGCTGCACACCGCCCGCCCGGGTGACGCCCCCATCAGCTACGACGAGTCCTGGGACCGGATCCTGCTCCAGCGGTTGCGCACCGCCGCCGCGTCCGGACGGGTCCCCCCGCGCGGCCCCCTGGCCGACCTCGCCCGGCACGACGCCGCCCACGCCACCGATTACCTGTCCACGCTGCACGCGTGGCTCCGGGCCCAGGCGAACCTCACCGTCGCCGCCGAACGACTCGACGTGCACCCCAACACCGTTCGTTATCGCCTCCGCAGGATGCGGGGGATCACCGACCTGCGCCTCGACGACCCGGACGAGCGACTGGCCATGCTGATCGCGCTGGCCACCGACGCCGAACGCGCGTGACCGGTCCCGACACGGCCGCGCCCCACGACGCGAGCAGGCCGGAGCCCGCCCGCGCTCGGGCTGGGCCGGCACGCGCCACCGGGATTCAGGAATCGTCGGTGCTCAACAGCTGCTCGAACCTGCCTGCGGGGTGGGCACGCGTCGGCAAGGCATCCACGAACGGCCCCAGCTCCCGCTTCGCCACCTCGTGGACCCTGCGGAGCTCGGCTACCGGCTCGGCGTGCTCGTCCACCCGCAGATCCACGTACGGGTAAGGCTGACCGCTGTGGACGTACAGGGCCGCGCTCTGCTTGCCGCGCCGGTCCCCGCCGGCCTCCTGACCGGCTTCCAGGGCCGTCAGCAGCCGCTCGGCCAGCGGACTTCCCGCGGAGTCCTCGAACCGCTCGGCCATGGCCTCCACGGTGCCGCCGCCGACGAGAGTGTTGCCCGCCACCGCGTAACCGGTCCCCAGCCGGTGACCGCTCCAGGGGTGGGTCTCCGAGCCGGTGTGGGCGGCAGCACCCCCCGACGCGTCCACCACCGCGACCTGCCGTCCCTCCATGGCGGGATCCGTCTCCCGAACACGGGACAACGTCTCCTCCGCGGAGTGGTACCGCAGCAGTTCCAGGCCGTCCGCCCCCAGCAGTGGGTTGATCAACGCCTGCGTCGCGATCGCCCCCGCATCCGCACGGGCGAACACCGCCAACCCGCCGATCGCGGGCATCCGCGTGCTCATAGCCACACCGCACGTCGCAGTATCGGTGTCGTACGCGACGATCGAGAAAGTCCCCGTGTACATCGGGCCGAGCCTACAGCGCGACCGCACTGGGCCGAAAAACTCAGCGGGCCCACCCGCGGAGGGTGAACCCGCTGATCGCCGAAAGTGGAGCTGACGGGACTCGAACCCGTGCCCCCTGACTACACCTGCTGCCCACCCCGGCCCGAGCCGTCCCCGCGCCGGTTCAAGCCTGCGCCGGGTCGACGACCTTGGTCGGGTTGAACAGGTTCAACGGATCCAGCGCCTGCTTGACCGCGTCCTGCACGGCGCAGACCTCGGGGCCGAGCTCGCGTTCCATGCCCTCCCGCTTGAGCAGGCCGACGCCGTGCTCGCCGGTTACGGTGCCGCCGAGTTCCAACGCGGCGGAGAGGATGTCCTCGAAGGCCGCCTGCGCGGCCCGCTTCGCCTGCTCGTCGTCCGGCGGTGCCAGCAGCAGCGGGTGCAGGTTGCCGTCCCCGGCGTGCGCGATGGTCGCGATCCGCGCCTGGTGCCGCTTACCGATCTCCTCGACTCGCGCGAGCATGTCCGGCACCGCTGACTGCGGCACGCACACGTCCTCGGTCAGCACCGGGCCCAGCCGCTCCAGCGCCGGGTAGGCCAACCGGCGCGCGGCGAACAGCGCCTCGGCCTCGGTGGCGTCGGTGGACTGCTCCGTCCACGCCGCGCCCCCGTCGGTGAAGGCGGTGGCGAGCTCGGTGGCCTCGGCGGTCCCCGCGTCACCGGGTGTGTCCACCCTGGCGAGCAGCAGTGCCGCGGTGTCCGGTTCGATGCCGAGGTGCTTCCAGTCCTCCACGGCACGCATGCAGGACCGGTCGAGCAGCTCCAGCGCGGCGGGGCGCAGCCCGCGTCCGGTGCACAGCGCGACAGCGCGCCCGGCCTCGACCAGGGAGCCGAACGCCCCGACCACGGTGCGCGGGTTCTCCCGGGGCAGCGGCCGCAGCCGCAGGGTGAGCTCGGTGATCACCCCGAGCGTGCCCTCCGAACCGACCAGCAGCCCGGCCAGGTCGTAACCGGCGACCCCCTTCGCGGTGGCCCGGCCCAGCCGCACCTCCGTGCCGTACGGACCGGCGGGCCCGCCCATCACGGCCCGCATCCCCAGCACGTAGTCCCGCGTCACGCCGTACTTGAGGCAGCACAGCCCGCCCGCGTTGGTCGCTGCGTTGCCGCCGAGGGTGGACCAGGGCGAGCTGGCCGGATCCGGCGGGTACCACAGGCCGTGCTCGGCGAGCTCCTTGGTCAGCTCGTCGTTGATCACCCCGGGCTGCACGACCGCGCGGAGGTTCTCGGCGTCGATCTCCAGGATCCGGTTCATCCGGGACAGGTCGAGCAGCAGGCAGTTCTCGGTCGCGTTGGCCCCTCCGGACAGGCCGGTGCCCGCTCCCCTGGTTACCACCGGCACGCCGAGCTCGGCGCAGGCCCGAACCGCCCGGCCGACCTCCTCGGAAGAGCGGGCGCGCAACGCGCCGAGCGGCCGCCCCACCTCGGCCCACTCCCCGTCGTCGTGGGCCAGGCTCGACAGCACGTCCGGGTCCTCGACGAGGTCGAGGCCGTCCAGCGCGGTGCGCAGCTCGTGGCCGACATCGGTGCCGGGCCGTGCGGGAGTCTCCATCGTGACCGTTCCTCCGGGATCGGTGGGCAGTGCGCCTCCGGCCGCGCGGCACGGACGAGCTCGCCGCGCTGCTCGGCGGTGGTCGCGGCGGATCGGCGCGGGCCGAACCCGCCGGGTGCGAACCTCGCGAGCAGCGCCTCGTGGCAGTTGCTCGCCGAGCAGGATCCACGGCGGAGCTCGGATGCCCGACCGGGGCGGGCACGTGAGTCTACGCCTCGGTAGGGATCGCGATCTCCCACGATCGTGGGTACAGCGGGGTGATGGCAGACCCTCCCCGCCCTCCCGGAGCGTTCCTAGCTTGGGAAGCATGACCACGAGTTTGACCCTGAACAACGGGACCGAGATGCCCGCCGTCGGCTTCGGCGTCTTCCAGACGCCACCGGCCGAGACCGTCGAGGCGGTCGAGAACGCGCTGCGCACGGGATACCGGCACATCGACACGGCGGCCGCCTACGGCAACGAGCGCGAGGTGGGCCAGGCGATCCGCAACTCGGGTCTGGACCGCTCCGAGGTGTTCGTCGAGACCAAGGTCTGGATCAACGACTTCGGCCACGAGCAGACCCTGCACGCCTTCGACAAGAGCGCGGGCAAGCTGGGACTCGACCAGATCGACCTGCTGATCCTGCACCAGGCGCTGCCCGAGCGCTTCGACCTGACGCTGGAGGCCTACCGCGCGCTGGAGAAGCTGCTCGCGGACGGGCGCGTGCGCGCCATCGGGGTGAGCAACTTCACGCGCGACCACCTCGACCGCCTGCTGCGGGAGGCCTCGATCGTGCCCGCGGTCAACCAGATCGAGGTGCACCCGTACTTCCAGCAGCCCGACGTGCTCGCCGCCGACGCCGAGCACGGGATCGTCTCGCAGGCGTGGTCGCCGATCGGCGGGATCACCTTCTACCGCGACAGCGGGCACACCAACACGCTCGACGACCCGACCATCGCGCGGATCGCCGAGGAGCACGGCAGGACGCCCGCGCAGGTCATGCTGCGCTGGGGGCTGCAACGCGGCCGTTCCGTGATCCCGAAGTCCACCCGCCGCGAGCGCATCGAGGAGAACTTCGCGGTGTTCGACTTCGAGCTCACCGACGAGGAGCTCACCGCCATCGACGCGCTCGACACGGGCGTGCGCGGCGGTCCCGATCCCGAGGACGTCACCCTGGAGGCCTTCGGCAAGGAGATCCCCGAGGCCTGACCACCGGACAGCGCCGCTCGGCGGTGGATCCGGCCGGCTCCGCCGCCGAGCGCTCGACGGAGCGCAGTGGAGCGGGACGCAACAAATCAGCGGGCTCACCCGGAGGTGAACCCGCTGATCGTCGAGCGTGGAGCTGACGGGACTCGAACCCGTGACCCCCTGACTGCCAGTCAGGTGCGCTACCAACTGCGCCACAGCCCCGCTGTTCTCGCTGTTGCGGGATGTTCGGTTCGTCGTCACCGCTCATCCCTTGCGCGAACACCATACACAGTCCACGCGCGGACCCTTGCCAGGGGGTCCCCTTCCGCGCGCACGGCCCGGGCCGCCGGTGACCGCCCGGGCGCGGTGCGCTCAGCTCACGCGGACTCGCGCATGTCGTGCATGGTCGCGAGCTGAGCCTTCTGGGTGGACATCATGTCCTGGGCCAGCTGGCTCAGCTCCCGGTCGCTGCCGTTGAGGATCACGTCCCGCAACATCACGACCGCGCCGTCGTGGTGCGGGATCATCAGGTCCAGAAACATCCGGTCGAACTCGGCCCCGGACAGCGTCGCGAGCTGGTCCATCTCCTCCTCGGTGGCCATGCCCATCCGCTCGAGCACGTCGGGCTGGTCGAGCAGGTCCTGGTAGGCGGTCTCCGGATCGGTCATCGGCAGGCCGTTGCGGCCCTGCCAGCCCCGCATCATCAGGATGTCCAGGTCCTGCTCGGTGCGGATGCGCTCGGCCAGCGACTTCACCCGGGAGTCGGCCGCGCGGTCCGGAGCCAGTTCGGACATGACGATCGCCTGGTAGTGGTGCGGGATCATCATGCGGGTGAACTCGGCGTCGGTATCGTTGTGGGCCTGGGTGGCCGCGCTCGCGGTCCCGGCGCCGAGCAGACCTGCCAGCAGAACCACCAGCAGGGGAAGTCTCCGCAGGAACATCTCCTGCTCCCTTCCGAACGGCCTGCGCCGGGCCCGGTGCGAGACCGGACCCGGCTGCAGGACGGGTCACTCGGGGTACGAGTACTGCGTCTGGGGGTTGAGGACGTCCCGGTGGACCTGCGCCGCCTTGCCCATGCCGGGGCCGGTCACCTTCATGACGTCCAGCCCGCGCGTGATGTCGCTGGAGTAGATGTAGCCGTTGTAGTAGTACGCCGACCAGGAACCGCCGAGGACCAGGTTGTTCTCGTCGACCGGACCGCGGTCGAAGTGGCCGATCTCCTTCGGCGCGGTGGTGTCGGTGAAGTCGAAGATCGACACCCCGCCCTGGTACCAGGACTGCACGTAGACGTTGCGGCCCGGAACGGGGATCAGGTTCCCGTTGTGCGCCACGCAGTTCTCGGTGTCGGTCTGGTCGCGCGGGATCTTGTAGTAGCTCTGGAACTCGAGCTCGCGATCGTCCCCGCTGCCGGTGATGTTGTAGATCGCGTTCGCGCCGTGCTTGGGGCCGACCTCGTCGTTGCAGGTCGGCGCGCCGCCACCACCGAGCTCATCGGTGAACAGGACGCTCTTGCCGTCATTGGTGAACGTCGCCGAGTGGTAGAACGCGAAGTTCGGGTCCTCCACCGTGGTGATCACCCGCGGTTCGGCGCGGTCGGAGATGTCCATCAGCGCCCCGTCACCCATGCAGGCACCACCGGCGAGGTCGTGCTCCGGGTAGACCGTGATGTCGTGGCAGCCGGCGGTGCCCGCAGCTCCGCCGTCGGGGAACAGCACCGGCTCGGCGACCACCTTCGCGGCATCGGGGCTACCGGCCGGGACGTTGATGACCGAGATCGAGTCGTGCGGCGGCTGGCAGTTCGGGAACGCCTCGTCCGGGTTGTACGACGAGACGTACAGGAACAGGTCGTCGGTGTTCTTGCCCGGGACCATGGTGTGGGTGTGCGAACCGCAGTTGGTCTTGACGCCCTTGACGTAGCGCGGGTTCGCCTTGTCGCTGATGTCGAAGACCCGCATCCCCTCCCAGGAGTTCGGGTCCTCGTAGGATCCCTGCTCGCTCTGGCAGGTGGCGTCGGTGCGCGCGTAGTCCACCGACATGAACAGCAGACTGCCGTCCGGGCTCACCGACACGTCGCCCTGCCCGCCCGGGCAGTGCACCTGGGTGACCGTCCTCGGCTTGTGCGGCTTGGAGATGTCGTAGATGGTGAAGCCGTCGTAGCTGCCCTGGATGGCGTAGTTCTGGTAGAACGCCAGATCGGTGTGGTTCGACTCCTCCAGCGGCCCCTGCCGTGGCACGTTGGCCACCGGGTGGACGTTGTTGCTGTGCTGCACGTCGTCACCCTGCGATTGGGCCGCGGCGGACGGCGCGATCAGCGCCAGCCCGGTGACGGCGGCGGCCAAGCCGAGCGCGAGCGGCCTCCGGGGTCGCCGTCGGCCACGTAACTCCAGCATTCGGTCAACCTCCCTGAAATCCTCGAACCAGGATCGGCCGGGCGAGCCGGCAAATCCGGATTCTCCGGCGAGAGATCATTACACGCGGCGAGGATTTCGGACAGTGGATAACCGACTGCTTGCGAAAAGCACAGCAGCCACAGCGGAAGTGCGCAGCAGTGCCCGCTGGTCCGTTCGGAGCACCGGACCGCGCGAGCAGGGCCTGCGCGGGCGGCACGACCTCGAGGTGGAAGGGACGCCGCGAGCGAGAACCGAGCGCCCAGCGAGCCCCGCACGAGAACGAGCTCTGCACGAAAAAAGGTCGCTCCCGCACGACTCGCGGAAACGACCTCGAAAGGAACGATCACACCATGACCGATCGGTGGAGCTGACGGGACTCGAACCCGTGACCCCCTGACTGCCAGTCAGGTGCGCTACCAACTGCGCCACAGCCCCTCTGCTGTTGTCCAGCACTGCGGTTCTGCTCTCCCCGCCTGCTGTTCTGCCAACACTTTACAACAGACTCGATCGAGTCCTCGCAGGGGGTCCCCGCGAACTCGGGATCCGCCCGGGCGGAGCCGCCCCACCGCGAGCGGCAGGACCGTGCGCGGCGGTGACCTCGTCAGGATCCGCGGCGGCGTCCCCTCGCCGGGCCCACCGGAAGCACCGGGCACCGGTGTCGGGGCCGGTGCTCTCGGCGGCCTCGGCCGCGAGCTCCGCGCGGGTCCGCCCGGCAGTCGGTTCAGGCGTGTTGCCCGACGTTTCGCGCTCCCTCCCTGGTCCGGCGCGGGTTCACCTCCCGTTCGGGGTGTCTGCGCAGGTACTCCTGCTCCAGCTCGAAGGTCCGGCGGGTGTGCTCCTCGAGCGCGTCAGCGGAGCCGTGCAGGAAGGTCTCGTTCCGCGTCTCGTGCAGGTGCCGCAGTTCCCGCCGCAGCGCGTCCTCGGACAGCTCGGCGGCCTCGATCCCGGTTTCCATCGACACGCACTCCCCTCGTCCACCGGTTTTCCGGTGGGGTACCCGCTCGGGAGCGGTGCCACACCGCCGAGCGCGGTTTCAGTCGGCCGCGCCGCGCTCGGCGGGACCGGTGCTCCCCGCTGATTCGGTGCTCCCCGCTGACTCGGCGGACCCCGCGGGCTCGGACCGCTCGGCGCGGCTCCCGCGCCCCAGCGTCTCGGGCGAGAACAGCCACATCAGCAGCGCCACCACTGCCACGCACCCGGTGAGCAGGAAGGCGGGACCGTAGGACAGCTCCTCCGCCAGCGCCCCGGCCAGCGGCGGACCGAGGATGGTGCCGACGTCGGCCGACATCTGGAACGTGGCCAGCACCGGCCCGCCCTTGGCCTTCGGGCCGACGATGTCGGCCACGGCCGCGCTCTGCGCCGGGGTGAACAGCCCCATGCCGATGCCGCCCAGCAGGGAGGCGCCCAGCAGCCAGGGCACCGAGTCGCTGAAGCCGATCGCGGCGCTGCCCACCGCCGCGATCGCCAACCCGCTCAGCAGCATCGGTTTGCGCCCCCGCGAGTCGGCCAGCCTGCCCGCCGGGATCAGCACGGCCGCGTTGCCCGCGGCGAACACCGACAGGGCGACGCCGGTCATGGCGTCGGACAGCCCCATGGCCTCGACGATGAACAGCGGTATCAGCGCGATCCGCACGCCCTGGGCGGTCCAGCCCTTGCTGAAGTTCGCCAGCAGCGAGGCGCGGTAGCTGGGATCGCGCAGCGCGGTGGTGACCTTGAGGTCCGGGGCGGCCGCCTGCTGCTGCGGATCGGCGAGCGTGGAGTTGCGCAGCAGGAACCAGCCGACGAAGGCGGCGATGTACAGCGCGACGCCGTAGATCAGGAAGGGCAGCCGGAGGGAGAACCCGATCAGCAGCCCGCCGAGCACCGGCCCGGAGATGCTGCCGAGCAGGAAGCTGGTGGCCCACAGCCCGGAGGCCCTGGCCCGCAGGTGCGCCGGGGCGAGCCGCACCAGCAACGCGAGCGCCGAGACGGTGAACATGGTGGACCCGATGCCGCCGAGCCCGCGGAAGACGAGCAGCTGCCAGTAGGACTGCGCGAAGGCGCAGGCGGTGGAGCTGATGCCGACGATGACGATGCCGAGCACGTAGTTCGGGCGCTCGCCGAACAGCGAGACCAGCTTCCCGCTGGCCGGGGCGAAGACCAGCCGCATCAGCGCGAAGGCGCTGACGATGAACGCCGCGGCCGTCACGCCGACGTTGAAGCTGGTCGCGAAGGTGGGCAGCGCTGGCGAGACGATGCCCATCCCGATGGCGACGATGAAACCGCCGCTGATCAGGACCCATATCTCGCGGGGCAGCTCGGCGAGGGTGCTCTTGCTCGCCTTCGTCCCCGCCTGCGAGGGTTCCGGGGCGTCCTCGGTGGTCGATCGCGTCTCGGGCACTGCGCCTCCTTCACGTCCGGCAGGCACAAGTCCACGCGCGGGTGAAATATTCCCGAACTCGGAGCCGCACGCGTGTGATGGCGACGACTCGAGCACGGGCTCCGCTTGAGAGGCGTGCTTCCCCCGGCGAACGCCCCGGGATCTTCCGGCACGGCACCACACGAGGCCTTCACGACACCGACCGGTACCACGATCGATTCACCGCTGTTCCTGTCGAGCAGGCCCGCCAAGCCCTTCGCGAGTTCTGCCGCACCGGAGGAGGACGTCCCACATCGGTCTCATGGGTGGCCGGTGACTACTACGGACGAATCATCGAAAGGCTGACGGTAGCCACCAGAGCGGCCTGACGCCTCCGGGAAACCGTTGAACCAGCTCCACCGGCCCGCCGCACGGCGCGACCGGGGTGCGGAAGTGAGCGGAACCAGGCGATCCGAGACGGCGACGCCTCGGCGCGGCGGTGCCGGAACGACCACCGCGGCAGGAACCCGTCCGAGTTCCGCGCGGGGAACGTTCCGCGCGGAACGTCCCGAAGCTGCGCGCTCGATCCTTCAACGCCCACGACGCCGAAACCACCACCCGAGCGAGAGGTTCCGCCGGAGGAGCAGCCACGACGAACCGGGCAGGAAGCCTCGAGCGGTCAGTCGAACAGCTCGTCCACGCTCCTGGTGTAGGCGGTGACCTCGTAGGCGGTGGCGAAGCCGCAGGCCTCCGCGAAGCGCTGCGCGCTCCCCCCGTCCTCGGCGTGGGTGGCCACCAGCCGCGCCCCGGCCCGCGCGCCCGCGTCCACGGCGCTGCCCACGAGGTCCCTGCCCCGACCACGCCCACGCCTGCCCGGCCGCACGGCGATGTGCTCGATCAGCCCGACCCCGGAATCGACGAACCCGAGCACGAAACCCGCGGGCCGGTCCACCTCGGTGTCGGCGATCACGTGCAGCAGGCAGCGCGGGTCGTCCAGGCGCTGCGCGAGGTTGCGCGGCAGCTTGCGCTCCGCCCCCTCCGAGAGGTCGAGTTCGTCCGACAGCAGCTCGGCGATCGGTTCGAGGTCCTCCTCGACGGCCTGGCGGACCGGGTACGTCCCGGTCCGTTCCGTCTCGGCTCGCTCGATGCGCTGCACCAGCGCCACGTTCTCCGCGACCGCGTGCCACCCCGAGTCGTCGGAGATCCCCTCGATGTCGGCGACGGTCGTCGGCGAGGCGTGCACCACCGCTTCGGGACGTCCCGCGTCGGCGAAGACGCGTTCCAGCCGGAACAGGGTGGTGGCCACTTCCGCGGAGGTGCCCCACAGTCCGCAGGCGCGGTTCCCGAGGGCCAGCGGGTTGCCCGCGTTGAGCACCACGTCGGCGACGCCGACCTTGCCGGTCCGCCCGTCGCGGACTGCTCCGGAGGCCAGCTGAGCACGTTCGACCTGCGCGGCCAGTTCGCGGGCCTGCTCCGGGGAGAGCAGTTCTTCGTCGTCGGGGTCGTGCAGCGGATCCACTCCCACATTGTGGCTGCCACCGGCACGTCCCCGTCCCGCGGTCGGGGTGGTTCCGGCCGGGTGGCAGTCGCGCTCCCGCAGCGATGTCTCAGGAGGCGTGGGCCTCGCGGCGGCGCAGGTCGTGGAAGGAGTCGGCCTGCGCCGTGAGCACGCGCACGCCCTCGACGTTGATCCCGCTGTCCTCGACGTGGGTGGTGAACACCTCGTCGCCGCTCCACACGAAGTAGCTCTCCCGCAGGTAGTAGCCCGGGTCTCCCTCGGCCAGCCAGGTGCCGAACTCCGCGATGTAGAGCCCGAACTCGCACCGCCTCCGGGTCAGCTCCTCCACGGCCCAGGCGTGCAGCCCTTCCCGGAGTCGCTCCCAGTCGCCGTGCGCGTCGAGCTCCCTGCTGGCCACGCGCACGTCCCGCCCCGGGCTCACGCCGGGGGCCGGAGCCTCCTCGAGGGTGTATCCCAAACGCACCGCGATCACTCCCCTACTGCCTGGATACACTGATCAGCTGGCAGTGCATCCCGTGTTCTGTGACACAGAAAATCCTAGGGGTACATTGACACTTGCACAGTACCCCGAAAGAATGTTCTTCGACGGAGAGCTGAAGTATGGCCCACTCGCGCCCCACCATCGAACGTCGCCAGTTGGGCGCCGAACTGCGCAGACTCCGCGAAGCAGCAGACAAGAGCCAGAAGGAAGCCGCCGAGGTGATCGAGTGCGACACGACACTGGTCAGCCGCACAGAGCGCGGCCAGCGTTCACTCAAAATCATGGAGCTCAGAAGTCTGCTGGACTTCTACGGCGCCCCTGCGAGTAAGCGCGAAGAGATCCTCGAGCTCGGGCAGGCAGCACGGCAACGACAGGCGCGCCGGATGTATTCGGACGCGTTCCCCGGATCATTCCGGCGAGTCAGTGACCACGAACAGGAAGCCACCGAGATCTACTACTCGGAAAGCGAAGTCGTCCCCGGCCTGCTCCAGACCGAGGACTACGCCAGAGCGCTGATCCAGATAGCTAGAGCAGCCGTTGCCAAAGCCGATCCCGAAGACATCGAAACGCGTGTTCAGTTCAGACTGGAACGGCAGCAGGTACTCAGCAAGGAACACCCTCCCCTCTTGTGGTTCGTGATCGGGGAATCAGCGCTCCGCAGGCCGGTTGGACGACACGAAGTGCTGCGCGACCAACTCCGCTACCTGCTGGAAGTCATCACCAAGCACCGCCAGGTAGTCATCCAAGTAGCTCCGCTGTCCATAGTCGACCATCCACTGCTCGGTGGATCCATCGGTATCTTTCGGTTCGGAGGTGCTGTGCCCGACATTGCCCACCAGGGCACCTTCATCGGAGGCGGTGTCTACATGGATGATGTGAAGGACATTGCGGAATGCTCGTACGCGTTCGACCAGCTGCGAGCCGTAGCACTCGGCCCGGAAGAGTCCCGCGACTTCATCACCGAGCGCCTGAAGGAGCTGGAGACATGAGCACGAACACCCCTCTGACAGGCTGGTTCACCAGCAGCTACAGCGGCGGCAACAACAACACCTGCGTCGAGGCCCGCTTCACCACGCGGGGCATCGACGTCCGCGACTCCAAGAACCCCCGACAGGGCCACCTCAGCTTCACCACCCCCCAGTGGAGCAGCTTCCTCGCCGACCTCCACACCCAACGCTGACCCGCCGGGAATACTCCTCCGCTGCCGGACGCTCGCCGACACGGAGAGAACCAGCAGTCTCGAAGGGATGCGTCGTGCCGGAACCCGAGATCCTGCGCCACCGGGTGGACGTGGTCGTCATCGGAGGCGGACAGGCGGGTCTGGCCGCGGGCTACTTCCTGCGGCGCGCCGGTCTGGACTTCGCGATCCTGGACGACCGGCAGGAGCCGGGCGGCTCCTGGCAGCGCGTGTGGCCCTCGCTGCGGTTGTTCTCACCCGCGCGGCACAACCCGCTGCCCGGCTGGCCGATGCCCCCGCAACCGGGCGTCGAGTTCCCGGACGCGGACCACACCGTCGACTACCTGCGCCGCTACGAGCAGCGTTACGAGCTGCCCGTCCTCCGGCCGGTGCGCGTGACCGGGGTCCACGAGGCCGAGGAGGGGCTGCTCGTCGACTCCCCGCAGGGGCAGTGGCACGCCCGCGCCGTGATCAGCGCCACCGGGACCTGGCAGTCCCCGTACGTCCCGAGCTACCCGGGGATGCGGGAGTTCGCGGGCCGACAGCTGCACACGGCCTCCTACCCCGGTCCCGAGTCGTTCGAGGGCGAGCGCGTGCTCGTGGTCGGCGGGGGCAACTCCGCGGCGCAGATCCTGGCCGAGCTGTCCACCGTCGCCGAGACCACCTGGGTGACCCGCAGGCCACCGCGCTTCATGCCCGACGACGTGGACGGCAGGGTGCTGTTCGACGTGGCCACCCGGCAACGCGCCGAGCGCGAAGCAGGCGTGGCGGACTCGGGAGGCGTCGGGGCGCTCGGCGACATCGTGATGGTCGAGAGCGTGCGCGCGGCCCGGGAGCGGGGAGCGCTGCACGCCCACCCGATGTTCACCGGGCTCACCCGCGACGGGGCGGTCTGGCCCGACGGCTCCGCGGAGAACTTCGACAGCGTCGTGTGGTGCACCGGCTTCCGCCCCGCGCTGCGCCACCTGCGTCCGCTGGGGCTGCGCCGCGAGTCGGGCAGGATCCCCACCGCGGGAACCCGCAGCGTCGAGCTCCCGCGGCTGCACCTGCTCGGCTACGGGGACTGGACCGGCCCTGCCTCGGCCACCCTGATCGGGGCCGGGCGCACCGCCCGCACAGCGGTCTCCGAGATCGTGAGCACGCTCGCCGAGCGGAACCGCACCAACGCGGACTGAAGCGCCCGCGCGGACGATCCCGACGTCGGGCAGCTCGCCACCCGACGTCGGACGCCCGCGGCGATCCCACGGCCCGGGCTCGGCCACGCGACCAGCCGAGCGGACCGAGCCGCGCACTCGCTAACCGACCCGCGCCGGCGCCCTGCGCTCGGGCACGAACCGGTCGTAGACCTCCATCAGGTAGCGATGGGCCGGCTGCTCCACCACCCGGGTGAGCATCCACCCGAGCAGCACCCCCGTGGCGAGCATTCCCAGCGTCTGCACCGTGGTCGGCGCACCCAGGTCCTGCAACCGCCGCACCACCATGTGCCCGAGGGACTGGTGCATCAGGAACACGCCGTAGGAGATCCCCGCGTACCACTGGATCGGCTTGTACGCCGAGCGCGGGATCAAACTCTCCCAGTCGGGGCCGCGCGCCACGAGCGCCACCACGCACAGCCCGATGCTCACCCCGATGGTGGAACCGAGGTCCGCCGACAGCATCCCCTCGGTGTCGGGGGCGAAGCTGTGCAGCCACTGCGCCACCATGCAGCTCGCCAGCAGGGCGGCGAAGTGCGCGTTGCCGATCCTGCCCTTGGAGGACCAGAGCCAGATGGCCACCCCGGCCACGAAGAGGTGCCAGCGGTGCAGGCCGAGCCCGTCCGCCAGCACCACGTAGACGTGCGAGGCCTCGGAGGCCCGGATCGGCCACTGCAGCATCGGCAGCAGCACGGCGCCCCAGAGCACCCACACGATCCGACCTCCGTGCCCCCAGCGGCTGCGGTACAGCAGGGCCGCCGCGGTGAACCCCATCAGCTGCAGCGGAATGGTCCAGTGCGAGACGTCGATGAACTCGAACCGCTCCGGCATCCAGTGCCACAGCATCAGCAGGTGCTCGACGAGATCCCTGGTCCGGGGCCAGAACCACCCCTCGATGTAGTAGGCCCTGGTCAGCAGGAAGATGATCAGCGATCCCGCCACGAAGGCCGGCAGCAGTCGAGCTATCCGCCCCCACCAGTAGCGCAGCACCGTCCCGCGTCCGATCGTCACGCACGCGAAGTAGGCCGAGATCACGAGAAGCAGGCTGGCACCGACCTGGTAGGGGAAGTAGAACGTTCGCGGCTCGATCTCGGGATGGAACTCCACGCTCACCGTGGTCGAGTGGTAAAGCATCACCAGGGTCACACACCCGGCGCGAACCACGTCCCAGCTGATCTTGCGACGGCTCCCCTGTCTGGGGACTACCACGAATACCCACTCCCGTTGTTTCGACTGCACCGATCCGCTCCGTGGTCAATCGCGCACCGCCGGGCGCGCGTTAACGCACGAAAGGGCGATACACCGCTCAACCCTCGGGTTGTTCGCTCCGAGCACGTCGGTGGGCCCGATTGCGCAGCGCCAACACGAGCGAAGCGGACAACGCCGCGAGCGCCGATCCCATCAGAACGGCCACCTTGACGTGTTCGGCACGGTCCCCCGTCGCGTCGAAAGCGAGTTCACCGATCAGCAGGGAGACGGTGAACCCGATCCCGGCGAGCAACGCGACCCCCACAAGATCCCACCAGGACAGATCGGAGTCGAGCTGCGCACGGGTGAACTTGGCGAGCAGGAAGGTCGAGCCGAATATCCCGGCCAACTTACCGAGTACGAGCCCGGCTATCACAGCGGGGACCACCGGATCGGAGAAAGCCGCCGAGATCCCGCCGTCACGCAGGGAGACCCCCGCGGCGAACAGCGCGAACACCGGCACCGCCACACCGGCGGAAACGGGGCGCCAGCTGTGCTCCATGTGCTCGGCCGGACCGGGCTGCCCTCCGTCGCGCCGCAGCACCGGCACGGTGAAGCCGAGCAGCACTCCGGCGATCGTGGCGTGCACTCCCGATTCGTGCACCAGGATCCAGGTGAGGACGCCGAGCGGGATCAACGCCCACCACCAGGACTTGCGCAGCTGGACGAGCGCGCCGAAGGCGAGCAGGGGCAGCAGCGCCCCCAGCAGCGGAGTGACGTGGAAGTCGTCGGTGTAGAAAACGGCGATGACGGTGATGGCGAGCAGATCGTCCACCACGGCCAACGTGAGCAGGAAGGCCCGCAGGGAGCTCGGCAGGTGCTTGCCGATGATGGCGAGCACGGCCAGCGCGAAGGCTATGTCGGTGGCGGTGGGGATGGCCCACCCCTGCAGCGCCTGGCCACCCGCGCTCGCCGCGATCACCAGGTAGACCAGGGCGGGCACGACCATTCCGCAGATCGCCGCCACGACCGGCAGCACAGCCCGGCGCGGATTGCGCAGATCCCCCGCCACGAACTCGCGCTTGAGCTCCAGGCCCACGACGTAGAAGAAGATCGCCAGCAGCCCGTCGGAGGCCCAGTGGGCCAGGTTCAGATCCAGCCCCAGCGCGGCCCCTCCGGGCCACGGCACGTACTCGGACGCCGCCGAGTACGAGTCCCCCCAGGGCGAGTTCGCCCAGACCAGCGCGGCCACCGCCGCCACGAGCACGAGCACACCGCCGACCGTTTCCGTGCGGAGGATGTCCGCGAGCGTCCTGGCCTCCGCGTTCGGCGTCGGAGCGAATAGTCGGCGCACGGGCGTGCGCTGTCGGTCAGCTGCCATCGACAACCCCTGTTCGGAATCACTACGTCAACATCGCCGACCAGCCTTCCCGGCACACCATTTGTACGATTTTAGGCGTTGTGTCCATCGAGCCACGTCCCCCGCGCACTCAGCGCGAGCGGCTCTCACATCCGACCCGTCCGGCTCGTGCCCGGCAATGATGCCCCATGGAACACGGAGGACGCAGCCTGGAAGCCGACCGCGAACCCTCCTGTCAACCTCCCAGTGATTCCCCTCACCGAATCCCGTGGGCCGCGTCGACGGGATGAGCGTGCACGGTCGCGCCCTCCAGGCGGGGAAGCTCGGTGCGCAGCCGTTGCTCGGCCTCGTGAGCCACCTCGTGGGCGCGGGACAGGGTGAGACCGCCGAGCACGCCGAGCTCGACCTCGGCACGCAGCGCGTGCCCGATCCACCGCAAGCGCACGGCGTCGACGCTGCGCACCTCGGGATGCTCCTGCAGAGCCCGGCTCGCCCGCTCCACCAGCTCCGGCGACACCGAGTCCATCAGCCTGGCCAGCACCCGCTTGGCGGCCGAGTACGTCACCACGGCGATGGCGAGCCCGATGGCCAACCCCACGAGCGGGTCCGCCAGCGACCAGCCCACCAGGGACCCCACGGCCGCGAGCACCACTCCGAGCGAGGTCAACGAGTCGGTACGCGCGTGGAGACCGTCCGCCACCAGCGCGGCCGAACCTATCCGGCGCCCGGTCCGGATGCGGACCACCGCGGCGATCTCGTTGCCCAGGAAACCGACGACACCGGCCGCGGCCACGACCAGCGGATCGCTCATGTCCCCCGGGGAGAGCAACCTCCCCGCCGACTCGACCAGAGCCGCCACGGCCGAGGCGGCCACGACCAGCACGACGGTCACCCCGGCCACGTCCTCGGCCCGCCCGTAGCCGTAGGGGAACCGCCGGGTGGCCGGACGGCGGCCCAGCAGGAAGGCGATGCCGAGCGGAACCGCCGTCAGGGCGTCGGCCACGTTGTGCAGGGTGTCGGACAGCAGGGCCACAGAACCGGACAGCAGGAACACTGCGGCCTGCCCGACCGCGGTGACCCCCAGGGCCAGCAGCGAGATCCACAGTGCCCGCATCCCCGCCCGACTCGTCTCCAGCGCGTGATCGACGCGTTCGGCCGCGTCGTGCTCGTGCGGGACGAACAGGTGCGCCAGGGAGTGCCACAGCGCCCGCGGCGTCCACCGCCCCGGGGAACCGTGCGCGTGCTCCGCCCCCTCGTACCGCCGCGCTCCCCGCCCGCTGCCGGGCCCGGAACCGGACGTGCCCATCACCGCTGCCTCCAGCTCTTGCGACGCGACCGGACGCTCGGCAGTATATGTGCTCATGTACGCACGCGACGACATCGCAGCAGCGCAGCAGTGGCAACAACTGCCGAGCGGCGAGCACGTGGAAGCTGCCACGGAGGCCTTCCGGATGCTGTCCGACTCGACCAGGGTGCGGCTGCTGTGGCTGCTCTGCGGTGCGGAGCACGACGTGGCCACGCTGGCCTCCCTGGTCGGGGTGGCCCGGCCCGCGGTGTCCCAGCACCTGGCCAAGCTCAGACTCGCCGGGCTCGTCACCCTCCGGAAGGAGGGCAGAAGAGCGCTCTACCGGGCGCGCGGAGGCCACGTGCGCCGCCTGCTCGCCGAGGCCGTCGAAGCCGCCGACCACCGGCTGACCGGAGCGGACGAGCACGACTGACCCCGCGTGGAAAGCCGTGCGCGGGGCGGGAGCTCGGGACAGCAAAAGGGCCCCGCTCGGCGTAAACCGCCGAACAGGGCCCATGCTCGAGTTCGCGACCACGATGGCCGCTCGTGGAGGTGCCGGGATTCGAACCCGGGTCCTCTGTCGCCTCACCAAGGCTTCTCCGTGCGCAGTCCGCTATGTCACTGCTTGGCTTCACCGGTCACGCGGACAAGCCGGTGTGACAAGCCCAGTCGCTGTGCGATGTCCCGTTGGGCTCCGCGACCAAGCCCAACGGTGAGTCCCCTAAACGATGCCGGGGTCCGGGTCGGAGACTCACCCGGTCCGACAGAGTCGCTACTCGCTCATGCGGCGAGTGCGAACTCGCGCTGACTCTTGTTGTCGGCGCTTGTTAATTTACGGCGACGCTTTCGGTGGTCTTCCGCCTGCACCGGCACGCTTCCCTTGGCTCAACGGCCAGAGTCGAAACCGTTCACCCCCGTGTTCTGTTTTCCAACAGCCCGGACCCCGCGGAACTCGCACCACGGCGTCCTCATCAAGTGTAACGTCCCGCAGCCGCGCGATCATTCCCGGATCACGTCACGATCCGGGCTCGATCCCGCGATCCAACTCCGTGGACTGCACACCCAGCGATTCCTCGGGACGATTCACGATCTCGGTGATCGCGTCCCCGCCACATCCGAGCAACCGCATGGGCGTGTCGTGCAACACCGAACGCAGGAACGGTATTCCCAGCCTCCGGTCCCCGAACGCCCAACCGGCCACGGCAGCCAACTGCTCCGCGTACGGGTACGGGATGTTCGGGAAGTCCGACCCCAGCACGACGCGGTCGGCGATCCCGACGAGCCGCTCGCCCCAGTCCGACGGCAACGGGGCCAAGCGCTCGGAGAACGCCACTCCCACCATCGTCGTGTCCACGTACACGTTCGGGTAGGACCGCACGAGGTCCAGTGCACGGGCGTACTCGGGCATCCCCGCGTGGGCGAGCACGGTCACCAGCCGCGGGTGCCGTTCCAGCACCTCGGCGAACACGTCGAGCCCGGTGAACCGTCCGCGCAGCGGCCCGTGCCCGCAGTGGATCACCACCGGTGTCCCCGCCTCTGCCAGCAACCCCCAAGCGGGATCCAGCAACGAGTCTCGCGGGTCGAACTCACCAACCTGAACGTGCAGCTTCACGCAGTGTATTCCCGCGTCCAGGGCAGCGGCCACGTACTCGTGGACCCCCGGTTCGGGGAACATCGTCGCGGTCGGAACCGCTCCCTCAGTTCGCGTCCCGAACTCGTGGACCCACGAGTTGAGCCACTCGGCCATCCCCGGTTTGTGCGGGTAGACCAGCGGCGCGAACCGGCGCACCCCCAACGCCCGAAGCGTGTCCAACCGGGTCGCCTCGTCGTAGCGGTAGTGGATCGGCCACTCGATACCGTAATGCTCTCCGGCACTGTCGAAATACTGCCACACCTTCCGCAGCACCCGCTCCGGCAGGAAGTGGGTGTGCAGATCCACCAGTCCGTCGATCCCGAGCTCGGCCAACCATCTCGGGACCTCGGTGTCCTCGGCCGGCCCCAGGGAGGGATCACGGGACAAACCGGAGGTCAGGTCCATCCGACTCCTCTCGCCACGCGCGTCCGGGGGCTTCAGCGCATCCCCTTGCGGTGCTGGCCTATGGCCCGGGCCATCTCGCGCTCGGCGTCCCGCTTGGCCATGTCCCTGCGCTTGTCGTGAATGCGCTTGCCGCGGGCCAGCGCCAGCTCGACCTTGGCCTTGCCGTCCGAGAAGTACAGCGAGAGCGGGACGAGACTCAGCCCGCTCTCCTTGGTCTTGCCCATCAGCCGCTCGATCTCGTCCCGGTGGAGCAGCACCTTGCGGGACCTGCGCGGGGCGTGGTTCGTCCACGTCCCCTCGGTGTACTCCGGGATGTGCATGTTCCGCAGCCACACCTCGCCGTGATCGATCGTGGCGAAGGAGTCGACCAGCGAGGCACGTCCCTGGCGCAGGCTCTTCACCTCGGTACCGGTCAGGACCAGACCCCCCTCGTAAGTGTCCAGCACCGTCCAGTCGTGCCGCGCCTTGCGATTGCGCGCGATCAGGTTGTGGCCACGTTCCTTCGGCATACCGCGAGGATAGCCCCGAACCGCGGGAGACCACGACGCGGTTTCCCACGGGGCCGTGCGAGCGCGCCGAGCACCGCGCACGACCCCCGGGCGGAGCGAGTCCTCCGGTCGAGCGAGTCCGAATCAGATCCGCACGTACAACCGCAGGGTCAGGTAACCGGTCAGTCCCGAGATCGCCGAGGCGACCAGGACCAGGATCGGCGAGACGAAGGCGATGTCGGCGTAGCTGACCGGGGTCAGCAGCCCCGCGTTGGTGAGCGGCTGCATGAGCCCGTCGAGGAAGGCCTCCTTGATCACGACGAGCAGCCCCACCGCGGCCAGGGAGCCGATGATGCCCGAGACCATCGCCTCGAGCAGGAAGGGCAACTGGGTGTACCAGCGCGAGGCCCCGACCAGCCGCATGATCCCGGTCTCGGTGCGCCTGTTGAACGCGGAGAGCTGGATGGTGTTCGAAATCAGCAGCAGGGCCGCGAAGGCCTGCAGGGCCGCGATCAGGAAGGTCCCGTCCCGGACGTCGTTGAGCTTGCCGACCATCTGCTGCACGAACTCCGACTGGTCGTCGACGTTGGCCACCCCGGCGCTGTCACCGAACTGCTGCTTGATGGCGGCCGGGTCGACGTTCTGGCCCAGCTCGACCCACAGCGCAGCGGGCAGCGCCTCCGGACGCGCGATCTCGCGCAGCTCCGGGCGGTTCTCGAACTTCTCGATCGCCCGCTGGTACACCTGCTGCCGGTTCTGGTACTCCACCGACTGCACCCCGGAGGCCTGCTCGAGCTCGGAGCGCAGGCCCGCGCACGGTTGCTGTTCGCAGGTGGAGTCGTTCGCGCTGACGTCGTCGTTGAGGTAAACCACGACGTCGGCCGCCTGCTGCAGCGATTCCTGGGCCTGATCCACCTTGCGGACCACGACCAGGCCGCTGCCCAGCAGCGTGAGGGAGACCGCCGTGGTCAGGATCATCGCGATCGTCATCGACACATTGCGACGAAGGCCGTTGACGACCTCGCTGGATACGAAGCTCGCGCGCATCTTGAGTCAGCTTTCGGTGCGGTCTAAAGGCTGGAGAGGTCGGAAGGAGCGGCCGGCCACGGCCGGGGAGGTCGACTCAGCGACCCACGCCGTACACGCCACGGGCGTCGTCACGGATGACCTTGCCGTGGCTGAGCTCGACGACCCTCCTGCGCATGGAATCGACGATGGAGTGGTCGTGGGTGGCCATGACCAGCGTGGTCCCGGTGCGATTGATGCGTTCGAGCAGGAGCATGATGTCCTGGCTGGTGTCCGGATCCAGATTTCCGGTGGGCTCGTCACACATCAACACCAGCGGGCGATTGACGAACGCCCGCGCGATCGCCACGCGCTGCTGCTCACCGCCGGACAGCTCGGCAGGCATGCGATCGGCCTTGCCGTCGAGCCCGACGAGCTGCAGCACCTCGGGAACCACCTTGCGGATCGTGTGTCTCGGCTTCCCGATGACTTCGAGCGCGAACGCGACGTTCTCGGAGACGGTCTTGTTGTTCAGCAGGCGGAAGTCCTGGAAGACGCAACCAACCCGCTGACGCAGCTTCGGGACGCGCCTGCGCGGGAGCTTGGCGACGTTCCAGTCGGCGACGATGACCCGTCCCTCGCTGGGCACCTCCTCGCGCAGCAGCAGCTGAAGGAAGGTCGACTTCCCCGAGCCCGACGGCCCGATGAGGAACACGAACTCGCCTTTGTCCACCGAGACCGAGACGTCGTCGAGGGCGGGGCGCGCCAACGTCTTGTACGTCTTTGACACGTGTTCGAGCCGGATCACGGTCAGTGAGCCTACCTGGACCCCTCAGCCGGACCGTCACTCACCCGTACTACTCGGCAGCGCCGGACCGACAGCTCAGCGTAATTCCCGGGAACCGGGGCGCGCTCAGCCCTGCTTCTGCTGATCGTGCTGCTGCCTGCGCCAGCGGATGCCCGCCTCGAGCAGCCCGTCGATCTGCCCCTCCAGCACGGCCTCCGGGTTGCCCATCTCGTAACCGCTGCGCAGGTCCTTGACCATCTGGTAGGGGTGCAGCACGTAGGAACGGATCTGGTTGCCCCAACCGGACCCACTGCTGTCGCGGAGCGCGTCGAGCTCGGCACGCTCCTCCTCGCGCTTGCGCGCCAGCAGCTTGGACTGCAGCACGCGCATGGCGGCGGCCCTGTTCTGCAACTGGGACTTCTCGTTCTGGCAGGACACCACGATGCCGGTCGGGTAGTGGGTGAGCCGCACGGCGGAGTCCGTGGTGTTCACGCTCTGCCCACCGGGCCCGGAGGAGCGGAAAACGTCCATGCGGATGTCCTTCTCCGGGATCTCCACGTGATCGGTTTCCTCCACCACGGGCAGCACCTCGACCCCGGCGAAGGAGGTCTGCCTGCGCCCCTGGTTGTCGAACGGCGATATCCGCACCAACCGGTGCGTTCCCTGCTCCACGGAGAGCGTGCCGTACGCGAAGGGGGTGTCCACCCGGAAGGTCGCCGATTTGACCCCGGCCTCTTCCGCGTACGAGGTGTCGTAGACGTCCACCTGGTACTCGTGCCGCTCGGCCCAGCGCAGGTACATGCGCATGAGCATCTCGGCGAAATCGGCCGCGTCGACGCCACCCGCTTCCGCGCGGATGGTCACCATGGCGGAACGCTCGTCGTACTCACCGGACAGCAGCGTGCGGATCTCCAGGTCGGCCAGGTCCCTCTTCAGCTGTGCGCGCTCCTGCTCGGCCTCGGCGACGCTGGCCTTGTCGTCCTCGTCCTCACCCAGCTGGTAGAGCACTTCCAGGTCCTGGAGGCGCTGGCGCAGACCGGTTATCTTGCGCAGGTCCCCCTGCTTGTACACGAGCTGGCTGTTGATCTGCTGGGCGTACTCGACGTTGTCCCACAGATCCGGCCGGGCCGCCTCCTCCTCGAGCTCGGCGATCTTGGCTCGCAACGCGTCGAGATCCATGACTCGCTCGATGCCCTGGAGGGTCTCGGACAGGTCCTTGAGTTCGGCGGCGACGTCGGGGTTCACGATTACCCAGCCTACTTCACACGCTCACGGCCACCGACGTGGACCGGCCCCGCTCCGCCGGTGAGCGGTCACTCGGGGATCACTCGGGGATGGCGTCGAGCATCTTGATGACCGCGCGGTTGTGCGCGACCGAGAAGTCGGCGGCGGCCTTCTCGTACGGGTCCTCGGCCACCTTGGCCGCACTTTTGGCCTCGTTGAGCTTCTCAACGTACTGCTCCCGTGCCGAGGTTACCAGCTGGGAGCGCTGCTTGGCGGTCAGCATCCCGGCGTAACGCAACCGCAGCAGCAGGGGGCTGCGCACGTTGTCCGGCCCCGGCTCCGTGTTCAACCACGACTTGAAGGCACGTTTTCCCGCCGCCGTGATGATGTACTGCTGACTGGAACGGGGGCCTTGCTTGCCGAGGCGCAGCATGCCCGCTTCGGCCAGCGCGGGGAGTTCCCGGTAAACCTGGCTGCGGGTGACGCTGAAGAATCCGCTGAACCGGTCGGTTGCGGCAGCCACGAGCTGTCCACCGGTCATCGGCCCCTCGTGGAGGAGCCCCAGCAAGGCTGCGGAAGTCGCATTCAGGTCGGTCACGGCTTCTACGGTGCCACGATGCGCAGGGGGTGTCCACAATGGCCGTAGCGCGTGTCCGCTTCGAAGGCCTGTTCAGAGAAGTTCTCGAACACGCACCGCTTCCAGTGGAGCACTTGCAGCGAACGAACTGAGTTCGTTTCGCCTTAAACGCAACATTATCCGTCCGCAACCGTCAATTCGTACACTCACCGTCCGCTGGACAGGGATTATTGCTAGCCCGAACGGGGGAATTCTTGTTCGAAGGCTGCAAAATGGCCCGTACTAAGGGCACCCTTCACAGTGGCCGGCCGAGAAAAGGGGTCGGGCACCACGACGGGTGCGCGTACGACACCCGCCTGGACAAGGGAGGTAGCACCGTGCATCGCAGTCTGTTGCGGACCAAGCTCGCCGAGGGCAGGAGCAAGGTGACCAATCGCGTCACCCAGCGCGCGAAGTCGATGATGCCGATCCAGGTCGACACCCCGCGCAACTGCATCGTGTGCGGCCGCAAGATGCGCTCAGTGCGCAGCGGGAGCAGCGACGGACGGGTTTGTTCGCCGAACTGCGCCCGCAAGTGGGCCGACAGCTGACACCGTCCCCGTCCGAAGCTCTTTCGGGAGATCCCCGCGGCCCGGCCGTCCGCCCGCGGAGCCGGGCCGGATGTTCCGACAGGAGCGACCATCCACCCGATGTCGGGGTACCCGCTCGCGGACAGCGGCGGGTTCCACCGAGCGACCCCCACGAAGATCCGGTGGGCGACCACGCCGTGATGTCTCGCGGGGCGAGCGGCACGGTCGCACCAACACCCCTTGAAAAGGTTTCAGGCCCCGAGAAGCATCCCGGGGCCTGACCAAGTAGCGGGGACAGGATTCGAACCTGTGACCTCTGGGTTATGAGCCCAGCGAGCTACCGAACTGCTCCACCCCGCGCCGTGTTCTGCGCTGTATTTCGTTGTAGTTGATACTCTACACCGCCGAGAAGGGACTCTTGCACGGGGGGTGCCCACCCTCGCAGAGCCCCTCCTGACCAGCCAAAACAACGCCGAACCACCGAAGCACCGGCCAGGAACTCCCGACCAAGAGGCTCGCCCCGACGCGAGCGCTTTGGGCCTGACCCACTCGCACCGCCAAGCAGAGCGAGCCGCCCGAGGTAAGTGCTTTGAGCCTGAGCCACTCGCACCGCCGCGGGTTCTCAGTCGAGTGCCCGGCGAGGACAGCCTCGACGTTGTGTAGGTCGCTACCCGATGTCGAGGATCCCGCAGCCGGGCGCCGACCGAGGCTCCGCCAAGCAACCACCTACGACAAGCCAGTCCCCGAAAAAGCCTCCACCCCAACGCGAGCGCTTTGAGCCTGGGCAGGAGGAGAAGATCCGGTGCGTGAGTCGGATGCATTGCACGGCCGGGCCGCTCGCCGCGTAGGTGGCTACTCAAGAGCGGCCCAACACAGCAAGGCGCCGACTCACGTGCCGGCTAAGCAACCACCCAAGCAACCGGCACCGCCGACCCCACCAACCCCAGAAACAAAAAACGCCCCTCCGGACCGAAGCCCGAAGGGGCGAACCAAGTAGCGGGGACAGGATTCGAACCTGTGACCTCTGGGTTATGAGCCCAGCGAGCTACCGAACTGCTCCACCCCGCGCCGTATTCTGCGCTGTATTTCGTTGTAGTTAATACTCTACACCGCCGAGAAGCACCCTCCCACAAGGGGGTGCCCACCCCCGCAGAAACCCCGTCCGACCAGCCAAAACAACGCCGGCCCGCCGAAGCACCGGCCAGGAGCTCCCAGCGAGGAACCCGCCACACGAGCGCGCCGAGCCCGCGCAGTCGGCACCGCCACGCGGCGATCCGAGCATGAAAATGTCCCGCCCCCGGAGGGACGGGACACCGAGCGGTCCGTTCACCGGAAGCGGCGGGCGCGCACGGAACCCCGTCCGCGCCCGCCGTGGGGATCAGCCTCCGCTGCCGGTCGCCTGCTCGTAGCGGTTCATGGCCTCCTCCAGCCGCTGGAGGGCCTGGCCGATCTCACCGAAGTTGCCCGACTGCTGAGCCGAGCGCACCTGCTCCAGTGCGGCCTGCAGCTCCTGCGTCGCCTGCGCGACCTCGGGGTCCTGACCGCCGCTCTGGCCGCCGCCCTGGTCACCGCTCTGGTCGCCGCCGCCCTGCTGGCCGTCACCGCTCTGACCACTGCCCTGGTCGCCGCTCTGACCACCACCGTCCTGCTGGTCGTCCTCGTTCTCCGCCGTCTGGGCGTTCCTGCCGGCACCCGGACCGAAGACCTGCTCCAACGAGCCCTTGAGGGTGTCGGCGTAGCCGACGCTGCCGCCGTAGAAGGTCAGCACCCTGGCCAGCTGCGGGTAGGAGTCCTCGTTGTTCGGCCTGATGTAGATCGGCTCGACGTAGAGCATGCCGCCCTCGACGGGCAGGGTGAGCAGGTTGCCGAACATCGCGCGCACGCCGGGGTTGTCGAACAGCGTCCGGTCCTCGGTGACCTTCGGTGTCGACTCCATCTGGCGCTGCACCTGCACCGGACCCGGTGTCTGGTTGTCGGTCGGCAGCTCCAGCACGGTCAACTCGCCGTAGCTCTCCGGGCTCGAGGACGCCGAGATCCACGAGGAGAGGTTCTGGCGTTCCAGCGCGGTCATCGCACTGGTCAACTGGAAGGTCGGCCGGTTCTGCGTCGGTGCCTGCGCGACCACGTAGAACGGGGGCTGGTTCTCCCCGGGCCCCTGGCGCTGCTCCTGGTTCGGGTCGCTCGGGACCTCCCAGAAACCACGCGTGGCGTAGAAGTCACTGGGGTTGTCCACGTGGTACCGCGCCAGCAGCTGGCGCTGCACCTTGAACAGGTCGGCCGGGTAGCGGAAGTGCTGGCGCAGCTCGTCGCTGATCGCGCTCTTCGGCTTGATCAGGTCGGGGAAGACGCCCTTCCATGCCTCCAGCACCGGGTCCTTCTTGCCGAACTCGTACAGCTTCACCTCACCCGTGTAGGCGTCGACGGTGGCCTTGACCGAGTTGCGGATGTAGTTGATCTGCTGATCCGGCTGGGAGGGGTTGCTGGTGGAGTCGCTGGCGGCCTGCCCGAAGGAGGTCAGCTTGGAGTAGGGGTAGTTGTCCAGCGTGGTGTAGCCGTCCACGATCCACTTGATCTTGCCGTCGATCACCGCGGGGTAGGCATCGCCGTCCAGCTTGAGCCACGGGGCGACCTTCTGCACTCGCTGCCGCGGGTTCCGATCGAACATGATCTTGGAGTTGGAACCGATGTTCTGGTTGAACAGGATGTTGCGCTCACCATAGTTGGCGGCGAACACCGCCCTGTTGAACCAGTTGCCGATCGCGACCCCGCCGTCGCCCTCGTAGGTGTAGCGGGAGTTCTGGGTGTCGTACTCCCGCGGCTGCTCACCCTGCTCGGCGCCGACGATCGCGTAGTCCTGGTTGAGCTGACCGTAGTAGACCCGCGGCTGGTCCACCGGGATCTCGCCCTGCCCGTTGTTGCTCACGTCGCTCATCGAGAACACCGGGTAGGAACCGGTGTCGGACCCTTCGCCGGGAACGTTGCTCACCCGGTCGGCCGGGGCCGAGACGAAGCCGTTGCCGTGGGTGTAGACCATGTGGCGGTTGATCCAGGACCGCTGGTTGTCCGCGAGCCCGTCCGTGTTGATCCCGCGCACCGCGACCAGGTAGTCCTGCAGCTCACCGTTCTCGTTGCGGTAGCGGTCGATGTCCAGCTCGTCCGGGAACCCGTAGAAGTTGAACTGCTGCTCCAACTGGGTGAAGGTCTCGGAGAGCAGGCTCGGGTCGAGCAGCCGGACGTTGGAGATCGTTCCCTCGTCCTGGGCGACCTCCTCCGGGCTCACGTCCTGGTTGCCGCCGTAGTTCTCCTTGACGGTCACCTTGTCGTCGGTGATCCCGAAGGCCTGCTTGGTGGCGTTCATGTTGCGCTGGATCGATGTGGACTCCCGCTCGTTGGCGTTCGGCTCCACCGAGAACTGCTGCAGCAGCGCGGGCCACAGCGCGCCGATCACCAGGCTGGACAGCACCAGCAGCACCGTGGCCAGCGCGGGGATCTGCAGGTTGCGCAGGAAGATGACCGCGAAGAAGGCGAGGGCGCAGATCACCGAGATGCACAGCAGGATCACCTTCGCGGGCATCACGGCGTTCAGGTCCGTGTAGCTCGCACCGGTGAACAGATCACTGCGCTGGGAGAGCAGCAGGTCCCAGCGGTCGAAGAAGAAGTCGACCGCCTTGAGCAGCACGAAGATCCCGGCCAGCACCGCCAGCTGAATGCGCGCGGCCTGCGAGATCTGGCCGGAGCGCCCGGCGACCTTGACCCCGCCGAAGATGTAGTGCGTGGCCAGCGCGCCGAAGAACGACAGGGTCACCGCGATGAACGCCCAGGCCAGCACCCAGCGGAAGAACGGGAGCTGGAAGACGTAGAGGCCGATGTCGTGGCCGAACACCGGATCCTGGTTCCCGAAGGTCTGCCTGTTCAGGAACATCTGCACCATTCGCCAGTCGCCCGTCGCGGCGAGACCGCCGATGGCGCCGATCACGACGGGGATGCCGATGCCGAACCACTTGGAACGCTGGGTGATCACCGTGCGGTAGCGGGCCAGCGGGTCGTCCTGGCTGCTGAGCGGAACGAAGACCGGCCTCGTTCTGTAGGCCAGCCACAGGTTCAGCGCCAGGATTCCGCCGAGGAAAACACCTCCGCAGGCGAACAGCACGATCCGGGTCAGCACGATCGTGGTGAATATTCCCCGGTAGTCGACACTACCGAACCAGAGCCAATCGACGTATGTCCCGATCAGCCGTGATCCGACGATCAGTGCTACCAGCACCGCCGCGCCCAGGATCAGAAGGATCCGGCTACGCCGGGACAGTTTGGGTACTCCTACCGGCCTCGTGGCCACAGCGCACTCTCCTGGTGACGATCCGCGGGCAACGGGGCCCAGTCAGTGAGCGACCCGGGCACCCGTGTGGTCAACTCTACGACCTAACCCCCGACCACGGGGACGGCGCCCGTCGATTCGCCCTAAACGGACAGGCCGCCCCCCTTTCGGACCAGGGTGAGCCACCTTCGCGGCGGACGCCCGCGAGGCCGCCCCCGGGAAGGGGGAGGTACGGCGGAGCGGTGCGACGATGGACCAATGTCGTCCGCTATCACCGATGAGATGACCGCGGCCCTGCCGACGGTCGTACGTGAAATCGAACAGTTCGCCGCCTCCGAGGGATGGAACCGCCCCGCTCGAATGTTCGCGTTGGTCGACACGACCGAACTGCTCGAGGCCGAACCGGACCTGGAGGAACAGCTCAACACGCAGTCCCCGCTGACCCCGGTGGCGCAGGACGAGCTGCCCAGTCAGGACCTCGGGGAGGCCCTGGCCGGGATCAGCTGGCCCGAGCGCGTGCTCGGCTGCGCACTGGTCCAGGAGATCGTGGTGCTTCCCCCGGAGGCCGAGCAGGAACTTCCGGAGGAGGGATCAGCCGCCCAGGAGGCCGCTGCCGAGCACCCCGACCGCCGGGAGGCCAGGATCGTGGCCGGGGTGCTGCGCAGCGGAACGCAAACCTGCGTGCTGCGGCTGCGCAACAAGTCCCCGGAGGACTCGGACGACGCGGAGAGCTTCGACGGCGATCCGGAGACCGAGGAGGGCGAGCTGGTCGAGGACAGCGCGCTGGCCCCGAACCTGCTCAACGCGCTGCACGCCACTTTCGAGGAGTGAGCGCCCGTTCCGGGACGGGCGTGCGCGGTCACGTCCGGTTCGTGGAGCTTCCGGCGCTTCCGCGCCGTTCCACGACTCCCCGGTCCGCCGGGCGAGTCGTGGGGCGGTGACGCGAACCGGCCGCTCCGCGGACCTCCCCGGTGAGGAGCTCTCTCCCAGCGGCCCCCGCGCGTCAGCGACGAGTCAGCAGCTCGGCGGGGTCTGCCCGCTGTCGAGCGCGTTCAGGGCCTCGACCGCGTCGTCGAGCGTGCTCACCTTGATCAGTCGCAGCCCGTCGGGCGCCTGGGACTTGGCTGCCGCGCAGTTGCCCTCCGGGGTGAGGAAGAACTTGGCTCCGGCTTCCCTGGCCTTGACCATCTTGAAGCCGATGCCGCCGATGCTGCCGACCTTGCCCGCGGGGTCGATCTCGCCCGTCCCGGCGACGAACTTGCCCGCCGTCAGCTTGCCCGGGGTCAGCTTGTCCACGATGGCCAGCGAGAACATCAGCCCCGCGGAAGGCCCTCCCACGTTGGGGAGTCGGATGTCGATGTCGAAGTTCGCGTTGGGGCGCAGGGACGGCTGCACCCCGAGGAAGCCCTGCTGCTGGTCGTCGGGCCGCTCGCCGAGCTCGACGGTCGCTGTCCGCGGCGGCTGATCGGCGTGCTTGAAACGTATGGTCACGCGCTGGCCGGGCTTCGTGTCGGAGAGCGCGTCGATCAGCGACTGCGGATTGCTCAGCGAAGTGCCGTCGGCCGAGATGAGCTCGTCGTCCGGGGCGACGACGCCTTCCGCTGGGGATCCCTCCACCACCTGGTCGACCACGAGCTTGGTCGGATATCCCAGGTGCTTCAGCGCCGCGGTCTCGGCAGCCGTCTGGGAGCTCCGGAAGGCCTTGGTGTTGGTGCGCTGAACCTCTTCCTCGGACTTGTCCGGGGGAAAGTACAGCTCGCGCGGGGCCAGTGCGTGGTCGCCGCTCGCCCAGAGCGCGAGCGCGTTGAACACGGACAGCTGGTCGATCACCGAAACGGTGGTCATGTTGAGGTGGCCGGCCGTGCGGAAGGTCTCGGTGCCGTCGATGCGCACCACTTGCCTTCCCTCGTAGCTTCCGAGGGTGTCGTGCGTCGGTCCCGGGCCGAGGGCCACGTAGGGCACGGGAAGGAAGGCTCCGAGCATCCCGAAGACCACGACAAGAGCGACACTCGTCAGCAGGGTCCAGGTTCGGCGACTCACAGTCCGACACCCTACGTGCCGAGCCTCCCGGTTCGACGGGTGACCGGAACCGCGCCCGAGATGTCTCGTTCGCAGCCGGTCGATCACCCCGCGCCGACCGCCCCGCGCGAGCACGCAACCACACGCAACCATCCGCTTCGCCGTTTCGCCGGAAGCGAACAACTCCGCGGGCGGGCCGGAGCCTCGCGAGCGACGTCGAACGCCCGCTGCTCGGATTCCCCGCAACGCTGCCGAAGCGCCGCACCGCCCCGGCGACGACACGCCTTCCGTCCGGGCCCCGCTCACCTACAGTCTTCCGCGAGTTCCGCGTACGCTGGAACCATGAGTGATGTGCCCTTCGGGTTCGGCCCCCACGATCCCAACAACGAGGAGCCCGACGATCGCGACAGGGGCGAATCGTCGGAAGGAGGCTCAGGGGGCGGCACCGGATCCTCCGGAGGAACGGGGTCCTTCCCCGGCTTCGGCCCCGGGGGCATGCCCGGTCCTGGCGGCGGCACGCCGAATTTCGACATCGGCGCACTCGGCCAAATGCTGACTCAGCTCGGGCAGGCCCTCAGCCAGTCGTCGAGCGGCAGTGCGGGACCGGTCAACTACGACTTGGCCAAGCAGCTGGCCCACCAGCAGCTGCAGAGCAACGAACGACCGACGCAGGAGCAGACCAAGGCCGTCGAGGACGGAGTGCGGCTGGCCGAGCTCTGGCTCGACCCCACCACCTCGTTCCCGACGGGGACGCACACCGTCCAGGCCTGGTCCCCGGGTGACTGGGTGGACAAGACCCTGCCCACCTGGCAACGGCTGTGCGACCCGGTGGCGCAACGGGTCTCCGAGTCCTGGCTGGAAGCCCTGCCGCAGGAGGCCAAGCAGGCAGCAGGCCCCATCGTCTCCATGCTCGGCCAGATGGGCGGGCTGACCTTCGGGTCCCAGCTGGGCAACGGCCTGGCACAGCTCGCCGGTGAGGTGCTCACCTCGACCGAGGTGGGACTTCCGCTGGGCCCTGACGGCACCGCCGTGCTGCTGCCCGCCAACGTCGAACGCTTCGGCCAGGGACTGGACCGCCCCGCCAGCGAGATCACCGTCTTCCTCGCGGCGCGGGAGGCCGCCCACCATCGCCTGTTCAGCCACGTTCCCTGGCTCCGTCAACAGCTGCTCGCCACGGTGGAGGAGTACGCGCGCGGCATCCAGGTCGACACCTCCTCGCTGGAGGACCTCGCGAGCAGGATCGACCCGAGCGATCCGAGTTCGATGCAGGAACTGATGAACTCCGGGATGCTCGAGCCGAAGACCACCGACGAGCAGCAGGCTGCCCTCGACAGGCTGGAGAACCTGCTGGCGCTCGTCGAGGGCTGGGTCGACGTGGTCGTGGCCGATGCGGTCGGGGAACGGCTGCCGGGCGCGGACGCCCTCGGGGAGACCGTGCGGCGCAGGCGCGCCAGCGGTGGCCCCGCCGAGCAGACCTTCGCCACGCTCGTCGGACTGCAGTTGCGGCCGCGCAGGCTGCGCGCGGCGGCCTCGCTGTGGCGGCTGCTGACCGAGCGCTACGGAGTGACCGGTCGCGACCAGGTGTGGGACCACCCCGATCTGCTGCCGGACGGGTCCGACCTCGACGAGCCGCTGGACTTCGCCGACCGCTGGGGACGGGGTCACGAGGACCTGGACGACCCCATCGCCGCCATCCGGCGGGCCGAGGCCCAGGAGCAGGCGGCGGAGGAGAACTCCGGCACCGCGGAGGACGACTCGGGCGAGCAGAACCGCGGGGACGGCGAGGACGACGGGAACGCCCAGCAGGGCGACACCGACCGCTGACCGGCACCTCGGCGCCGCGGGCGCCCCGGGCCGAGCGACGACTCGACCGGAGGACGTCGGTGAGTCGGTACAACACCGCAACCGAGCGAATCGCTCCCGGGATCGGCCGGGCCCCGGGATTCCGGGAGCCCGGCCCTCACCGGCCGCCGTCCTGCTCGTCGTCCTCGTCCCCACCGTCGAGATCCAGCTGTGCCGCAGCGGCCAGCCCCTCCAGATAGCCGATCGCCCGCTCGGTCTTCGGGTACTTGTGCACCCAGGCCCAGAAGTCCGCCCCGTGCCCGGGAACCAGCAGGTGCGTCAGCTCGTGGACCAGCACGTAGTCGAGCACCCAGGACGGCACCTCGCGCAGTCTGCGACTGACCCTTATGGTGCCCTCGCTCGGTGTGCAGGAGGCCCACCTGGTGCGCATCGGCGCCACCCACCGAATGCCCGTGGGAACCGCCCTGCCCTCCAGGTACTGCTCAGCGAGTTCGGCGCACCTCGCGGAGAGCGCGGCGTCGGACTCCCGCGCCGGTGACTTGCGCCGGGTCTCGCTGCGGCGGAGCCTGCTGAGCATCTCCTCGACCCAGCGCTTCTCCTCGCTGCGGCTCATCCTGGCCGGTAGCAGCACGACCACTTTGCCGCCGTCGCGATAAGCGCTGACCGTTTGACGCCTGCGCTTGCTGCGGCGCACCTCCACTTGCGGTTCGGACACGCCCCGGGAGCCTAGCCAGCCTCCTCGAACTCCGGACGCCCGCTGTGATCCTACCCGCAGATCGACTCCGCACCTGGACGGACGCAACAGGCGGATTCCTGCGGATCGATTCCGATCAAACACGCATCGTGCTCACGGCTCGGCCGACACTTTCACACGAACTCGCGACACTCCGAACACATGCACGCCGCCCCGCCCACGGGTACCTTTTGCCCAGCGTAGTCCGGACAGGCGCAGCGGTGCGCACCGGAAGATCCGGACCTCGGGACGGCGACAGAGGAGGAAGCCTTGGCCGACACGTACAACGGCTACTGCGTGAAGTGCCGGGAAAAGCGGGACTTCACGGGCGAGATCTCGGAAACCAACGGCAGGAGGATGGCCAAGGGGACCTGCCCGGTTTGCGGAACGAAAATGACGCGCATTCTCGGAAAGGCGCACAACGCCCAGGGGTGATCCCTCCGCGCGGAAGTCTCTCCGCTCGCCGGCCGCGACCCGGAGGTCGACGATCGTTCCGGGGCCGGGCCCGAAACGCGACAACACGACAGCGCTGGTCAACTCACCCGGAGTCGGGACGGGCACTCCCAACCGCGGAAAAGAGCGAATTCGTCCGTGGCGATCTTGCACACGGCTATGCGAATACCTCTAACATGGCGGTGAGTCCGTAGGCGTGTGTTCGGAGGTCGAGTCGCCTTCGCCACCTGCCGACTGGAAGGGAGTTCCCGTGACCGATGTTCCCCGCCGAGCAGCGCAGCGCACCGCCAAACTGGCAAGTCTGCCGCTCGGCGCAGCAGGGAGGGTGGCCGCGGGATGGGGCAAGCGGCTGACCGGGCAGGACGCCGCCACGGTCAACGCGGACTTCTCCGCGAGAACCGCCGAGCAGTTGTTCGAGGTGCTCGGACAGCTCAAGGGCGGTGCCATGAAGTTCGGGCAGGCGCTGAGCGTGTTCGAGGCGGCGGTTCCCGACGAGCTGGCCGAGCCGTACCGGCAGGCGCTGTCCAAGTTGCAGGCGACGGCACCGCCCATGTCGGAAGCCAGCGTGCGCAGGACCTTGGACGAGCAGTTGGGTTCCGACTGGCCCCGGCGCTTCGCCGAGTTCGACGACTCCCCCGCCGCGGCGGCGAGCATCGGACAGGTCCACCGGGCCGTCTGGCACGACGGCAGGGAGGTCGCGGTCAAGATCCAGTACCCCGGGGCCGACGAGGCGCTACGTTCCGATCTGCGCCAGCTGATGCGCTTTTCCAGGCTCTTCCAGTCACTGCTGCCGGGAGCGGAGATCAAGCCGCTACTCAACGAGCTGCAGGACCGGATGGTGGAGGAGCTCGACTACCGCACCGAGGCCGACAACCAGCGCGCGTTCGCCGCGGCCTTCGCCGACGACGAGCTCGTGCGTGTTCCCGGGGTCGTCGCCAGTTCCCCCAAGGTCATGGTGACCGAGTGGGTTTCCGGCCAGCCCTTCGCCGAGATCATCGACAGCGGCTCGCGGGAGCAGCGCGACCGGGCGGGCAGGCTGCTCAGCGAGTTCCACTTCTCCTCCCCTGCGCGGGTCGGACTGCTGCACGCGGACCCGCATCCGGGCAACTTCCGGCTGCTCCCGGACGGAAGGCTGAGCGTGATCGACTTCGGTGCCGTGGCACGGCTCCCGCAGGGGCTGCCCACCACGCTGGGGCGCATGCTGCGACTCGCGCTGGAGGACCGCGCCGAGGAACTGATGGAACTGCTGCGCACCGACCGGTTCGTGCAGACCGACTCCGACCTCAGAGCCGAGGACGTGCAGGCCTACCTCGGCCCGTTCGTGGACCCGGTCCGCACGGAGACCTTCCACTTCACCCGCACGTGGCTGCAGTACCAGGCTGATCGTGTCGGCGATCTGCGCAGTCCCGAGTTCCGGACCGGACGTTCGCTGAACCTGCCCCCGGACTACCTGCTGATCCACCGGGTGACGCTGGGCGCCACCGGAATTCTCTGCCAGCTCGACGCCGAGGTGGCGGCCCGGGAGATCATCGCGAACTGGCAGCCCGGATTCCTCGACTGATCACTCCCACCGCGTCCCGGAGGTTCTCCGGGCTGGCGCCCGCAGCGGGTCTCGGGCCACGCCACCGAGCTGGGCCGTCGGCTGAACCGTCAGGGTTTCGTGCCCACGTACACGGTGTCGGCGGACAGGTAGTACAGGTCGTCGCGGTCTCCCGCGTAGTTCGGCCCGTTCTCGTCGAGCAGCTGGTCGAGCGCGTCGACGTCGGCCGCCGAGCACTCCGTCCACGCCGCCTCGCGCAACCAGCGCAACCGCCGCAAGACGACGTTCAGCACCGGGCCGGTTGCCGGGGCGGGCCGATCCACCAGGTAGCTCCACGAGGTGACCTCGTCCAGTCCGGCCTGGCGCAGCGCCGTCGCCCAGCCGACCGGCAACCGCACCGAACCGGGCATCTCCTCCCGCATCCTGCGGAACCACGTCTGCCGCGCGGCGAGCAGCCGGTCCTCCAAACCGGGTTGTCCGACGCCGAGGTCCCAGGGAAGGGTCCGCGCCCACAAGCCCGATTCCACCACCACCAGCCTGCCGCCCGGCCGCACCAGCCGGGAAAGCCTGCGCAGCCCGTCGAGCTGGTCCGGAAGATGGTGCACCATCAGCGAGGCGAACACCAGATCGGCGGGTTCCACCGAATCGCTCGGTTCCGCTGTGGCGACATCCCCCGGAACACCGCGGACCCGCACGTTCGCACCCGCGGACTCCTCCGCGCGACGCCGCGCCTCGGCCAGCAGCTCCGGAGCGGAGTCCACGAGGGTCACCAGACCGCTCGGCAGCGCCGCGGCGAACGCGGCGGCGGCCCCGCCCGCCCCCGAACCGACGTCGACGACCGATTCGCAGTTCCGCCCGTCGGAGACCAGATCCGCCGCGAGCCGCCCGGTCTCGGCCGCGGTCAGCTCGTCCTCCTCCCGCAGTTCGCTCAGGCGCGAGTCCCAGTCGATGTTGTCGTGCGAATGGCCGTGCATGCTCGAAGCCTACCGTGATCACGGCCCGTTCGAGCCGATCCGGCGAGAGAATCGGCGCAGAACGCGAACGCGGAGCCGGGGAAGCGAACGCCCCCTTTCGGCGAGCCGAACGCTTCCGGTGCGCTTTCCTCCGACGTGGATTCCCACCGCCGCGAAGCCTCCGCCGCCAACCGGCGGGCCTGCCGCGGTGGATTCAATTCCGCGGCAGTCGCCGCTCTGCTCTCTCCGCGGCGAAGGCGGCGACGCGTCGCCAGAATCGAACCGCTCTCAGCCGACGCGCCAGTCTCGCCTCCTCGGCCTCCTCCAACAATCGCCGACATCGTAATCGGGCCAGCTCCTCGGGATACATTCTCCGCCTCAGCTCCTCGCTTCGTTCCACATCGTCCGTCCGGGGCGCCCCTGCGGATGTCATGCCGCTCGCCGTCCGTTCGTGGAGTTCCGCCCCGGCTCGGTGTCTTCCACCGGGTGTTTGCGCGGCCTGCCGCGCGGTTTCTTGCGGTGGATCACCGTTCCCTGCTCGACGATCTCGCCGCCCCAGACCCCCCAGGGTTCACCACGGGAGAGCGCACCCGTCAGACATTCGGACCTGATCGGACAGTCACCGCACAGCCGCTTGGCTCTCTCCAGGTCCGACGGTTTCTCCGCGAACCACAGGTCCGGATCCCTGCGACAAGGCAGGTGCGCGGTGGTGCTAGGTGCGGCGTTGAGCAGATCGGAAACGGTCTCACCGTGGTTGCCGGTCTCGTCCCCGGTCGTTGGCGGGGCACTGCCGGTCGACATGTGTCTTCCTCCTGATCGGTTGAATCAGTTCGTTCGTCGAGCGCCGCGGAATGCCCGTGAAGTGCGATTAGGTTCGCCACTTGGGGACACATCAAAAAGGCCGCGGACCCTCGGGGTCCGCGGCCGAAAAAGCACCGACTACTCGACAAGCAGCCTCAAAAACTTCGTTCCGGCACGGACCGCCCTCCACGGGGAATCCCCGACTGTGCGACACGACGGAAGCACGGACCCACGACAGAGCCTTTCTGGTCGTGCACGTCCCCGAGCATCCGCCACGCAGCAGTGTCCGCGAGGCCGTGGTGACCCGTCGACGCGTGAATGCCGAGCTCGCGCATTTCGAGCCACCACCTTTCCTGTGCCCACCGCCGGATGAGGCGGGTACGTCCGGACTGTCGAAGGCAGATTATTCCGCGGGGCGCACGCGGCGCAAGCGATTTTTCACATCGCTGTCCCCTGCGGAAACGCGTGGAGCGGGATTCTCACCGGAACGTGCTCCTGCCGGAGCGGCGGTCTTTCGCCGGGATTTCACCCCGCTGTCCCGAAAACGTCACTCGCCCGGATCTCACCCGAACGGGCGTTTCAGAGATCCGCCGGTCCGTTCACCAGGGACAGCACGTCCGCACCGAACCGCTCCAGCTTGGTGGGCCCGACTCCGGAAACCTGGCCGAGGGACTCGGTGTCGACGGGCCGCTGCTCGGCGATCGCGATCAGCGTAGCGTCCGAGAACACCACGTAGGCTGGGACCTTCAGCTCCTGGGCCCGCTCGGTGCGCCAACTGCGCAGCCTGGCCAGCAGTTCGTCGTCGGCGTCCGAGGGGCACTTCGCGCAACGACCGATCTTGACCTCGACCGCCGATTCCAGCCGCGCGGAGCAGCTCCGGCAGCGCGCGACGTCCTTGCGCCTCCCCCGCTCGGAGTTCGTCCGCCGGGTCTTCCCGGAGCTTTTCGACCCGCCGCCGGTGGAGACCAACCCGTTGAGGAACCGACTGTGCCGACGTTTGCGTCCGCCGCCCTGGCCCCTGGACAACGCCCAGGAGATCCGCAGGTGCTTCCTGGCGCGGGTCACCCCGACGTAGAACAGCCTGCGCTCCTCCTCCACCGAAGCGTCGTCGCCGTCGGCGTGCTGGATCGGCAGCGTCCCCTCGGTCAGCCCGACCAGGAAGACAACGTCCCACTCGAGCCCCTTGGCGGCGTGCAGCGAGGCCAACGTCACCCCCTCCATGGTCGGGGGGTGCTGTGCGGAGGCGCGGGCGTCCAGCTCGCTCACGTAGCGGGCCAGGTCCGCGCCCTCCACGTCGCGGGACAGCTCGTCGGCCAGCTCGGCCAGCGCGTTCAGCGACTGCCACCGCTCGCGCGCCGCTCCGCCCTCGGGCGGCTTAGTGGTGAGGCCGACCTCGGACAGCACCTCGCGCACCGCCTCGGACAGCTCGCCCCCCTCCGCGGAGCCCCTGCCCGCGGCGGTACGCAGCGCAGCCATGGCCTGCCGCACCTCGGTGCGCGCGAAGAAGCGTTCCCCGCCGCGCACCTGATAAGGGATCTCCGCGTCGGACAGCGCCTGCTCGTACACCTCGGACTGGGCGTTGACCCGGTACAGCACCGCCATTTCGGACAGCGGGACACCGCTGCCCGCGAGCTCGGCGACCGTCCGGGCCACCGCCTGCGCCTCGGCCGCTTCGCTCTCGTGCTCGGCGAAGCCCGGTTCCGGGCCGTCCGCACGCTGCCCGACCAGGGTCAGTCCGGTGTGCGACCTGCCGGAGTTGCCCATGGCGATGACCCGGTTGGCCAGTTCGACCACCTGCGGAGTGGACCGGTAGTCACGTTCCAGCCGGACCACCTCCGCCTTGGGGTAGCGGTTCGGAAAGTCGATCAACCACTGCGGGGAGGCCCCGGCGAACGAGTAGATGGTCTGATTGGCGTCGCCCACGACGGTGAGATCGTCCCGCCCACCCAGCCACGCGTCCAGAATTCGCTGCTGCAGCGGGGTGACGTCCTGGTACTCGTCGACGACGAAGGTCCGGTACCGGGCGCGGAACTCATCGGCCACCTCGGAGTGCTCCTCCAGCACCGCGGCTGTGTGCAGCAGCAGGTCGTCGAAGTCGAGCATCTTCGCGGAGTTCTTCGCCCGCTCGTAGGCCTCGAAGACCTGCACGAACCGCTCGGGGGCCACCGGGGCGCTGCGCCCGATCCGGGCGGTTTCCTTCGGGTACTGCTCCGGGGTGAGCAGCGCCGACTTGGCCCACTCGATCTCGGAGGCCAGATCGCGGACCGACTCCGAGTCCGTGGACAGGCCGACTCGCCCCGCGGCCTGCATCACGAGGCGGAACTTGTGCTCGACCAGCGGCCAGATCTCGCCTTCCAGCGCGCGCGGCCAGAAGTAGCGCAGCTGGCGGAAGGCTGCCGCGTGGAAGGTCTGCGCCTGCACACCGGAAGCGCCGAGTCCGCGCAGCCTGGTGCGCATCTCCCCGGCGGCGCGGGCCGTGAAGGTCACGGCCAGCACCTGCTGGGGAACGACGAGACCGCGCTGCACCAGATGAGCGATGCGGTGCGTGATCGTGCGCGTCTTGCCGGTGCCCGCTCCCGCGAGCACGCAGACCGGACCGCGCGGGGCCGTCACGGCCGCACGCTGTTGCGGATCGAGTCCTTCCAGCAGTCGCGGTCGATCGGTCATGGTGCGCATCCTCGCAGAGGCGGACAATTGACGGCGGTCACACCCCACCGCGTGACCACGATGCTTCGTCCGGCAAGCGGCGAAGCAGCTTGTCACCACCCCGGCAACTCACACCGCCGCACGGACGGAACCAGCGCTTCCGACCAAAGGGCACCGCTCAACGCAGGCGCTTGTGAGCCTGAGCCACCCGACCGACCGCGGGTTCTCAGTCACGGGTCCCGCGAGGACAGCCTCGACGTTGTGCAGGTGTCCACCCGATGTCGAGGATCGGAGCAGCGAGATCCCGACTGAGGTTCCGCCACGCAACCACGCACGCAAGGAACCACCGGCCCTGGAAACGAAGCCGAACCTGGATCAGCTCAAGGCCCAACCACGCAACATCCGGTACGCGATGGAAATCCCGGGCGGCATCCGTACGCCGCGCACTGGGCCGTCCGTCTCCAGGGCCTGGCGAACGTGCTCCCGGCTCACCCAGTGCGCTTCGGCGATCTCGCCGTCCACGGGGTGCAGTGGTTCCTCCGGATCGGCCACTGCCGCGAAGCCCACCATCAGCGAACGCGGGAACGGCCACGGCTGGCTGCCCAGGTAGCGGATGTCGGAGACCTCCATCCCGACTTCCTCGCGCACCTCACGGCGCACGCATCCCTCGAGGGACTCGCCCATCTCCACGAAACCGGCCAGCACCGAGAAGCGCTCTTCCGGCCAGCCCGCCTTGCGGGCCAGCAGCACCTGATCGCCCCCGTCGTGCACGAGGCAGATCATGGACGGGTCGGTGCGGGGGTACTCCTCGTGCCAGCACCCGCCGCAGCGACGGGCCCAACCGCTGCGGATCCGATTCGTACCCGCACCGCACAACGCGCAGTAGCGCGCGCGGTCGTGCCAGGCGAGCAAACCGACGGCGGTGGCGAACAGCCCGGACTCCGCCTCGCCGAGCCAGTCCCCGAGCACGCGCAGATCGCTCCAGAGGAGTTCGGAGCCACGTGCGGAAGCACGCATCCCCCAACGGGCCCTCCCCTGGTACAGCCCGAGCAGCACGGCGTTCGTCCCGTTCCCGCAGTCCCCGGGATCGGCCCAGGCCAGACTTCCCTCCGCGTCGACGGGGGTGCGGCCGTACTCGTCCACCAGCAGCACCTCGCCGTCGCGCCACAGCTCGGCCGCCGTATCCGGGTCGTCCCGGTGGACGTCCGAGAGCTCCACCGGAGAACCGGCCAGCAGGGGAGAACTGTCCAGCTGGAATCCTCCCCCGCTCGTGCTTCTCCCGAAGCCGATCTCCTCCGAATCCGAACGAGCTGTCACGGCAGGGTCACACCACCGAGTCCGCGTAGCTGGTCGCTCAACTGGTTCGCGTCACCGACGATCACGCCGGTGAACGCGGTGGGCATGTACCACCGGGCCGCCTCGGCCACCTGATCCACCGTGACCGAGCGCAGCCGGTCCGGATGCCCGGCGAGCCATTCCTGCCCCAGTCCCACGGCGGCCAGGCCGATCAGCATGGAGGCCAGCCCGGACTGGGAGGACGTGGAGGTGAGCAAACCACCGATGGCGTACTGGCGCGCCGACTCGACCTCGGGTTCCTTGGGCGGGTCCAGGGCGAGCCTGCCGAACTCGTAGCGGATCTCCATCAGCGCCGCGGCCGTCACCTCGCTGGCCGTGTCGGCGTCGACCAGGATCGTCCCGTTGTCCGGGGTGAACTCGAAGGCCGAATGGGCCCCGTAGGTGTAGCCCTTGTCCTCGCGGATGTTCTCGACCAACCGGGAGGAGAAGTAGCCGCCGAAGATCAGATTGGCGATCTGGAGCGCGGGGTAGCGCTCGTCGGTGCGCGGAACGGCCTGCGCCGAGAAGCGCAGCTGCGACTGCACCGCCCCTTCCCGGTGAACCAGCCGGACGTTTCCGCCCTCGACCGGGGGCAGTGCGGGGATCTCGCGGGCGCTGCCCTCCGAGTTCCAGCCGGACAGCACCCGGCTCACGGTCTCCACCGTCTGCTGCGGATCGATGTCGCCGACGAGCACCAGGGTCGATCCCCGGGGGAGCACGGCGGAGCGGTGCAGTTCGCGGACCTCCTCCGCCGTCACCTGCGCGACGTCCTCGGACTGCGGCACCTCCCTGGCGAACGGGTGATCGCCGTAGCGGTGCTTCTGCAGCTCCTCGCGGGCGAGCACCCGGGGTTGGGAACGCGCCACCGCGATCCGCTCCACGAGGCGGTCGCGTTCCCCGCTGACCTCGTGCTCGGGATAGGAAGCGCCGGTGAGCGCGTCGTTGAGCACGTCGAGCAGGGTGTCCATCCCGCTGGCCAGCGCATCGCCGGTGATGCTGAGGCGCTCCGGGTCCACGGAGGCCTGCAGCGTCCCCCCGACCGCGGCCAGGTCGGTGTCCATCCGGATCCGGTCCCGCCGGTCGGTTCCGGTCAGCAGGGTCTCGGCGAGCACCTCGGCGCGGGCCGGGTGCTTCGGGTCGTCGCCCGCGAAGGGGATGCGGAGCCGCAGTTCGACCATGGGCACCGAACCGTGCCTGGCCACTATGACGCGCAGTCCGTTGTCCAGCACGGTGTCCACCGTTTCCGGCTGCCATCCCTGACGCGGTTCGGCCAGGTCGGGCAGCGGCCGGGGTCCCTGCTCGGTGCGGCCGATCCGCTCGGCACTGCGGTGGGTAGCGCTGGTCATGCCGCACCTCCGTCGGAGTCGCCTGTCGGTTCGATTTCGAGGACGGCCCGGGTCTCCGGGCGCAGGGCCTTGGCCGCCGCGGCCACGTCCTCGGTGGTGATCGCGCCGACCCTGTCGGGAAGTTCACCGACCAGCTCGGCCCTGCCGTGCAGCAGCTCGGTGCTGCCCAGGTCCAGAGTTCGCGAGATCAGCCGGTCGTGGTCCCGGTACAGCCCGGCCGACCACCTGGCGGTGACCCTGGACAGCTCCTCGGCGGTGGGGCCTTCGGTCGCCAGCCGGTCCAGCTCGGAGTCGATGGCCTCCATCACCCTGTCGGTGGAGACCTCCGGGCTGTGGACCGCGGTGACCGTGAACGTGTCCGGATCGCGCGCGTCGAGCGGGGCCCCCATCAGGCCCGCACCGGCCTGGACGTCGACGACCAGGGAGTCCTGGTAGACCAGGCGCTGCTGCAGCCGGGACGCGTCCCCGTCGCTGAGCACCTCTCCCAGCACCACGTTCGCCAGGTAGCTGTCGAGCTCGGCCACCGGGTCGGGCAGCCGGTAGCCCAGCGCCACCGCGGGCAGCGGGGCGTGGGGGTCCTGCTGCCGATCGCGCTGCTCGCCCTCGAGGAAGGGCTCGGCGAAGGAGGGACGTTCCGGAACCGAGCGCGCCGGGACGTCCCCGAAGTGCTTCTCCACCAGTCCGGTGGCGTGGTCGACGTCGATGTCTCCCGTTATGGTCAGCACGGCGTTGCCCGGCGCGTAGAAGGTGTCGAAGAACGCGGCGCAGTCGTCCACGGTCGCGCGTTCGAGATCGGTGAAGTCGCCGTAGCCGTTGTGCGCGTTGGCGAAGGTCGAGTACAGCACCGGCGGCAGGAGGATCCAGGGGAACCCGCCGTACGGCCGGTTCAGCACGTTGAGCCGGATCTCCTCCTTGACCACGTCCACCTGGTTGCGCAGGTTCTCCTCGGTCAGCCGCGGTGCACGCATCCTGTCCGCCTCCAGGAACAGCCCGCGCTCCAGAGCGTTGGAGGGCAGCACCTGGAAGTAGTCCGTGTAGTCCTGATGCGTCGAACCGTTGAAGATTCCGCCGGAGCCCTGTACGTGGCGGAAGTGGGCGAGTTTCTCCAAGCTCTCGCTGCCCTGGAACATCAAGTGCTCGAACAGGTGCGCGAATCCCGTCCTCCCCTGCGGTTCGGAGCGGAATCCCACGTCGTAGTGCACGCTGATGCCGACCACCGGAGGCCCGCCGGGTTCGGTTGATCCCGGTTCGGCGTTCGGAGCCAGCACCACGCGCAGCCCGTTGGGCAGGGTAACGCGATGTGGTTGCGGTTCGACCATGTCCTTCAGCCTACGTGCGTCCGGTGCCCTCGCGGTGAGCACCCTGGTGACCACTCGGCGTGTCGGATCTCGAACGATTCGTCGCCGCGAGCACCCTCTCGAGCTGGAGGGCCTCTCGGCCGGTGGGAGCGAAAAGCCCGGATCCGGGGCGCGGAGGTGAACCGGAGCACACCGCTAGGCGGAGGGCCCGCGACTTCCACCTGCGAGCATCAGCACGTATCCGGCGCCGGATACCGCGGCGAGCACGCACAGCACCGTGCTCGCCCTGCTGTCGAAGACGAGGAGCCCCGTACCGCCCGTACCGCCGCCCCGCTCGGGCGGTCGGGCGTGGACGTCCCCGCTCGGGCGCGCGGGCACGCGCACCTCCAGCCGGCTTCCCTCGGGATGGCCGCAGCCGTCGAACGGGACACGCAGTCGCCGCTCTCCGACACGGACCCGCACCAGGTCCCGCGCGTCGGGGGCACCGCAGGACGCCGAGCGGACCACGGTCGCCGTCGTGGTCCGCCACTCCCGCGCACCGCCCCCGGAATCCAGGAGGGGCCAGCGGGCGAACGCGATGGCGGCCGCGCCGAGCACCCCGAGCACCACCAGGGTCAACAGCACCGATGCCGAACCACGCCCTCGCCCCACAGGGCGATACTGCCAGACCAGATATCACTCGTTCCGGGGACGGATCATCACAGCGAGTACTGAGAAACTGGGCGACCTCCGCGCACGCGGGGCTCGCTCGGAGGTCGCCGCTCCACTACTGTGGCTACTCGACGTGCCGGATCCCGCGGCGAAACCCCGGCCGAGGCTCCCCCGCGGACCACCCGAGCCAACCGAGTCGCCGCCCCGTCAGCGCAGTGAACGCACCTGCCCCGGCCGAGCGAGCGCGTCGTTCAGCACCGAGACCAACACCGGGAAGTGCTCCCGGAAGCGGCGCATGTCGGGCACCACGTGTCCGGCCCGTTCCGCGAGCTCGCCGTACCAGTACAACCCGGGCGTTCCGTCGGCTGCGGGATCCAGCTCGGCGAACTCGCCCAACCAGCGCTCGGTCTCGCCGAGCACCACCGCGTACGGCAGCGAGCGGGAGAAGACCATCTCGCGGTCGGCCAGCGGAATCGACTCCGCCGTCGCGCTCCGCAGGTATTCCCGCAGCCCCCGGACCTGGGCGACCAGGGAGCTCCCGCGCTTCGTCCGTGCGGGCATGACCCTGGCCCCGAAGGTCAGGGCGACCCCGCCGACCAGCACACCGATGCCGAGCAGCGCGAAGGAGGTCGTCAGCGCCAGCACCGCGGTGAGCACGACACCGCAGCCCCCGATTCCGAGACCGATCCACCAGAAGAGGTTGCGCTCCGAATCGGGCCTGCGCGAGAACCAGCGCTGCGCGACCACGTCGGAGTACATCCGGTCACGAACCTTGCCCAGTTCGGGGGCGCTCCCCTCGCGCAGCTGGGAGATCAGCACCTGGTCCCGCTCGGCACCCTCGGCCCCGAACAGCATCTCGTGCACCGCTCGCTCGTAGGCGCGCAACGAGTCGTCCGGGGGATTCAGCCGCACGATCCGCCAGTCGCGCCCCTGCCCCTCCTCGGAGATCTCCTCGATCCACAGGTAGTTGCGCACGGCCAGATCGATGACCGTCGCGGTCACGTCCACCACGTCGACGTGCTCGTCGATGACGGTGCCGACCTGTCCGGGCAGCACACCGTCCGGGGATGCGAAACGCACATTGCCCTGCTCATCGGTCATCAGCACGTCGACCGGCCCGACATCACCGGTGCTCACGCGCGCGTCGCGTCCTCGCGTGTACCAGAGCAGACCGAACCCGCCGATCACCAGCAGTCCCAGCCCGGCCAGCGCCGCCGCGACCGCAGGGCTCAGCCCGAAGGCGTCGTCCAGGCCGAACGTCTCGTCGAACTCGGCGTTCGCCGGGACCGTTCCTTCCGGTACTTCCACCGAGAAGTCGATCCGCTCCCCCTCGCCCAGCTCGGTGTGCTCGGCCCTGGGGCCGCGCGTCGTGCCGATCCGGAAATCGGCGCACTCGTCGTCGCTGCCGACGGGCCCCGCTCGGCAGTCGATGGATCGGGCCGGGTTCGGGGATATGAAGGAGATCCGGGTCCGTTGGACGGCCACGTCCCAGCCGCCGGAAGCGCGCCAGTCGACCCGCTGGGTGTCGTCCCGCGTGTCCGCCACGGCACCGACCACCTGGTACTCCACTGTGGATTCACCCGGCGGCAGCGTCAGTTCGAGCTCCTCGTCGGTGACGCGGGCGCTTCCCGGTCCGCTCACCTCGGCACCGCGGATCTCGAACACCCGGTCCACGTCCTCCCCCGCGGCCTGGCGCAGCGGAACGGTGCGATGCACCTCGGGGCCCGAGGGCACCACCACGCGTTCCGTGACGGACAGCTTTCCGTCACGTTCGAGCTTCAGGGAGACGTCACTGGTCACTCCGTCTTCCCCGGTCTGGGCGACGGCCGATTGGCGCACCTGGGGTAAGCAGGCGATCAGGGCCGCCAGTGCCACCACGGCACAGGAGAACAGGAACCGTTTTCTCAACACGCCACGAACGATAGCGAACAGTGGGTAGTGTTTTCGCCGAATTCGCTTCAGCGAGCAGGGGGAAGCACTATGAAGACGTCGCGATCCACTCGCGACCGGTTACTCCCGGGTCCTTTTCGGGCCCGTGACGGAACTTCGCGCAGCCGGACGGGTGCCCGGCGCGTGAACCGGTGCCTCGCTGCGTCGGCGGAGAGCTCGAGCAGCGGTGCCCTCAGGACAGTCCCGTTCGGATGGGAGGTGCAGCGGTGACACCTCCGCGGCAACCACCGGGTCCACCGTGGCCGTCGGGAGGTCCCCCGAACCAACCGGGTCCGGACCAGCACCGCAGGCCGACGGCACCGCCGATGGCCAGACCGCTTCCACAGCACCCCGCCCAGGGGCCCGGCCCCCAAGCGCCCACCCCGCCACCGGCACGTCCACCCGGACCGCAGCAGGGCTGGCCGCAGCAGGGCGGACCGCAGCAAGGTGGGCCGCGGGCGCATCCGAACGTCCCGCCTCCCGGGTACGGTCCTCCTCCGCACGCCCAACCGCCACCGCGGCCCGCACCGCCTCCGCAGCAGGTGACACCCCCGCCGGGATCCGTACCTCCCGGAGCCGTCCCCCCGACGGCACCGCAGCGCTTCCCCGGACCCGTGCCTCCGGGCTACCGGGGCCCCGCGCCGCCCCGCAAGCGGACCAATCCGGCGGCGATCATCATTCCGCTGGTGTGCGGCTTTCTGCTGCTGATCGTGATGCCGATGGGGATAGCACTGTCCACATTCGCCTCGGAGACGAGCACCTCCGCCGGAAGCGGGTACGACTACAGCACCTACGAGTACCGCGAGACCGGCGATCTCGGTGACACGGCCACCGGGGAGAACGACACCGAGTACGGGGGCACCACGACCGAATCCGGAAGTGGCCCGTCGGGCACGGCGACCTCGCCGACCACCTCGGCGACGGGACCGCGACCGGTGCGCAAGACCGCGGACAACCCGCTGGCCACGACGGCCGTCCCCGTCCCGGACGTGCAGTGCGACCTTCCCGAGTGGCGCACCAACCCGCAGGCCTCGCAACGCTTCTTCCGCGCGGCGCTCCCGTGCCTGAACGAGGCGTGGAGCAGCGTGCTGAGCCAGGCCGGTCTGCCGTTCGAACCTCCCGAACTCGTCTTCCCCAGCGGAGGCAACTGGTCCAGTCCGTGCGGTTCGGTCTCGAAGTCGGAGAACGTCTCGGCCTTCTACTGCGGCAGCAACCGGACGATCTACATGCCGTTCGCCGGACTGCAGACCGATGTCTACGGAAACCAGCCCGGTGTCTACCTCGGGGTCTTCGCCCACGAGTACGGCCATCACGTCCAGAACCTCTCCGGCATCATGGTCGCCTGGCAGAACGAGGCCTACGAGACCGGAGGTTACGAGACACCGGAGGCCCTGGCGTTGAGCAGGCGCAGCGAGCTGCAGGCCCAGTGCTTCGCCGGGCAGTACCTCGCCAGCGCCGAGCGGACGAACTCGCTGGGCACGCAAGCTGCGTGGAACGGCATCCAGGACGGGTACAACCGCGGCGACCGGGGGAACCAACCACGTGACCACGGCAGTCCGCAGCACTACGGCAGCTGGATGGAGACCGGCTACAAGCGCAACAACACCAGCGAGTGCAACACCTGGGCGGCGGACGCGAGCGACGTGAGTTGAAGCAGTCGTCGTGGATCCGCCCACGTGACGGGGCAACTCGCTCGGCCGATGAGCGGATCACCCGTTCACGGGCGACCGCCGGGACGACGCCGCGGATGGGAGCTCACAGCGGGAATCCCGCTTGAGCGGCCGAGGTGCCGGTCACCCGAGCCGGCACCTCGGAAGCAGCGCGCGAGGCAGCGCGGAGCTCGCCGAGGGGCGGGCGACAAACGCCTGGTCACTCGCCGCCCTCGCCGTGCCGGGCCACGTCCTGCTCCGCTATCAGGACTTCGGTGCAGGCCCGGCAGGTAGGGGCCTGGAACCAGTCCAGCTCGTCGGGCTCGGCCATCGCACACGGCACGCCGCACACCGAGGTCCCCGCCGGACGCCCCTCCCAGCGGCTCCCGCGGAACGCGTGGCGAATCATCCGGGGCTCGCCCCGACTGCTCACCGGAAGCCAGTAGTGGCGCTCGCCCATGCCGATCACGACTTCCATTCCGGTCGAGCGATCGGCAGTTTCAGGTAAGCCGTGAAGCACTCCTCGCAGAACGGCCGGGTGTGCCACATCTGGCATCCCCGCCGGTCCCGCGCTTCCGGAGCGAGCACAGGGGCGTGCCCGCCGAGGACCTCCACCTTCCCGCCCTCGGCGGGAGGTTCGCACAACGTCGCGTGCTGTCTGGTGTCGTCTTCCGGGGTTATCCAGAAAACCTGGGTGCGTTCCATCGAGCGCGCGGTCACCACTTTCCGTCTCGTGCCGATTCGGGCTGTCCGATCGGGCGGCACAGCGCCGCGGACGCGGCGACTGTGCCCTCCGTCACTTCCGAATATCGGCAGGGCGGCGGCAACGCCCCAGATCACGACGGTGTTCTTCTGTTCGCCCGTACGAGATCACGGGAAAACACCACGTGGGCGCGCTCGACTCCCCTTCCCCGCTCTCCGCTCGAACGGGTCGGAGCTGCTTCAGGAGTTCGCCACCTTCTTCACGTACAGCAGACGGTCCCCCTCCTCGATCGCGTCGGCCTCCGGGGCGTCCACCCGGTAGAGCTGCCCGTCCCGGACCAGGCCCAGCACGATGTCGGAGAGGTGCCGGGGGGATCCCCCGACCTCGGTCCTGTCGACCTCCCGCTCGGCGATGGCCAGCCCGAGATCGGGGCTGAGCAGGTCCTCGAACATCTCGACCACCGAGGGGGTCGAGGTCGCCATCCCGAGCAGCCTTCCCGAGGTCTCGCTGGAGATGACCACCGAGTCGGCCCCGGACTGCCGGAGCAGGTGGACGTTCTCGGCCTCCCGCACGGCCGCCACGATCTGCGCCTTGGGCGCGAGCTCGCGCGAGGTGAGCGTGACCAGCACGGCGGTGTCGTCGCGGGGCGGGGCCACCACCACCGCCCTGGCGCGCGGAATGCCCGCCACCCGGAGGACGTCCGAACGAGTACCGGAGCCGTTGACGGTCACCAGACCGAGCGAGGACGCCGCTTCCAGGGCAGTCGGCTCGGTGTCGACGACCACGATGTTGCCCGCTTCGACCCCGTCCCCGAGCAGCGCGGTCACCGCGGCTCTTCCCTTGGTGCCGTACCCGATGACGACCACGTGGTCGCGCACCCTGGACCTCCAGTGTTGGATCTTCAGTGCCTGACGCGAGCGCTCGGTGAGCACCTCCAGAGTGGTGCCAACCAGCACGATCAGAAACAGTACCCGCAAGGGGGTGATGACCAGTACGTTCACCAGCCTCGCCGAGGTCGACACCGGAGCGATGTCACCGTACCCGGTGGTCGACAGCGAAACGGTGGCGTAGTAGAGGGCATCCAGCACACTCAGCGGCGTGCCGTCCGTGTCGCTGTAGCCTCCCCGGTCGATGTAGACCAGCAGCACGGTAACCGCGAGAGCGAGACTCGCCCCGATGATCCTGCGTATGATCGACTTGACGGGACCGACGGCGGTGGCGGGCATGCGGACCACCCCGACCAGCGCGTGATCCGGTCGGTCGGTGAGTCGATCGGTCAGGGTCGAATCGGAGCGGCGCCCGGGCAGCGAACGTCCGAAACGCGTGGTTCGGCTAGTGTGCTTGTCCACGAGCGAGCACCGTAACGCCTCCTTCGCGGAACGGACACTCGTGGCCGTCCCGTCCGGGCCCCGCGTCCCGACGACCGACCCGCCGAGGCCGGGAACCCCTTCCGACCACCGGACCGAAACCGCCGTTCGCGGGACGCGGGCTACGCCGGACCGCCGATGCGGTTACCCTGGACCGGGTGGGCGCTACGCGTACGCCGCGACACCGGTAGGTAACACTTTGGCCCCCGAGCGCGTGTGGAGTTGTTGAACCTTGAGCTGTCCTGCTTACCATTCCGCGGTGCAGCAGCTTGAGCAGGCGGCTCGCGCCCTGGGCTGGCACGGCCATCTCGTCTCCGACATAGCGGCGCTCGGAGCACGATTCACCGCCGTGACCCGGCTGCGTTTCGACGTTCACCAGTGGCGCAGCGTGAACGATTGGCCCCCGGAGACCGATCCGGCCCGCGTGGAGGCCTGGTCCGAATCGCGCTCCCTCGACCGACTGCCCGTTCCCGCGGTCGAGCTGGTGGGACTGCTGGTACGCGTCTCCAAGGCCCGCAAGGCCACGCGTGCGTGCGGCACGATGCTGACCGTGGCTCCCTGCGCGGCGGTGCTGCCCGGCGACCACCCCTACCGCCCCTGGGCGCTCACCGAAATGGACTACTACGGGATCGGGGCGGTAACCGCGGACCGCGACGGAGCTGCCGAACTCGTCCTCGCCCCGGAGGACCGCAGAACCGAGTTCGGCACCTCGCTGTTCGAGAGATGGCTGCTGGAACTGCTCTACGAACGAGTGGTGCACAGCCATCCGGAGAGCACTCAGAACGCGGGGCGCCCCACCGACGGAAAACCGCACCACACCCCGAACGAACCGGACCGGGGCTGATCCTCGGAGGTCTCCCTCCGGGTAGCCGTGGGTGGTTGCTCGGCGGAACCTCCCAAGGCGGCGCCTCGGTGCCTGTTGCACAGTTCGGGTTGCGGCGCCGGGAGCAGCGACAGCGCCCCCTGACGCCGGCCGACGACTCGATCCGGCGGAACTCCGCTCAGACGGTCTCGTACTCGTGCCAGTTGAGGCTGTCCGGGTTCCAGCGCAGCAGATACCCCGGCCGAACCGAGCGCAGCGCACGCATGGTGTGCGGCCAGCGCCGGATCACGTTGGCCAGGGCCACCGAAGTCATCTCCTCGCTCGAGCGGTTCTGCTCACCGGGGCCGAGCAGCGCGATCCTGCCGGAGGTGTGCAGGATGTCGGAAAGCGCCACCTGCCCAGCCAGCGCGCTCTCCTCCACGCTCACGATCGTCTCCGGGTCCAGATCCGCGGGCCAGCTGCGCCGATCGAGATCCACGGGCTTGGGCTGCTCGCACTCACCGCAGGTGCACTCGAACTCGCTGGTCCAGCCGTGGCTCTGCCAGGACCAGATCGCGGAGGAGCCCGGCTGCAGCTCAGTCAGCGCCGCCACGTGCGGCCAAGCGTTCACCACGGCGCCGAGCACCGTCAGCACGGCCGAACCGGAGTCCGCTCCGCCGGGGCCCTCGAAGAACCATCCCCCCTGTTCGTCCCTTCGCACGAGCACGAGGGGGGCCTGCAGGGACAGGACCTCCTCGTCCACGGACACCTCGGTCTGCAAGGAGGCGTCGAGCCTGGTTTCCGTAATCTGCGACATCGCGGGCATATTCCTGGGTGAACACCCCCGAATACAAGCCGCACCACTCGAACGTGTGTTTTTCGTTCAGTCTCCGGTGGACACAGCGGTGGGATCGCTCACTCCTCGGAAGGCACGGACAGGATCAGCTTGCGCAACCCCTCCGCGTCCAGCAGGTCGGTCGGGCGCAGGGTGCGGTCGTGCCGCACGTAGTGCACCGCGGCGCGCACCGACTCGACCGGCACCCCCGAGATCTCCGACCAGGCCAGCCGGTACGCGGCGAGCTGCACCTCGGTCGCGGACATGCGGCGCTCGTCCGGCACGGAGCCGGTCTTCCAGTCGACCACGGTCCACCCCCCGTCCGGATCGGAGAAGACCGCGTCCATCCGGCCCCGTACGACCACTCCGGCTATCCGGGTCTCGAAGGGCACCTCGGTGCGGTGCGGGACCCGGTCCGCCCAGGAACCGGCCAGGAACGCGTCGCGGAGCCGATCGAGGTGCTCGTCCGGAGCGGCCGACTCGTCGGAGGCCCCGGGCAGCTCGTCCACCTCGAACAGGGCCTCCGAGGTGTAGCGCCGCTCCAACCAGGCGTGAAAAGCCGTGCCGCGCCGCGCGACCGGATTGGGCGGTGCGGGGAGAGGACGCCGCAGCCCCCGGGAGAAGCGCTCGGGCGACTCGGCCAGCTCGACCAGCTGACTGACCGAGAGCTGGTCGGGCAACCGCACCCGCTCCTGCCCGCTGCCCCGCTCGCGCTCGGCCAGCAGCACGTCCACGTCCCGCCGCCAGCGCAGCACCTCCGGATCGAGTTCCTGCTCGTCCCGCTCGCTCGCCCGCTGATCCGCCGTCCCCCGGTTCAGCTCGGCCCGGACCAGTTCGGCGCCCTCCGCGACGGCGTTTCTGCGCCCCTCCAGCGGGTCCACCGGCCACAGCAGGCTCCGGCCCTTCTCCGCCAGCGGGTTCTCCGCGTCCTCCTCCGGTTCCGGGGCCCAGTGCTCGAGCACACCGTGGTCCGCGTGACCGGTCAGCTCCCGCGCGGTCTCCTCGAGGAACTCGGAGGGCCCCTTGGGCCTGCCCCCGCTCTCACCCCACCAGTGCCCGGACAGCAGCAGGGTGCGTTCCGAACGCGTGAGCGCGACGTAGAAGAGCCTGCGCTCCTCGGTCAACCGCCGCTGCTCGAACTCGGCGTCGTGCTCGTCCAGCTCCCGATGCAGCTCCTTGCGGGTGAACCCCTCCAGCCGGTCGAGATCCAGCCGCGGCAGATCGGGGCCGTCCCCCCGCAGTTCGGGTGGCAGATCGGTGACCGAGCGCAGCCAGCACGAGGACTTCCGCTTGCCGGGGAAGACGCCGGAGACCAGGTGCGGCAGGGCCACGAGCTGCCACTCCAGCCCCTTGGCCGCGTGCACGGTCAACACCTGCACCCTGTCCTCGGCGACCTCCACCTCGCCCGGCTCCAGACCGTCCTCCGCGTGTTCGGCGGAGTCCAGGTAGTCCAGCAACCCGGGAAGCGTGGCGGTGGGGCTCGCGGTGGCGAACTCGGTCACCACCTCGGCCAGCGCGTCCAGGTGGGCCCTGCCGACCCCGTCGGTGCGGGACATGCTCTCGATGTCCAGCAGCAGGGTGCGCTCCACGTCAGCGACCAGCTCCGGAAGGGGCTGCTCCAGCCGCTGCCGCAGCGCGGCCAGCTCGCCCCCCAGCCTGCGGATCCTGCGGTAGCCCTCCTCCGAGTAGCGCTCCCGCTCACCCGGGTCGTCGAGCGCGTCGACCAGACCTGCCTGCTCCGCGCGCTCACCGGGAAGAGCCGCCTCCAGGGCGTCCTCAACACCGGATTCGGAGCCACCGGAAGCCTTGCGCTCGCCCAGTTCCCCGGCACGAGCGGAAAGGGCCGCGATGTCGGCCGCGCCGAGGCGCCAGCGCGAACCGGTGAGCAGGCGCATCGCCGCGGTGCCCGCCAACGGGTCGATCAGCATGCGCAGCGCGCTCACCAGGTCCCGGACCTCGGGCTCGTCCAGCAGCCCGCCGAGGCCGACCACTTCGACGGGCAACCCCTCGGCACGCAGCGCCTCGGCCATCTCCGCCATGTCCGCACGCCGCCGGACCAGCACCGCGGCCGTGGGCGGTGCGCCGTCGGCCTCCACCGCGGCGCGCCAACACCGAGCCAGGCGTTCGGCCACCCACCGGCGCTCCGTGCGGACGTCCTCCAGCAGGGCGCCGCGAATGTCGGCTGCGGGCGCGTCCGGTTTGGCCCGCAGCTGCTCGACGTCCAACCCGGCCGCGCGCAACGGCTCGGCCACCGCGTTGGCCAGCCGCAGTATTCCCGGAGGGTTGCGGAAGCTCGTGAGCAGGCCGTAGCGGGCTGCCGGGGTGGCATCCGAGCTCTCGTCCCGACGGGGGAAGTCCGTGGTGAACCTGGGCAGGTTCGCGGCACTGGCCCCGCGCCAACCGTAGATGGCCTGCGCCGGATCCCCCACCGCCGTCACCGGCAACGGCGCGCTCCCCTCCGCGGAGCCGAACAGGTTCCGCAGCAGCACGCGCTGGGAGTGCCCCGTGTCCTGGTACTCGTCCAGCAGCACGGCGGCGAAGCGGTTGCGCTCCCCCGCCGCCACCTCGGGGTGTTCCGCGGCCAGGCGGGCGGCCAGCGACATCTGGTCGGCGAAGTCCATCGCCGCCTCGCCGCGCTTACGCGCCGTGTAGGCCTCGACCAGCGGGAGCAGCGCCGCGCGCAGCCGCTGCGCCGCAACCACCCGCTGCAGCTCCTGCGGCAGCTTCGCCCGCTGCCGCTTCTCGGGCGGCGCGTTCTCCACCAGGGAGGCCATCCGCTCGGCGTGCTCCCGGACCCGCTCCGGCTCGACCAGGTGCTCGGCCAGCTCGCCTGCGAGCGAGAGCAGGTACTCGGTCACCGTCGCCGGAACCTTGTCGGTGTCCAGATCGGCGGTCCAGCCGGAGACCACGCGGTGGGCCAACTGCCAGGACGCCGTCTCGGGCAGCAACCGCGCGCCCGGTTCGACCGGAACGCGCAAGCCGTGCTCGGAAACGATCCTGCCCGCGTAGGCGTGATAAGTCAGCACGGTCGGTTCCTCGGCCAGCACCCGCGCGCGCAGACCTCCCGAGGGATCGACCTCCTCCAGCAGCCCGGACCCGGCCAGGCGGCGCAGCCGCGCCCGCACCCGGTCGGCCAGCTGCCTGGCGGCCTTGCGGGTGAAGGTCAACCCGAGCACCCGCTCGGGAGTGACGACACCGTTGGCGACGAGCCAGACGACCCGCGCCGCCATCGTCTCCGTCTTGCCCGCGCCCGCTCCGGCCACCACCAGCGCCGGTTCCGCCGGGGCGCCCGCGACCGTGGCCTGCTCGGCGGTCGGCTCGGGCAGCCCGAGCGCCTGGGCCACGCGTTGTGGGGTGATCACTGGCCGACCTGCCTTCCCGAGGAGTGCACCGGACAACTGGTCCGCACGGGACAGCGCGGGCACTCCGCGTTCTCGACGGCGCGGAACTCCGGACCGGTGCCCGCGGCGGCCGCCTCGTGCACCACGTCCAGCCAGCCGCGGACCTCCTCCTCGTCGAATCCGCGCTGCACCCGCTCGGTGGCCGCGCCGCTCCGGGACTCCGGCTTGGCCACGTAGACCAACCGCGCCCCACCGGGCTCGCGCGTCTCCTCCGCGCCGAAAGCTCCCAGGGCGGCGGCGAGCTGGTAAACCGCCAGTTGGGTGTGCTGCCCGGCCCTTTCCTTGCTCACCGGGGTCTTGGAGGTCTTGATGTCTACGATCACCGGTCTGCCACCGCCGTCCTCCTCCAGCCGGTCCACCCGGCCCCGCAGCCGCAGCTGGTGTTCGCCCTCCCGCGCGGGCACCGTCAGGTCCAGGTCGCGTTCCACCGCGACCTGTTCCAGCTCGGCGCGCGAGGAGTCCAACCACGCGAGGAACGAGTCCAGCATCCCGCGCACCCGCTCGCGCTCCCTGCGGGAGTACCAGGGAGCTCCCGCGTCCACGGACTCCCAGGTCTGATCCAGGGCCTGCTCGAGCCGTTGCCGGTCGGCCCCCTCGGCCGCGGCCTGGACGAGCGAGTGCACCACGGTACCGGCGACCGAAGCCAGTTCGGCCGCGTCCTGACCGCCGTGCCGCTCGATCATCCACCGCAGCGGGCAGGTCGACAGCACTTCCACCGTGGACGGGCTCACCCGGACCGGTTCGTCCTCGCCCACCAGCGGGGCGGAGCTGGACGGTTCGGGAAGCCCGTACCAGCTGTCCGGGTGCGCCCCCCGCACCCCGGCATCCGCGAGCCTGGCCAGCTGCGCGGCCGCGTGACGGCGACGCTCCGTTCCCGCGGTGTCGTCGTTGACCACCTGACGCAGCTCACCCACCAGCTCGGGAAGGCTCAGGCCGCGCTCGGGCCTGGCGACCTGGCGCTGCTCCGTCTCTGGGTCCTCGTCGGTGCCGTCCAGTTCGTCCAGGAACCTGGACGGCTGCTCCTCCTCACCGCGCACGGCGCCGACCAGCAGCGTCCTGCGCGCCCGGCTGGCCGCGACCAGCAGCAGGCGACGTTCCTCGGCCAGCAGCGGCGCCGAGGCGGAGACCACGTCCGGGGAATCCACACCGGACAGAACGTCCACCAGGCGCTCGACCCCGAGCAGCGATCCGCGCAACCGCAGGTCCGGCCAGATGCCCTCCTGCACGTCGGGCACCGCCACCACTTCCCACTCGCGCCCCACTGCCGCGTGCGCGGTCAGCACGGACACCGCGTCCCCGCCGGGTGCGCTCGGTGCCAGCGTGTCACCGGAGATGCGCTGGTTCTCCAGGTGCTCGACGAACGAGGCCGCGTCCGCCCCGGGGAGTCGGTCCACGTACCGCGCGGCCTCGTCGAACAGCGCGACCACCGCGTCCAGGTCGCGATCGGCCCGCGCTCCGCCGACGCCTCCCCGCTCGGAACGCGCCAGCAGGGTCTGCTCCACCCCGCTGTCCTTCCAGATCCGCCACAGGACGTCCTCGACGCTCTGCCCGCGCGCGCAGGCCCGCCCGGCCGCGTCGAGCAGCGCGGAGACCCGGCGAGCCGGTTCCGCCGTGCTCCCCTGCAGCGCGGCCAGCCTGTCCGCGTCCCACAGCGCCTCGACCAGCACCTCACCGCTCGGGCGGTCGTTGCCCGCCTCCAGGTCCAACCTGCGGAGCCCGCGCCGCAGTCGTCGCAGGGCCAACGAGTCCGCCCCTCCGAGCAGCGAACCGAGCAGGTACTCGGCCGTGTCCGAGTCCAGATCGGACGGACGTGCCGCGCACCGCAGCAGCGTCAGCAACGGACGCACGGCCGGGCGTCGTCCCAGCGGGATCTCCTCGTCCCCGAGTTCCAGCGGGACCCCTGCGGCCAGCAATGCCCTGCGCAGCACCGGCAGCGAGATCCCGGTGGACTTGACGATCACGGCCATGTCCGACCACGCCACCCCGCGCAGCAGGTGCGCTCGGCGCAGCTGGTCGGCCACCCACGCCGCCTGCTGGGCCTGCGAGGCCAGCAGCCGAACCTGGACGCCCCCGTCCGCGGACTGCTCGCCCCCCTCGTCCCGCTGTCCGGAGTCCTCGGCGAGGTCCGCTCCGAAGATCCGGCGCTGCTCCCCCGAGCCGGGAAGCCGCGCGGCCAAGCGCCGCACCGCCCTGCGCACGCGCGTCGACATCCGGTGATCGGCCCCGAGAACCAGGGTCCGCTCCCCACTCGGGTCCGCTTCGGACAGACTGCTGGGATCGGCGCCCCTGAAGGAGAAAACCGCCTGGTCTGGGTCGCCGCCGAGCAGGAACTCGGACGCCGTGTCCCCGATGCGCCTGCACAGGCGGTACTGCTGCGGGTCCAGGTTCTGGGCGTCGTCCACCACCAGGTGCCGCACCCTGGTCCGCTCCGCCGCCAACAACTCCGCGTCGGAGTCGAAGGCCGCCAGGGCCGCGGAGACCAGTTCGGCAGCGTCCAGCGGTGGTGCGGTGTCCCCGCTCGCCCCTCCGAGCTGGGTGACGCGCTCGTACTGCCGCCCGAAGATCCCGGCCGCCACCCACTCCGGGCGCTCGTGCCGCCGGCCGAGCGCCACCAGCTCGTTCGGCCCCACTCCGCGCTCGGCGGCGCGCATCAGCAGATCGCGCAGCTCGGTCACGAAGCCCTCGGTGCGCAGCGCCGCGCGCAACGACTCCGGCCAGTACTCCGCCCCGTCCTCGAGGTCGCCCTCGAGCAGTTGGCGGATCCGCAGGTCCTGCTCGGGGCCGTTGAGCAGTCTCGGCTGCGGTGCGCCGTCGCGGCTGGCCCGCAGCCGCAGCACGCCGAAGGCGTAGGAGTGCACCGTGCGCACCAGCGGAGCGCGCCCCGTGGTGACGGAGGACTCGTCGGCCAGCAGACGGCTGTTGACGGCGCTGCGCATCAGCGCGGCCGTGGTGCGATTGGCGGTCAGCACGAGGGTGTCGTCGGCGGTGGCCCTGCCGTCGAGCAGTCGCTCGGCGACCGCCTCGGCCAGCAGCGTCGTCTTGCCGGTACCCGGACCGCCGAGGATTCGCAGGAATCCGTTCGCGCCGTCGATGACCCGGCGCTGCGCTTCGGACCACCGAAGCCGTGGAGCGCTCTGCTCACCGGAACGCACGAGGGTCGGAACGGAGAAGGTCGACACGTCCGCGATGGAACCATGCCGCCGTGATCGCTTCCCGCACCTGGTGACGAGCGTGTCGCCTGCGCCACCCCCGACTGTGCGAGACTTCCCGAGTGGACGAGCGGACCTGGGAGCACGTTCGGACGGTCGTCACCACCATCCCCCCGGGGTACGTCCTCGGCTACGGCGACGTCGCGCGGCACGCGGGGCTGCGTTCCGCCCGCGTGGTCGGGCGGATCCTCGCCGAGGACGGCGCGGACCTGCCCTGGCACAGGGTGCTCCGCTCGAACGGGAGCGTGGCCGAGCACCTGCGTCACGAGCAGCTGGAACGGCTCCGCGCCGAGGGGGTGCTCGCCGATCGGGGGCGGGTGGACATGCGTCGCTACCGGTGGCAACCGTCCGAGCCCTTCGAACTTCCCGATCCGGAGTGAACCGCGGCCGTAGCGGTCTCAGCGCAGCTCGGGGAGCCGCTCCGCGATCAGGCGCACCAGCGAGGCGGTCCGCGCGCGCTCCGGCAACGCGCAGTCCAGTCCCGCCTCCACCAGCGGCGCCGCCGTCACCGAACCCACGCAGCCGAGCAGCACACCGCTGCCGAGTGCCTCGTGCAGCTCCGCGGAGCGCCCGATCCGCTCCGCCCGGCCCAGCAGGTTCGCCGCGGCGGGGGCACTGGTGAAGGCCAGCGCGTGCACCCGGCCGTCGATCACCCGATCGATGAGGTCGTCCAGCTTCTCCGGCTCCAGCGGATCGGTCCACCGGTAGACCATCACGGCGATCACCTCCGCACCCGCCTCGACGAGGCGCTCGCGGAACCACGTCATCGGGTCACCGTGCACCTGGACGACCACGCGCCTGCCGCGCAGCTCGCGCGTCAGCAGGTGGTCCAGGACCTCGCTCGCCTCCTCCGAAGGGGCGCTCCACGCCACCTCGAGCCCGGCACCGCGGATCGCACCCACGGCCTTGGAGCCGCGTGCGAGCAGGGTCGCCGCGGACAGCCGCTCGCGCAGCGCCGCGCCGTTGCCTGCGGTGTCGGCGGCCTCGATCCAGCCGCGAAAGCCCACTCCCGTGGTGGCGACCACGTAGTCCACCTCGGAGGCGAGCACTTCGGCGGTGGACTCGGCCAACGCTCCGTCCCGCGGCAACGGGACGGTGTGCATGGCGGGGGCCTGCACCACGTCCGCCCCGCGTCGGTTCAACAACGACGCCAGTTCCTCGGCCTTGCGTTCCGCGGTCACTCCGACCGCGTAACCGCGCAGCGGTTCCTCCGTTTTCGAGCCCACTCCGCCATCTTCACACGAAAGGTCGACAGAGGTGCCCTCCCGCAGCGCGCTTTCCCGAGAGTCCGCCCCGACCGAGCGCCACGCACCACCCGAGCAGAGCACCGTCACAAGAGCTTCACAAAACTTCCAGGACCGTCTGCGAGGCACTCTCGAGCCCCCCGAGCGAGGCAGTGCCCGCCCGCGGGTGCAGCGCGTGCAGCGCGAGGCGGAACAGCAGCGCCCGCAACAGCATCTGGGGCCACTCCGCGAGATGCGACCAGCGCTCCACTATCGCCGGATCGGAGCCCCCCCAGGCCAGCGCGTCGATCACCACCACGGCAGCTGCCCACTCCGCGGGGCGCCAGAACGGGACGAAGTCGATCAGGCCTGGTGGGGCGTTTCCGGAGAACAGCACGTTGCCGAACAAGTCGCCGTGCACCACCTGCGGACGCAGCGCGACCTGCTTGCGCGAGGTGGCCAGCACGTCGAACAGCCGCCCGCCCTTCTCCGGGGACAGCGACATGTTCGCCTCGCCCCAGGCCATCCGGTCGGCGAGCGCGTAGATGTCCTGGCGGGAGTCCACGAAGCGCGGTTTGTCCAGGCGACTGGTCGCGGCGTGCAACCGCAGCGACATCGCGACGACCTCGTCGTGTCGCGGTTCGGGACGTCCGACGAGATCGCGCCGCGCGGACCACCCGGAAACCACCCACCTCCCGTCGGTGGACCGCAGTGGCCGCGCCAGACGCGTCTCCTCCGGATCCAGCGTGTCCAGAACTCGCGCCACCCAGGCGGCCTCGGCCGTGTTCGCCGCGAGTTTGAGCAGCACCGCGTCCTCTTCGCCGCAACGCCAGGCGAGTCCGCCATCCAGCAGTTCGACCTCCTCCCCACGAGCACCGAACGCGGCGCGCACATGGGTCGGGGGTGGCTCGGCCGTAGCACTCACGTGCCAGACGCTACCCGCAACGATGTCGATCAAGTCGCAGGCGCTCCGGGAGAGGGCGAGTTCTGGAGCGATCAAGGTGACACGCGGGCGCCGCCCGAACTTCGCACCGACGGGCCCGCGGGATCACGGGTTCGGCCCCGGACCGGTCCGTTCCGGAGCGGGACCGAACCGGGACCGAACGGAACCGGGACCGAACCGGAACGGTCCGGTTCCCGCGAACCCCGATCAGTAGGTCGGCAGGTCCGTGTCGACCTGGTTCGCCCAGCCGAGCACACCGCCGCCGACGTGGACGGCATCCGAGAAGCCCGCCTTGTGCAGCGCGGACAACGCCTCTGCCGAGCGCGCGCCCGACTTGCAGTGCAGCACGAGCTGCCGGTCCTGCGGCAGCTCGGCCAGCGCCTCCCCGGAGATGATCCGGTCCTTGGGGACCAGCTTCGAGCCCTCGATGCGCACGATCTCGTACTCGTGCGGTTCCCGGACGTCGATCAGCTCGAACTTCTCGTCCGAGTCGAACTTGTCCTTGAGCTCCTGCGGGGTGATGGTGCTGTCCGCGGCGGCCTGCTGCGCGTCGTCCGAGACGACTCCGCAGAAGCTCTCGTAGTCGATGAGCTCGGTGACCTTGTCCGCGTTCGGATCCTTGCGGATCTTAACCGTGCGGTAGCTCATCTCCAGCGCGTCGTAGATCATCAGCCTGCCGAGCAGGGTTTCACCGATTCCGGTGATGAGCTTGATCGCCTCGTTGACCATGATGGAACCGATCGAGGCGCACAGCACTCCGAGCACACCGCCCTCGGCGCACGACGGCACCATTCCCGGCGGCGGGGGCTCCGGGTAGAGGTCGCGGTAGTTCGGCCCGTAGGTCTCCCAGAAAACGCTCGCCTGTCCCTCGAACCGGAAGATCGAACCCCACACGTAGGGCTTGCCCTGCAGCACCGCGGCGTCGTTGACCAGATAACGAGTCGCGAAGTTGTCGGTGCCGTCGAGGATCAGGTCGTAGTCGGCGAAGATGTCGAGCGCGTTGTCCGAGGTCAGATGGGTCTGGTGCAGATTGACCTGGACGAACGGGTTGACGTCGGCGATCGAGTCCCGCGCGGACTCGGCCTTGGAGCGCCCCAGGTCGGACTGACCGTGGATGATCTGGCGGTGCAGGTTCGACTCGTCGACCTCGTCGAACTCGACGATCCCGAGGGTGCCCACACCAGCGGCGGCCAGGTACATCAGCGCGGGGCTTCCGAGCCCGCCAGCACCGATGACCAGCACCTTGGCGTTCTTCAGGCGCTTCTGCCCCTCCATCCCGACGTCCGGGATGATCAGGTGCCTGCTGTAGCGCGCGACCTCGTCCTTGGTCAGCTCCGCGGCGGGCTCCACCAGCGGCGGGAGCGCCGTCCCGCTACCGGCCGCCCCCTGAGGGGATGTGTTGCCGGTCATCTCCCAGCTCCTCCTGCGTTGCCTGGATGTGCGTTGACGTGCGGCGGCCACGGCGTGCCGACCGGTGCGGTCGCACAGCCCGCCTACCGCGCGCCACCACATCGTGTAACGCAAGCCTGGCCGATGGTCTTCCACGTCCCAAGCTGCTCCCACGAACTGAGACGAGGATCCTAGTCGCCCGCCTCGTTCCCCAGCGGGAACGGCCACGCGTTCGGCTTGCACACGAAACCGTTGGCCGGAATCTCCGTGCCCTGGGAGACTCGTTCGTTCAGCTCGTGCAGCTCGTCGTTCGAGACGCTGAAGGTCTGCTGCATCATCACGGGAGCGAGCTGCCCCTGGGCCGGGCAGCCCACGTGGTCGTTGCCGAAGAAGTGCCCGACCTCGTGATTGACGACATACCGCCGGTAGGTTCCGATGTCCCCGTCGAAGGAGACCGCACCCCGCACCCAGCGTGCGGCGCTGATGTAGACACGTTCGCCGATCCGGCAGGAGGAGTCGTAGGGCAGCCCGTTGCCGTATCCGCACACCTCCCTGGCGGTGTCCCTGCTGACCAGCGTGACCCGCAGGTCCGGCCGGGGACCGTCGGGACCGACCCGCCGCAGCGATATGCCGCCGGCGCGGGGGTTGGTCCAGCTGCGCGGGTCGGCCAGGGTCTGCTCGGTGAGCCTGCCGAAGGTGTCGTTGCCCTCGATCAGCTCGACACCGGTCTCGATCTCGACGGTGTACTTGTAGAGCTGCCCCGAGCCGACCGGCTCGGTCTTGCCCGGCACGACCCCGAACGTCCCCGAGCCCGACTTCGGGATCGGCGCCCCCGGAGGCAGTTCCGGGGACTTCATCCGGGAGTCGTACTCGCCGCCCTTCTCACCTTCGGTGACCACGGGAGCGGTGTCGTTCTCCGTCGTCCTGCCCGCCGCTTCCGAGGAACCGCTCCCCTGCTGGGACCGGTCCGGCATCCCGGCGACCGCGAAGACGGTGATCACCAACAGCACCGGAACCGCGTAGACGCCCCAGCCGTAGCGCAGCAGCCCCCTCTTCCGACGGCTCCTGCCGGAACGTCTGGTCCCATCGCCCCCCGGATGCCGCTCGGGGCTCGGATACCAGGACGCCGCGAGCGGATCCCCCCGGTGCCGACCGCCTTCCCCGGATTCCACTGATCTCCTCGAATTCCTGCCGACTCACTGATGCTCTGGTTGTTCCCGCCGGGTCGACGCCCGGTGCGGTGCTCCTGCCCCCGGCAGCGCCGCGGCGCTCCGCGGCCCGCTTCTTCCACGGGCTCCCCTGCGTCGCGCGCTCGAGCGGACGGCTCCGACGTCCTGGAACGCTACCCGATGTCGGGCTCGGCGCAGCGCGAGTCGACGGGAGGCCCCGCTCAGCCCCCCACGACAACCCGAACAGCGAACTCGGCTCGGCGCGCTGCTCGATCGAGCGAGGTGCCGAGCGCTTCCGTGTCCTCCAGATTGCCACAGTACGCAACTTGATCAGCGAATGCGGGTACTGTCCGTAGCCGAGAGCGACGCGCGGCTACCGAGCCCGTGCGGTGCGGATTTCCAATTCCCCACCGGGGAGTGAACAGGTAAGCAGCACAAAATCTCTACCGACAAGTAAAGTTGGGTATCCCGTCCCGCACGACGACCCGACCGGAACCAGCATCATTCGGTGGAGGCTTAGAGATGACCGAGACCGCGCAGCAGAGCACCGACCAGCCCAATCGCGGGGTTCGACTTCCGCGCGACGCACGAAGGGCGCAGCTGCTCTCCGCGGCTCAGGACGTGTTCGTGGCCAATGGGTACCACGCCGCGGCGATGGACGACATCGCCGACCGCGCCGGGGTCAGCAAACCCGTGCTCTACCAGCACTTTCCCGGCAAGCTCGAGCTGTACCTCGCTCTGCTGGAAACCCACGGAACCGAGCTGGTCGCCCGGGTGCGCGAAGCCATCGAGTCCAACCCCGACAACAAGCAGCGCGTGCGGGCCGCCGTGGGGGCGCTCTACGAGTTCGTCGATCGGGAGGACCAGGCGTTCCGGCTGGTGTTCGAGTCCGACCTCCGGGGGGAGCCCGCAGTGGAACGCGCCGTCGAGCAGGCCTCCTCCGGCTGCATCGACGCGGTGGCCGAGGCCGTCACGGCTGACGCCGGTCTCGACCACGAACGGGCGAGGCTGCTCGCCGTGGGGCTGGTCGGACTGAGCCAGGTGACCGCCAGGGACTGGCTGGACAGCGAGAACTCCATCTCCCGCGAGGAGGCCGTGAACCTCATGTCCACCCTGGCCTGGAGGGGACTGGCGGGCTTTCCGATGCAGCAGGGCTGACCCGGCCCGCCGCCCGCTCCCCGGCCTCACCGGCTGCGCTTCTTGCCTCCGACCGGAACCAGCGGAGTGGAGGCACAGCGACACTCGTCCTCGGGGACGGCCACCACGCTTATGGTCGGGCCGTGCAGCAGGCCGGTCGTGATCGTCTCACCGGAATGGGCGTACTTGACCCACTGGTCCCACTCGTCGTCGAACGCGACCTCGTCCTCGGACCTGCCCATCGCCGCACGCAGCGTGCTCGCCAACCACTGCGCCACTTCGTCGGGACTGTGCAGGATCTCGACGGCGTCGAGGCGGGTCAACCGCTCGTGCGCGGGCATGGCCTGGTTGAGCGGCGTGTCCTCGACATAGCCGTGGTGGTGGATGCTGTTGGTGTGCTGTCCCACGGAGGTCCTTTCGTCCGGATGGTTCCCGTCACGGCGCGACGCACGGTTTCCGAACACCACCGCGCAACCGTCCCACCGTGATATGCCGCCTCCGGTCACAGTACCGAACTCGCGGGGGGAAACGCCCCGATCGGCGTGCGTGGGTCACCCGGCCGGGCCCTGACGGCTCCCACCGCGAGGGGGCCGCTCCGGAGCACGACGTCCGGTGAGCCCGGCAGGACCGACCGCGGGAACGACTCACTCCAGCGCGGAGCGCGTGACGTCGGCTATCCGGCCGGTCACCTCCTCCGCCCGCTCCAGGGGGAGCATGTGGCCCGCCCCCGCGTACACGAAGAAGCCGGCGTGCGGCAGTCGCTCGGACATGACCCTGGCGTGCGGCAGCGGGCAGAGCCGGTCGGCGAGCCCGGCCAACACCACGGTGGGCACCCCGGGCAACTCGTCCAGGGCGTCGCCGCGCTCGTGCTCGGCCAACGACTCGCGGAACCCCGCGAAACTGGCCGGGTGGCACTGGGCGACCCACTCGGCGCTCCTGGCCACGTCACCGCTCGCGGCACCGCTGCCGAACAGCAGCCACCGCAGCCCCGGACGCATCCACGCGGAGCGATCGCCGACCCTGGAGCGCTCCGAACGGGCCAGCGCGGAGCGGATCCTGCGCTCGGCCGCGTTGAACACGGCCGCCACCGGGCCCGGCAGCCCGAGGTCGGGGGCGGCCAGGCCGCCGCTCGACGTGGCGATCAGGGCCACGCCCCGAACCCGCTCCGCCATGAGACGGGGGTGCCGCTCGGCCAGGGCCATGATCGTCATTCCGCCCATCGAGTGACCGGCGAGCACCACGGGCCCGGTGGGAATCAGCTCCGCGATCAACTCCGCCACGTCGTCCGCGCAGCGCGCGATCTCGGCCGTTCCGCGCGGGGACGGATCCGAATCACCGTGCCCCCGGTGGTCGAACCGCACCACCCGCACCGAGCTCCCGACCGAACCGGGCAGGTCCGCCATCACCCGGTCCCAGGTGCGCCTGCTCAACGTCCAGCCGTGGACGAGCAGCACCGTGATCGGGGCGTTCGGGTCACCGCTCTCGTCCACGGCGAGCCCGACCCCGTCCGAAGTGGTCAGCGTGCTCCCCGCGCGTTCCTGCTGCCCGAGAGTCACCGGATCAACCCCGCTTTCCGCCACAAGGGCATTCCGGGTCCTCCCACCAGACCCGATTCGTCGAGAAAGGCCATGATCTTCTCGCCGCTCCACCGGATGGTCTCCCGCCAGTGCGGATTCTCCATGGCCACCCGGTAGGCGATACCGGGGCGCAGCCCCACCGCCTCGTAGATCCTCGGGTTGATCAGCGCCTTGACGATGCAGAAGCCGACCAACGCGGTCATGAACTGGTGGTGGGCGCGCTCGGCGGGACCGCACTCGCGCATCCCCCTGATCACCTCCTCCCTGGCGAAGGTGACGTGCCGCGCCTCCTCCACGACGTGGATGCGGTTGACCATCCGCACCAGCGGCTGCACCTGCTCGTCGTGCATCTGGTCGCGCTGTATCCGGTCGAGGATCTCCTCGGCGACGAGGATGGAGGCGTACGCCGAGGGGCCCTTCAGCGCGGCGGGCAGGAGCCTGCCGCCCTGGTGCAGAATCCGGAACGGCCCGTAGGCGGGCGCCCCGATCCGCTCGCAGGTCTTGGCGAACATGGTGGAGTGCCTGCACTCGTCGGCGATCTCGGTCAGCGCGTACTGGGCGTGGTTGGTGCGCGGATCGCGGCGATAGAAGTCCTTGAGCAGGATCTGCATGAGCAGCACCTCGAACCAGAGGCCGTTCGAGGCGAGGCTCGCGAACTCGTGCTTGGTCAGCTCGATGCGCTGCTGTTCGGTGAGCTCTTCCCACAACCGGGTGCCGTACAGCGTGCTGCGGTGGAACGGGAGGTAGGGCTTGTCCTCCGCGAGCGGGGCGTCCCAGTCGATGTCCACCTCGGGGTCGTAGCTGTTCTTGGCCGAGGACTTCAGCAGCCGCGAAGCGGTTCTTTCCCGGTCGTTGACCTGGAGCGTGTTGGTCATGATCGCTGATCACCCTTCCGTGGGGTGCCCGTGCCGAACATTGCGTGTTACTACAAGTAACAGCTACCTTGAGTAGCGTGAGCCACATCTCGCGGCCTGTCAAGGTCACGCAGTCGCAGGGGCGCAGCGACGCCCGGAGGGAACGCTGGAAGGGACACCGAAGAGCACGGCGGGCGGAGTTCGTCGAAGCCGCCATCCGCGCGATCGGCAACTACGGCGCCGAAGTGGGCATGGGCGACATCGCCGCGGAGGCAGGCGTGAGCAAGCCCGTGCTCTACAGGCACTTCAGCGACAAGAGCGATCTCTACCTCGCCGTCGGCGAGTGGGGGACCAACCTGCTAATGGAGCGGATAAAACCCGCCCTCGAACAGGGCGGCACCATCCGCGAGCGGATCGAGCGAATCGTGAGCACCTACCTCGGGGTCATCGAGGAGTACCCGGAGCTGTACCGCTTCGTGGTGCGCCGCAATTTCGCCGACCGGCCGGTGCAGACCGATCCGGTCAGCAACGAGAAGACGATCATAGCCAACTCGCTGTCCCGACTGCTCGGCGAGTACCTGCGCAGTCTGGAACTGGACTCGGGCGGCGTGGAGGCCTGGAGCCACGGGCTCGTGGGCATGGTGCAGGCCAGCGGTGACTGGTGGATGGAGCGCCACTCCATGAGCAGGGACGATCTCACCGAATACCTGACCAAGATCATCTGGTTCGCGCTCGACGGAGTCCTCCGCTCGGGCGGAATCGTGATCGACCCGGACGAGCCGCTGGAACTTCCCCCCGACCTGAAGCTCGTCGAGGACGAGGACGTCTGACCACCGCTCCGACCCGCCGACGCGGGCCGAACGGCCCGGCGGGGAACGCGAGCACGACGAACAACGGAAGGCGCGACCGTGGTGGAGCAGTTCGAGCACGAGCAGCAGCACGACGAGCACGACGAGCACGACGAGCACGACTACCTCGGCTCAGCCGTGGTGTTCACCGCCGACGCGGAGGTCACCGTGGACGTCGTGCTGCGCGGCAACTTCCAGCCGATCGACGGGCGGTTCCACTGGTACGGGCGCACCGGGCCCGACGAGAAGCTGGACGAGCTGACCGGGGGCCGCAGAGTGGAGGTCGTGCTGCGCACGCCGCACGGCGAGGCGGCAGCCACCCTGTCCGATCCGGACCCGTGGAACAGGTACCGCCTCACCGGATCGGGGCGCCCCCCGTTTCCCCCGGGCACGGAACTGGCCGACTTGAACGAGGGTGCCTGACGACGTCCCTCGCGCTCGGTCCGCACGGGCCCGCCGAGCTCGGCGGGCGAGCACTCGCCCGGGCGAGCCGGCGGGCGGGGAAACGGCGCGGCCGTTCTCCTCCACCCGGCTCCACCCGGGCAGTCGGCACCGCCGCGGGACGCCCGCGGCGGTGCGAGTCGCTCGAGTGGCTCTCGACGCCGGGAGCCCTGCGGGCTCCCCGAGTCGAAGGCCCGACGTCCCGTCCGGGAACGAGGCCGGCCCGTTCGGTGCCCGGGGGCCGTTCACGCCTCACCGGGAGAGAGCGGGTCAGCCGACTCCGAAGCCGACGCGATGGGTCTCCGGCGCCCCGATCTCGACGTAGGCGACCTTGGCGGCGGGCACGATGTAGCGCCGCCCCTTGTCGTCGTCGATACGCAGGTGGCCGTCAGTGGTGGCCAACGCGTCCGAGACCAGCTTCTCGACCTCTTCCTGGCTCTGACCACTGTTCAGCGTGAGCTCGCGCGTGCCTTCCGCGACTCCGATCTTGACCTCCACCGCACACCTCCGTGAACGTTGCTGATTGTCGCCTTGCCTCAAGAGGCTATCTGCCCACCCCGGAAGGAACCCGAAACGGCCACTGCCGGGGAATGTCGCGCTCCCGGGAATCCCGGCGGAGACGTCCGCCGCTCCGGGCCCTCAGCCCAGTCCCAGTCGCGACATCCGCTTGTTCTGGTTGTTCTGGAGCCTGCGCATCAGGGAACCTATCCCGGCCAGATCCCCGGAGCCCCGGATGATCAGCTCGGAGAGCGAGTCGCGCTCGGCCACGACCCACTGCGCCTGGGTGACCGCCTCCCCCAGCAGCCTGCGCCCCCACAGGGTCAGCCTGTCGCGCAGGGAGTCGTCCTCGGCGCAGGCGGCGGAGACCTCGCGTTCGGCGAACGCCGAGTGCCCGGTGTCGGAGAGCACGGTCAGCACCAGCTCCCTGATCTCCGGGTCCAGCCAGTTCGCGACCTCGCGGTAGAAATCGGCGGCCAGCCCGTCCCCGACATAGGCCTTGACCAGCGATTCCAGCCAGGAATGGGGGGCGGTGGAAGCGTTGAAGGCGTCGAAGGGAGCGACGAAGGGTCGCATCGCGTCCTCGACCGCCACGCCGCGCTCGGAGAGTTTGTCCTGCAGCAGCCGGAAGTGCCCCATCTCGGCGGCGGCCATGCTCGCCAGCGCGGCCCTGCCCGTGAGGGTGGGCGCCTCCCTGGCGTCCTCGGCGAGCCGGTCGAACGCGGAGAGCTCACCGTATGCCAGAGCGGCGAGCAGATCCGTCACCCCTTCCTCGTAGCCGGCGGAATCCGCTCCCTCGGCCTCCGGAGCCTGCGTGTCACGCCCCCCGGAAGTCACGGCACTCTGGTCAGCCTCGGTCATGGTGTGAGCCTACCGTTCTCGAACTCGTTGCAGGTCCGTCCGTCCGAACCGGGGATCTCGCGCGGAGCGGCTCACCCGGCGCGAGCGGCAGCGGTGCGCGCGGAACCGCGCAGCACGCTGCGGCCCGGGCCGCTCACCCGGTCGCGAGACTTCAGTCCTTCTTTCGGGCGAGTGGGGCGAACCAACGACACGAAGGGAACTCAACGGGTGGCGTTCGCCATCCACGCCCCTCACGGTGGGACGTGCCAGGTATCCTCGCCCAAAGGGAGGTTTATTGGCGTCAGGCAAGCACCCGCCCCATCGGTCCCCCGACCGTGGGAATGGAACCCCGCTGAACAGTGTTGCACGTGCGGGGTCGCCCCGACAGCGGTTAGTGTGCCGACAGCTGGTGCGCTTCGAGTTCCCGCCGGATGGACTTCCGAGCCGGGGATCCTTCGCGCAGCCGCGGGCGGGTTCTTCCGCGGACCGGACGGCCGAGTCCGACCGGCCGGAACGAGAACGCCCACATTCCGAAACGGGGATGCCCTCGGCGGTTGCTTCCACTCCAGCGGGGAGAACGGTCAACCGTGCCGGGCCCTCCCGAACACGAACGCCGTCTCACGGCGGTGGGCGACGCGAGTCGTCTCCGCCGGAGCAAGCCGTGAGCAAGCGGACGTCGCAGCGACGGACCCGGCGCCCACACGACAGGCCGCCACCGCGCGGCGACGAACCGCGGCGGAGTCGGCGGGCGACGTCGAGCGTCGCGCCGAATCCGCGATCCGCGTACGGCCACAAAACCGACATCGCCGCGCGAACGCGTGCCCACGCATCGATACCGATCCGGCCACGCAGTCGCGCGCGCGATCACGAAAGAGGCGATTACTCTGACGAGCAACGAAACCCGGAGCACCGGTCACACCGGCGCCGAGGACGAGGAACGAGCGGTCCAGAACCGCGATTCGGAACAGCCCGGAACACCCTCCGGACAGCCCAGGCAAACGCAGGGCCGTGACCTGCACGCGGAGAACACCGGGGGCTCCGAGAGCCCCACGTTCGCCGAGCTCGGGGCCTCCGAGGAGATCGTCCGCGCTCTCCGGGAAGCCGGGATCGAGCGGACGTTCATGATCCAGGAGATGACGCTGCCGCTGGCCCTGCGCGGCGCCGACCTGATCGGTCAGGCACGTACCGGGATGGGCAAGACCCTCGGCTTCGGCGTCCCCCTCCTGCAGCAGATGAACCTGCCCGGGGACGGAACCCCGCAGGCCCTGATCGTGGTACCGACCAGGGAGCTGTGCATGCAGGTGACGCGGGACATCGAGGACGCCGCCAAGTATCTCGGCGTGCGCACGCTGTCGGTCTACGGAGGCCGCCCCTACGAACCCCAGATCGAGGGGTTGCGCGCCGGGGTGGACGTGGTGATCGGCACTCCGGGGCGGCTGCTCGACCTCGCCGAACGACAGCACCTGGTGCTCGGCAAGGTCTCCACCCTGGTGCTCGACGAAGCCGACGAGATGCTCGACCTCGGCTTCCTGCCGGACATCGAACGCATCCTCGGAATGGTGCCCGAGCAGCGGCAGACCATGCTCTTCTCGGCGACCATGCCGGACGCGATCATTCAGCTCGCCAGGAACTTCCTGCACCAGCCGACCCAGATACGCGCCGAGCAGTCCGACGAGAGCGCGGTGCACGAGCGGACCCACCAGTTCGTCTACCGCGCCCACGCCATGGACAAGCCCGAGCTGCTCGCCCGCGCGCTGCAGGCGAACGGACGCGGGCTGACGATGATCTTCAGCCGCACCAAGCGCTCGGCCCAGAAGCTCGCGGACGAGCTGAACGAGCGCGGCTTCGCGGCCGGTTCCGTCCACGGCGACCTGGGGCAGGGAGCGCGGGAGAAGGCGCTGCGCGCCTTCCGCACCGGCAAGATCGACATCCTGGTCGCCACCGACGTGGCCGCGCGCGGCATCGACGTCGAGGGCGTCACGCACGTGATCAACCTGCAGTGCCCCGAGGACTCGAAGACCTACGTCCACCGCATCGGGCGCACCGGACGTGCGGGGCGCACCGGAGTGGCCATCACCCTGGTCGACTGGGACGAGGAAACCCGGTGGAAGGTGATCAGCAAGGAGCTCGGGCTGGGGATGGACGACCCGGTCGAGACCTACTCCACTTCCGCTCACCTGTTCAGCGATCTCGACATCCCCTCCGACGCGGGCGGCAGGCTGCCGCTGGCCAAGCGCACCCGCGTGGGACTCGGGGCCGAGGCCGAGGAGCGCACCGAGTCCGCCCCCAAGCGCAACAAGCGCCGGAACCGGCAGAGCTCCCGCGGTGATTCCTCCGGGTCCCGTGCGAACGGGTCCGAGGAGACCGGCAACAGCCGCCCGAACGGACGCAGGAAGCGGCGGCGCACCAGGAACGGGAAACCCGTCGAACAGGCCCAGGCCTCCGGCACGTCGACCGAATCCGAGCAGAGCTCGGAGGCGAGCGGCTCCCAGCGTCCGGCACGCCGGCGGGTGCGCAGGAGGCGTGGCTCCCAGAGCGGAGCCGCCGAGCAGAAGGCGGACGCCACCAGTCAGTGATCCGGGGCTGTCCGGCCGAGCACGGGCGTGGCGACTCCGGTGACGCCGCGCCCGGGCGGTGCTGCTCCACCGTCCCCACGAGCGGAAGTCCCCGGGCGGCTCCGCTGACGGCTCACCCCGCCGGAGGCACCGGCCGCCCGAGCGCGGCGCCGTGGCGCTGCCGAGGGCGGCACCCGCCCCTCGAGGCGAACCGGCCCGCGCGACCTCGTAGTCTCACGTGCGAGGACCTGTCGGACGAGCGACAACCGGGGTGACATTGGTACGGCCGGAGCGACGCACGAAGGGCGACATCGCCACGGCACTCGTGCTCACCATCGCCGTTCTGGGCGGGGCGGTCACCCTCTGGTGGTTCAGCTCCGCTCGGGCCACCGAGTTGAGCACGGCGAGCGAGCCCGTCTCCCCCGCGTCCCCGGCGCGGACGGTGCCCGAGCGGGTGGAGCAGGTGTGGCAAGCCCCCAGCTCCGCCACCCCGCACCCCGTTTTGGCCGGCCCCACCGTGGTGACCGGTCAGGACGGTGAGGTGCTCGGGCGCGACCCGGCCAGCGGCGACGTCCGGTGGCGCTACAGCAGGGACAAGAGCCTGTGCACCGTCGGGGCCGAGTGGGAACGCGCGATCGCGGTCTACCGCACCGGCGACCACTGCAACGCCGTCACCTCGCTGAACGGCTCGGACGGCAGCCGCGAACCGCAGCGCAACAGCGGGATGAGCCCGGGGACCCGCCTGCTCTCCGACGGCAACTACGTGACCGCCACCGGAAGCGGGTTCCTGGAGACCTGGCGCTCCGATCTGGTGCGCACCCAGCAGTACGGCATCCCCACCGACATCAAGATCCCGGACAACAACCTGCGCCGCCCGGACTGCGACTACTCGGGAACCGCCGTCGGCGATCGGCGGGTCGCCGTCATAGCCGAGTGCGCCGACTCGCCCGGGGACCGGGTGACCGTGCTCAAGGCCCACCCCGAGGACAACGAGCAGCCCGAAGAAGTGATGAGCACCGTGCTGAGCAGCGAGCGGGCCAGCGTGGTCGCGGTGACCGGGGAGCGGGTCGCCGTGGCACTGCGGGACCGCCAGCGGCTGGCGGTCTACGACATGTCCGGCGCGCTGCGGGAGAGCTACGCGGTACGGCTCGGAGAGCTTCCGGACAGCGGCGCCAACGTCCACATCGAACCGACAACGCGGAGCGGGGACGTCTACTGGTACACGGGACGGGACACCGTCGCCCTCGAGGGGGACCGGCTCACCCCGGTGTGGACGGCCCGCGACACGCTCGGTCCCGCCACGCGGATGGCCGACGAGCTCCTGCTCCCCGTGCGGGACGGCCTGGCCGTGCACGACCCCGCATCCGGTGAGCGGCTCAGAACTCTGGCGCTGGACCGGGCGGGCGACTCCCGGGTCGTCTTCCCCGAGGTGGTCGGGAGAACGGTGCTGGAGCAGCGCGGGGACCGGCTGTTCGCCTACCGGTGAGGGGCCCGACCCTTCCACCGCTCGCGGCGCGGCAACGCCCCGCCGCGACGCGCGGTCCGGTAGTTCCGGCTGTGCCCCGCAGGACACGCGCGGAAAGCCCGGATCAGAGCCACCACCAGTAGGCCAGGCTCAGGAGCACGATCAGAGCGGCGCAGAGCGCCTGGAACGCGCGGGCCGGACTCTGCCCGCGGTCGGCACGCACCTGCAGGAACAGCGCCACGAGCGCAACGACCCAGTGCCCGCCGACGATGAACCAGCCCGGTCCGATGCCGCCCTTCCCGAGTCCCCAGAACTGGACGCCGGTCAAAGTCACCGCCAGCACCAGCATCCCGGCGACCAGAGCTCCGGACACTCCGCGCAGCACCGTTCCCATCAGTCCGCTCCCCCGTGCGGGCTCCCCTGCGAAGTCCACCTGCGCGGGCGCTCCGAACGAAGGCCGTGTGGACATTTCCCCGAGCCCCTCCGTACCGCGCACCCTCGCCGCGACGTCATCGGCAGGTTGACCAGATGATGCCCACATTGCCTCGTCCTCACCGGCTCCGATCGACTCGCACGACTCACTCCCCGAGCAGCGCCCAGGGGTCGACCTCCGGAGTGGCCCGCTGCCCTTCCGGGCAGTGCTTCCGGAACTCGCACGCCGCGCACTGACCGCCGGGCCGCGCGGGAAACATCCGCTCCCGGTCCGCACCCGCCTCGACCTCGGCGCCCGCCTCCTCGAACTCACGAGCGAGCTCCTCGGCCCGTTCACGGTGCTCCGTCAGGGAATCGGTGCTGTGCCGCCACCCCACGACCTCGGCGGTGCGGAGATGATGCAGCTCGACCCGACGGCACCGGGTGCGCGACATCCCCTGCAGCGCCAGCGCGTACAGGGCCAGTGCCTGCGATTCCCGCACGTCGTCGACCTCGGGCGGACGCCTGCCCGCCTTGTAGTCCACGATCACGAACTCGCCGTCGCGCTCGTCGACGCGGTCCACCCGACCCTGCACGATGATCGTACCCGTGGTCGCGCTGACCCATTTTTCGACGCCGACCGGTTGCGCGATCGCTCCCCAACGCTCGACGTACTCCGCGAGCCAGTCCTGCGCACGCGCCAGAAAATCACCGGACTGCCGAGGCCCCGCGAAACCGTCGCTCTTCCAGTACCGCCGCACCAGCTCCCGCGCCCTCGACGGGGTGCGCTGCTCCACCGACGACTCGTAGAGGGCGCGCAACGCGTTGTGCAGCACTGCGCCGAGGGTCGTGTGGGCCATGGCGGGACCGTGGGAAGGCCGGGGACTGTCCACGTACCCGAACCGGTACCGGCGCGGGCAGCTCGACCACGCGGCCAGCTTGGCCGGGGTCACCCGCACCAGTCGATCCGGAACGCCGCAGAAGGCGAGTTGTCCTTGCACGTGTCCAACACTACGCAGTCCACCGGATGTGCACCGCTTCCAGCGCCCCCGCGGCTACCCGACCGCACCTGCGGCCGGGAGGCCGGGAGGCCGGGCCGGATCACCGCCTCAACCGATGATCGCGCTACCGGTGCACTCCGCCGTCAGCCGCTCCAGGGACTGCTCCTCGGTGAGCCTGCTTCCCATGGCTATGCTCTTGTTCGTGCCGTGGTAGTCACTGCCTCCCGTGGGAACCAGCCCCAGCTCGGCCGCGAGCCCGCGCAGCCTCGCGCGCGCCTCGTCCCCGTGGTCCGGGTGCTCGACCTCGACACCGCGCAAACCGCGATCGGCCAGATCGGCGATCACGTCCTCCGTGACGGACCTCCCCCGGGAAGCCGCGAAGGGGTGGGCCAGGACCGTGACCCCGCCCGCCTCGGTGATCATCTCGATGGCCCGCTCCACCGGGGTGTCGGTGCGCGGCAGGTAGTAGGGGCCTCCCGTGCGGAGGTACTTGTCGAAGGCCTCGGTGACCGTTTCCACGCTTCCGCCCTCCACCAGGGCCCTGGCCAGGTGCGGGCGCCCGCCCGGGGAATCGGGCGGCAACCCCGCCATCAGGGCGTCCGGGTCAACCGGGAAGCCGTCCGCGGCCATCCTGCGCGCCATCTGCTCCAGCCGACCGCGCCGCTCGGAGCGCAGCCGGAGCTGCTCGTCGGCCAGCGCCTGCGATTCGGGGTCGAAGAGGTAGGCCAGCAGGTGGACCGTCACGCTTCCGCCCTGGCCGTCGTCGCTGGTGCAGGACAGCTCCGCCCCCGGAACCACGCGGAGGGAGGTGCCGTCCTGCTCGCGCACCGCGCGCTCGATCTCCCGCCAGCCGGCGGTGGTGTCGTGATCGGTCAGCGCGATGGTGTCGAGCCCGGCTTCGACGGCCACCCGGACGAGATCTGCGGGCTCGTCAGTGCCGTCGGACTCGGTGGAATGCACATGCAGGTCTGTTCGCACATCCGCCAGTGTGACCGATGCCTCCGGCACGGGGGAGCCGCACCCGACGAGCACCGGTGGATCGCCCCGGAGCGGGCGAGGCGCCCGTCGCCGGGGCAGGAATCGCTGCTCCCCGCGCGGAGGACCTCGGGGCTCACTCGGTGAGTTTGGCCCTGCCGCGCCCGACCGCGGCCCTGCGGGCCTTGAGCATCGAGAAGCGGTCCTGCTGGGCCTTCTTCTCCCCGAAGACCAGCGAGGAGATCGCGTCGAAGACCTCTTCCGGATTGGGCAGGTACTCGATCCGGTTCAGCGCCTGGATCTGTCCCGCCGACTCGACGATCAGCGTTCCGTAGCCGAACAGCCTCCCCGGAACGCTGCGCGAGTAGGTCAGGTCAGTGACCTTGGTCACGGGCATCATCTGCACGGAGGTCGTGAAGATCCCCTCCGTGATCATGAACCGCTTGTCCGTGACCACGATCCGCTCCACGTACCAGTCCAACACCTGGTAGATGAAGCGCAACAGCACGAACAGCCCGGCGTACCAGAGGACGTTCTGCAGCAACCAGTTCCCCTCGGGCAGCAGAACGGAGATCATCATCACTCCGAGCAACAGCCCTGCCGCCTCGAAGATGTCCCACACGAGACACGCCCAATGCCTGCGAACCCGGATCACGCGCCGCTCGGTTTCGAGCAGGTACTCCCCCGGATCCCTCGGTGCGAACATGGAAACCACCCTCGTGGCTCGTTTTCTTGCCTCTCACGGGGCCGATATGACGTCTCGTACCGACCCCGAGTCGGGCTGTGCCTCGCTGAGCCGACCACACCGGACCGTGAACGTCCGCGTCGGACAGCGCCCGTTTCGACGAGCGAAGCGCGTCGCCCGCTCACTCGAAGAGATTGCGCATGAACGTGATCACCGCCTCAGCCGCCTGCTGCAGACTCGCGAGGATGCCGTTGACCACGTCGCTCGCCTGCGATGGCGCCGAGATGAGGAAGAACAAGAGGAACGCGATCCCGGCCCAAGTGAGGATCTTCTTGATGTTCACTGTCACGCACCCCGTCTGGACTGACCTGTACTAGTGCTGGAACCTGCTGATCCGTTGTACCGCACTCAATGCCTGTACGGCAGGTTTTTAGCGCACTCGGGTCAGTGATGTGACACCGGCGCCGGAATCGCTACCCTGCGTGTCCATGAGGGACTTCGAGGCTTCGTGGATCCGCTGCGTCGGGGCCGTGATACACGACCGGAACGGCAGGCTGCTGCTGATTCAGCGAGCCAACGAACCTGGTCAGGGCAAGTGGTCCCTGCCTGGAGGACGGGTCGAGCACGGCGAGAGCGACGCGACCGCGCTGCGGCGCGAGATCGCCGAGGAAACCGGGCTCACGGTCGAGGTCGGCCCCGCCGTCGGACGGCTTACGAGATCCGGATCACAGCACTCCTACTACATAGTGGACTACTCCTGCCACCCCTTGCACCACGAACTTTGCGCAGGTGACGACGCTGCCGATGCAATGTGGACCGACGCTGCGACATTCACCACACTAGCCCGATCGGACGAACTGACCGAAGGCCTGCCCGAACTGCTCTCCCAGTGGAACCAGCTGCCCCGGCAGCCTTGACCCGAACAATGGAACCCCTTTTCAGGTGAAGATCAACACAGGTTCACACACGTGTTGTTGACATCGCGGGGCACTTCCGCTCACAGGATTGGCGCTCTTCCGCGCCAAATCCAAGAATTATCACTCGAAAGCATTAGTTGTGCGCTGCCGGACATCCGATGCGCGCACCCCCCCGGAAGCGCGTCGCACCCCGCTCCACGAAGGCCGGCCTCACCGGAGCGCTCCGGGCACCGGCAGCGAGTAAGTCTCGACACACCGCTTCGCACCGAACAACACCGAGCGCGTAGGATGGTCGAGCGGTCGGCCAAGGACCGCAGACCCCCGCAGCCGAGCTGATTGGAGGTGAGGATACGTGCCGAACACCGCGGAAGGCAGCAGCGCGGACAGTGCATCGCCTTGCAGTACCGGCCGCGTCCCCGCCGGGAAGATCAGCCTCGAAGGGCCGGGAGTTCCCGCCGGAGCGGGTTGATCCGCCGAACTCGTCGACCGCTGGCCGGTCGGACCTCGGCAGGGACGCGCACGTGATGCCGATTCCCGTCGTGCGGTAGCTCGCGACGTGTCCCACCCCGGAGGTCCCCGTGTTCAGCATCCCCGCGCTCGGCCTGCGCAAGAGGTCCACACGCGACGGGCAGCGCAGCCGTCCGGTCACCACGACGTCGAACCGCTCCACTTCCGTCGTGGACTGCGCGGTCTACGTGGACGGGATCAGACTCCCCGGCGAGTGGACGCACGAGCAGGCCATGACCGAGGTTCGCGAGCGGCGCGGCGGTTTCGTCTGGATCGGGCTGCACGAACCGGACCAGCAGCAGATAAACGGGGTGGCCGAGACCTTCGGGCTGCACGAGCTCGCCGTCGAGGACGCCGTGCACGCCCACCAGCGCCCCAAGCTGGAGCGCTACGACGAAACGCTGTTCATGGTGCTCAAGACGGTGCGCTACGTTCCGGACCGCGCAAGGGCGACCAACAGCGAGATCGTCGAGAGCGGCGAGCTGATGATCTTCCTCGGACGCGACTTCGTGATCACCGTCCGGCACGGTCGGCAGGCCGAGCTGACCCGCGTGCGCCACGAGCTGGAGCAGTACCCCGAGCACCTGGCGCTGGGTCCAGCCGCGGTGGTGCACGGCATCGCCGACCACGTGGTCGACAGCTACCTCGAGGTCACCGAGTCGGTTCAGGACGACATCGACACGATCGAGACCGAGGTGTTCGCTCCGCGCACGAGCATAGAGGCCGAGCAGATCTACTTGATGAAGCGCGAGGTCATGCAGCTGCGCCGGGCGGTCATGCCGCTGTCGCAACCACTGCAGCGACTCGCGGGCGGGTACACGGCACACGTCCCCGATCAGGTACGTTCCTACTTCAGGAACGTGGAGGACCACCTGGCCACGGTCTCGGAGCGGGTGGCCTCCTTCGACGAACTGCTGACCACGCTGGTCGACGCGACCCTCGCGAAGATCACGCTGCAGCAGAACACCGACATGCGCAAGATATCGGCCTGGGTCGCCATCATATCGACGCCCACGATGATCGCCGGTATCTACGGGATGAACTTCGACAAGATGCCGGAGACCCAGTGGGCCTTCGGCTATCCGGTGACGCTGCTGGTGATGATGCTGGCCTGCGTCATGCTGTTCAAGATCTTCAGAAGGAACAACTGGTTGTGACCCCGGGAGTAACGCACGGCCGGGGCGTGACGACATCACGGTCAGGGCCACCGGAACGACCGGTCGCCCGGTGCGCGGCCACGCCGGCACACGACCACGTGCGGTTCGCTCGCACGGCCCGGCTCAGGCACCACCTCGGGCACGAGAACGACGATCGCGGTTGGGAGGGAATCGTGCGCGACACCGGAACCGACAAGTCGGCGAACACGCCGCAGGCGACACCGGAGTCGGTCTCCACGGCGACCGGCGAACGCGGATCGCACTCACCTCGCCCGCGACGGGCCTCCCGCGACGTAAGGCATCAGCGAAAACCCGGCGCGGTGTGGCACGTGACTCCCACGAGCACGCGCGCCGAGCCCTCGGCACACTGACTCGGGGAGCACCACGGGCCACATCGTGCGGCGAATTCCGCGCGTCCGGTGATTTCCGCTCGGACGCGGTTTCCGTTTCGAGCTGCGCACTGGGAGGAATGTCATGTCCCGTCTGGTGACCAACAAGCCCGCCGTGCTCTTCACGCTGATCAACGGCTGGATCCTCACGCTGTTCCTGATCATCGCCAATCAGATCTGAAAAGTTTTCCAGTCGTCCTTTTCGCGGGTCGTGGGGGACCCGCTCCGCCCGAATACTCTCCGGAAAACACCACCGAGCGCGCTCTCCGGGAGACCCCGATCTCCCGGAGAGCGCGTCCCGTAAATGCGAATCCCGGACAATTTCCGAATTGTCCGCTCCCCTGAGCGGGTGGTTTTCCCGTTCCGCACGTCGCCCGGTGGAGATCGCGCGGCACAGCGCCGGCGTGCGGTGCTGTAGAAAAACGAGGCAGCACCCCACCCACGCGAACCGGAAAGGGCACTCGCATGAGAACGACGACGAGTCGGGTACTGCTTCTGCTCGTCCCCACCACGCTGCTCCTGACCGTACCGGCGCACGGTGCCGCCGACCGCGCGGAACCCACGGACCGAGCCGAGCGGATCCTGGAGCTGACCAATCGGGCCAGAGCGGAGGCGGGTTGCCCCCGAGTCCGGTTGAACCCCTCGCTGACCAGAACGGCCCAGCAGCACAGCACCGACATGGCCCGCCACGACTACCTGGGCCACATCGGAAGCAGGGGCGCGGACCACATCACCAGAGCACGCCGCGGGGGCTACCCCTCAACGTACGTGGGTGAGAACGTGGCAGCGGGCAACGCGAGCGCGTCCGCGACCTTCACCCAGTGGAGCACCAGCCGGCCGCACCGGAAGAACATCGTGAACTGCTCCTTCACCGAGCTCGGGGTCGGCCACGCGGCGAACCCGGGCAGCGAGTGGGGGCACTACTGGACGCAGCTGTTCGGCAGCTCCGATCCGCGGGACTGACCGCACCTTCCGCGGGCTCCTTCGGCGGGGCTCTCCGCCGCGTTGGGAGCCACCGACCAGTCCAACGATCAGTCCCGGATCGCTTCCCCACCGCAGCGCGGCGCTACTGCTGCGTAGCCGGTCCCCCCATCGCAAGGCGAGCGAGCATGTCCCGCGCCTGCTCGGCGTGCTTGGGCTGGCTCAGCACGTCGTAGCGCCCCGCGACTATCTGACTCGAGGACGAGAAGTCCCGCCGCCCCCGCGTGGAGGCGTAGGTTACGGCCGCGAAGATCAGCCCGAACACCACACCGGCTCCCAACCCGACCAGCAGCGGCCCCAGCCAGGCGCTCTGCTCCGAGAAGATCCCCATGATCAATCCGACGAACAGGCCGAACCACGCCCCCGAAGCGGCGCCACCACCCAGCACGCGCGCCCAGGTCAGCCTTCCCGTCACGCGTTCGACGAGCATCAGATCAACACCCACGATGGTGACTTCCTGCACGGGGAAGTCGTTGTCCGCGAGGTGGTCAACGGCGCGCTGGGCTTCCTCGTAGGTGCCGTAGGAGCCGATGGGCCAACCTGTCGGCGGGGTGGGCAAGCTGGGTAGCCCCTGGGTTGACCGGGCGGAGCCGGAAAACGGGCTGCTCACCGTAGACACCTCCGTTACGGCCGACGTCCGAGCACTGGACGTCGTGCGTACTGCTCGCCGGGCGGACACGGCCGGATAAACCGGGCCTACCACCACTCGAGCGCGGCCCGCCGGCACGACCGCACCCCAGGATGCTCGCCATGGTTCGGTCCGAAACCTGCCGAATGTCCTGTCGACTACGAGTTTACCCTCTCCGCGGCGCCGGATTCAGCCCGCGAGGCCCCTCCGGGACGCAGGCTCACCGGATGGATCGGAACCCGTCCCCCGACGACTGTGTACAGACCACGGCGAGCCGCGCTCCTGTCCACCAACCACGCGTACACCACGACAGCGACCATGAGCGGCAGCACCTGGGTGAGCGGGTAGTTCCCGCCCTGCTCGACCCCGGGAACCCCCGACAGCCCCGCTATGAACAAGCTCAGGCCGTTGTTGCTCACGTGCAGCGCGACGGCCGCTTCCAAGCCCCCGGTGCGGATGCTGAGCCAGCACATGGCCCCGGCCATCAACAACAACTCCGCCCACACCGCGGGATCCGTGTAGCCGTGTCCGGACAGGAAGACCAAGGAGGACACCACGATGCCCAACCACGGCACCCGGAACCAGGCGTTGAGCGTCTGCAGCAGCAGTCCGCGGAACACCAGCTCCTCGGCCGCGCTCTGCACCGGGACGACGATCACGGCGATCAGCGCGATCGAGGAGTACGACCACCAGCCGGGAAAACCCTCGAGGAGGGGCACCCCCGCCAACACCTGGAGCAGCAGGCTGACGCCGAACATCGTGCCGAAGACGAGCAGGCCCCACAGCAGGGCCGAACCGATCCAGCGAACCCGGAAGCCCCCCACCACGCTCACCAGGCTCGCCGGGCTCCGCCGCTGCGTCCAGCGAGCCGTCAGCACGGCAGCGGGAATCAGCGCCACCAGCAGCGCGAAGCTGAAGAACAGCATCAGCAGCGGATCGCGCAGCAGGTCCTCGACTCGCAGGGCGGGATCGGACACCGCGCGCAGCACCTGAGTGGGCATCCCCAGCAGGACCGAGCCGACGAACAGCACGGTCGTGCCGATCAGCGCGAGCACGGCTGTTCCGGCGAAGACCAGCAGCGTCACCAGCGGACGCCACCAGCGGTGCACCGGGTTGCGCGCGAGCATGTCGAACGGCGTTCCCGGTGCCGCCCGGACCACCCCGCGCGGGGGCGGGGGCTCCGCCGTCGGCGGGAGGTTCTCCCCCGCGACTCCTGGTTGGTCGGTGCGTGCGAAATGGTCGGACACACCGGAATAGTAGGCCCGCTGCCGACCCGCTCACCCGATACACCCGAGAACTCGGATCATCCCGGCGGTGTGCGAGGCGGTGCGCGGACCGGACCGACCGGCGGCGTCTCCCCGGACCCGCTCTCCACTCGATCAGGCGCTGCCCGCGCCCACCTCGGTGGTGTCCGAGCTCCGCGTCCTCGCCGTTCGGCCCCCGCCGACGTGCCCGCCCCGCGGACGCGGACGCGGGCGGAGCACGTCGGCGATGCTCAGCAGCAGGGTTTGCGCCCAGGCCGCCGTGACCGCGGCCAGCACCATCCAACCGGGAACCGACCAGTCGAAGGCGACGGCCACGCCGAGCGTGGTCCCGAACGAGACCAGCGCCAGCACCGTCGCCGCCGTCCTGCCGCCCTTCCGCAGGGCGAAGCTCGCGTACCAGACGATCCACACTGCCACCACCAGCACACCGAGCGGTCCCAGCCGCGGTCCCGCTCCGAGCGCCCAGTAGCCGACGGCCGCGAACAGCCCCCCGGCCACGAGCCCGCCGAGCCAGCGCGTGGCGCTCGAACCGGAGCGCGGGACGGACAGCCATCCCCAGCGGGCGGCCGCGAGCACGGCGAGGGCGGCAGCGGCTCCTCCGACCATCCCGACTCCCGCGTCGGACAACTCGTAGAGCCGCAACCAGGCCCACGTCCCGTCCCGCTCGGCCGTCCCGGCGAGAACCGTCGCGGCCGCGCCGGTCATCACGCAGATCGCGGTGCGGCGCGGCGCCGCCAGCCCGAAAGCGATCAGCAGGAGCACGGGTTTCGCCACCGTCACGGCCAGCGCGGCCAGCACACCGCGGAACCCCCTCCAGCGCGGCAGGAGGGCGCGGTGGGCCAGCAGGGTGAACCGGGTGGCCATCGAGGCAACGCGGTCCTCGGCGAGGTCGGCGCAGCGCTGCTTGCCCACGTCGTAGTTCCGCACCGCTGAGTCCAGCGCGCGCGGGTCACGTCTGATCGGGACGTCGCCCGCGGTGGGGTCCGCTCCGGAGTCGACCGCCTCCACGAACGGCAGTTCCTCGGCAACGACGGTCCACTGCAGGCGTTCCGTCACGGCCGCTCTGGTGGCCGTCAGCGGGTGCTCGTCGGCGGGACTCGCGAACAGGGCCTCCAGCTCCGCCCGCACCGCGCCGGAGCGCTCGGCCCAGCGTTCCGCCAGGAACTCGCGCCACTTCCTGGTGGTGGGCTCGTCCAGCTCCCCGAGCTCGGCCGTGGTCGGCTCGCACAGGATCGCCTGGAGCTCGTCCCCCGCCCGGGAAGCGTCGGAGACGTGTCGGCGCAGCCGCCCCGGCTCGACCAGCATCTCCACGAGGCTCGCCACGGCGTCGAGCCGTCCCCACATCCAGTCGTTGGCCCGCCACTTGGCCGAGAGGAAGGCCGCAAAGTTGCCCATTCCCGAACCTCGGACCTTGTCCGGAACCGGTATCCGGCCGTTCTCGTCGCGCAGCGCCGTGAACGGCAGCGGGCTGGACCGGTCCCCGGCCAAGCGGTGCAGCAGCACCCGGGACTCGTCACCGTCCCCCACCCCCAGCGGGGCTCCGATGACCACCAGCGTGCGCAGCAGTCGGGCCGCGTCCCCGTCGGAGGCGGTTTCCAGGAAGGCGCGCGTCACCCGATCGAGGTCCGCTGTCCCCTCCTCGCTCGTGGCCTCCAGCACCTCCCCCGCGAGGCGGTCCAACACCGCCCATCCCTCGGCGACCGGGTCCACCCCGGTGTCGGAATCGGCCGCCTCGACCCCCGCGGATTCCACGACGGAGGACAGCTCGGCCGCGAAGTCGGCCAACCTGCGCTGGAATACCGTGCCGAAACCCGGTTCCTCGGCGGAGACGCTGCCCAGCAGCGGATCCAGCAGCGCCCCCATCGGGGAGGGAAGGGCGTGCTGCAGCCGGTACTGGCGCTGCCACACGCACTCGATCCAGCCGTCCAGCTCGGTCCGCACCAGGACCGGCTCGGAGCGCGCCGCGTGCACCCAGCAACGGGCGACGTGCCCCTCCAGGGTCTCGAAGACGGCGCGCAACCGGTACAGGCTCCCCTTGAGCACGCCGAACCGCTCCGTGGGCAGCGCGCAGTGCGCTTCGAGCTCACGGGTCCAGCGCAGGCACTCGTCCACAGCTGCCAGCAGCGTGTCCGTGTCGTCGAACACCTCGGCCGGTCGCCGGGAGGCCTCGCCGCGGTGGTGCTCCACGAGCCGTTCGCGCAGCCCCGTGCAGGCGGTCGCGGGCCAGTCCAGCAGGGGCTGCTTGGGCAGCGGGGCCAGCAGCGGGGTCCCCGCGGTGTCCTTCGGCGCCGTCAGCAGCTCGTGCACGCTCTCGGCGCGGGCTTCGGCGAACCGCTCGGCGTGCTCCACGCGAACCGCGCTCACGCGGGCGCTCAGCCAGCCCCAGCGCTCCGGGCGCGGGGTATCGACCAGCTCCGCGAAAACGGCTTCACGTCTGCCGGCGGCCTCGCGCGCACGGCGATTGTGCTCCTCGATGGCCTCGATGTCGGTGAGCAGGCTCTCCTGCCCGAGCTTCGCCCGCAGCGCCGTGGCCGTGACGGCGCGGGCGAGGCCTGCAGTGCGTTCGGAGGGCTCCTGCGGGTCCGGCTCGGGGTTGAGGTAGAGCAACCACCGCTCCGTGGGGGTGTCCGCCTCGACCTGCCGTATCGCCTCGACCGCGGCCGTGACGGGAATGTTGTCCAGCACCCCGCCGTCCATGGCCCGGAAGCGCGCACCGTCCGAACCGCTCGCCTCGGAGAACCTCCCGTGCATGTTGGGCACTCCGGAAGTTCCGTCCACGGTGGAATCGGAAGCCGCGGGGGCTCCGTTCCCGCGCTCCGCGCCGTCGCGGGGCGCGGAGCGGAAGACGGCGGGTTCGAAGGCGAACGGGAAGGAGGACGTGGTGCGCGCCGCCTGGGCGAGCAGTCGCGCCGTGTCCGCGGGCTGCTCCGCCGAACCGAAATCGCTGAGCGGCTCCCCCGGTCGCCCCCGGTGCCTGAACCGGAACATCGCCCGGCGACGTGCCTTGTCGAACTCCGTTCCCGCCGCGTCGAAGTGCCGCTCGGAGACCGGGTCCAGCAGCGTGGCCGTCAACAGCAGCTCCACCCGCCGGACCGCCTCCACGTCGGAGCCGTTGCCGATCCCCTCGGACAGCAGTTCGCCAAGTTCGGAACGGAAGTAGCCGTCCCCCTCCAGCAGCGAATCGGGACGCGGTTCCCAGGGGCGGGGGACGGGACGCGCCATGGCCTCCAGATCGGCCAACCTGATCCACGCGCGCCGCATGACCCCGAACGGCATCCCGTACACGAGCGAGGTCGCCAGCAGCGTGGCGTTGAGCCCGCCCGCGGAGGTTCCGGCGAGCACGTCCAGCTCGACCGAGTCGTACCCGGCGAGCTCGGCCAGCGCGGCCCAGGGGTGCCGGGAGCGGGGTCCCGATCCCCGCTCCTGCCCGTGGGAGACCCAGCGCCGCAACCGGTCCGTCTCGGCTACGGCTCCCCCGATCCACACGGCCATGCTGGCCCCGCCGCGCAGCGCCAGCGCGAGACGCAGCTGCCTGCAGGACCCCGAATTCGACACCTGGCTGGACACTTCGGACCCGCCCCTCGGTCGACACGTCCGGTTGCGATCGGCAAACTACCCTTCGCGCGAACCGGGCGGGAACTGCCAACCGGGCGATTCGACCGAACGCACCACGATTCGACGACTTCCGGGCGTGTTCGGAGGCTCGGCGGCCGCGGAAGCGCCGATCAACCGAAGCGACCGGAGATGTACTCCTCGGTGTCGGAGTGGGTGGGCGCCGAGAAGATCGTCGGAGTCTCGTCGATCTCGATCAGCTCTCCCGGTTCCCCGGTTCCGCCGATGTTGAAGAACCCCGTGTAGTTGCTCACCCGCGCGGCCTGCTGCATGTTGTGGGTGACGATGACGATGGTGTAGTTCTCCTTGAGCTCGGCCATCAGGTCCTCGATCGCGTGCGTCGAGATGGGGTCGAGCGACGAGCAGGGCTCGTCCATCAGCAGCACCCCGGGCTTGACGGCGATGGCACGGGCTATGCAGAGCCGCTGCTGCTGCCCGCCGGAGAGCCCGGCCCCCGGCTTGTTGAGGCGGTCCTTGACCTCCTCCCAGAGGTTGGCACCGCGCAGCGACTCCTCGACGACGTCGTCCACCTCGGACTTGCGCATCCGCTTGTAGTTGAGCCGCAGCCCCGCCGCCACGTTCTCGTAGACCGACATCGTGGGGAACGGGTTCGGCCGCTGGAAGACCATGCCGACGTGCTTGCGGACGTCGACCGGGTCCACGCCGGGCGCGTACAGGTCCTGGTCGTCCATGACGACCCTTCCCTCCACGCGTGCGGCCGGGATGAGCTCGTGCATCCGGTTGAGCGCCCGCAGGTAGGTGGACTTGCCACAGCCGGACGGGCCGATCAGCGCGGTGATCGCCCGCGGATGGATCGTCATGGACACGTTCCGCACCGCGCGGAAGGAGCCGTAGTAGATGTCCAGGTCCTCGACTTCGATGCGCTTCGCCATTGCTGGCTCCTATCCGGTTCGGCGGTTCAGCTACGAGTTTTCGGCGCGAAGAACAGGGAGATCGACCGGGCCACCAGGTTGAGCACCATCACGATGAGCATGAGCGTCAGCGCGGCGGTCCAGGCACGCGCCAGGTAGGGCTCGGGAGGCACCCCCGGACTCGCGTACTCGTAGTAGGAGAAGACCGAGAGAGTGGCCATCTGCCCGGAGAAGGGGTTGAAGTTGGTGCTCGCCGTGGTCCCCGTGGCGATGAGCAGCGGGGCGGTCTCGCCGATCACGCGCGCGATGGCCAGCGTCACGCCGGTGCTGATGCCTGCGACGGCCGTCGGCAGCACCACGCGCAGGATCACCTTCCACTTCGGCGTTCCCAGCGCGAAGGCGGCTTCGCGCAGGTCGTCCGGAACCAGCTTGATCATCTCCTCGCTGGACCGCACCACGATGGGGATCATCAGCACGCTCAGGGCCACCGCTCCGGCGAAGCCGTTGATGGTCCCGGCCCCGAAAACCAGGGTGAACAGCGCGTAGGCGAACAGACCAGCCACGATGGAGGGAATGCCCGTCATCACGTCGACGAAGAACGTGATCGCGCGGGCCAGGCGCCCCCCGCCGTACTCGACCAGGTAGATCGCGGTGGCCAGACCGATGGGCACCGACATCAGCGTGGCCAGTCCGCTGGTGATCAGCGTGCCCATGATCGCGTGGTAGGCGCCACCGCCGTCCCCGACCACTCCGCGCATCGAGTAGGTGAAGAACTTTCCGCCGAAGCGCTCCGCTCCCCTCGAGATCACCGTGATCACCACGGAGATCAGCGGAGTCAGCGCGAGCAGGAACGCCGAGGTGACCACGGCGGTGAAGGCGCGGTCCGCGGCTTTGCGCCTTCCCTCCGCGGTGCGGGACCACGCGTACATCCCCGCCGTGTACAGCACCACGGCGAGGAGCACGAACAGCGTGACGGAGAAACCCGTCATGGCCGCGATGGCCGCGGCCACCAGGACCGCCACTGCCAGGGCGCCCCACGGAGCCCACCGCGGCAGCGAACCGCGGACCAGTCGTGCGGAGTCGCCGGGCGGGTCCGTTTCCGAGGACGCGGGGCGGGATTGGGTGGGGGTGCTCATCAACTGGCTCCGGAGAAGTCGGTGCGGCGGTTGATGACCGCTCGGGCGATCATGTTGACGACAAGCGTTATGGCGAACAGCACCAGGCCGGACGCGATCAGGGTGTCGATGGCGATGCCGGAGGACTCGGGGAACTCGAGCGCGATGTTGGCCGCGATCGTCGCCGGGTTGCCGGAGCTGATCAGGTTGAAGGAGATCCCTCCCGAGGCCGAGAGCACGATCGCCACGGCCATCGTCTCCCCCAGCGCGCGTCCCAGGCCGAGCATGGAACCGCTCAGGATGCTGGAACCGCCGAACGGGAGCACGGCCATCCTGATCATCTCCAGCCGGGTGGCCCCGAGAGCCAGGGAGGCCTCCTCGAAGAGCTTCGGGGTCTGCAGGAAGGCCTCGCGGATCACCGCGGTGATGATCGGCAGGATCATCACGGCCAGCACCAGCACGGTGGTGAACATGGTGCGGCCGGTGGTGGAGGCCGGACCCGCGAAGAACGGGATGAAACCGAGGTTCTCGGCCAACCACCCCGTCGGCGCCAGCGTGGCGGGCGCCAGGACCGTGAAGCCCCAGAGCCCGTAGATGATGCTCGGAACGGCCGCCAGCAGGTCGATCACGTAGCCCAGGAACTGGGCGAGCCTGCGCGGGGCGTAGTGCGTGATGAACAGGGCGATGAGCACGGCGAGCGGGGCGGCGAGCACCAGGGCCAGCGCCGCTGCCAGCAGGGTGCCGAACACCAGCGGCCAGATGTAGACGACGAGACCGCCCTCACCGGGAATCTCCTCCGCGGGCGCCACGAAGGCGGGCCAGGCCTCGATCAGCAGGAAAGCGGCCACTCCCGCCAACACCACCAGGATCAGCACACCCGCCCCGGTGGTGATCCCTCTGAAGGCCTGGTCGGCGGGCCGCTTGCGTGCACGACGGCCTTGCACGGCGTCTTGTCCGATACTGCTCACGGACGGTCCCTTCGGATATTCCCGGTCGGACGACGGTGTTTCACTGCCGGAACCCGCCATCGAGCCGAGCGCTCGCGGGTGAGCAGCGGCCCGGGGCGGAGACGTCCCGGGCCGCTGCGATCACCGTTGGTCGAGATCTCGGCCAGCGGGTTCGCGGCCGGTCCCCGCGTTCGCGGGGCTCCGCTCGTTCCCCTCCGGCGTGGGGAACGAGCGGCTCAGCCGTTCGAACCGATGGCTTCGACGGCCGGGCGCAGCTTTTCGCGCAGTGACTGGGAGATGGGGGCGGAGCCCGCCGCGTCGGCCGCCTTCTGCTGCCCCTCCTCACTCAGGATGTACTGGAAGTAGGAGCGGACGAGCTCACCCGTCTCGGCGTTGTCGTAGTTGGCGCAGGCCATCCCGTAGGAGACCAGCACGATGGGGTAAGTCCCCGACTGGGTGGTGTCCCGCGCCAGGTCGTAGGCGAACACGTGCTCGCCCTGGTTCTTCTTGCGCTCGGAGACCTCCAGCACCTTGGCAGCGGCCTCGGGGGAGTAGGAGACGAACTCGTCGCCGACCCCGACGGCCACCTGCCCCAGGTCACCGGCCTGGCTGGCGTCCAGGTAGCCGATGGTTCCCTGACCGGCGTCGATGGCGCTCTTGACTCCGGAGGTGCCCTTGGCCGCCTCGCCGCCGGGAACCGGCCAGTCACCGCTCACCTCGTGAGGCCAGGCGTTCGGCGCGGCAGTGGACAGGTAGTCGGTGAAGTTCTCCGTCGTGCCGGACTCGTCGGAGCGGTTCACCGGGGTGATGGGGGTGTCGGGCAGGTCAACGTCCGGGTTGGCCTCGGCGATCTCCGGGGCGTTCCACTTGGTGATCTGCTGGTTGAAGATCTTGGCGATCGTCTCGGGGGGAAGGTTCAGCTTGTCGATGCCCTCGAGGTTGAAGGACACCGCGACCGGTGAGACGTACACCGGGAGCTCGACGAGCTTGCCGCAGCGCTCCTTGGCCTTGGTCAGCTCTTCGCCTTCCAGCGCGGCGTCGGTGCCGCCGAAGTCGCTGGCCCCAGAGACGAAGCGCTCGCGTCCACCGCCGGAGCCGATGGGCGAGTAGTTGATCGTGAGGTCGGGATTCTTCTCGGAGAACGCCGCGCGCCAGGCCTGCTGTGCGGCCTCTTGGGAGCTGGCACCGGCGCCGTCGAGAGTTCCGGACAGTCCCGAACCGTCGCCCGACCCGGACTCCTCGTTGGCGGCACCACATGCCCCGAGAACCAGGGTCAGCGTCGTTACCGCCGCACCGGCGACAACACGTCTGACAATACTGCGCTGCACAGGTAGCCCCTTTTCACGCTGCTGCGACCGGGCTCACCGGCCGAGGTCTGCACTGGCAGTGAAAACGTTAAACCGAAAAGGTGACGTGGCGAATCAACCGAGATGAACAGGAATGGAATAACGAACCACGGAAATCGCTCATCACGCCGGGAAGACGGAGAGGTCACGCTGTGGAATCACCCCGGAAACAAGTGGGCACCGCCGCTCCGCACTACGGCGAGCCGGGCCACGCGGGCGGAAGCGAACACACGACAACAGAACGAGCACGAAGAGTGACGACAGTTCTCGACCCTCCGCGACCGAGTTGCCGAGATCGCTGATTCCGGTATCATCCGCCGGACGCTCGGCCTCGCCGCGCGAAGCGGGCACGACCGGCACGGGAGAACCGCTCGATCAGGGCTCCCCGGAGACGGTGAACAGGCGCCGCGCGGTCACCCGCAGGGCCAGCGCACGGTCCAACCGGGGAAGCACCGCCTCGGCCCCGGCCGCACGCAACCGCGCCCCGGCCACCCCGCCACCGGAGAACCCGAACGCGAGCACCCCCGCTCGGCGCGCGGCGCGAATCTCCTCCTCCGAACCGGCCACCCGTGCCAGGCACGGGTACTCGGTCGCCAGCGCGCGCAGCTCGGCCGCCTCGTCCTCCACCCCGGCGATCACGATGGCGAGCCCCTCCGCGACGCGCAGCCGTCGCGCCTCGGAGGCCACCCGGTCCACAGCGGTCCCGGTCAGCACTACGACCGGGATGGAGGCCGCACGCGCCCCCCGCAGGAGCTCGTCAGCTCCGCTGGTCAGTCGCGCACCGCCGCGTTCCCGCAGGACGAGAGCACCGTCCCACCCCAGCGCCACCGCGCGATCCGATCCGACGAACACCGCGGTCTCCCAGTACCGGCGAACGAACACGCACAGCCTGCGCACCGGAGGGATGCCCGCACCACGCACGCGGGGTGAACGGGAGGCCAAGGGTTCCTTACCACGCACCGCGGGATGTCCGGGGCGTGGCGTCCGGTCCGCTCCCGCGGGCTCAGTCCTGCGGGGGCTGCCAGGGCTCGGTGCGGCTCAACCCGGCCGCGCGCCCCTTGCCCGCCACCACCAGGGCCATCTTGCGGGAGGCCTCGTCGATCATCTCGTCACCCAGCATGACCGCCCCGCGCCTACCTCCCTCATCGGAGGTGTACCAGGCGTAGGCGTCGAGGATGTTCTCCGCGCGGTCGTAGTCCCGCTGGTTCGGCGAGAAGATCCCGTTCACCTCGTCCACCTGCGCGGGGTGCAGCACCCACTTGCCGTCCAGCCCGAGCGCGGCGGAACGCCCCGCGACGCGACGCAGCCCCTCCGCGTCCCTGATCTGCAGGTAGGGGCCGTCCACTGCCTGCAACCCGTTCGCCCGCGCGGCAGTGAGCAGTCGCATGAGCACGTAGTGGTAGGCGTCGCCGACGTCGTAGCCGGGGGGCTGCTCCCCGACGACGAGCGAGGGCATGTTGATCGAGGCCATGAAATCGGCGGGCCCGAAGATCAGCGCCTCGAGCCGGGACGAGGAGGCCGCGATCGAGTCGACCTCGGCCAGCCCCTTCGCGTCCTCGATCTGCGCCTCGATGCCTATCGAGGAGGCCGGCAGCCCGAGGGCCTTCTCCAGCTGGAAGAGCGTCAGGTCCAGCCAGCGGACCTGATCCGCACCGGAGACCTTGGGCAGCATGAGGGTGTCCAGCGCGGCGCCGGCGCCCTCGACCACGTCCACCACGTCGCGGTAGGTCCACGCGGTGTCCAGCGCGTTCACCCGAACCGTGCGGATCTTGTCCCCCCAGCCGCCCGCGTTCAACGCGTCGACGACCGCGCCGCGCGCCTCGGCCTTGGCTAGCGGGGCCACCGCGTCCTCCAGGTCCAGGAAGAACTGGTCCACGGGCAGTCCGCGCGCCTTCTCGATCATCCTGGGCGCTGAGCCGGGGACGGCGAGGCAGCTGCGTCGGGAGCGCTGTGCGGCGGTCAATGAACTGCACCTCCTACCGGGGCGGAAAACCGGTCCGGGCCCCTCCGGGGAGCGGCTCCTCAGGAGTCGGCCCGGCCGCGTGCCGGAGTATATTCGCCGCGACCGCGAGTCCGACCCGCGGAGTTGCGCGCACGACGCGCGGAACCGCGCCGGTGACGCGGCCCGCGGGCACACCGGAGAACCAGCACCGCCGGGCACTACCATGTCCGGCGAAGTCGACCCTCGCGTCGCTTCGCCCGGAGGGCGACCCCGCGACTCCGCGGCGCGGGGAGCCACCGAACGGAGCACACCCGAAACGGGAGACGGGACGACATGGCACCGATCGAAGAAGTCCGGGAGGCGACGGCTCGTCTCGACCAGCTCGAAACCGTTCCCGAGTCGGCCAGCAGCAGCGTCACCGCGCTGCTGACCAGGATCCGCGGGATCGTGCTCGAGGAGGGCACCGATCAGCAGTGGCGGGACCTGGTCGAGTCGGCGAATTCAGCGGATCCCTCGAAGGCCTTCGAGGTGGCCGAGCTGATCCGTGCCCTGCAGGCGGCACCCAACACCCCGCTGCCGCCGAACGGGTGGCTGTTCGCCGACCTGGCCGCGCTCGACCTGGCCCGGGCGGTGAACTCCTCGCCCGAGGCGCCCCCCGTGGAGCAATGACCCGAACCGCAGGCCGCCCCGGACCGCTCGCCCCGACGCGAACCGGACCTCGCGGGTGCGCGCGGGAGCGGCTGCCGGTGGCCCGCCGACACGGAAGGCCGGTCGGGCTGTGATCCCAGCCGTACTCGCCCGTAGCATATGGGGTGGCACACCAGCGCAGGAAAGGTCGGTGTCGCGTAGCCGTGACCACAACTCAGCCCACTCCCACCGAGGACGCGGTGCGGCAGGCCCTCACCAAGGTGGAGGACCCGGAGATCCACAAGCCGATCACCGAGCTCGGCATGGTCAAGGACGTGACCATCGGTTCCGACGGTGACGTCAAGGTCGGTGTTTACCTGACCGTGCAAGGGTGCCCGATGCGGGAAACCATCACCCAGCGGGTCGATTCGGCGGTCTCCGAGGTCTCCGGCGTCGGCTCGGTCGAGGTCGAGCTCGACGTGATGAGCGACGAGCAACGCACCGAGCTCCGCAAGCAGCTGCGGGGCGACGCGGAGGAACCCCGCATCCCGTTCGCCGAGCCCGGCTCGCTGACCAGGGTCTACTGCGTCGCCTCCGGGAAGGGCGGTGTAGGCAAGTCCAGCGTGACGGTCAACCTCGCCGCTTCCATGGCCGAGCGCGGACTCTCCGTCGGCGTCGTCGACGCCGACATCTACGGTCACTCCGTGCCCCGGATGCTGGGGACCGAGAGCAAGCCCACCCAGGTCGAGAACATGATCATGCCGCCCCAGGCGCACGGGGTCAAGCTGATCTCCATCGGCATGTTCACCCCCGGCAACACACCGGTCGTGTGGCGTGGTCCGATGCTGCACCGGGCGCTCCAGCAGTTCCTGTCCGACGTCTTCTGGGGCGACCTCGACGTCCTGCTGCTCGACCTCCCGCCCGGCACGGGCGACGTGGCGCTGTCGACGGCCCAGCTGATCCCGAACGCGGAGATCCTGGTCGTGACCACACCGCAGCAGGCCGCGGCCGAGGTGGCCGAGCGCGCCGGTGCGATCGCCATGCAGACGCGGCAGCGGCTCGCCGGAGTCGTCGAGAACATGTCCTGGATGGAGCTCGAGGACGGCCAGCGCGTCGAGGTCTTCGGTTCCGGGGGCGGTCAGATCGTCTCCGAGTCGCTGACCCGCTCGGTGGGCTCGGAGGTCCCGCTGCTGGGCCAGGTCCCGCTCGACACTCGTCTCCGGGAGTCCGGTGACAGCGGTGCTCCGCTCGTCCTGCAGGACCCCGACTCCCCCGCGAGCACGGTGCTCAACGACGTGGCCAAGAAGCTGTCCACCAGGGCGCGCGGGCTGGCTGGCCAGCTGTTGTCCGTTTCGCCCGCCTGATCGGGTTCCTCACGTCCGCGGTCGCGCGAGCGGGGCCCGCTCGGCGGGCCTCCCGCTCGCGGGCGCGGTGACGTCGCACGGCCCCGAGTCCGGCGGGGCGGCGGGGATCAGTCGCGGGCGATCGCGAGCAGCCCGCTTCCCGTCGGCAGGGCCACCGGAACGAGGCGGGGGTCCGCGTGGATCGCGTGCAACGCCTCGCGCGCCATGCGCGGACTCCCGTCAGCTCCGAACCGGTCGGTGCCGCGGCCCCGCTCGAACGCCCCGTTGAGGACCAGCGTCCCGCCTGGGCGCAGCAGCGGAGTCGCGAGTTCCAGCAAGGTGGCCGTCCTGGCGCCGCCGACCACGATGTGCACCAGGTCGTAGGCCCCCTCGGCCAGCTTGGGCAGCACTCCGGAGGCCACCTCGGTGATCATGCGCAGCCGGTGGGTCGACATCTCGGCCTCGGCGACGGCGCTGCGCACGGAACGCTGCACCTCCGTGTCCAGCGTGATGCAGGTCAGTGTGCCTTCCGCGACCATTCCCTCGCACAACGCGAGCGCGGTGGAGGTCGAACCGTCGACCTCGACCACGGACTTCGCCCGGAGCACCGCGGCCAGGAAGCGCAGCACCGCTTCGGGGGACCCGAAACGCTCGGCGGCGGCCCACTCCGCACCGTGATCGCTGTCGACCAGCTCCACGGGGGCGCGCCCGGAGGTTCGAGCACGACCTGACACGTCCCCGACGTTGTTCCGGGGGTACGGCGCACCGCCGCCCCTCGGCACTGGGGAGGAAATTTCGGGTTGCACGGTTGAACAGGTTATCGTTGAACCGGGGTTGTTCCCGCGAGGTGGGTCACAACGATTTCGAAACGGATCGCGTCACGTCCCGACTCCGGAGTAACGCGGCGCCCGCGCCCCACGATCAACTCCGCCCCTTCCGCCGGACGTGTGCTCCACCTCTCCACCTGCGGTGCGGAAACAGCCCGGGAAACCTCCCTCGCCCCGTGTCGAACCGGGCCGTGAGGGAGTACCTTGAGAGCGAAACGACGGGGCGAGCCCGGGGCTTCCGGCCGACCGACCGCGTTTCTCTCCCCGGGAACCGGAGTGGCGGACAAGTTCTCAGCGGTTTCTCAGGCTTCTATCACGGTCAACTCACCCGCGAGGGGGAGAGTGAGGGCGTCATATCCGGCGATTCGTCACCCCGCCCCGCGAGGGCGGGAACAAACCGACCGGGGAGATCGTTCTACGGGGCGCAACCCGCCCGCAGGAGGTGCCTTCTCGCCACATGGCCACTCACACGGCAGCACCGAGCACGGCTTCGCCGCAGACGACCGACACCGGTTCGAAAGCCGCCAAGGCCGACGATCAACCGGTGCGGGCGACGACGAGCGACGAAGCGGCGGTCACTTCCCCCTCCGAAGCCACCGAGGCCAACTGGACCCCGCCGTCCTGGGACGAGGTGGTCCGCGAGCACGCGGATCGCGTCTACCGGCTGGCCTTCCGCCTCTCCGGGAACAAGCACGACGCCGAGGACCTGACCCAGGAGACCTTCATCCGCGTGTTCCGCTCGCTGGCCTCCTACCGTCCGGGGACCTTCGAGGGGTGGTTGCACCGCATAACCACCAACCTCTTCCTCGACATGGCGCGGCGGCGGTCCAGGGTGCGCATGGAAGGACTCCCCGAGGACACCGACCGCATCCCCGGAAGCGGTCCCAGCCCGGAACAGGTGTATCAGGCGACGCACCTCGACCCGGATCTGCAGGCGGCGCTGGAGGAACTGCCTCCCGAATTCCGCGCGGCCATCGTGCTGTGCGACGTCGAAGGCCTCTCCTACGAGGAAATCGGGGCTACACTCGACGTGAAGCTAGGGACCGTGCGCAGCCGGATACATCGGGGCCGGCAGCTGCTCAAATCGGCCCTGGAGGCTCGCCGCGAGCGCAATCGGGAGGAAACCGCATGACCGGACTTCGAGGTTGGGGGTTGCCGGAGCAGCACCTCGCGCTGGACGCGCTGGTCGCTTTCGTGGACGGCGAACTGGGTCCGAACGCCCACGACCGCGCCGCCGCCCACCTCGCGACGTGTCCCAGCTGCGCCGCCGAGGCGGACTCCCAGCGGCAGGCGCGTTCCGCGGTGCGTACGGCCTCGACCCCTGCGATATCCCCACAGCTGCTGCAGTCCCTGCAGTCGATCCCCAGCACCGCCGAGCTCCCCGAGCAACCGGACAACCTCGCGTTGAGCGAGGACGGCCGCCTCGTCACCACCAACGGGAGGAACGCCGGAGCGAAGTCCTCCCCGCTCGGGGCGAAGCTCCCGTTGGGTGGACCCTCCCGGCCCGGTTCGCTGGACGACGAGTCGACCGAGGCCGCCTCCGGCCAGCACCATTCGAAGTTCGGCGGCCGCCGGGCCAAGCAGGGCGCCGGAGTGGTGTTCTCCGGGTTGGTGCTGGGGGCGCTCGCCTTCATGAACACCCCTACCGACACCGTCCGGAACAACGTCACCACGGTGCCGAACCAGGCTCCCCACGGTGGAGCCGTCGAGGAAGCCGAGTCCTCGGCCACGTCCACCAGCCCCGTGCCGGAAACCGCGGTCGCCTCCTCCCCCGGAAATCCGGCGCGAACCAGCCCGTCCGAGCCGGGCCGCACCAGGGCGGCCACTCCCACCGCCCCCGATTCCCCCTGACGCACCTCGCAGCACCTCGTCGCCCCGGTCCGCGGGTGCTTCCGCGCAGCCCCCGGGTGACCGTCAACGAAAACTTCACACCCGGACCGGCAGAATGGATTCCGGCCGCAACGACCCGAAAAGCCCCGTCGCCGGCGAGCCGGACGATTCCGGAGTTCGGCACGAGTTCCCGCGCCGGTGAGCACGAAGCCTCCTTCGTGTGATGCACTCACGGGTAACGGCCGAACCGAAACGTGCACACAACCGGGGAGCGATGAGCGAGCAGCCGAGGACATCCGCGCACCAGGGGGACTCGCAGCATCCGAACACGGGTGGACCCGCTGCGCACGCGAACCACGGGAGCGCTACCAGCCACTCCGAACAATCTCCCTGGGCAAGACCGTCGGCAACCGGGCACGAGAACGCGAACGAGCCCCGGGATCCGGATCGGAGCACTCCGCGGCGAGCAGCCGCGACCCCGGCCGAAGCAGCCGTCTTCGGCAGGCCGGAGGGGGTAACCGGAAGCTTCGACCGCAGCAACTCCCCCGGACGAACACCTCGGGTGGAACAGGCGCCCCCACCTCCGGAATCCCTGACCAAGGCCTTCGGACGCCCCCGGAACAGCTCGGAGTCGCTGCAACGCTCCCCCGGGGACAGCGGTGCTGACGCCGACTCCACCGCGCAGGACCCCGTTCTCTGGGATGAGGGGGACGAGCACGACCCGTGGCGGGACCCCACCACCGGGGCCGTGCTGGGCGGCCCCGCGCTCACCGATGAACGGGACGAGGACCCCGCTCCCCCCGGCTCCGGTCCCTTGCTCAGCGCGCGGGAGGTGATCTTCGGCCGCAGAGTGCGCCCCCGGTCGCTGATCACCCTCGGGGTCGTGGTGCTGCTCGTGGGGGCCGCCGGAGGATTCGTCGGCCGGATAACCGCCGAGGAGGGCAACCCGCTGACCAACCCGGACGTGACCCTGGCCACTGTGGAGCCGGGGGCGGACCGCCCCGCGAGTTCCATCGCCGGGGCCGCCTCCAGCGTGGTCCCCGCAGTCGTCTCCGTCGAGGTTCGGGTCGGCTCCCAGGGCGGAACCGGCTCGGGTGTCATGATCAACGGCAACGGTTACGTCGTGACCAACAACCACGTGGTCTCGATGGCCGCGGACACCCCCGACGCGGAGATCTTCACGGTCTTCTCGGACAACACCCGAACCCCGGCGCGGATCGTGGGCCGCGATCCCGAGACCGACCTGGCCGTGCTCAAGGTCGAGGTAAGCAACCCCACCGTCGCTCAGCTGGGGGACTCGCAGGATCTCCAGGTCGGGGACAAGGTCATGGCAGTCGGTTCACCACTCGGCTTGGAGAGCACTGTCACCAGCGGAATCGTGAGTTCCGTCCATCGGCCGGTCCGCCTCGCCGGGGAGGAGACCGACACGAACGCGGTAATCGACGCGATCCAGACCGACGCCGCGGTCAACCCGGGCAACTCCGGAGGTGCCCTGGTGGACGGCAACGGAGCCGTCATCGGGATCAACACGGCCATCCGGACGATGGGAACGGGCGACAGCGGAGGTTCGATCGGGTTGGGATTCGCCATCCCGATCAACCAGGTGCGCGAGATCGCCCAGCAGCTCATCCGCACCGGGCAGGTACGGCACCCCGAACTCGGCGTGAACGCGAAGTCCGTCACCGACGGAGCGGCGGACGGCGCCCAGGTGCAGAACGTCCGCGACGGCGGGGCGGCCCAGGAGGCCGGGATCTCGGAAGGCGACGTGATCACCGAGATCGGCGATCGCACGATCGGTGGGGCCGATGAGCTGGAAGTCGCCGTCGACGAGCACGACGTGGGGGCCGTCGTCCCCGTGACAGTCGTTCGCAAAGGACGCGAACTTGTCCTGGACGTCACTCTTCACTAACGGGCAAAGTTGGATAGGCTGAGCACGCACGGCACTCGGCAAGCGTGCCGATGTCCGAACAACGGCGTCATCCCCGGAAGGAGTCGAGGTGTTCGATAGCATCGGCTGGGGTGAGATCCTGATTCTCATCGTCGCCGGTCTGTTCATCCTCGGACCCGAGCGGCTGCCTTCCGCGGCGGCATGGCTCGGCAGGACGGTCCGTCAGGTTCGCGAGTACGCGACGGGCGCGCGGGAACAGATCCGCTCAGAACTCGGTCCGGAATTCGACGATCTGCGCAAACCGCTGGAGGACCTGCGGGAGGTCCGCAACTTCGATCCGCGGCGCGCGGTGAGCAAGCACCTCTTCGACGGGCAGAACCCGCTGGACGACGTCACCGACAACGGCGGCCCCAAGGCCAACGGCCACGGTTCCGGGACCGGAGCGACACCTCCGCGGGCCCGCGATCACAACCCCCTGGAGTCCGGGGAGCGCCCCCCGTTCGACGGGGACACCACCTGATCCCGCCCAGCACTGCCCCCGCCCAACGCTGATCCTGACCAGCGCTTCGGATTCCAACGCCTCGGACAGCGGACCTCACCCGGACCGAGCGCCTCAGCCCGCGTGGGAGTCGTGAGCTCCTGAACGCCGGGGGAGCTGCTTCCCGGTCCGGCCCGCAAGACTGGTGAGCAGGACGGGTGCGCTCGCGCGAAACGAACCCCCGGAACGCCGGAGGTCCGTCACGCGCGCGACCAGGACCCGTACCTCACTCGGCCAGCCCCGCCATCAGTTCCACCAGCGTCCGCGCGGCGAACCCGGTGGCTCCCGGGACCACTTCCTCGTAGTTCTTCTCCGCACGCCCCGGACCTGCGATGTCCAGATGGGCCCAGGGCAGTCCCCCGGTGAATTCACGGAGGAACAACGCTGCCATAACCCCACCGGGCCCCTGGGGCGCCTGGCGAACATCGGCGTTCGCCCCCCGCACGTCCTCAACGTGATCCTCGGGCAGCGGCATCGGCCACCAGCGCTCACCCGCACGCTCACCCGCGGCACGCACCCGTTCCCCGAAGGACTGCTCACTGCTGAACACGCCACCGGTGCGCAGGCCGAGCGCCACCTTCATCGCCCCGGTGAGCGTGGCCACGTCCACGAGCATGTCGGGGTCGTGCTCACGCACCGCGTAACCGAGCGCGTCGGCCATCGCCATGCGTCCCTCGGCGTCGGTGTTGACGACCTCCGTGGTGGTGCCGTCGTAGTGCCGCACCACGTCACCGGGCCGGTAGGCGCTGCCCGAAACGTGGTTCTCGGCCATCGGCACCAGCGCCGTGACCCGCACCGGCAGCTCCAGCCGCGCCACGGCCAACATGGCCCCGATCACGGCTCCGCCTCCGGCCATGTCGGTGCGCATCATCTCCATGCCGTCGGCGGGCTTCAGCGATATGCCCCCGGTGTCGAAGGTGATCCCCTTACCGACGACCACTGTGTGCCGTGCCGCGGAATCGCCCGTGCCGTCCCAGTGCATCTCCAGCAGGCGCGGCGGACGGGTCGATCCTCCCCCGACGGCGAGAACCCCTCCGAAGCCGTGCTCCGCGAGCCACTTCTCGTCGCGCACCGTGGTGCGCAGCCCGGGAACGGATTCGGCCAGCCCCGCTGCCGTGCTCGCCAGCCAGGCCGGGTCCTTGACGTTCGAAGGCGTGTTGGCCAGGTCCCGTGCCAGCGCTGTGGCGGAGGCCCATTCGCGGGCCCGGGACGCGGCCGGACGCAGCCGCTGCGCGTCCTCTTCCGCCTCGGCGACGAGCAGCACCTTGCGCAGCCGGGGCGGCGTGGGCTGGCTCGTCACTCGGAAGCGGTAGTCACCCAGCGCCAGCCCCAGGGTCAACGCCGCGACGAGCTCCTCGTCGGCCTCCGCGGGCAGTCGGACCTGGAGGTACTCCACGTCCAGCGCCTCACCGAGGTCCTCCGGATCGCCACCGTCCGCTCCGGCATCCTCCAGCCTGGCGCGAGCGGCCCGCGCCAGCGCCGCGCCCACCGCGCGCCAGTTCGCGGAGGAGCCGTCACCGCTGCCCACGGTCCAGCCGAAGCGCGCCTCCGGCAACGGCACCGTGCGCACTTCCCCGGCCTTGCCGGTCACTTCCAGCGCACGCAGCACTCCCGCGTCCACGCCGAACACCTCGCAGGAGGTGCCCAGTTCCGGCTCACCGTCCACATCTCGTATCGGCACCGCGGCCGGAATCCCGTCGCGCCACCGCTCTACGACGTCGACTTCGACCAGGGCAGTCGGAATAACGGGAAGGATCGCGGCTGTGCTCGAAGTCGAGGTTGCGGAACCGGACACTGCGGCACCTTCCTGATCGGGTTGTTCGGCTGGCATGTGCTGGACAAGGCGCTGTCCGCCCGAAGAGGCAACGGCGACAGCTCGTTCCCGTCACGCGCGCGGACTCACCGGAGCGTGACGCGTTCGCGTACTGTAACCCCGACACCATCGACCGATGCCGGGGTCGGCTCGCTGCGCCGGGGCGTGGTTCGCCCTCCGGTCGTCTCGCGGCGGCCTCAACCGGTGACCGAGTTTAGAGCCTCGCTCAAATTCGTGGCCTCCTCCATCGTCATTTCGACGACAAGACGCCCACCTCCCTCGAGTGGGATGCGCATCACCATTCCGCGTCCCTCCTTGGTCACCTCGAGGGGACCGTCACCGGTCCGGGGCTTCATGGCCGCCATAGCGTGCTCCCTCCGTGAACTCATCCCACCGGCTGGTCACCAAGCCAGCCTTTGCCCTACATTCTCCCCCATCCGGACGCACCCGCGAAACCGAACCGATCAACTTCCATCCGTTCTGCGCTGGTCGAACGCCGCCCCCGCGGGGAGAGCTCCGCCGCAGCCCCCTGTTCGGAGGAGCGAAGCGGCCACGGAACGCGCCCACAGCAGGGCTTTCCGGACCGTCCGGACAACGATCACTCCGCCCGCGCAGTTGTCCACGCGCTCCGCGCGTCCTTTTCACCACCTTCGACAAGACCCCCCTCACCTGGCACGCTCATCTCCAACCACACGCGACCCCGAGGTCTACTGTGGAAACCGGCGGAAGACCGAAAACGTTCTTTGTCCCCCACCAGGGCGAACGGCTGTCCCACCCCGACACGAGAAGGGATCCCCGTGAGCGAGGTACTGCTGACCGAGGATACAAACGGCGTGCGCAGGATCACACTGAACAGGCCGGACGCCTACAACTCCCTGACGACCGAACTCAAGCTGCAGCTGATCGAAGCCCTGCGCGAGGCAGCCACCGCCGACTCGGTGCGCGCCGTCGTGCTCACCGGCTCCGGGAAGGCCTTCTGCGCGGGCCAGGACCTCAAGGAGCACGTCAGCCAGCTGGAAGCGAACGACCCGACACCGCTGCGCACGGTCGAGGACCACTACAACCCGCTGATCCGCGCGGTGACCACGTTGCCCAAACCGATCATCGCCGCCGTCAACGGTGTGGCGGCCGGAGCGGGAGCCTCCCTGGCCTACGCCTGCGACCTGCGGGTCGCGGCCGACAACGCCAAATTCGTGATGTCCTTCTCCAGCGTGGGGCTGTCCACGGACTCGGGAGCCTCCTGGACCCTGCCCAGGCTGATCGGTTACGGCCGAGCCATGGAGCTGCTGCTGCTCGGCGAACCCGTGGAAGCCTCCGAGGCCCAGCGCATCGGAATGGTCAACCGCGTCGTGGCCGCAGGTGAGGCCCCGGACAGGGCCACCGAACTGGCCGAACGAATGGCGACCGGCCCGACCAGCGCCTACGCCAGGATCAAGGAGACGATGCTCGCAGCCGCGTCCGAAGGGCTGGACGAGGCCCTGGCCGTCGAAGCCGGGGCGCAGAACCAGTGCGGCGGCACGCACGACCACCACGAGGCCGTGGCCGCCTTTGTTGGGAAGAGGGATCCCCACTTCACCGGCACCTGATGAGCAGCAGCGATTTCCCGGCTCGGTTTGCTCGGTGGGTCGCTTGGCGGAACCTCTCGCGGGCTCTCGCTCCGGCGAGGCCCGACCTCGGGTAGCCACCTACACAACGTCGGGCCTTCCTCGCGAGAGCACCACGAGAGAACCCGCGGTCGGTCGGGCTGCGTAGGCTCGAAGCGCTCGCGTTGGCGCGAATCCCTTGCTTGGGAGTTCCTGTCCGAGTTTCCGACAGCTCGGGGTGCTTGCGGCGGTGCCGACTGCGCAGGCTCACAGCGCTTGGGATGGAGTGAGCTCTTTACCGGGAGTTACGGTCCGGGGTTTTCGACGGCTCGATCAACGTGCGGCGGTGCCGGCTGCGTAGGCTCGAAGCGCTCGCGCTGGAGGGAACCTGTTGATCGGGAGTTCCGGTTCGGGGTTTCGTGGCGACTCGACCGGCCTCCGGTGGCCGGGTCAGCCCGCCAGCCAGCACCCCGCGAGGTGGTCGTCGACCATCCCCGTCGCCTGCATCAGCGCGTAGCAGGTGGTCGGCCCCACGAACCGGAAACCGCGCCCGCGCAGCGCCTTGGCCATGGCCTTCGACTCGGGGGTGGTCGCGGGAACCTCCTCCATCGTCGCGGGACGCGCGTGCGGGTCCCGCCGCTCCGGTGCGAACGACCACAACAACTCGTCCAGCGGGGTGTCCAGCTCCAGCACGGCCCGAGCGTTCGCGATCGTGGCGTCGATCTTGGCGCGGTTGCGGACTATCGTGCGATCGGCCAGCAGCGACTCGCGCTCACGCTCCCCGAACCGCGCTACCCGCTGCGGGTCGAACCCCGCGAAGGCGCGCCGGAAGTCGACGCGCTTGCGCAGGATGGTCAGCCAGGAGAGCCCGGACTGGAACCCCTCCAGGCACAACCGCTCGAAGAGGGCGTGCTGCCCGCGCACCGGTCTGCCCCACTCGGCGTCGTGGTACTCCCGGTAGTCCGCGGGGGCGGCGCCCCAGGGACAGCGCCCTCTGCCGTCGTCACCGAACACCGCGGTCACCGGTCTCCCCTCTCCCGTGCGTAGCGCAGGCAACGGCGGGCGAATCCGCGCAGCGATCGTCTCAGCCCCCAGGAGACCACGGGCTTGGCCAACAGCCACAGCGGCAGGAGCGCGGTGGGGAGCTCGAAGCGCTCCCACCACACGAAGTCCGTTCCGCTCTCCTCGACAGGTTGCACCGTGAAGCCGCCGGTTCCCCGCACCAGCTTCCCCTCGTGGCGCACCGTGCAGGCCGAGGGCGGCCGCCAGAGCTCTATGCGCATGGTGTCCAGGAACCCGATGTCACCCACCCCGGTGAAGGCGAGGAGCTCCGACCCGGGGCTCCTCCCGTCCCCGGCCGTCACCCGCACCGTGGTGCCGAGCATCCACTCGCTCTGTCCGGGCCAGTCGGTGGCCACCGTCCACACAGTTCTCCGGGCGCAGGGAATCCGCACCCGCGAACGCACCTCACCAACGACCATGCCGTCCACCTCGTCCCTGGAGAACCGGGTCCTGCCCAACGGGCGCGGAAGCGGACACGGCGCGTGAAGCCCCGGGGGCACCCCAGGATCAGCGCTCCCGCTCCGTCGAGGTGCCCTCCCCGTCCGCCGAGTCCTACCCGTTCGCGTCCGCCGAATCGTCCCGTCGTTGCCGCTCGACCTTCAGCTCTCGCTCCAGCAGTGTGACACGGCGCCGGGCGTCGTCCAGCTCGTCGGCCAGCCGCTCGAGGGCCCAGTCCACCTCCGAGACCTTGTAACCGCGGAAAACCAGCTGGAAACGCAGCGAACGCACATCGTGCCCTGCCAGGGGCGACGGAGGTAACCGCGTGGGTGTCGCCCCCGGCCGCAACGGCTCCAGCTCTTCCCCGCGCCCGAAGACGAGGCTTGCGAGCAGGTAGACCACGGCGGCCACCGCGAGCACGACCACGACGTAGATGAGTGCACTTGCCACAGCACCAGATAGTGGCACGTGCTCCACGCTCGGCACGCACGGCACACCTGGACGACACCGGTTACCGCGAGTGCCCGGTCACGCCGCCGGCCGCGTCCTGCCCGCAAGCCGCGAGCTCGGAACGACCGGCCGCTCCACCCCGGCCGATCTTCGCCCTCGGCCGGTCCCGCTGGATCCAGAAGTCAGACGGCGCTCGTGGCGCCGCAGAGCACACCTTCGATGGCGGCCGTGAACTCGCGCCACTCCCGCCGCTCGTTCTCCAGGCTGTTCTTGCCCGCGGGGGTCAGACTGTAGGACCTGCGCTGTCTTCCTCCGACCGTGCTCCATTCGCTGCGGACGTAGCCCCCCTTCTCCAGCCGACGCAGCGCGGGGTAGACGGTCCCGGTGGGCAGTGAGACGACTCCGCCACTGCGTTGCTGCAGTGCCTCGATGATCGCGTAGCCGTGCAGCCGCTTGCCGTCCAGAGTGGCCAGCAGCAGTCCGTCCAAATGACCACGAAGGGCATCAGCTTTCACGACTAGCCACTCTACGTTGCACCACGAACACTGTCACCGTTTTTGACACAAGAGGCTTAGGTCCTGTTGACACGACGGAGAAATTGATCTGCGTCACAGGGATTCCGCGTGCTGGGAGCATGCCGGGAGCACCCGGGAACGCCCGCCCCGACCGGCTGCGAAATCCCGGACAAGAACTCCCGACCAGCGGACACCGTCCAACGCGAGCGCTCTGAGCCCGATCCACCGGCACCGCCGCGAGCCAACCGAGCCACCGAGCCCCGGCCGGAAACTCCCAACCAGAGCCTCACCCCAACGCAGGCGCTTTGAGCCTGAGCAGTCGGCACCGCCGCGGGTTCTCTCGTGGTGCTCTCGCGAGGAAGGCCCGACGTTGTGTAGGCCGCTACCCAATGTCGGGCCTCGCCGGAGCGAGAGCCCGCGAGTGGTTCCGCCAAGCGACCACCTACGCCACCGGCACCGCCGAACTGTCCTTCAAGCCAGGGCGCGCAAAACCTCGTGGGGCGGCCGAGTCCCCGCGATGCTGGCGACCATGTCGACCACGGCGCGGGTTTGGGCCACGTTGTGGGCGCGGAACACCTTGGCGCCCGCCCTGGCGCTGACCGCGGTGGCGGCCAGCGTGCCCTCCAGCCGCTCGTGCACTCCGGCACCGAGCGTCTCCCCGACGAAGTCCTTGTTGGACAGCGCCATCAGGACGGGCCAGCCCGTTTCGACCAGCTCGTCGACCCTGCGCAGCAGTTCCAGCCCGTGCCAGGTGTTCTTGCCGAAGTCGTGGGTCGGATCGATCAGGACGCTCTCCGGGGCGACGCCGAGCCCGGTCATGTGCTCGGCCCGCCGCACGAGCTCGTCCACCACCTCGGTGACCACGTCGGAGTAACGGACGCGGTGCGGGTCGGTGCGCGGCGGGAGGCCTCCCGTGTGGGAGCAGACCACTCCGACGTCGAACTCGGCGGCCACCCGGGCCAGCTCCGGGTCCGCTCCGGCCCAGCTGTCGTTGATCAGGTCGGCGCCCTGCTCGCAGACGCGGTGGGCCACCTCGTGCCGCCAGGTGTCCACGCTGATGACCAGCTCCGGGTAGCGCCTGCGGAGCTCGGCGACGAAGGGGACGACTCGGCGGCTCTCCTCCTCGACGTCGACCCGCTCTCCCTCGGCCCCGGCGCGGACACCGCCGATGTCGACGATGTCGGCCCCCTCGGAGACGGCTCGTTCCACGGCTTCGGCCGCCGAACTCTGCTCGAAGGTGCGCCCACCGTCGAAGAAGGAGTCGCGGGTGCGATTGACTATGGCCATGACCAGCGGGCGGTCCGTGGCCACGCGCTTGTCGCCGAACCGGAGGGGCTGCACACTCCCATCCTGGCACAGCGGACCGCGGGCGCGATCCGGCCGTGCGCCCGCACGCTCGGCCCTTCCCGGTCCGCTCAGCTCAAGCAGGCCCGCAGGCCCGCAGGGCCGTGTCCACGTCCGCGGTGACGGTCAGCAGGTCGAGGGAGCGCTGAGAGGCGAATCCCGCCTCGACCAGTCCCCTCATCCAGTCGAGCAGGCCGCTGTAGTGCCCGTCCGGGTCGAGCAGCACCACGGGCTTGGTGTGCATGCCGAGGTAGCGCGAGGTCCACACCTCGAACAGCTCCTCGCAGGTCCCGATCCCTCCGGGAAGCGCCAGGAAGGCCGTGGCGTGGCCGTCCATCAGCGCTTTGCGCTCCCGCATCGTGTCCACCACGAGCAACTCGTCCGCCTCGGTGTCGGCGACCTCCATGTCGACCAGTTCGCGGGGGATCACGCCGACGGTGCGCGCCCCTCCCGAGCGGGCGCGGCGCGCGACCTCGCCCATCATGGAGACCCGACCGCCTCCGGAGACCAGCCGCCAACCACGTTCGGCGATGCCCGCTCCGACCTCGCCCGCCAGCCGCACGTAGCGGTCCGGAACCGGCCGGGAGGCGCAGTAGACGCACACGGCCACTCGCTCGGACTGCTGCACCGCGTCGACGTTTCCCGTCGTCATGGGACCTCGCTCTCCTGGGGTGTTCGGGTCGCTCGCCGTTTCGAGTGAACCCTAAGGTTTCCGCCCTGGAGGAGTTGATCCGGTGGTCGGACACCAACACCGAGCTCCGCCGCCGAATCCTGACGGGACTTCCTCAAGTCCCGGTGTACCCGCCACGGCTGTGCCGACTCTCTGGTGCTCTTCGACGCGGACAGCGCCGAAAACACCCACTACGCAGTCGGCACCGCCGCGGGTTCCGCCAAACGACCCACCGAGCAACCCGAGCTCCCGGAGATCCTCCACTTCGACGCGAATGCTCTGAGCCTGGGCAGCCCGACCGACCGCGGGTTCTCTCGTGGTGCTCTCGCGAGGACGGCCCCGACGTTGTGTAGGCCGCTACCCGATGTCGGGGCACCCGCAGCGAGAGCCCGCGAGAGGTTCCGCCACCCGCACCGCCACGCAGAAAGAGCCGCCGACCCGCTAATGAGTGGCGTCCCAGGCACCCCAGGCCTCCTCAACCACCCGCACCGCGTCGTCGACGTCGTCGGTCAGGTGCAGCAGGCCGAGATCCGCGTCCCCGATCTTGCCGCTGGAGTGCATCGTGTCCCTGATCCAGTCGTAGAGCCCCTGCCAGTAGGAGCGTCCGAACATCACCACGGGGAACTTGGTCACCTTCTTCGTCTGCACCAGGGTCAACGACTCGAACAGCTCGTCGAGCGTGCCGAAACCTCCGGGCAGGCAGACGAATGCCTGCGCGTACTTGACGAACATGGTCTTGCGCGCGAAGAAGTACCGGAAGTTCACCCCCAGGTCCACCCAGGGGTTCAGGCCCTGTTCGAAGGGCAGTTCGATCCCGAGGCCGATGGAGAGCCCGCCCGCTTCGGAGGCTCCCCTGTTGACCGCCTCCATGGTCCCCGGCCCGCCTCCGGTGATCACTGCGCTACCGGTCTCGGCCAGGGAGGATCCCAGCCGCACTCCCCGCGAGTACTCCTCGTGCTCCCGCGGCGTGCGCGCCGAGCCGAAAACCGTGGTCGCGCGCGGCACCTCGGCCAGCGCCCCGAATCCCTCGACGAACTCGGCCTGGATGCGCAGCACCCTCCAGGGGTCGGTGTGCACCCAGTCCGTGGGACCGCGGGAGTCGAGCAGCCGCTGGTCGGTCGTGCTCATCTCCTCCCGCCGCGAGCGCCGCAGCACCACGGGACCGCGTCGCTGCTCGCCCGGCGGCTCGCCCGGCTGCTCGAGTTCGGGCTCGCCGCCCTCGTGATCGTGCGGGCCCGTCCCGTTGGTTTCCGTGCTCCGCTGCCGCTGTTCGTCGATACTCATACGAGAGAGCTTATGCACTGCGCGTGAACGGGAAATGATGTCCCCTGCACGGACGCGCGGCATCCGGTTCAACGAAGCCTCCGTCCGGAGGTGGCGATCGCTTCCGAGACCCCCAGATGGTTGTGAGCGGGGTAACATTGCCGGCAGCGGCCCGTGAACGGAGGGCGGCCATCCGCTCGTACCGTTCGCGCCGAACCGGAACTCCGAACCAGGGAGCCGGCCATGTTCATCGACGTGCTCATCGCGGTCCTGGCCCTGCTCGCGCTCTACGCCGCCGCGAGCGTGCGGGTCGTCAACCAGTACGAGCGTGGCGTGGTGCTGCGCTTCGGGCGGCTCCGGGAGCGGAGCAGAACCCCGGGGCTGACCGCGATCGTTCCCGGTGTCGACCGGATGCGGAAGGTGAGCCTGCAGATCATCACGATGCCCGTCCCGGCCCAAGAGGGTGTGACCAGGGACAACGTGACCGTACGCGTGGACGCGGTCGTGTACTTCAACGTCACCGACCCGCAGCGCGCGGTCATCAACGTGGAGGACTACAGGTTCGCCATGGGGCAGGTGGCCCAGGCGTCGTTGCGTTCCATCATCGGCAAGAGCGACCTGGACGACCTGCTCTCGGACCGGGAGAAGTTGAACCAGGGCCTCGAGGTGATGATCGACAGCCCCGCCCTGAACTGGGGCGTGCACATAGACAGGGTCGAGATCAAGGACGTCGCGCTGCCCGAGGCGATGAAGCGTTCGATCGCGCGCCAGGCCGAGGCCGAGCGGGAGCGGCGTTCGCGGATCATCTCCGCCGACGGGGAGTTCCAGGCCTCCCGCAAGCTCTCCGAGGCCGCCTCCGTCATGTCCGACACGCCTGCCGCGCTGCAGCTGCGCCTGCTGGAGACGGTGGTGGAGGTGGCCGCGGAGAAGAACTCCACGCTGGTGCTGCCGTTCCCCGTCGAGTTGCTGCGTTTCGTCGAGCAGGACCGGGGCGGGGACGGAGCGGGCGGGTCCGCGTCCGAATCCGCGCCCGAGCACGACTCCGAGACCGCGCCCCCGCCCGCGGCGGGGGCCGCGACCGAGACCTCGGCCCCCGCCGACTCCGCGTCCCCCGCCGAGGAGGTCGGTTCCGGGCAGCCCCGGGACGAGCTGCCCGCGCAGCGGGTTCCGGAAGGACGAACGCGGACCGGCCCGAGCTGAAGCCCCTCCGCGCTCGGGCTCAGGAAGTTGCCAGGGCGCGCCTCAGCACCTCGGCGCAGTGGCGAACGTCGCCTGCCGCCACGTTCTCCTGCTGGGTGTGGGCCAGGGTCGGTGATCCGGGGCCGAAGTTCACGGCGGGCATCCCCCTGGCCGCGAACCGGGCCACATCGGTCCAGCCGAGCTTGGCCACGGGCTCCGCCCCGGAGGCCGCGACGAGTTCGGCCGTGGCGGACTCGTTCAGCCCGGGGTGGGCGGCGCGGGCCGCGTCGACCACCGTGACCTCGAAACCGTCGAAGATTCGGCGCACCCGTTCCTCGGCCTCCTCCAGCGCGGTGTCGGGAGCGAAGCGGTGGTTGACGGTGACCACGCATTCGTCCGGCACGACGTTGCCGGCCACACCGCCGCTGATCCCCACGGCCTGCAAGCCCTCGTGGAACCGCAGCCCGTCCACGTCGACGGTGCGCGGTTCGTGCTCGGACAACCTGCGCAGGACCGGTTCGGCCGCGTGGATCGCGTTCTCCCCCATCCAGGCCCGCGCCGAGTGGGCGCGCTGCCCCCTGGTGCGGACCTCCACGCGCAACGTGCCCTGGCAGCCCGCCTCCACAGCGGCGTTGGAGGGTTCGCAGACCACGGCCAGATCGCCGTCCATCCAGTCCGGGAGCTCGCTCTCGATGCGGTTGAGCCCGTTGCGGTCGGCGGAGACCTCCTCGCAGTCGTAGAAGACGAAGGTCAGGTCGTGCGCGGGGTTGTCGAGGGTGGCCGCCAGGTGCAGCATCACCGCGTCCCCGCCCTTCATGTCCACGGTCCCGCAACCGTGCAGCACCTCGTCCGCCCCGCTGCCGGTGCGAGTCACCGGAAGGTTCTCGTTGATCGGCACCGTGTCCAGGTGCCCGGCCAGCACGACGCGCGAGCGCTTCCCCAGGTTGGTGCGCGCCAGCACGGCGTTGCCGCTGCGGACGACCTCCAGCCCGGGGGCGTCGGTGCGGAGGGCCCGCTCGACGACGTCGGCCAGCTGCTCCTCCGAGCCGGAGACGCTGGGCACGTCGACCAGCGCTGCGGTGAGTTCGACGGGGTCGGTGGTGAGATCCAAGCGCGGCGTCATGTCCAAGCACCCTACCGCCGGAGGGGCGGCGCTCGACGAACTCGCCGATCCCCCGAAGGCGCGGCACCGGGGCTCCGACTACCGTTTGCACCATGAGCAGCCCAACCACTCCCGATCCGCAGAACACCGGCGCCCACGGTGTGGGAATCGCAACCGTCACCGACGACGGGACAGTACTCGACACCTGGTTCCCCGCGGTCCGACTCGGGGAGCCGGAACAGGTCGGCAGCAGCCGGTTGACGACCGAGGAGGCCACCGAAGCGCTGGGGGCGACCGGGGCGGAACTGCTCGGCCGTGACGACGCTCGCGGTGTCGAGGTAGTAGCCGTGCGCACCGGCGTGGCCCAGCTCTCCGACGCCCCCGCGGACACCCACGACGTCTACCTGCGGCTGCACCTGCTCTCGCACCGGATGGTGCGTCCGCACGGGCAGAACATGGAGGGCATGTTCGGCCTGCTGTCCAACACGGTCTGGACCAACCACGGCCCCTGCCCGGTCGAGGGCTTCGAGGCCACCAGGCTGCGGCTCAGCGCGCGGGGCCCGGTCACGGTCTACAGCATCGACAAGTTCCCCCGGATGGTCGACTACGTCATCCCCTCGGGGGTGCGCATCGGTGATGCCGACCGGGTTCGGCTCGGGGCGCACCTGGCCAGCGGGACCACGGTGATGCACGAGGGCTTCGTCAACTTCAACGCAGGCACCCTCGGCGCCTCCATGGTGGAGGGCCGCATCTCGGCCGGGGTGGTCGTCGGCGACGGTTCCGACATCGGCGGCGGCGCCTCGATCATGGGCACGCTCTCCGGTGGCGGCCGCGAGGTGATCTCGGTCGGCGAGCGCTGCCTGATCGGGGCCAACGGCGGCTGCGGCATCTCCCTCGGGGACGACTGCGTCGTGGAGGCCGGGCTCTACCTGACGGCCGGGACCAAGGTCACCCTGGAGGACGGCACCCTGGTCAAGGCAGCCGAGCTCTCCGGCAACGACGGCCTGCTGTTCCGCCGCAACTCCAACACCGGAGCGGTCGAGGCCGTGACCCGCACCGGCGGGAAGGTCGAGCTGAACGCGGCACTGCACGCCAACGACTGAGCACCCCTCCCGCTCACCCCGATCGCGGACTCCCGTGACTGCCCCTCGCTGGAGCCGTCGTTGGAGCCCTGGCGGGAGCCGTCGCGGGTGACCACGAGGCGGAGCAGCGGTCCGGTCGAACCGGTCGCCCGTTCGGGACCCGGTTCGGCCGGACCGCGCCGGCCCGTGGCGGCCCGTGGCGTCCGGGTCATCGCGACCACCCCGCCCTCGCGGCCCCTCGCGAGCGGGAGAACCCCGGTCACACGGGCTATCATCGCGAAATGATCCGCTCGGACGGTCGGCCGGACGACTCGCGGGAGCGGTGGGACGTCGAGTCCGCCCTCGCCGCGGTGGAGCCGGTTCCCGTCTCCCGGGAGGACCCACCTGCCGAGCACGTCCGCGCCCTCCTCTCCGTGCGGGCACGCGCCCTGGCCGCGCACGCTCCCGGGGCGAGAGCTGGAGACGACCCGGAGGAGCTGCACAAGGCGCGCGTATCGGTCCGGAGGATGCGGGCGGTGCTCAAGGCCACCGGGAAACGACTCGACCCCGAGTGGTGCCGCCGGACCCGCACCGAACTCGGCGTTCTCGGGCGCGCCCTCGGTCCGGTGCGCGATCTGGACGTGCAGCTGAGCGGGCTGCGGGAAGCGACGGAATCCCTCGAGGAGCGCGAGCACGCCGCCGCCGGGCGCCTGGAGGCCGTGCTGCTCGAGGAGCGCGAGCACGCGCGTTCCGCGCTGCTGGAGGCGCTTTCCTCCGAACGCTACCGCGAACTCCTCGAAACCCTCGCCCGCGCCGTCCACGAGGGAGTTCCGGCTCCCGGGACGGCCGAGTCCGGTGCGCAGGCGCTGCGCGCGGTGCTGCGGAACCGGCTGGTCAAGGTGGAGCGCGCCGCCGCTCGGGCCCGCGAGTCGCCCACGGACGCGCGGCTGCACGAGCTGCGGATCCGGGCCAAGGGGCTGCGCTACTGCGCGGAACTCGCCGCACCGGTGCTCGAGATCGGCGAGCTGCCCGCTGCCGCGGAGAGGCTGCAGGACGTGCTGGGCAGGCACCAGGACGCCGCGGTGACCGAGCACCGGATGCACCGGCTGGCCACCGCTCCGGACTCCCCGTTCGAGGGGGCGACTCGCGAACCGGACGTCACGGCCGTGCTCCTGGCGGGGAGGCTGGCCGAGAGCGCCCGCGCACGCCGTGCCGAACTGCGCGAGGCGTGGCGACCGGCGTGGCGGGAGCTCGTGAACGCGGCGGCCGAGCTCTCAGCCGGTTCCGAGGCGGGACGGAGCTGAGGGCGGCCGGACGCCACGGCGCGTCCCGCTCGCGGCGGAGTCCCCGGGAATGCGGGACCGTCCCGTCGGACGCGGCCCCTCCCGGGGACGGAGCTCAGCGGCCCAGCCGCTCCGCGGCTGCTTCGATCCGCTCGTCGGAGGCGGTGAGCGCGACCCGCACGTGCCACTGCCCCTCGGGGCCGTAGAACGTTCCCGGGGCGACGAGGATCCCGCGCTCGGCCAGCCACTCCACCGTCTTCCAGGCGTCCTCGCCTGCGGTGGCCCACAGGTACAGGCCCGCCTCGGAGTGGTCGATCCGGAAGCCCGCCCGCTCCAGCGCGGTCCACAACCGCTCGCGCCGGGCGGCGTAGCGCGCGCGCTGGGCACGCAGGTGCTCGTCGTCGCCCAGCGCGGCCGTCATGGCCTCCTGGACCGGCCGGGGGACGATCATCCCCGCGTGCTTGCGGAGCTCGAGCAACTCGCCGACGATCTCGGGATCGCCCGTGACGAACCCGCCCCGGTAGCCGGCGAAGTTCGAGGTCTTGGACAGCGAGTGCACCGCGAGCAGTCCCTCGGAGGAGCCGCCGCACACCGCCGGGTCGAGCACCGATACCGGCTCGGCGTCCCAGCCGAGCGAGAGGTAGCACTCGTCGGAGACCACCACCGTCCCGCGCTCGCGGGCCCACTCGACGACCTTGCGCAGGTGCTCGCTCGGCAGCACCCGGCCCGTCGGGTTGGACGGCGAGTTCAACCACAGCACCGCGGGGCGCTCGGGTCCCAGGGAGTGCGTGGCGTCCGTGCGCACGACCTCGGCCCCGGCCAGCCTGGCGCCCGCCTCGTAGGTGGGGTAGGCCAGCTCCGGGATCACCGCGGTGTCGCCGGGCCGCAGCCCCAGCAGAGCGGGCAGCCAGGCGACGAACTCCTTCGAGCCGATCGTGGGCAGCACGGCGCGCTGGTCCAGGCCCGTCACACCGTGCCGCCGGGACAGCGCCTCGACGGCGGCCTCGCGGAGCTCGCTCGTCCCGTGCGTGGCCGGGTAGCCGGGCGCGTCGTCGGCGGAGCGGAGGGCCTCGCGCACCACGTCCGGAACCGGATCGACGGGCGTTCCCACCGACAGGTTCACCATCCCGCCGGGATGCGAACGCGCCGTCTCACCGGCGGAGGCCAGCGAGTCCCACGGGAACTCGGGCATGCGCCGGTCCCGCGGCACGGACGACCCCCGCCCGGACGCCGCGACACCGCTGGACGAGTTCTGCGAACTCATTCGCCCTGCGGGGGGAGGCTGGTGACGGGCTCGACGTCCTTGTTCACCCTGCCGACCTTGGCGGCCCCGCCGGGCGAGCCGAGGTCGTCGAAGAAGTCCACGTTGGCCTGCGTGTAAGCGGCCCACTCGTCGGGGACGTCGTCCTCGTAGTAGATGGCTTCGACCGGGCAGACCGGTTCACAGGCCCCGCAGTCGACGCACTCGTCCGGATGGATGTAGAGCATCCGCCCGCCCTCGTAGATGCAGTCGACGGGGCATTCCTCGATGCATCCCTTGTCGAGCACGTCGACGCAGGGCTCGGCGATCACGTAGGTCACGGTAGCTCTCCTGCTTGGTACGTTTCGTCGTCCCGCGCCGAATTCGCGCGGCTGCCGTCAGTATCCCTCGGAGGTGCCCCGCACACATAGGCGGTTCCACAGCACGGGAGCGTGATCGAGGGTACTCGGCCGTTTGGCCACCGGTAAACGGCGACTCGTGCGATCCCGGAGCCATCCTCTCACCCGGTTGACAAGCCGTGCTCGGCAGCGATCCACTTACCCGCCTCGCGGGTGATCCGCCGCAGCGCGGATCGTTCTCCCAGGTAACCGCCGAGCACTCCGACCACGGGCACCGAGCCGATCAGCTCGTACCCCACCCCGCCCTGCGGACGCGAATCGAGTTCGGAGTGGATTTCCCAGAGGGCACGTGCCATTCGCCACACGGCACGTCCGAGAGCTCCCGCTCGGGATCGCCGGGGCTCGTCCACCCCACCGGCCAGCTCCGCGGCCCTGCGCTCGTCGGCCGCCCGCTGCTCGGCGCTCTCGCCCGCGGCCGCCCTCCGGGAGAGGTCCCGCCCGAACAGCACGTGAGCGATCATCCTGACCTGCTCGGCCCGGTCGTGCAGCCCGTGCTCCCCGGCCACGGCCACGAGCACCAGCCCCTGCGCCACCGTTCCCAGCGCGTTGCGCAGCGGCAGGCGCGAGGTGATCGCCCCGCCGAACCGCGGCAGCCCCACCAGAGCGGCCAGGAACCTGCCCACGCGGAGCGACCACCAGTCGCAGCGCTGCCGCACGGTCATCCCGTCCCACGTCGAGCTCCCCGGAACGCGCATCGCGTCGAGTCGCCGCAGCAGCCGCTCCCCGCCACCGGGCCCCGCTTCCGAGGCGGTTTCGGCATCGGCCCCGGAAGTACCGAACCTGCCGCGCAGCCGCAGCGGATCCGACTCCCGCAACGCCCGGAGCACGGGCTCGCAGGCACGCACGAACGGGCGCAGCACCGCCGCCACGCGCTCGTCACTGACCACCTCGGACACGTGCGCTCACCTCGTACGTGGCTGCTTGCCCCGGGTGATCCCGAGCATCGCCGCCGCGGGCAGCGTTCCGCCCCCGATCAGCAGGTAGCTCCGCCAGTCCTCCGCGAACAGCAGCGTGTTGCCTCCGGGCCCCATGGTGCCGAAGACGACGACGGTGGCGAACCAGACCAGCAACGGCGCGGCGGTGACCAGCCCGTTCGACGAGAACCGCCCGGCCACGGCCACCAGCAGCGGGTTCGTGAACACCGCCAGGGCCACCGTGACCGGGAACTGCACCGAACCGATGTGGGCGGGCAGGAACAGCAGTTCGAGCACCGCCAGCAGCACGGCGTCGAACAGCAGCACGCCCAGGGTGCAGCGATCGATCCAGGAGGGGGAGTGCTCGTTCATCGCAGCTCCAACGGGTCGCCGCCTGCCACGTCCAGTCCGCCGAACAGATCAGTGCTCGGCGGTGCTCCCTCCCCCTGTCCGAGAACGTAGTGCTCGGTGCTCACCACGGGCTGGCCGATCCCGTTGGACAGCGCGTAGGCGGCAGCGCCACCTCCGCCGTCCCACTCCTCGGTCCAGAGCCGCACCTGGGTGCGGTGCGCGCGCAGCGCGTCGAACTTGGCGGGCAACCCGTCGGACACGTCGACCACGGTACTGATGACCGTGTCGTCCACGGCGGGCAGCTCGTCGGCCCCTGGGAGGGTGAACGGCATCCCCTCGGTCATGGCCAGCCTGTCGATGCCGTCGCGCACCGCGGCCGCGGAGGGGGTCGCGTAGAACAGGCGGCGCACCGCGGGAACGCGCTCGACGGCTTCCACGGTGATCCGATGGGCCCTGACGTGGTCCGGGTGCCCGTAGCCGCCGTCCGCGGCGTAGGTGACCACCACCTGGGGCTCGACCTCGCGCAGGATCTCCTCCAGCTGCGTGGCCTGCGCGCCGACGTCGCCTGCCACCAGGGCCCGGGGGTGCGTCTCGGGGGCGGCCACGGCCGTTTTGCCGTGCTCCTGCCACACCATTCCCGAGTCACGCCAGTGCCCCGCGCCGCCGAGGAACCGTTGGTCGGACACCCCGAGCGCCGCGCAGGCCTCGTTCAGCTCGCCGATGCGGTAGCCGCCGAGCTGGTCGGCCGCGGAGGAGTCGAGGCCGCGCAGTTCGGCGGGGATCACCTCCCCCTCCTCGCCGAGGGTGCAGGTGACCAACGTCACGTGCACTCCGGCGGCGGCGTAGCGGGCTATCGTCCCGCCGGTCCAGAGCGTCTCGTCGTCCGGATGAGCGTGCACCAGCAGTAGGCGCGGTTCGGTCGTCAACGTCACCGCTCCAGCCTAGGAGCTGCCGTTCCCGCGGACGTCCCCGACGACCCCGCACCCACTCGCGCACCGCCCGGCCACGCGGAGCTCCACCGCGAGCTCCGAAACGTCAGCGCAGGGTGGAGGGCTGGTGCGCGGCGTGCGAGGTGAGCACCTGCACCACCCGGTCCCGCCGGCTCAGCTTCCCGCTCCGGCACAGCCGCTCGACTGCCGCCAGCGACGCGGCCGAACTCCGCTCGGCCGCGAGCCCCGAGCGGGCCAGGGTCCTCGTGGCAGCGCGCAACTCCTCCTCCGAGCAGGCCACGGCAGTTCCCCCGGACTCGCGCAGCACGCGCAGCGACATCACGGTCGCCTGCGGGTTGCCGATGGAGGAGGCGAGGCTCGCGGGATCCACCGGCTGCTCCGGTGGGAGCTCCAGATCCTCGCGCAGCGCCGTGGTGAGCGAGGGGTAGCGCTCGGCCGCGATCATGCGCGGCAGAGCCCCGATCAACCCGAGCTCGAACAGCTCGCGGAAACCGGCCCACATCCCCGCGAAGCCGTCCCCCCTGGAAACGGGGAAGCTCACCGCGTCGGGAGCGGCGCCGAGCTCCTCGACGATCTCGTAGGCCAGCGTCTTGTACCCCTCCACACCGGCCCACAGGCTGCTCACCGGCACCGCCGAGGTGTTGGTCAGCACCGACCAGCCTCGCTCGTCGGCCTCGCGGCGCAGGACGTCCCAGCGCTCGGCGGCGTCGGCGGCGTAGACCATCCGCCCGCCGTGCAGTTCGACCAGGCCGCGCCACACCTCCCCGATGTCGGGAGTGGCCACCGCGACGCAGTCCAAGCCGGCAGCCGCGCTGTAGGCGGCCGCGGAGACGGCCGCGTTGCCGCTGGAGGCCAGCGCCACGGTCCGCGCCCCCTGCCACGCGGCCCAGGAGACCGCGGCGCTGTAGAAGCGGTCCTTGAAGCTGCCGGTCGGGTTGCGGCGTTCGTCCTTGACCAGCACCTCCGGAAGTTCACCCCCGGCCGGTGCGGGCAGCGCCACCAGCGGGGTCGCCCCTTCCCGCAGCGTGACGGCCCTCTCCCCGGGGACCGGCAGCAGCTCGCGGTAGGCCCACATCCCGTCCCGCCTCCGGGACCAGCGCTCGGCCAACAGCCCGCCGTCGGTGCCGGACAGCTCGTGCTCGGCCAGCAGAGCGGCGGGAACCCCGTCCGCGCGGCACCGCCGACAGCCCTCGGTGTCGGAGCGAAGCGAACTCCGCTCCCCGCAGCGCACGCACCGCAGCCCGCGCAGCCGCGGATGCGCGGCCCCCTCCGCGGAACCGTGCTCCGCGGAGCTTTCCGAACCGGCTGTCGTGAACGACATGCCACCACCTTCCCCGGGTCGACACCTGCCAGTACTGCCTCGGACGTGCTCGCTCCGCCACGAGCGCCCAACACCCGACGAGCGGGAAGAGCCCCCTCCGGGGAGGAGCTCACCAGTCGTAGCTCTCCCCCGGGGCACCGACCCAGTCGCCCGCCGAGCTGAACGGGCCGGCGAAGCCGGGGCCGTCCTCCACGCCGCTGATCTCGCGGCGCACGGCCAGCACCTGCGCCTCCTGGTAGAGCGGCAACGCCACGGCGCTGGACCACAGCGCGGGCTCGACCCGCGCGGAGGCCTTCTCGAAGGAGGTCTCCCCCGTGGTGGCGGCCTCGATGGTCGGCTGCAGCAGCCGGTCGCAGAAACCGGTCATGTTGAACGCGGCGGTTCGTCCCGTCTCCGGGTCCACCCCGGGGCATCCCCACTGGGAAGCCATGGTGGAGGCGGGATCCGGGCCCACCGGGCGGGGAGCCACGGCGAGGTCGACCTCGGCCGCGTCCGGCGAACCCCGCGTCTCCGGGTCCGCGGGCAGCATCGTGCGGTAGAGCTCGTCGCCCTCCGGGGTGATGACGGTGGCCTGGATGTCCTGCGCGGCCAGCTGCTCGGCCACGGCGTTGGCCACGTCCTCGTAGGACTCGTCCTCGAACTGGGCCGCGATCACGAGGTTCAGCGGAGCACCGTCGCGCACCCAGGAACCGCCGGTGTGCTGGTAGCCCGCCTCCTTGAGCAGCCGCTCGACCCGCTGCGGCTGCGGTGAGTCGGGGAACTCGCCCGCTGGCTCGGTGGGGGAGTACCCGGGCTGCGAGGGCGCCAGGACCTGCGAGTGGGCACGCAGCTGCTGCGCGGGCCCGCCCTCGGTGCCCTTCCGCACCAGCGCGTTCCGGTCCAGGGCGGCCAGCACGGCGCGCCGGACCCGCACGTCGGAGAGCTGCGGACTGGTGCGCCGCAGGAGCAGGGTGCTCGTCACGGGGCGGGGCAGGGTGGTCAGGCTGACCTGCTCGTCCAGGTCGCGCAGCGCGTCCATGGTGCGGCCGTCGGCGGTGAACATGCCCATCTGCACCTTCCCGCTGCGCAGGGCGTTCAGATTCGCGGAACGGTCGGCGGCCCGCAGCACGATGCGGTCCGACTTCGCCGGCTTCCCCCAGAACCGCTCGTTGCGCATCAGCACGACCTCGCCCCTGTCGAGGTCGAACCGGCGTATCGCGAAGGGGCCGCCCGAGGCCGGATATCCCTTGTCGAGGGTGTCCGTCCAACCTCCGGGGGCGTCCTTGAGCAGGTGGGCGGGCAGCAGGTGGTCGAACAGCGACTTCCACCCCGGGTAGGGCTGGTCGAAGGTGACCAGAACGGTCTTGCCGCCCTGCCTGGACTCCACGTCGGAGATCATGCGGTACCCCACCGGGTTGACCACCCCGGAACGATCCCGCATCTGTTCCCAGAGGTACACGAAGTCCTCGGCAGCGATCGGAGCGCCGTCCGACCAACCGGCCCCGGTGCGGATCCGGTAGCGCACCGTGAACTCGTCCGCGTCGCCGACGACCTCGGCCGACTTCAGCAGGGTGTCGTTGAGCACCTGCTTGCCGTCGGGCCCCGGCACGAACGCGGAGGGCAGCATGAGCTCGGACAGCGCGTCGGTCACCGGGGACTGGTCCGCCAGGGCGTGCGGGTTGAAACCGCCGCTGAGCTCGTCGATCCCGGCCACGACCACCTTGGGCTGAGCCGGCTCCGTCGGCGGCGGCTCGGAGGTCGGAGCGGACGAGGTGCTCTCCACCAGTGGCGGGGGCGGCGCGTTCGTGCACCCGGCGAGCACACTCAGCGACACCAGCAGCAGTGCCACCACGGGAAGCGGACGACGCCGACTTCGGTACACGCTGGTCGAACCTCCGTTGCGGATCCGGCCGGAAGACCACACCGGCGGGGCGGAGCGGCGGCCGGGAACGGCCGTGAATCTCCACGACCATCCCATACCGGCGTTTCCCCGGCGCGGGCCAGCCGGTGCCGCCCTCCGGAACCGCACCGGCGAATCCCGGGGGCGGGCCTCACCGCGCTGCCGTCCCGGGGCTCGAAGAACGGCGGCCCGTCCCATCCGGGCCGGATGGGACGGGCCGCCGGAACCCGCCTTCGGAAACGAGCGCTCAGCCCTGGTCCCGCGACTTGGCGCGGGCGCGCTCCCTGCTGCGCTGGGAGCCGTCCAGGGTCGTCTTGCGCACCCGCAGCGCGTTCGGTCCGACCTCGACGCACTCGTCGGTGGAGCAGAACTCGAGCGCCTCCTCCAGGCCGAGCCTGCGCGGAGGGGCCAACCGCTCGAGCTCCTCCGAGCCCGCCGAGCGCATGTTGGTCAGCTTCTTCTCCTTGGCGACGTTGAGGTCGAGGTCCTCGGTGCGCGGGTGCTCGCCGACGACCATGCCCTCGTAGACCTCGTCAGTCGGTTCGACGAAGAAGGTCCCCCTGTCGGAGAGCTGCATCAGCGCGTAGGCGGTCACCGGACCCGAGCGGTCGGCGACCATGGACCCGTTGTTGCGGGTGCGGATCTCACCGGCCCAGGGGGCGTAGTGCTCGAAGACGTGGTTGGCGATGCCCGCACCCCTCGTCTCGGTGAGGAAGTCGGTGCGGAAGCCGATCAGGCCGCGCGCCGGGATCACGTACTCCATCTTGATCCGACCGGTCCCGTGGCCGTCCATGGACTCCATGCGGCCCTTGCGGGTGGCCAGCAGCTGGGTGACGGCACCGAGGTTGTCCTCCGGGACGTCCAGCGACAGCCTCTCGAACGGCTCGCAGACCTTGCCGTCGATGGTCTTGGTGACCACTTCCGGCTTGCCCACGGTGAGCTCGAAGCCCTCCCTGCGCATGGTCTCCACGAGAACGGCGAGCGCCAGCTCGCCCCTCCCCTGGACCTCCCAGGTGTCCGGGCGGTCGGTCTCCACCACGCGCAGGCTTACGTTGCCGATGAGCTCGGAGTCGAGCCTGTTCTTGACCAGCCGCGCGGTCACCTTGGTCCCACCGTTGCGTCCCGCCGTGGGCGAGGTGTTCGTCCCGATCGTCAACGAGATCGCGGGGGCGTCGACGGTGATGCGCGGGAGCGGCTCGGGGTTCTCCGGATCGGTGATCGTGTCGCCGATGTTGATGTCCGGGATCCCGGCGACCGCCACCAGGTCGCCCGCCGAGGCGTAGTCGGCGTTGACCCGGTCGAGGTTCTCGGTGACCATCAGCTCGCTCAGGCGCACCTTCTCCACGCTGCCGTCCTCGCGGCACAGCCCCACGGTCTGGCCCTTGCGCAGCTCACCGGCGTGAATCCGGCAGAGCCCGATCCGGCCCAGGAACGAGGAGGCGTCGAGGTTGGTGACCAGCGCGCTCAGCGGCGCCTGGGAGTCGCCCTCCGGGGCGGGCACGTGCTCGAGCAGGGTGTCGAACAGCGGGGTCAGGTCCTTCTCGGGGACCTCTCCCGACTCGGGGGCGGTCAGGTCGGCGCGCCCGGAGCGGGCCGCCGTGTAGACCACCGGGATGTCGAGCACCGACTCGTCGGCGCCCACCTCGGCGGCCAGTTCGAGCAGGAGCTCGTGGGTCTCGTCCACGACCTCGGCGACCCTGGAGTCCGGGCGGTCGACCTTGTTCACCACCAGGATCACCGGCAGCTCGGCGGCAAGCGTCTTGCGCAGCACGAACCGGGTCTGGGGCAGCGGCCCCTCACTGGCGTCGACCAGCAGCATCACGCCGTCGACCATGGACAGGCCGCGCTCGACCTCACCGCCGAAGTCGGCGTGACCGGGGGTGTCGACGACGTTGATCGTCACCGGCCCGTCCTCGGTCATGCGCTGGATGGCGGTGTTCTTGGACAGGATCGTGATGCCCTTCTCGCGCTCCAGGTCGTTGGAGTCCATCACGCGGTCGACGGGCTCGGTGCGCTCGGAGAACGCGCCGGACTGCCGGAGCATGGCATCCACCAGGGTGGTCTTGCCGTGGTCGACGTGCGCGACGAGCGCGAGGTTGCGCAAATCGGTACGGGTGCGCTGGTTCGGGCTGGCGACACTGGTGGCGGACACGCAGGAACTCCTGGCTTCGTACGGGTGTTGAAAACGGCGTCGTTCGAGGAGCGGCCCCTGCGGTTCGCATGAGCACGGAACCCGTGGGCCGCGGCCGCCGCGGAAATCTGGTGTCTGTTCGGCACGGTTGACGTGCCCATCTCCGACGGCCGGATATCCCCCACCAGCGTAGTGCACGAACCCGCTCCGGGGAGCGTGTGGCTCACCACCGTCGCCGTCGACCCGGGGCACGGCCCTTCTCCTCCGGGCCGGGGCCACGAGAACGTGGAGCACAGCGGTGCTCGTCGAGTGATGCCGAGCGACCGTTCGGACACCGTTCCGCGAACCGCTCGACCGCCGGGAGCACCGGCAACCGAGTCGGAACGACGCACCCGGCCCAACACGGCCCGGCGGCCCGCTATTCCCGCAGCGGAGCGAACTGCCGCGGAAGTCCCGGGCTCCTCGGCACGGTCCTGGCGCCGCGGAACTGTTGCCGGGCGGGGAGGTGATCCCGACCGGCCGATCGGCCTCCACGGGGACTCATTTCCACGAGCCCGGCCCGCTCACGTCGCACCCCGGTGAGCGACGACACTGAATCTTCATCCGTTCGAGTGGCGTTCGGCTTCACTCGAATGCGGTCGAGCGCGCCAGCGGACCGAAAGGACGAAAAAGGAAAAACGGGCGCACCCGAACACCGCCCGGAGTGCCGTCCCCCACCGGGATCGGTTTCCCGCACTCCTTTTTACGAAAACGACTCATCGGAGCGCCCCGGAACACGACGTCGAGACCGCGGCGAAGCCGCACACCGGGACGGCCCGACCGTCACTCCGACGGAGTCAGGTGATCCGCGTACTCGGCCAGCTCCGGGATGGTGCGCAGCGCCTGGAACTCGATGACCTCCTGCTTGGCGACCTTGTGCACCACGAACGGGTCGGTGGCCAGAATCGCGTCCAACTGCCCGCGCGACATCGAGCGGGCGATGATCACCCCACCGGTCCGCGGGTGGCGCCTGCCCGCGGCGATGAACTCGCCCGAATCCTGATGATGGGCCAACCACTCGGAATGATCGGCCAACAATGCGTCGACCTCGGCCAGGGGAGCTGTGTAGTGAACCAGAACAACGTACATTCTTCGATGATATGTCCGCGGGGGCGGCGTTGACGACCAAGAAGGTATAACGACACACCTTTCGATCAGTTTTCCCGCCGTTTCCGACAAATCCGAAAAATAATCATGAATCTTTCCCGGCGAACGCTCCCGAAACCGGCGGCCACCGTCATCGGCGGGACCCGAATCCACGCGGAACCCGGCCCCGCTCCCGCGCGTCACCGCGCCGCACCTCCCAGGGCAGAACGCATCGAATCGAGCAGCAGGCGGTCGGTGGCCAACCACTCCAGCTCGGGCAGCCGATCGGCCCCCACCCAGCGCACGGCCCGGTGCTCCACCGGACGCGGAACGGCCGAGCGATCCCGCAGACCGGCCAGGTAACCGCGCAACAGCATCCCGCCGTCGGCGGAGACGGGGACATCGGTTCCGAAGCCGCCCAGCACCCGGACGTCCACGGCCAGCTCCTCGCGGCACTCCCGCACCACCGCCTGCGCCTCGGTCTCGCCCGCCTCGACCCTCCCGCCGGGCAGCTCCCAGCCACCCGCGTGCCGCGCCGGGCTGCGCCGCTGCTGCGCGAGCAGCAGCCCCCCGTCCACGATCGCCGCGGCCACCACGACCGGCCTGCCGCACCACTCCTCCGTGATTTCCCTCACCGCGGCCGGATAACCGTCCAGCACCTCCTCCAGGGCGGCGAGCTCGGCCCTCCCGACCCCCTCCCCGGGGCGCGCGGTGACGGTCATCGACGTCCCGGCCGCGCCGCCGGTCAGCGCGACCTCGAACTCCGCGGGCGGACACCGGTCCGCTCCCGGAGGAGCCAACAGCAGGCCGTGCTCGTCCGCCCCGCGCACCACGAAGGAGCCGCGCGTCGGCTCCAGCTCCCCACCGGAACGCAGGACCAGCCCGTCCCCGGGGACCAGCAGCTCGCCCGCGGGAGGAACGGGGTCGGGTCGGAGAGCGGCGAAACCGGCCAGCACCGTTCGGGTGTGCCGCGCTGCGGCCGCCACGGTGCGCACGGGGGCGTCGATGGAGACGGTACGAACCAGCACGAACGGACATCCTGCCCCGCCGGTCGAAGCCTCTCTCCGCGCCCCCCGGACGCCGGCGCCGGCGGGCAACCCCTCCGCGGGAGCTCACCCCGCACCCAACCGGTAGCCGCCCCCGCGCACCGCGCGGAGCAGCTCACCCGCCCCGACCGCGTCCAGCTTGCGCCGCAGATAACCGATGTAGACCTCCACCACGTCGCTGGTCGCGTCCCGGTCCCCGCCCCAGACCTCGCGCAGCAGCTCCTCCGCGGTCAGCACCGTCCCCGGCCGACCTGCCAGGGTCAGCAGCAGCTTGTACTCCCGCGGGGAGAGCGCGATCGGTTCACCCGCCCAGCTGACCCTGCGGCCCGCGCGGTCGATCTCCAGCCCCGCCACCCGCAGCACGTCCCCCTGCTCGGAGGACCCGGTCCCGCGCACCAGCGCCCGCACCCGCCCGGCCAGCTCCGCGGAGGACACCGGGCGCACCACGCTGTCGTCGGGACCCGCGCTCCCCGCGGGCCGGTCGAGATCAGCCTCCGCGGAGGCGAGCAGCAACACCGGGGTGCTCGTCCCTCGTTCGCGCAGCAGCTCGAGCACCCGGTGACCGGACGTCCCGGTCAGCGGCACCTCCAGCAGGATCACGTCGAACTCTCCGGTCGAACCGAGCCGCAGGGCCTCGGCGCCCCCGGAACAAGCGGTGACCACCATTCCCTCGCCGGTCAGCCCATGACGCGGGGCGGAGCGGTCTCCCGTCTCGGCGTCGGCGACCAGCACCCGCACCGGGGCATCGTCTTCGTCCACACCCTCAGCATGACCGCGAACCCGCGTTCGACGCAGCGGACTCGTCCACGCCCGACGGGGACCGTTCGAGGGCCGTTCGCGGTATTCTGCGACGCACCGGGACACGCCGAGCCGCGGGTTCCTCGCACGATCTCCCCAGTGATTTCTCGGCGAACCGGGTGCAGGCTGAAGAAGCGACGGCACTACGGATCCGACCGGAAAGGTTCCGCATGAGACGCAAGAGCATCGCGCTGACGGCCTCGGCCGGGGTGGCGGCCGGAGCCCTCGGACTGACCTCGCTGGCCTTGCCCGCCGGAGCCCAGGACCCGAACCTGCCCCGGGCCACGGCCGAGGAGCTGGTCTCCTCCGTGCTGGACGCCGACGCCCCGGCGATGGCGGGCAGGGTCACCGTCGACAACGACCTCGGGCTCGGTGCACTGCCCGGGACGGGGGATGCCGGCGAGTTCCTGTCCGCGGGCGAGCAGTCCCTCCGGGTGTGGTCCGACGGGCAGCGGGCGCACCGGATGTCCGTCCAGCAGGACGACGGTGAGATCACCGTCGTGGACGACGGCAGCACCCTGTGGAAGTGGGACTCCGCCGAGCGGACCGTCGTCAAGCACCCCGAAATCCGACAGCGGGCCGAGTCCGGCACCGGGCAGGCCGACCCGAGCGAACTCGCCCGGAGCATCGTGGGCAAGCTGCGGGACAGCAGCTCGGTCACCGTGGACGGGACGACGAACGTGGCCGGCCGGGACGCCTACGAGCTCGTGCTGAAGCCGAAACCGGGTGAGCGCACCAAGCTGAGCGAGGTCCGGGTGGCCGTGGACGCCGAGCACCGGATCCCGTTGCGGGTCGAGGTCGGCACCAACGACTCCCCGGAGCCGGCGCTGCGCGCGGGCTTCTCGCGGATCGACTTCGGCTCCCAGGATCCCGGGCTCTTCCGGTTCACCCCGCCCGAGAACGCCCGGGTGCGCACCGCGGATCCGGACGGGCGCGCCGAGCGGCACGGCAACGCGCCCCGGGGCGCCGAGGACCTCGCGCCCCGCACGGAGGGAACGGGCTGGGACACGGTCGTGACGACCCGCGTACCCGCCCAGGCCCTGCGCGGTGCTCAGCAGGACAACGGTGACCGGGACAACCACTCGCAGCAGAGCGGCGGGAACCTCCGCGGCCTGCTCGAACGGGCCGGGGAGCCGGTCAACGGCTCCTGGGGTCGCGGCTGGGCCGTGGACACCTCAGTCGGATCGGCCGTAATCACCTCCGACGGAAGGGTCGTGGCCGGCGCCGTGCCCAGGCAGGTGCTGATCGAGGCGCTGAAGGAAGCCTGATGAGCGGCTCCACCGACACGGCCGAGTCGGGGGCTTGCGCTCCCGAGTCGGCCCCGGAGGGGGAGCCCGCGCTGCGCACCAGCTCCCTGCGTAAGACCTACGGCCGGACCGTGGCCGTATCCGATGTGGACCTCGTCGTTCCCCGGGGTGCGGTGCTGGGCGTGCTCGGCCCCAACGGTTCGGGCAAGACGACCACCATCCGAATGCTGCTCGGATTGACCGAGCCCTCCTCCGGTTCCGTCGAGCTGCTCGGCCACCGGATCCCCGAACACGCGGGGCGAGCGCTTCCGCTGGTGGGAGCGCTGGTCGAGGGGCCGGGATTCCACCCGTTCCTGTCCGGCAGGCGCAACCTCGCGCGCTGCGCGGCGATGGAGCCCGCCCTCTTCGGGGCCGACACCGGCACCGCCGTGGACCGGGCCCTGGAAAGGGTCGGGCTGGACGGGGCCGCCGACCGCAAGTACCGCTCCTACTCGCTCGGCATGAAGCAGCGGCTGGGGCTGGCCGCCGCGCTGCTGGTCCCGCGCGAGCTCGTGGTGCTCGACGAACCGGCCAACGGGCTGGACCCGGCCGGCACCAGGGAGATCCGCAGGATCGTGGCCGAACTGCACGCAGGCGGGACCACCGTCCTCGTCTCCTCGCACCTGCTGTCCGAAGTGGAGGCCAGCTGCACGCACGCCGCCGTGATGCAGCGGGGTTCGCTCATCGCCCAGGGCGAGCTGAGCTCGCTGCTCGAGTCCGGGGGACCGCACCTGCTCGTCTCCGTCGCGGACCCCGAGGCGGGGCTGGAGGCGCTCCGCGCCGGCGGGATACCGGCCCGCGCGGAGAACGGCGCGCTGCGCGTCGAACTGTCCGATCGGGACGCTGCCGAGGTGATAGCCGGGTTGGTGCGGGCCGGGGTGGACGTGTACGAGGCCCGCAGGGAGCGCGCGGCTCTGGAGGACATCTTCACCCGGCTCACCGAGGAGGAGAGTTGAACGGGACGACCTCGCGGGTGGAGCTGCCGTCCGGAACGAGGCAACGCGAGTCCGCACCGCTCGGACGCGTGATCCGCGCGGAGCTGAGCTGGGTGCTGCGCAGGCCGCGCAATCTGCTCGCCCTGCTCGGGCTGACCGCGCTGCCCGTGCTCATCGGAACGGTCGTCGCCCTGACCGGCACCCCCGCGGCGGGCTCCGGCCCCCGGCTGCTCTCGGCGATGGCGGGCAACGGCCTGGTGCTGCCCGTCTTCAGCCTGATGATGACGCAGAACCTGCTGCTTCCGCTGGTCACGGCCATGGTCGCCGCCGACGCGCTGGCGGGCGAATCGGCCAACGGCACGCTGCGCGGACTGCTGCTGGCCCCGGTGGGACGGGTGCGGCTCGTCGCGGTGAAGGCGATCGGGGTGCTGACCGTGGTCGTGCTGGCGGTGGGGCTGATCGCGGTCAGCGGCGCGGTGACCGGTCTGGTGGTCGTGGGCGGAGACGGCTTCGTCACCCTCTCCGGCACGACCCTGTCGCTCGGGCCCGCCCTCGGCAGGGTCGCCATGGCCGCCGGGTGGTGCGCAGTGCAGATGGCCGCCGTGGGCGCGGTGGCGCTGGCCGTCTCCGCGGTGACGGACCACCCGCTGGTGGTCATGGCCGTGGCTGTCGGCGGGCTGATCGTGTTCGGCGTGCTGGAGGCCCTCCCGGCGCTGGAGTGGTTGAAGCCCGTGTTCCTCACCGCGGACTGGTACTCCATCGGCGACGTGCTCAGCGACCCGGTCCGCTCCGCGGACCTGCTGACCGGTCTGTGGCGCGCAGGCTGCTACATCCTCGTCGGGATGTCCACGGCCACGGCGCTGATGGCCACCAAGGACACCTGACACCGCTGCCCCGGCGGGAACCGTCCGATCCGCGTTTCCGCGCGGCACCGGCGGAGCACCCCGTGGGTGTCGGGGGTCGGTGTCGGGGGTCGGTGCCAGCATCGGGTGCGCGATTCCGCACCGGGACCGCTCAGCCGCTTTCCGCGAGGAGTTCACCGATGTCACCGCTGCTGACACCACGGATCACCGACGACCGCGCGGGTCTGCTGACCTTTCTCGGACAGCAGCGCGACGCGCTGCGCGCCGCCGCCCACGGGCTGGACGAGCGGCAGGCCCGGCAACGCACCACGGCCAGCGCGCTGACCATGGCGAGCCTGCTCAAGCACGTCGTGCGCACCGAGCGGCGCTGGGTCGTCGTCCAGATCGGCCAGCGCGAGCTGCCCGGGCTGTGGCCCGTGACGGACCTGGAGGAGGAGTTCAGGGTCGACGCGCACGAGTCGCTGTCCGGGTACCTGGAGGCCTACGCGGCCGTTCCCGCGGAGACGGAGCGGCTCGTGGCCGAGGTCACCGATCTCGACGCTCCGCTGCCGCTGCCTCCCGAGATGCGCGGCCGCACCGACCTGGAACCGTTCTCCACCCGCTGGGTGCTGCTGCACCTGATCGAGGAGACCGCACGTCACGCCGGGCACGCCGACATCATCCGCGAGTCGCTGGACGGCGGGCTCGCGCACTCGCTGCTGAGCGAGTTCGAGGCGAGCGCTCCCACCGCTGCCACCGAGGACACCCCCACCGGCAGCGGGACGTGACGGCCCTTCCAGCTATAGGCAAAATTGCGCCCCACCGCCAAGCGACCACGCACGCAACCGGAACCGCCGACCTCCCTAACGCCCGAGCAGGGCTGTTCCTGCCGGATCGATCTCCAACGCGACCTCCTCACCCGGTTCGGGGACTTCGGTGTCGGCCACCACCGCCTCCAACCGGTCCACGCCGGCCAGCTCCGGAACGGCCACGGTCAACCGCACGTGATCGTGGCGGTGCGAGCGCCGCACCACCTCTCCGCGGGCTCCCCGGTTCCGCTCCGTCCCGGACCGGTGAGCGCGCACCCCGGTGGCGCGCAAGCCCAGCAGCACCTCGCCCGCGTGCTCCCCCGGGCACGGAACCGACCCGAGCGGGCAGGAGGCGATCCCGTCCTCGATCCGACCGCGCAGGAACGTCGTGCACCCGAGGAACCCGGCCACTTCCTCGTCGGCGGGCCGCGTCCACAACCGGCGCGGCCGTTCCTCCTGCAGCACGCGCCCCTCGGACAGCACCGCCACCCGGTCCGCCAGGGTGAACGCCTCGTCAAGGTCGTGGGTCACGACCACGGCGGTGGTGGCGCTGTCGGACAGCAGCTCGGCGAGGTCGACCGCGAGCCGTTCGCGCAGCATCCGGTCCAGCCCAGACAGCGGTTCGTCGAGCAGCAGCAGCCGCGGCCGGGCCGCGAGCGCGCGGGCGAGCGCGACGCGCTGCGCCTGCCCTCCGGACAGCTCGCCCACCTTACGCCGCTGGTAACCGGCCAGCCCGACCAGCTCCAGCAGCCGCGCCACCTCCCGGCGTCGCTCGCGCCTCCCGACCGAGCGCATTCGCAGCCCGAACTCGACGTTGCCCGCGACGTCGCGGTGCCCGAACAGCTGCCCGTCCTGGAAGACCATCCCGAAGCCACGGCGGTGCACCGGCACCCCGGAGAGGTCCTGGCCGCCGAAGCGAACCGATCCCCGCGAGGAGCCCTCCAAACCGGCCACGGTGCGCAGCAGGGTCGACTTGCCGCCCCCGGAGGGCCCGAGCACGGCCAGCACCTCGCCGCTCGGCGCGGAGAGATCGATCCCGGACAGCGCCGTCGTGCTCCCGTAGCGGACCGTCACGCCCTCCAGGCGCAGCCCCTCGTCCCGCTGCCGCACCTCGGGCACCGCCGCGTCGTGGACCTCGAAGGTGCGCATCAGAACTCCCCGACCGAATCCGTGCGGAGGCTTTCGATCACCAGCACCGCTCCCGCCGTCACGAGCATGAGCAGCGCGCAGGCCGCGTAGGCCATCTGCGTGTTGAGCTCGCCGGGACGGCTGATGAGCTCGCTGATGGCCACGGGCAGCGTTGGTTCCTCCGGCCTCGCCAGGAACCCGGTGGCCCCGAACTCCCCCAGCGCGACGACGAACCCGAAGCCCGCTGCTGTGCAGATCGCCCTGCCCGTCAGCGGCAGGTCCACCTCCCGGCGGACCCGCCACGGGCCTGCCCCGAGAGTCGCCGCGGCCTCCCGCAGCCGCTCGTCCACCGAGCGCAGGACGGGCAGCACCGTGCGCACGACGAGCGGGGTCACCACCAGGGCCTGCGCGAGCGGCACCAGCAGCGGTGAGGTGCGCAGATCGCCGGGCAGCAGCTGCAGCGTGATCAGGTAGCCGAACCCGACGGTCACGGCCGATACCCCGAGCGGGAGCATCAGCGCGGTGTCCATCAGCTCGGCGGTCCAGCGCTTCCGCAGCGAGATCAGCACCAGACAGGCGATCCCGCCCAAGGACAGGGCCATCCAGGTGGCGTCAGTCGCCGTGCGCAGCGAATTCAGCGCCGCCTGCCACCCGGTGACGCCCAACGCGCCGTCCCCGGTCCCGGACAGGGCGCGGTAACCGGCGAGGCTCCACCCGCTCCGCGCGCTCACCGAGCGGACCAGCAGCGCACCGACGGGCACCAGCAGCGCGATCAGCACCACGCCACCGGCCGCCACGACCGACCACTCGGCTCCGCGGGGTTTTCGCGCCGAACTCTCCGCGGCACGCACCCCTCCCGCGGACTCGCGGCGCCTCCTGGCCAGGGCCGCCACGATCAGGGCCGCCACCACCGCGGCGAACTGCAGCAGCGACAGCGCGGCCGCACCGGACAGATCCAGCATCCGAACGGTGCGCAGGTAGATCTCCGTCTCCAAGGTCCGGTACCTGCCCGCGCCGAGCACCAGCACCACCCCGAAGCTCGTGGAGCAGAACAGGAAGACCACCGCGGTCGCCGACCACAGGGCCGGGCGCAGCGCGGGCAGAGTGACGGTGCCGAAGGTCCGCAGCGGTCCCGCACCGAGGCTGCGGGCCGCGTCCTCGGCCCGCCGGTCCAGCTGGGCCCACAGCCCACCGACGGTGCGGGCGACCACGGCGACGTTGAAGAACGCGTTGGCCAGCACGATCGCCGTCACGCTCGGTTCCGTGGTTCCGAGCAGCGCGCGGAAGGCCATGCCCACCACCAGGGTGGGCAGCACGAACGGAACCGTGATAACCGCGCGCAACAGCACCTTGCCCGGGATCCGCACCCTGGCGAGCAGGTAGGCCAGCGGCATCCCGGCCGCCAGGGCCAGCGCGGTGGAGGCCGCGGCCTGCCCGAGGGTGAAGGCCACGATCCGCCAGGTCCCCGGGTCGGCCAGCACACGCACCGTTTCCGGGCGCAACCCGCGGTGCAGGATGGCCAGCACGGGCCAGGCGAAGAAAACGCCGAGGAAGCCCAGCACTGCGACGGCTCCGCCGAGCAGGAGCGGACGGTGTCCCGCGGATCCGGCGGGCCCGCCGGGGGTGACTGCTCCGGTGCGGCCGGAGCACCGCGTCCGGAACACGATCAGCTCCGCGTCAGCTCACGCCACTGGTTCACCCACTGCTCACGGTTCTTCCGCACGACCTCCGGGCTCATCTCGGCCGATTCGGACGGCCGTGGCGCCACGTCCCGCCAGCTCCGCGGGGGGTCGACTCCCAGCACGGTCGGATAGACGTACATCTGCTCGGAGACCTGGGACTGGAACTTCCACGACAGCAGGAAGTCCATCAGCTCCCTGGCGCGCTGCGGGTGCTCGGCCCCCGTGAGCACCCCGGCGTACTCGACCTGGCGGTAGCAGGTGTTCAGCAGGGCGCGGGTGCGCGACTCGCCGTTCTCCCCGATCTCCGCCGCCGGGGAGGAGGCGTAGGAGAGCACGACGGGGCGCTGCCCGTTGCCGGCGGAACCGGAGAAGTCCTGGTTGTAGGCCTCCTGCCAGCCCGAGGAGATCCGGACGTCGTTGGACATCAGTTGGCGCCAGTAGTTCTTCCAGCCCTCCTGCCTGCCGAAGCGGTCGATCGTGTTCAGCAGGAAGGCCATGCCCGGCGAGGAGGTGGCCGGGTTGGGCACGGCGAGCAGTCCGCGGTAGCGCGGTTCCGCCAGGTCGGCCAGGTTCTCCGGCGCGGGAACGTCGTGCTGGGCGAACCAGGTCTTGTCGATGTTGACGCACACGTCGCCCGCGTCCACGGGGGTGAGCCTCGGGTCGACGGTCGCGTACTCCACCGGGATGGAGCCGGACCCCTGCGGCCGGTAGGGCGCGAAGGCGCCGGAGTCGAGCGCGCGGGAGTAGAACGTGGAGTCCACTCCGAAGGCCACGTCCCCGACGGGGGCGTCCTTGGTGAGCACGAGCTCGTTGGTCAGCGCTCCGGCGTCGCCCATCTTGTTGACGCGCAGTTCGTAGCCGGACTCGCGCTCGAAGTGCCGCCGCGCGTCGTCGCTGATCGCGAAGGAGTCGTGGGTCACCAGCGTGACGGTCTTGGCCTCCGACCCTCCGCCGGTTCCGATCAGCGAACAACCCGCGACCAGCAGCACGGCGGCGGTGGCCACCGCGGCACGCATCCGGCGTGCGGTGTGTCGTTTCAATGGTCCTCCCGAAGACACACCACGAGCAGTGCGACACCGAGCTGATCGCACGCCTCCCTGCGCCGGCATTGTCCGGTTCAGGTTGGACGGTCGAGGACCCCGTGCCCTCCTCTCAGCCCAGCGCACTGGACTCCCGTGGCGGCGGGCAGTCTACTCGACCCGCTCGCGGGCCCGAGAGCCTGTCCGGGGTAGCCGGATCGGCGCTCACCACCCCACCGGTCGGCACCACCGCGAATCCAACCAGCACTCCCGACCAGGGAAGTCCGCTCCAACGCGAGCGCTTACGAGCCTGCGCAGCCCGACCGAACCGCGCGGAAGCACATCAGTCGTCGAGGTCGGACAGCAGGAGTTCGACCACCTCGTACGCGCACCCCCAGGACACCATGACCCCGCTGCCCCCGTGGCCGTAGTCGTGCACGATGCGGGCCCCCTGGTAGTGCTCGGTGTGCAGCCGCACCGCCTCGCTGCGCGGGCGCAGTCCCACCAGCTCCTCGCGAACCCGCACGTCGTGCAGCACGGGCTGGATGGCACCGCACCGCCGCAGGATCCCTTCCGTGACCTGCGGATCGGGGGTCCGGTCCCAGTCGTGCTCGACGGCGGTGCCGCCCAGCACGAGCCGCTTGCCGTGCGGCATGTAGCTCGTCCACTCCCCGACTTCGCTGAGCTCGACGAAGAACTCCTCGAGCCCGGGGTTGTCCACGACCACGTGCTGTCCGGCCACCGGGCGCACCCCGGGATCTCCGACCAGCTCGCGCGCCCCGACACCGGCGCAGTTGACCACCAGCGAGCTCTCCGCTGCCGCTTCGGACAGGCTCGGAACCGTGCTGAGCACCAGCTCCCCGCCCGCGTCCAGGAACCGATTGCCCAGATACTCCATGTAACGCGGCATGTCCACCAGCGGGAGGGTGGCCCGCAGTCCCACCGCGAACCCGGGCGGCAGCTCACCCGCCCCGCACGGCCGGACCCCGTCGAGCAGCCCCAGCGAACCCGGCGGGTTCTCGGGGAACCCCGTTCTGCCCGCCACGGTCCCCGGAGCCGAGTGCACCCCGGTTGCCGGATCGGTCGCGAGTTCGAGGAAGACGCCGTAGGTACGTTCCGCCCAGCGCCTGGCGCAGTCGGCAGGCCACAGCGAGGTCGGGCCCCACACCGCTCCGGCCACGGCCGAAGTCGTCTCGGAAGGGTGCTCGCTGGTTCTGACGCGGACCCGGTGCCCCGCCTCGGCGAGGATCGTCGCGGTGCTCAACCCCTGGACACCGGCACCGATGACCAGCACGGAACGTGAGCGATCATTCACCGGGAAAACGGTACCAACCCCGAACTGGGCGACGCACCCCTTTTGCCGCATTTCGCCGGAAAGGCGGAGAGCCACCGCGATCTCCCCGCGCTCCCCGACCGGGCCCTCAGTCCGGTGCCCGCCACGTCCCGCCGAGCTCGGGGGCCAGCCAGCAACGCGCCCGCTCACCGAAGCCCTCCCGGTCGTGGTCGGCGGCGTTCTCCTCGACCGCCCCCAGCAGCGGCACCCCGGTGAGCCGGGGCAGGTCCACGAGATTGCACCTCTCGGTCGTGCCCGGCTCGGCGGGCCAGCTGCCGAACACGGTGCCGGGACAGCGCAGCCCGCGCCGCAGCACCTCCCGGACGGTCAGCGCCGTGGAGTTCAGCGTGCCGAGACCTGGCGGGCACACCACGAGCACCGCCCCGCCCAGGAGCTCGGCCACGTCGAGCAGCGTGCCGCCCCGGTCGTCGTAGGGCACCAGCACCCCGCCCGCCCCCTCCACCAGGACCGTGCCGTAACCGGCGGGCAGCTCGGCGAGCTCACCGGCGATCAGTTCCGGGGTGACGGGGTGTTCACCGGCGAGGCGCGCTGCCGTCGCGGGGGCGAGCGGATCCGGGTACCGCGCCAGTTCGAGCACGTCCACGCCACCGGCCAGCCGCAGGACCTCGGCGCAGTCGCCCCCGCCCCGGGTTCCGGTCTGGGCCGGTTTGACCACGGCCACCGGCCCGCGGGCCAGCGCGGCCACCGCCGCCGTGACCACCGTCTTTCCCACGTCGGTTCCCGTTCCCGTGACGAACAGCGGAGTCGGCGCCATCGTTCACCCCACCCGCGCCGCGGCCACGGCCGCGTCCGTCACCCTGCCGAGGTCCGCGGCGTCGATCACGTACGGCGGCATCGTGTAGATCAGGTCCCGGAAGGGGCGCAGCCAGACACCTCGCTCGATCGCCGCCGCGCTCGCCGCTGCCACGTCCACCTCGTGGTCGAGCTGGATCACCCCGACGGCGCCGAGCACCCGGACGTCGCGCACCCCGGCCATTTCCCGGGCGGGTGCCAACCCGGCCTCCAGCCCGGCCGCTATCCCGCGGACCCTCGTCCTCCAGTCGTCCCGGAACAGCACCCGCAGCGAGGCGTTGGCCACGGCCGCGGCCAGCGGGTTGCCCATGAACGTCGGGCCGTGCGCGAGCACCGGCACCTCCCCGCCCGCGATCCCCTCGGCGACCCGCCGGCCGCACACGGTCGCGGCCATCGTCAGGTACCCGCCGGTGAGCGCCTTGCCCAGGCACATGACGTCCGGGGCCACGCCCGCGTGGTCCGCGGCGAACAGCTCGCCGGTGCGTCCGAAACCGGTGGCTATCTCGTCGTGGACGAGCAGCACCTCGTAGCGGTCGGCGAGCTCGCGCAGCCTGCGGAGGTACTCGGGCGCGTGGAAGCGCATCCCGCCCGCGCCCTGCACCACCGGTTCGACCACGATCGCGGCGAGCTCCTCCGCGTGGCTGCGCAGCAGCCGTTCGAAACGCCCCAGGTAGGCCTCATCCACCTCCGCGTCGAACCCCTCCGGAGGCGCCTCGGCGAAGACCTGCTCGTTCAGCAGCCCGCTCCAGAGGTGGTGCATGCCGCCTTCCGGGTCGCACACCGACATCGGGTGCCAGGTGTCACCGTGGTAGCCGCCGCGCCAGGTCAGCAGCCGCCGCTTGTCCGGACGCCCGAGTCCGCGCCAGTACTGCAGGCACATCTTGAGCGCGACCTCCACCGACACCGACCCCGAGTCGGCGAGGAAGACGTGGTCCAGCCCCGCGGGGGTTATCTCGGTCAGCGTCGCGGCCAGCCGTACCGCGCTCTCATTGGTGAGCCCGCCGAACATCACGTGGCTCATCCGGTCCACCTGCGCGTGGGCGGCCGCGTCCAGCTCGGGGTGCGCGTAACCGTGAACGGCCGCCCACCAGGACGACATCCCGTCGACGAGTTCCTCCACTCCGCGCACCGGCGCGGCCAAGCGCAGCCGAACCCCCGAGGCCGACTCGACCAGCAGCTGCGGACTCGCGGTGGGCGACGTGGTGTAGGGGTGCCAGACACGGGTTCGGTCCAGTTCGGTCAGTTCCTCCGCGCTCAGCGGAGCATCGAGCGACAGCACGCAGGCGACCCTGCCCGGTTCCGGGCGCCGCTTCCCATTCGTGCCACAGACAAAACCGGACCGCGCTGCTTGTTCGGTGCGAACACTGTCGGATACCGAACGAGTCCGAACAGTATGGACCCATGAAGTCGAGTGGTTCCGCGAACGGCAGTTCCGCGGGTGAGGCGGTTTTCGACTGGGTCGACCGGCACGCGCGGCACCGGCGGGACAACGGGCTGCGCAGAGTCGTCGAGCCGCGCGGTTCCGCGGAGGACGTGCTGGACCTGGCGAGCAACGACTACCTGGGCTTCGCCCGGCACCCCGCGGTCGCGGAGGCAGCCGCGGCGGCAGCGCATCGCTGGGGCACCGGTTCCACCGGTTCCAGGCTCGTCACCGGAACGACCGAGCTGCACACGACCCTGGAGGACGAACTGGCCTGGCTGTACGGCGCCGAGGCCGCCCTGGTGTTCTCCTCCGGCTACACCGCCAACCTGGCGCTGGTGACGACGCTGACCGGAGCGGACTCCACGATCGTCTCGGACGGCGGCAACCACGCCTCGCTGATCGACGGGTGCAGGCTGTCCAGGGCACGGGTGCAGGTGGTCCCCCACGCCGATCCGGGCGCGGTGCGCAACGCGCTGGAAGGAAGCAGCCCTCCCCACGTGGTGCTGAGCGAGTCGGTGTTCTCCGTGGACGGGGACACCGCCCCCCTCGACGAGCTGCTCGCCGCCTGCCGCGAGCACGGGGCAGCGCTGCTCGTCGACGACGCGCACGGCCTCGGCGTGCTCGGCGAGGGTGCCGGGGCGTTCACCGCTTTCGGCCTCGGAGGCGCCCCGGACGTTCTGGCAACCGCGACCCTGTCCAAGGCGCTGGGCGCGCAGGGCGGCGCGGTGCTCGGACCGCGCCGCGTGGTCGACCACATCGCGCAGGCCGCCCGCACCTTCGTGTTCGACACGGGGCTGGCTCCGCCCGCCGCCGCGGCCGCGCTCGCCGGGGTGCGCCTGCTGCGGGAGGACCCGCGGCGCGCGCGACGGGTCCAGGAGGTGGCCCACGGGCTGCACGCGGCGCTGACCGAGCGCGGCGTCCCCGCCGGCTCCCCCGGCGCCGCCGTGCTGGGCATCCCCGCCGGGTCACCGGACACCGCCGTCACCTGGGCACGCTCCTGCCTGGAGCGCGGGGTGCGGGTGGGGTGCTTCCGGCCTCCGTCCGTCCCGGACGGGGAGTCCCGGCTGCGGCTGACCGCGCGGGCCGACCTGGAGGAGAGGGACGTTCAACGAGTGGCGCGCGTCCTCACCGCGGGTGGTTGATTCTTCCCGGGGCGGTTTGCTCGACGAACCCTTCGGTGCCCGCGGCGCCGAAGGGTCCGCCCGACTCACGTGCCGGGTAACCAACCACCCGAGCCGCGCGAAGTCAGTGCCTCCGTCGTCCCATCAGGGCTTGCGTCCCACCGCCCCGACTATGCAGTTGGACACCTCGGGCTGCTTCCGCAACCGCGGCCCGTCGGGCCACCAGTCGCAGCACAGCACCAGGCCCGGTTCGATCAGCTCCAGCCCGGGGAACATGGTTTCGATCTGCCCCCGGGAGCGGAACAGGCCGGTGCCCATCGGGCTGTTGGTGAAGCTCTGCTCCATCCGCCTCGCGAGCCCGCTGTAGTAGCCGTCGTCCTCCGGGTCGTAGAAGTGGCTCAGCGCCACCAGCGATCCGGAGGGCAGCGCCTCCACGTACTCCCGCATCACCTCGCCGGGGTCGCGGTCGCCGACGTGGTGGTGCATCGTTCCGATCTGGAACAGCGCGATCGGCTCGGAGAAGTCCAGGTGCCTGTTCACCACCGGGTCCTCGAGCACCTGACGCGGCTCGAAGATGTCGGTCGCGCTGAAGTGCGTCTGCTCGTTCTCCTCCAGCAGCGCACGTCCGTGGGCAAGCACCACGGGGTCGTTGTCCACGTAGACCACCCGGGCCGCGGGGTTGAGGCGCTGGGCCACCTGGTGGGTGTTCTCCGCGGTGGGCAGTCCGGACCCGCAGTCGAGGAACTGGCTCACTCCGGTCTGGTTGGCGACGAAGCGGGTCACCCGGATGAGGAACTCGCGGTTGTCCCAGGCCAGGTCCGCCGCCTCCGGGGTGACGCGCTTGACGTCCTCGAAGACTCCTCTGTCCACTTCGTAGTTGTCCTTGCCCCCGAGGAAGGCGTCGTAGACCCTGGCGATACTCGCCTTGCTCGTGTCGATGTGGACCGGGGTGGCGCTCTCTACTAACGGGTTGACTTCGGTCATCGCAACCTCACGTGACTGCCGGCGAGTACTCCACAATAGGACACGTGGCGTAAAGGAACCATCGCGTGCGGTAAATGCAAGCACAGTGAAGTAACCTCGCGAAACCGTACGAAGGACTCGATTCGGAGCGGAGCAGCGGAACCGTTGGGCCTTTTCGGACGTCTCCGATCCGAGCACCCCCGACGGTCCTGGTCCACCGCGGACCGGTTCCCACACCGAGGAAACAGGAGCGGCGATGACCACTGTCGATCCCGGCGACCACCACGAGCCACCCGAAGAGCACCCGAAGCCGACCGCCAGGCGGATCGTGCTCGGCACGCAGCTGCGGCGCCTGCGGGAGGCGGCCGAGATCACCAGGGCCGAGGCAGCCGAGTCCATACGCGGCTCCGAGTCGAAGATAAGCCGCATCGAGCTGGCCAAGGTCAGCGTCAAGGAACGCGACGTCCTCGACCTGTTGAAGTGCTACGGGATCGACGAGCAGCACCGGGAGCCGTTCCTGGAGATGGCCCGCGAGTCCAACCAGCCCGGCTGGTGGAACCGCTACAGCGACCTGATGCCCGACTGGTTCCAGGACTTCGTGGGGCTGGAGGAGTCCGCCGCGCGGATCCAGACCTTCGAGCTCCAGTTCGTTCCCGGCCTGTTACAGGTCGAGGAGTACGCCAGGGCGGTAGCCAGCCGGGGCAGGCCGGAGTTGGCCGACGAGGACGTCCAGCGCAGGGTCGCGCTGCGCATGCAGCGGCAGAAGCTGCTCAACCGCCCCGACGCCCCTCGGCTCTGGGCCGTGATCGACGAGTCCGTGCTGCACCGCCCCATAGGCGGGACGAGGGTGATGCGCGCCCAGCTCGATCACCTGCTCGAGATGACCAAGCGTTCCACGATCACCCTGCAGGTCGTTCCGTACCGGCTCAGCGGTTACGCGGCCGAGGGGTCCTTCAGCATGCTGCGGTTCGCCGAGCCGGAGCTGCCGAACCTGGTCTACGTGGAGCACCTGGCCGGAGCGCTGCACCTGGACAAACCGGAGGAGATCGAGAAGTACGGCAGGGTTTTCGACCGCTTGACCGTGGACGCGGAGACCCCGGAGGCGTCCAGGCAACTGCTGCAGAAGGTGCGGGCGTGCATCGGTTGACCGCCACCGCCCGCGCGACGCGCGGTGAGGCGGTGACGCCACGGGGAACACGAAAAGTGAACATCCGGACAACGAGGAGCCACTATCTCCCACGATCGTGTGGTACTTGCAGCTGCACGTGCACATGCATTGCCAGCCGGAAAGCTCCCTTGGCAGAATCACCGTGCACGTGCACATGCACAAAACGCACAGGAGAAGTGACCCTATGAACGGACAGGCCCGCACCAGCACCTCGGCCACCCGGCTCACCGGAGCGCAGTGGCGCAGGAGCAGGCACAGCGGCGCGATCGGCAACTGCGTGGAGGTCGCCGCGCTGGACGGCAACGAGGTGGCGATGCGGAATTCGCGTGATCCGGAGGGTCCCGCCCTGATCTACACCCGCGCCGAGATCGCGGCCTTCGTCGCCGGAGCCAAGGACGGTGAGTTCGATGACTTCATCAGCTGACGCCGAAACGGAGTACGAGACCCGCCTGCTGCAGCTCATCGCACGCGGCTTCCAGTTCGTCCAGTCCACGGACTCCGACGGGGAACTGGAGTCCATAGTGGGCTTCCGCGGGCACGACAACGTCATCGACGTGGTCCGGCTGGAGTCCGAGGACCAGGTGTCGGCCACCAGGATGCCCTCCGCGGAGGAGAACATCTACGCGCCGAGCACGGTCCTGTGGCGCTCCAGCGGAACCGTCTACCGAGTGATCGACCAGCTGCTCGAACTTCCCGACGATCACACGCCCGGATCACTGCTCGTCACCACGAGCGGTACGGGCTCGTAACGGCTCCCGCAGTCGCACGCGCTGCCTCCCCGCACAACGGCACGGCGGATTTCCGGACCACGCCCCGCGAGGTAAGCCTTCCGGCCACAGCGGACACCGCCGGAAAGTCGCGAAGCCGCAGTCCAACAGCTACGTGGACGGCACCGCAGCGGGGCCTCTCGTGGTGCTCTCGCGATGGCTGCCCTGAAAGGACTGTCCCGAAAGGACCACCTGCCCCACCCCGCTGCCGGGTATCGTTTCCGTCGACGGATCCACCCGGCAGGGGGTCGCGGACTGTTCGAATCCGGAGCAAGCGGTTCCCCTCCGAACAGCCCGGATCAACGGACGGGCGCGCATCGCGACCGACGCACCGTTCTTCGAGCGCATGGAGGTCGGCGGACACCGCCCCGCACTCGCCCCGGTCGTCGAGACCGAGCAGATCTCCACCACTTCGCGAAGTCCTTCGTGCGGGCCGACCTGTGGAAGCCGGAGAGCTGGAACCCCGGTGCGGTGGACTCGCGACCGCGGATGGCCAAAACCCTGGAACCTCCGGACAGGAGCCTCGCGGAACTGAAACAATGCCACGGCGAGTCCTACGTCGCGAAGCTGTGCGGAGCAGGCTGCCCCCCGTCGGCACTCGCGGCCGGGACGGAACACGACCACCAAGCACGTGACAGGGGCGACGATGACCTCCACGTCCTCGGAGAGCTCGGGGCACGGACACCGCTCCGGCGGCGCCGGAAGCAACGCACGCCCCGGTGTCAGCTCATCCGTTCCGCCCTGGAACTCCACGTCCCCGCGGGACCGGGTCCTGCTCACCGTCGGGTTCATCGCGCCCTCCAGCACCGCGATGGTGCTCAACCTGACCGACCCCCCGCTCGGCGTTTCCGTGCCCTGCTTCCTCGCGGCCGTCGCACTCGGGTTCCTGACGTACCGCCGCGTGCCGAAGAAACCGCAGGAGGCGCAGCACTGGCGACTCACTCCGCGGCGCTGGCGCTTCGGCCCGGACGAGTGGCGCTTCGGCCCGAGGAGGTGGCGGCTCGGCCTGCCGAGCAGGGCCACGTTGCGGCCGCGATCCCCCGGCTCCGGGACTCCACCCCGTGGGCAGCGGTGACTCTTCGCCCCGCCCCGCCCGCAGCGCTCCGCGCGGATGCACCGATAATTCACCCGGACCAGGCCTCGAGTGAAAGCGAGCATCCCGGTGGCGCGTGACCAGGGGAGTTCCCGCCTCAACCCCTCGTTCTTCGGCAGCATCGATCCGTTCTGCTGGATCTTGGTGATTCCGCTGTTCCTCGTGGGCGTGGCCCTCGCGGTGGTGATATCAGTACCGCTGGGCGCCGGAATGGCCGTGCTGGCGCTGCTCGTGCTGCTGGTGGACGCCTGGATCAACTGGCGCTGGCACCGGACCTGGGGGCGCAAGCCGGTTCCGCAGGACTCCCGGCGGGGACGGCGCCGGTAACGCCGTCCCCGCGGTCGGCCCGGCCTCGATCGAGCGGCGCGGACGCTTGCCACCACCCCGCGCGAAGCTCCGCCACGGAATCTAAACGAGGAACTTCTCCGGGGTGAGGGGGAGCTCACGAACCCGAATCCCGGTGGCGTGCCGAGCCGCGTTGCCGATGGCCGCGGCCACCCCGACGATGCCGACCTCGCCGATCCCCTTGATCCCCATGGGGTTGACGTGCGGGTCGTGCTCGTCGAGCCAGCTAACCTCGACCGAACCCACATCGGCGTTGCCCGCTATGTGGTACCCGGCGAAGTCGTGGTTGACGACGTGGCCGAACCGCTCGTCGAGAACACCGTGCTCGTGCAGCGCCATGGACAGACCCATGGTCATCCCGCCGAGGAACTGCGAACGCGCGGTGCGCGCGTTGACGATGCGTCCCGCGGCGAAGACGCCCAGCATGCGCGGCACGCGGATCTCGCCGGTGTCGGCGTTCACCGCCACCTCGGCGAACTGCGCCCCGTAGGCGTTCATCGCGTACTCACCGGCGGACGGGTTGGCCGCGGCCTCGGCCGTGGTCTCGGCCCCCTCCGCCGGTTCCGCGCCGTGCTCGGAGCGGAACTCGCGCGCGGCCTGGACGATCGTCGAACCCCAGGAGGCCGTTCCCGAGGAACCGCCGGCAATGCTCGCCCGCGGCTGCGCGGTGCTGCCCAGGTGCAGCCGCACCGCCTCCACGGGAACTTCCAGCGCCTCGGCCGCGATCTGGCTCAGCGCCGTGCGGGAACCGGTGCCCAGGTCCGCTGCCCCGATCTCCACCCGGTAGTACCCGCCGGGCTCGTAGCCGATGGTCGCCTTCGACCCGGGGATGCTGAAGCTCGGGAAGGTGGCCGCGGCCACACCGGTTCCGAACAGCCAGCCGTTCTCCTCCCGGACGCCCGGTTCGGGATCGCGGTCGTTCCAGCCGAACATCTCGGCCCCCTGGCGCAGGCAGGACACCAGGTTGCGGCTGGAGAACGGCAGCCCCGACTCCGGAGCTCGTTCGGGTTCGTTGCGGACGCGGAACTCGATCGGGTCCATCCCGCAGGTCAGGGCCATCTCGTCCATGGCCGTCTCCAGCGCGTACATCCCCCCGGCCTCCCCGGGGGCGCGCATCCACGTGGGCACCGGCACGTCCAGCGCGGCCAGCTCGTTGGTGATGCGGCGGTTGGCCGAGGCGTACATGTTCCGCGCCGCGCTGGCGCTCTGCTCCGCGTACTCCTTGACCCGCGAGGTCTGCTCGAGCGCCGAGTGCTCGGTGGCGGTCAGCCTGCCCTCCGCGTCCGCCCCCAGCCGGATCCGCTGCCTGGTCGGCGGCCGGTAGCCCACGAGGGAGAACATCTGCCTGCGGGACAGCGCGCACTTGACCGGCCGTCCCTCGAGCTTCCGCGCGGCCAGCGCGGCCAGCATCACGTGCGCGTGGGGCATCCCCTTGGCCCCGAAACCACCGCCGACGTGGGGGGCGAAGACGTGCACCCGCTGCGGGTCCAGCCCCAGCGTCGGGGCGACCACGTCCCGCACGGTGTGCGAGCCCTGGTTCGAGTCGTGCAGGGTCAGTTCCGCGTCCCGCCACACCGCGACGGTGGCGTGCGGCTCCATCGGGTTGTTGTACTCCGCCGGGGTGGTGTACGTGGCGTCCAGCGTGTGCTCGGCAGCGGCCAGCGCCCCGTCCACATCGCCCTGATCGAGGTTCTCGCCGATCATCGGGCTGGAGCTGTCCGGGGTGTAGACGATCTCCTCGGCGGAGCGGAACACGGTGTCGTGCGGATGGCGCTCGTAGGTGACCTCGACGAGGCCCGCGGCGTGCGCCGCGATCTCCTGGGTGTCGGCGACCACGGCACCGATCACCTGCCCCCGGTAGCTGATCTCGGGGGACTGCAGGACGGCCAGCTCGACGTCGACCCCGGAGTTCAGCGACTCCGCGTTCTCGTGGGTCAGCACGGCGCGCACCCCGCTCAGGGCCTCGGCCGCTCCGGTGTCGATCCTGACGACCTTCCCTCGCGCGATGTCGGCCTGCAGCGGCTGCAGGTAGAGGGGGTCGTCCACGGGCTGTTCGAAGGCGTACCTGGCCGTGCCCGTGACCTTGGCCGGTCCGTCGAGACGTTCCAGCGGTTCTCCGAGCTTGCCGGGGTTCGACACGTCCGTCACGCTCCCTCCTGCCTGGTGAGCTCGCGCAGCACCGCGCTGAGGGTGTTGCGGGTCATGGGAATCTTGAACGCGTTGTCGCGCAGCGGCCGCGCCTCGGCCAGCTCGGCCTCGGCAGCGCTCCGGAAGGACTCCTCGGTCGCCGGGGCCCCGCGCAGCGCCTCCTCGGCCGCGGTGGCCCGCCACGGTTTGTGCGCCAACCCGCCGAGGGCGATGTCGGCGTTGTCGATCGTGCCCGCCGAGACCTCGACGACGGCGGCCACCGAGACCAGGGCGAACGCGTAGGAGGCGCGGTCCCTGACCTTGCGGTAGGCGGAGCGGGAGTTCTCCGCGGGGGCGGGCAGGTCGACGGCCGTGATCAGCTCGCCGTGCTCGAGCACGCTGTCGCGCTCCGGCTCGTCGCCCGGGAGCCGGTGCAGCTCGGTCACCGGGATGCGACGCTGCCCCTGCTGCCCCTGGACCACCACGGTGGCGTCGAGCGCGGCCAGGGCCACGGCCATGTCGGAGGGGTTGGTGGCCACGCAGTGCTCGGAGGCCCCGAGCACCGCGTGGTAGCGGTTCCAGCCCTCCAGGGCCGAGCAGCCGGTTCCGGGCTCGCGCTTGTTGCACGGCGTGCTCGTGTCCTGGAAGTAGGAGCAGCGGGTGCGCTGGAGCAGGTTTCCGCCGGTCGTGGCGAGGTTGCGCAGCTGCCCGGAGGCTCCTGCCAGCAGCGCCTGGGCCAGCACCGGGTAGCGCTGCCGGATCACGTGGGAGGCCGCGAGGTCGCTGTTGCGCACCGTGGCGCCGATGCGCACCCCGCCGTCGGGCAGCGTCTCGACGGAGTCGTAGGGCAGCCGGGTGACATCGACCAGCTTCCCCGGTTCGGTGATCCCCAATTTCATGTGGTCGACGAGGTTGGTCCCGCCGCCGATGTACCTTGCCTCTGGGTCGGCGCTGACGGTCGCGATCGCGCTGTCCGCGTCGTCGGCGCGTTGGTAGTCGAAGGGTTTCACTCCGCGGCCTCTCGGATGGCTGAGACGATGTTGGCGTAGGCACCGCAGCGGCAGAGGTTGCCGCTCATCCTTTCCCGGATCTCCTCGTCGTCCAGTTCGGGCGGTTCGTCGAGGTCCTCGGTCACGTGGCTGGGCCAGCCCGCCTTGACCTCGTCGAGCATCCCGACGGCCGAGCAGATCTGGCCCGGGGTGCAGTAGCCGCACTGGAAGCCGTCGTTGTCCAGGAAGGCCTGCTGCACCGGGTGCGGTTGGTCGTCCTCGGCCAGCCCTTCGGCCGTGACGACCTCGCTGTCGTCGTTGGCGACGGCGAAGGTCAGGCAGCTGGTGACCCTGCGGCCGTCGAGCAGCACTGTGCACGCGCCGCACTGGCCGTGGTCGCAGCCCTTCTTCGGCGAGATCACCTCCAGCCTCTCGCGCAGCGCGTCCAGCAAAGTGGTCCGGGTGTCCACGGTCAGCGTCCGCCGCTGTCCGTCCACCCGCAGCGTTATCTCCGCGTCCATCCGACGGGCGCCTCTTCTCGCATACTGGTGGTGCTGGATGACGATGCCCCGCAGGAGGGGCTTTTGATCATCCTACTTGGACCGGCGAGCACGGAACCAGGATTCCGCGTGCGGAAACGAGCACCGCAGGACTCGTTTTACCCCGATCGGAGGCATCTCTGCGCGCGCATCGGTGGAACGGACGAAGGGGCGGAACGCTTCCCGCCCCCACGTCCCACCGGGAACGGACCCGCTTCGTGCGGGTCAGTTCCCGTTCTCGTGCTCGACCGGTATCCAGAGCTCGCAGCTCATCTCGGTTCCGTCCGCGGAGAGCTCGGTGCGCAGGATCTCCGGCCCGGCAACGCTGCGGTAGGGATTGGACGGGAACCACTCGGTGAACACGTCCCGCCAGAGGTACTGCGCGGCTTCCGGGGCCTTGCCGCTGGTGGGAAACACGGCCCACTTGCCCGCGGGAACGAGTCGCTCGGCCAAGTCCTCCGCGGCGGAGGAGCCGGAGACCACCCCGTGCAGGTAGTCCACGCTGCTGCCTTCCGAGCGGGAGGAGTCCAGCGGCTCCACGGCCGAGACGATGCCGCGCGGTTCCTGGTCCGAGAGCGCTTCCAGGCGCTTCAGCTCCGCGGACCCGATCGACGAGACGAAGTCGGCCATGGCGCTGTTGTGCCCTTCGTGGACGATCGGGACCTCGGTGCGGTGGCCGATCAGCCGGAAGGCGTCCTTTTCCACGATCCGGTGTTCCATCGGGGTGCTCCCTTCGACGGTCAGGTGGAACGTCATCCGCGGTTGGGATCGAAGGGCGGCACCGTGACGCCTCGCCTCGGACGGCCCGACGCCGTGCACGGAGCGGAACGCCCGCGCGAACGCCTCGTTGGACCCGTAGCCGTGCTCGACGGCGATGTCGAGCAGGGACCGCTCGCCGGAGAGCACCGCTCCCGCCGCAAGGGTCATCCTGCGCCTGCGCACGTACTCCGACAGCGGGATCCCCGCCAGGGCGGAGAACATCCTCCGGAAGTGGTGCTCCGAGGTGCGCGCGATCCGGGCCGGCTCCCGAACGTCGACCTCCTCGGTGAGGTGACGCTCGATGTGTTCCATGGCCTCGTTGAGGTGTTCGAGCACGGTGGCCTCCCTTCCCGACTTCGAAGCTAAGCGCCACCCGGGGGTTCCGACCCGACGATCTGTGTCCGCTCCGGTCGGTCGCTCCGGTGGTCGCTCCGGGTGACTGCGCTCGACGGCTGCGCGGTGTCGCTCGGCTCACCGGGGTCACGGGGTGTCGGAGCGCTCGATCTCGGCCCTGATGCTCTCCGGACCGCGCCGCCCGGAGTCGTGCGGGCAGCCCGCGCAGGTGTCCTCCGGTTCGGGGGCCTGCTCCAGCAGGACGTTCCAGCAGTACCAGCAGGTCGGGCACTGGATCCAGTCCATCTCGCTGGGGGTTGCCAGCGGCAGCGTCGAGCCGCACGCGCTCTCCAGCGCGGGCGAGCCGTCCCACCGCCTGCCCCGGAAGGCGTGGCGTCTGCCCTCGGGCGCGGGCACCGGCATCCAGAAGTGCGGGTTCTCGAAATCCATCGAACCTCCTCATCAAAGTGCTCAAAGTGCTAAAACCACCAAAAACTAACCTTAACCGAACTGCCAAAACCGCTAAAGCGACAAGCGTCGACCGATCGAGCGAACTATCTTCGGGGCATGTCCGATCGACTGCTGACCAGCGGGGAGCTGGCGAAAGCTCTCGGGATCTCCCACCAGTCGATCACGCACTACGCGCGCACCGGTCAGCTGAACCCCGCGCTGACGACCCCGGGCGGGCACTACCGCTGGGACCTCGACGACGTGAAGCGCCAGCTCCGCGAACTCAACGAGCGCCGCCGCAGGGACTGAAGGGCGCGGGCGCCGGCATTCAGAAGTGCGCAGGCCGGCCAATTCCACTGCTCATCCTCCTCCTCATCAATCGGCAAAACTAGCAAATGTAGCAAAAGAAGATATACTTGCTTTACCAGCAAAACAAGCGAAGCGAGCAGCGTCGACCGATCGAGCGAACTACCTTCGAGGTATGTCCGATCGACTGCTGACCAGCGGGGAGCTGGCACGAGCCCTCGGGATCTCCCACCGGTCGATCACGCACTACGCCAAGACGGGCCAACTGGACCCCGCGCTGACGACGCCGGGAGGCCAGTACCGCTGGGAGCTCGACGACGTGAAACGCCAGCTCCGCGAACTCAACGAGCGCCGCCGCAGGGACTGAAGGGCGCGGCGGGACACCGCGCCCCGCTCAGGCTGATCAGCCCGCTGCCGAGGACCTCGGCCAGCAGATCCAGCGCTCCGATGACCTGCTCACCCGACCGTGGCGGAGCGCCGGGGAGCATCTCGACTGACGGCCGCTCGTGGTCCGGAGCGGGCCGGAGCTCGGCACCACGTCAGCTCCCACTCACCTTCACCCCTCCCGGAACCGTGACTCGCGGAGCTTACGACGCGAAAAACATCCGAAAACTTCTCTGGTCCTGCCCCGTGAGTCGGTTAGGCTCGTGCTCCCACTTGATCAACAAGGAAAGGGGTGCGATGACACACGCCTCCGACTCGGCCGGTTTACCCGCGGACGAGCACTACTCCCGCATGATGTCGATGATCACCGGGCACTGGGTGACCCAGGTCGTCCGCACGGTGGCGACCTACTCGATCGCGGAACACCTCTCCGAGGGCCCCGCGACGGCGGAGCAGATCGCCGAGGCGAAGGAGCTCGACGTCGACGCGACGCGGCGCCTGCTGCGCACCTGCGTCGGGCTCGGCCTGGTCGCGTTCACCGACGACGCGAAATTCGCCCCCACCGACCTGCTGCGCACCCTGCTGCCCGATGTGAACGGATCGCTCAAGGGCTGGGCGGTGGCGCAGGGCTCGCCCGGCCACTGGGAACCGTGGGGCAACTTCCCCGAGGCGGTCCGCGCGGGCAGGCGGCAGGCACCGGAGTACCACGGGCCGGAGCTGTGGGACTACTACTCCCAGTTCCCCGCGGAGGGCGCGGCGTTCACCACCGCCATGGACGACCTCTCGGCGATGGTCATCGACGAAGCCGCCAAGCTCATCGACACCTCGGGAACCAAGACCGCCGTGGACGTCGGCGGAGCCAGCGGCAGCCTGGTGCACGCGCTCATGCTCACCGACGACCAGCTGCACGGCAGCGTGTACGACCTTCCCCATGTCGTGCCGGACGCCGAGACGGCCGCGGCCCGGAAGGGGCTCGACCACCGGTTCACCGGGGTTGCCGGGGACTTCTTCGAGTCCGTGCCCGCGGCCGACCTGCACCTGCTGAAGTTCATCCTGCACGACTGGCCGGACGAGACCTGCGTGCAGATCCTGCGCAACTGCCGCGCGGGCCTGAACGAGGGCGGACGGGTGGCCGTCGTGGAACTGCTCATCGGTGAGCACGGCGAGCCGGGGCTGGCGCCGCTGATGGACATGAACATGCTCGCGGTCGTCTCCGGCAAGGAACGCACGCTCGCCGAGTACGACGCGCTGTTCACCGCGGCGGGACTCACCCGGACGAAGATGACGCGGACCAGCTCGGAGCACGTCATCCTCGAGGCGACCCCGGCCGACTGAGTCCACCGAGCCGGTCATGGACCGGGCGGCACGAGCCCCGGTCCGTTCCGCTGCCGATCCGCACGGTTCCGGCGAAGCGGTGGGCCCGGACACCGCGTCCTGGCCCACCGCGACCGGCCACACCTCGGCCGGTGGGCGGCCTCGCGGAAGGTGGAGCGCTCCCGAAGGGCGAGACGGAACCTCGAACGTCGTTCTCGGCTTCTCGGCGTTCTGTGGTCGTTTTCGACGCCCTGCCGAACCCCTGACATCGTTCCGCGGGGTCAAGAGGGCGGCGCAGCGGAAGGCGGAGCAAGAACGATTGCGCCACTCGCAGGATGAGTTCTACAGGTGGGGACCGAAGCAGGATTTTTTGTCGAGCTCCGAGCGACTTGCAAGCTTCTTCACGCTGTGGAGCGCAACAACGAACGAACCCACCGCTAGAGCAAGCACAGCAGCGACGACAACGATTTCTCCAGCTCCGAGGTGCACCACTTCCCCTTTACGGCCCTGACGATGCTTCTTCCGGTCGTGTCCGCCAAAAGCACCGCACTCTCGGCGCGCGGGCCGAATCCGGCCGCAACACTCGAGAAATGCCCGAGGTCGTGCACTGTCATCAGCCGGAGCGCGGTCAGCCGCACGAGGCGTTCAAGTCGGTAACCGCGGTGCGCATCCGAGCCTACCTTCCGAGAGGCGATGCGCGAAGAAGACAGCTGTCCTGCTATTCGGGGATTCTGCGTGGGACCAGCGGCGGGGTGTGGAGGTGCTCGGCTCCACTGCCCCGCCACTTCCGCGCCAGCGGGTTGATCGCCTCGGCCCCGCGAAGCTGCGACCGCACAGCGGACACTCGGGCATTACGACGCCACGAGCTGCGCCCGTCCTCATGGCCACGGCCGCACCGGACCGCACGCGCACGCTGCCGCCGAGGTGCTCACCGGCGTGTTCGGAAGCCGCTGACGAACGCACGACGAACGACGACAACAACCAGCCCGCTGAGCAGCGAAAACGTCGACGATCAGACGTTGAAGCGGAACTCCACCACGTCGCCGTCGCGCATCACGTACTCCTTGCCCTCCAGCCGGACCTTGCCCGCGGACTTGGCCGCGCTCATGGAGCCGGCCTCCATCAGGTCCTCGTACGAGATGATCTCGGCCTTGATGAAGCCGCGCTGGAAGTCGCTGTGGATGGCACCGGCCGCCTCCGGGGCGGTGTCGCCCTGGCGGATCGTCCAGGCGCGGGCCTCCTTCGGCCCGGCCGTGAGGTAGGTCTGCAACCCGAGGGTGTGGAAACCGGCCCTGGCCAGCGCGTTGAGCCCGGGCTCCTCCTGGCCCACCGACTCGAGCAGCTCCCTGGCCGACTCCTCGTCGAGCTCGGTCAGCTCCGACTCCACCTTGGCGTCCAGGAAGACGGCGTCGCCCGGCGCGACCATCTCGCGCAGCTCGGCGAGCTTGGACTCGTCGGCCAGCACTCCCTCGTCGCAGTTGAACACGTAGAGGAAGGGCTTGGTGGTCAGCAGGTTGAGCTCGGCCAGCTCGGCGACCTCGCCGCCCTTGCCCGCCGAGAACAGGGTGCGGCCCGAATCCAGGACCTCCTTGGCCTCCTGGACCGCGTCCAGCGCGGGCTTGCGCTCCTTCTTGGTGCGCGCCTCCTTCTCCAGGCGCGGCAGAGCCTTCTCGATGGTCTGCAGGTCGGCGAGGATCAGCTCGGTGTTGATCGTCTCGATGTCGCTGGACGGATTCACCTGCCCATCGACGTGAACCACGTTCGAATCGTCGAACACGCGAATGACCTGGCAGATCGCGTCGGCCTCCCTGATGTTGGCCAGGAACTGGTTGCCCAATCCCTGCCCCTCCGAGGCTCCCTGCACGATGCCCGCGATGTCCACGAACGAGACGGTGGCCGGCACGGTGCGGGCGGACTCGAACATCTCGGCGAGGTCGTCCAGCCGCCGGTCAGGCAGCGGGACCACACCGACGTTGGGTTCGATGGTCGCGAACGGGTAGTTGGCCGCGACCGCTTCGTTGCGGGTCAGCGCGTTGAACAGGGTGGACTTGCCCACGTTGGGCAGCCCGACGATTCCGAGAGTGAGGCTCACAGCTGTCCAAGTCTAGGAGCTCCTCCACGATCTCGGTCAGACGGTCGGGCGACGGCGCGCTGCCCGCCGCCCGGAGGGGCGCTCAGTAGCCGCCGTTCTCCTGCTCCTGCTGCTGCTCGCCGTCCTGCTCCTGCTGATTCCCGTCCTGCTGCTCGCCGTCCTGCTCCTGTTCCTGCTCCTGCTGGTCGCCGCCCCCACCGCCGGTGTCCTCGCAGGCGGCCCCGAGCAGCAACGCCAGAGCTGCCAGCACGGCCCCTGCCACTCGCCTCGCGCGCAGTCCCCGAGTCATGACTCGAAGATAGGCCGCCCCACCGGCGAACGCAGCGTGCTCGTGGTCGGTCCGGAACCGGCGAGCACCTCCCCGCCGGAACAGCACGTCCCGGAACCGCCGCCTCAGCGCGAAAGCAACCACAGCCGTGTCCGATTTCCGCCGGTGCTGCGCCGCCCGCGAGTGGCAGTATCGGGTTCATGCTGGTCAGCGAAGAGCGAGCCCACCGAGCCGTCGCCTCCCGCGACACCAGGTTCGACGGCTGCTTCGTCACCGGCGTGCGCAGCACCGGCATCTACTGCCGTCCCTCCTGCCCGGCACGCACTCCCAAGCCCGACAACGTGGAGTTCTTCCCGACCGCGGCCGCCGCGCAGCAGGCCGGCTACCGCTCCTGCAGGCGCTGCCTGCCCGACGCCGTCCCCGGCTCCCCCGAGTGGGACCTGCGAGCAGACCTGGCGGGACGGGCCATGCGCCTGGTCGACGACGGGACCGTGGACCGGGAAGGCGTCTCCGGCCTGGCCGCTCGCCTCGGCTACTCCACCAGGCACCTGACCAGGGTGCTCACCGCCGAGCTCGGGGCGAGCCCGCTGGCACTCGCCCGCGCCCACCGGGCGCACACCGCACGACTGCTGATCGAGACCACCGGACTCGAGTTCATCGAGGTGGCCCACGCCGCCGGTTTCGCGAGCCTGCGCCAGTTCAACGAGACCGTGCGCGAGGTCTTCGCCACCACCCCCACGACGCTGCGCGACCGGGCCAACCGCCGCACCGGCCCGGACGGGCTCCCCGCGGGGACGCTGCACCTGCGGCTGCCGCTGCGAACGCCCTTCGACGCAGCGGGGACGCTGAACTTCCTGCTCGCCGAGGCCGTGCCCGGTGTCGAGTGGGGGTCGAGCACGCACTACGGCAGAACACTGCGGCTTCCCCGGGGGACGGGAAGCGCCGAGCTGGTCCCGCGGCGGGAGCACATCGCCGCCACGCTGCGGCTGACCGACCTGCGCGACCTCGGCAGCGCGGTCACCCGGCTGCGCAGACTGCTGGACCTCGACTGCGACCCGGTCGCCGTCGACGAGGTGCTCGGCACCGACCCCGCCCTGTCCGGAGCAGTGCGCCGCGCACCGGGAATCCGGTTCCCCGGCAGCGTCGACGGCCCCGAGACAGCGCTCCGCGCGGTGCTGTCCCGCGGACTCCCGCCGGAAGCGGCCGCCAGCAGCACGGCCGCGCTCGTCGAAGCACTGGGCGAGCCGGTGCGCGGGATCGCGGAGAACACCCGGGCGAGGCTGTTCCCCCGTCCGGAAGAAGTGGCCGAGCACGCCGAGCCGGTGCTGAGCCACCAACCCGGAGGCGGCACTGCTCTCCGGGCGCTCGCGGAGCGGATCGCAGCCGACGAGCTCCGAATCGACGCGGGCAGGGACGACGTCGAACTGCGCGGCGAGCTGCGCGAGCTCGGCGGCCTCGACCCGGTCACCGCCGAGCACGTCACCGCCAGGGTGCTCGGCTCGCCGGACTCGCTCACCCCCGACGAACCAGTGCTGCTGCGCGGCGCGGCGCGACTCGGTCTCACCCCGGAACGGGCCGAGCTGACCCGGCGCGCCCGCGGGTGGTCTCCCTGGCGCTCCTACGCGGCGATGCACCTGCGGCGGATCGGGGCGACACACCCCCACCCCGGCTCGGAAGAGCCCCCGAAACCGGAAGAAGCGAACGCGGAAGAAGGACGAAAATGATCGCCCAGCACTCCACCACCGACACCCACCTCGGCCCGTTCACCGCCGTCGTCGACGCGGACGGGGCGGTGCTCGCCTCCGGCTGGACCCCCGAGGTGGGCGAACTGCTGCCCCTGATGGCCGCGTCGCTGCGGCCCTCCGAGACGCGGAAGGCGCTCGACCTCGGCGCGGTGAGCAAGGCGGTCGAGCGATACCACGCGGGTGAGCTGGACGCCGTCGACGAGATCCCCGTGCGGCAGAGCTCCGGCCCCTTCCGGGAGGGCGCCTGGGCGACGCTGCGCACGCTCCCGGCGGGGGCACCCGTCACCTACCGGGAGTGCGCCGCGCTGGCGGGCAGCCCGGAGGCGGCGCGGGCCGCGGCGGCTGCCTGCGCCAACAACGCCGCGGCGTTGTTCGTGCCCTGCCACCGAGTGCTGCGCGGCGACGGCGCGCTCGGCGGGTTCCGCTGGGGGACCGACCTCAAGGCCCAGCTGCTCGAGCACGAGAGGAATTGACCCGTCCCGGCCACTCGTCGTCCCGAGCTCCACGCGGGCAACGTTCCGCGCGAAACGGTCACTCTGGAACCACTCCAGAAAGAACGTTTCGCGCGAAACGTCCAAAAGTTCCCGGGGTTCCCCGGCGCCGCAGCGCAGAAGAACACAACGTCGAAGGACGCTGCGAGTCACCGGCGGCGCCACCCGCACCGCCAGGCAAGGGGACCGGGCACGTTCCGCCGAACTCAGTTGCGGGTGGCCCTGACTCCCCCGATCTCCCCATTCCGAAATGCCTCGACGAACAGCCGGTAGTCGTCGCGAACCACGTCGGCGTACTCCATCGCGAAGTCGCACATCCAGTTCGCGAACTCCTCCTCGTGGCCTGCCACCACGTTCAGGATCGCGTCCTCGGTCTGGAACGGGACCAGCGTCTGGTCGGAGTCGGAGTCGGACACGCAGTGCACCTTGGCCACGGCCCGCCCCAGGTAGTCCACCACGGGCAGGATGTCCTCCGGCTCGGTCAGCTCGCTCCAGTCCAGATCGGAGACGTAGGGCGAGACCTCCGAGACCACGTAGCCGACCCCGTCGATCTCGGTGTAGCCGAGCAGCGCGTCGGAGTGCGCCTGCAGCGCCCGCTGGGACAGCGCGGTGCGCTGACCGTGGTGCAGGAAGTAGTTCGCGATCCGCTCGTCGGGCACCACGGCGGCGGGAGCGGCCACGTTGGCCTGCTTCATGGACAGGATCAGGTCGTTCTCCAGCGCCTCGTTCTCGCCCTCGAGCAGCAGGCTGTAGGCGGGCAGACCTGCACTGCCGATGCCGAAACCGCTGCGCCCCACCACGTCCTTGACCCCGTAGGCGATGTCGCTCATCCGCTTGTCCTGCGGGATCGTCTCCAGGTAGCGCTCGTAGGCCTCGAGCACGCGCTTGTACTCCTGCTCGTCGAGCCTGCGCACCCCGGGCCCCTCCCGGAACCGGCGGTCGAAGCCCTCGGTCTCGGTGTCCCGAGCCAGCAGGCCACCCCTGCTGTACAACCGCGCGTGGCGCAGCACCTCGTGGATCGCGCCGTCGGTGTTGCGCAGGTTCAGCGAGAAGGCGGCGTCGTTGCCGCCCTCGACGAAACGACGCACCTGGTCGATGTAGGAGCGCGTGGCGTCCTTGACGAACCTCTTGATGTCCTCGTCCGGCAGCGCCTTGCTCCAGCCGATCAGGGCGATGCTGGCGGCGAAGCGCTGCAGGTCCCAGGTGAAGTGCCCCAGGTACGCCTCGTCGAAGTCGTTGACGTCGAAGATCAGCACGCCTTCGCTGTCCATGTAGGTGCCGAAGTTCTCGGCATGCAGATCCCCCTGGATCCAAACCCTGCTGGTGCGCTCATCGGCCCACGGATCCCTGAGCCGGGCGACGTCGGAGTAGAACAGGCTGGCGCTGCCCCGGTAGAAGGCGAACGGGGAAGCGGCCATCTTGCGGAACTTGGTGCGGAAAGCGGCGGGCTTGTCCCGCATCAGCTCCGAGAACGTGTCGACGAGCGTGTTCACGATGTGCTCGCGACGAGCATCCGAATCGTGAACCTCCAGCATGTTGGACAGCTCGGACATGTGTCGACCTTTCCCGACCCCAGGGGCCGCGCTCCTCGCTTGCCTCGTTCGTCGAGGTCTTTTCCGTTCGGGTTGCCGTAGTGCCCGCTCTGCGGGAACCACTCCGCCCGCGCCCTCCGCGGGGTCGTCCGCGCGTGACCGCGCCGCGGAGGCGCGCGGTCACGACTCGATCGCCAAGGACGAACCGCCGCGCGACTTGCGCACCCGCAGACGCACCGGGATCCGCTGCCGCAGCTCGTCGACGTGGGAGACCAGCCCGACGACCCGTCCACCGGCGCGCAACTCGTCCAACGCGTCCATCACCAGGTCGAGTGTATCCCCGTCCAGGGTTCCGAACCCCTCGTCGATGAACAGGGTGTCCAACATCGCTCCCCCCGCCTCCGCGCTGACCACGTCGGCCAGCCCGAGCGCCAGCGCGAGCGAGGCCAGGAAGGTCTCGCCCCCGGACAGGGTCTTGGTCGACCGAGTGCGCCCCGAGTAGTCGTCGACCACCCGCAGGTCGAGCCCGCCCCGCTTGCCGTGCGGACCCTGCTCGTCGGAGTGCACGAAGGAGTAGCGCCCGTCGCTCATGTGCCCGAGCCGCTGGGTGGCCGCCTCGGCGACCTCCTCCAGCCGCGCGGCGAGCACGTAGGACCGCAGGGTCATCCTGCGCGCGTTCTGCCCCTGACCGTTGATCACGTCGGTCAGCGCGTCCAGCTCGGCGAACTCCGCCTCGACCGGTTCCAGCTCCTTCCAGGAATCGCGCAGCTGCCGCCCGAGCTCGGTGATCTCGTCGACGCGCCGGTCGAGGTCGGCCACCGTGTTGCCCGCCTGCTGGGCGGCCTCCCTGGCCCGGTCGGCGGCCTCGGCCGCAGCCGCCACGTCCACCTCGGTCTCGGCGGACACCTCGGCCAGCTCCCGCAGCGTCGCCCGGGCCGCGGCCTCCCTGCGGTCCACCTCGGCCAGCCACTCCTCGAGCTCCTGGACGCGCCGCTGCTCCCGCCGCGCGTCCAGGGCCTGCTCAGGGGTCTCGAACCCGTTGTCCGCCGCGGTGCGGGCGAGCTCCGCGCGCTGCTCGGACTCCCGGGCCAGCGCCCGGTCGTGGTCGCCCTTGGCTGCAGCGAGCCGGTCCACCCGCTCCGCCCGTTCCACCAGGTGCTGCCTGCGGGCGGTGACCGTGTCGAACTCGCCGCGGGACTCGCTCAACCGCTGCTCCCGCTCGCGCACCTGCTCGGCGAGCGCGTCGCGGGAGGAGCGGGCTGCGGCGATCCGCTCGGCCAGTTCGGAACGCCGCTCACCGAGCCGCTCGCTGCTGGTCTCCAGCTCGGCCAGCTGCGCCGCCCTGGTCTCGCGCTGGGCGACCAGCTCGCTCAACCGATCCCGCTCGGAGGTGGCCCTGTCCAGTTCGGACCGCAACCACTGCTCGGTGCGCTCGCCCACCTGCTCGCGCAGCCGCGCGCACTCCCGCTCGGCCTCCTCCGCCAGGCCGCGCTGCTCGTCGCGCCACCGCTGAAGCTCTGTCTCCCGCTCGCGGGCCAGTCGCTCCTCCTCGGCGCCGACGGTCCGCTCGTGCGGTTCGGCCGGTTCGGGGTGCCGCGTGCCGCCGCACACCGGACAGGCCGTCCCCTCTTCCAGCTCCGCGGCCAGCTCGGCGGCCATCCCGGCCAGCCTGAGCTCCCGGATCCGCTGCAGCTCGGCACGCGCGCCCTGGTGGTCGTCCACGGCCCGGCGCTCGCGGTCCCGCGCCTCGACGCTGCGGTTCTCCGCCGCGGGAAGTTCCCGGGCGGCCCGCAACGCCGCCTCCAGCTCCTCCCGGTTGCCGCGCACCGCCTCGAGCCTCTCGGGGGCCTGCTCGGCCTCGTTCACCTCCGCGCGGGCCCGCTCGACGGCCGCGGGCAGCTGCCCCAGCTGCTCGGCCAGCTCCGCGTCGGTGGCCTCGTCGGCCGCGATCCGCTCGTCCAGCTCGGTGATCCGTTCCCGATCCCCGCGCTGCTGCTCGGCCGCGGACTCCAGGCTCTCCAGCACGGCGGCCCGCTCCCGGTAGCGCACGGCCAGCGCCCGCAGCTGCTCCGGGGCCTCCGCGGATTCGGTGTCCACATCGGAGCAGGCCTGCCCGGCCTCCCGCAGCTCCGCCTCCGCGTCCCGCAGCGCTGCCGCGGCCCTGTCGACGGTCCTGCCGACTTCGACCACCGAGGTGGCCCGCCGCGCGGCCTCCAGCTCGACCCTGGCAGCCTCGTGCCGCTCGGACTCGGCAGCCAGCTCGTCCAGTTCCGAACGCGCCGCGCGGACCCGCTCAACCCGGTCGGCGAGTTCCCGCTGCTTGGCCAGAGCGTCGTCGGCCTGCTCGCGCTGCCGTCGCAGCCGGTCGAGTTCCTGCCGGGCGCGCTCGCTCTCCAGGCTGAAGCTCTTCTCGACGCCCTCCAACCAGGTGGCCCGGTCCTCCTCGGGGGGTTCGGCCCCCACCACCTGGGCGAGCCGGGCCAGCAGCCGGTCGGCCTCGCCGCGCCGCTGCTCCAGTTCCCGGCCTCGTTCGTAACGCGTGTCCCTGAACCACTTCTCCACTGCGGAGAACCGCCGCGTCCCGAACAACCGCTCCAGCAGGTCGCCCCGCTCCTTGGCGTCGGCGCGCAGGAAGCGGGCGAAGTCCCCCTGCGGCAGCAGCGCGACGTGGCAGAACTGCTTGGCGTCTATGCCGAGCAACCGCTCGATCGTGGGACGCACCTCGGCAGGCCGGGTGATCCCTTCGCGCACCTCGCCGGAGGGTGGCTCGTTCAACCAGGTCAGCGTGGCCTTGGCCTTCTCGGTCGTGGAGCCCTGGCCGGACTTCTTCGGGCGCTCGTACTCCGGGTTGCGTTCCACCCGCAGCCGGTGCCCCTGCACGCTCAGCTCCAGCGAGACCCGGGTGGGGGTCGTCGGCTCGGCCGTGTCGCAGCGCAGCGCCTTGGCCTGGTTGCGCGCCCCGGGGACCTCTCCGTACAGGGCGAACACGATCGCGTCCAGCACGGTGGTCTTTCCCGCACCGGTGTCGCCGTGCAGCAGGAACAGCCCGTCATCGCTGAGCTCGTCGAAATCCACCACCTGGTGGTCCCGGAACGGCCCGAAGGCCGACATCTCCAGCCGATGCAGTCTCATTCCCGCACCTCCGAGGCACGCACGTCGCTCAGTGCCCGGTCCAGCAGAGCACGCTCCGATTCGGACGGATCACCTCCGCGGCAGTTGGCCACGAAGTCCCGCACGATCTGCCGCTCGTCCCGGCCGCGCACCGCCTCCGAGTAGCGCAGCGCCGCCCCGGCCCGCCCTCCGGCGGGCTGCCAGTCCATGTGCACCGCGTGGGGGAAGCGCTGCTGCAACCTGCGCATGCCGTCCTGCGGTCGCGTCTCGTCGGTGACCGTGGCGGAAACGTAGCATTCCGTGAACGCCTCGTGGTCCGGATCGTTCAGCAGCCCCTCGAGCGTTCCCTCCACAGTGGCCAGCTCGCGCGGGACGGGCAGCTCGTGCCGCCGCACCTCGGAAACCCCCTCCGCGTCCAGCTCGACCAACCAGACCGACTTGCGCTGGCCGGCCTCGGAGAACGAGTAGGCCAGCGGGCTTCCCGAGTAGCGCACCAGCTCGGAGACGCGCTGCGGACCGTGCAGATGCCCCAGGGCCGCGTAGTCGACCCCGTCGAACACCGCGGCGGGAACGCGATCGACACCGCCGACGGCGATGTTGCGCTCGGAATCGCTGGCCTCTCCCCCGGTGACGAACGCGTGGGCGAGCACCACCGACCTCGCCGCGGGCCTGCCCGCCAGTTCCGCGCGGACCCGGTTCATGGCCTCCCCGAGCACGGAGGGGTGGTCACGGCCGATGTCCTGTTCCGCCGCCCCCGGTGCCGAGGTGGAGCGCAGCACCTGCCGCGCCGGGTCCGGCTCCAGGTACGGGATGCCGTAGAAGGCGACCGGGCCGTGCTCGTCCTCGAGCACCGTCGGCTCGTGCAGCCGGGACGTCCTGGTGTGCAGGTGCAGACCTCCCGCCGCCGCGAACTCCGCGAACGCCCCGACGCGCTGGGGGGAGTCGTGGTTGCCCGGAGTGACCACCAGCCTGGCCCCGGCGTCGCGGATCCGCTCCAGGACGTCCACGCACAGCCGCACCGCCTCCCCGGAGGGCACCGAGCGGTCGTAGAGATCGCCGGAGACCAGCACGACGTCCACGCGTTCCGCACGAACCAGCTCGGCCAGTTCGGACAGCACGCGCCACTGGTCGTCCAGCAGGTCGTGCCCGTGGAAGCTACGACCGATGTGCCAGTCGGAGGTGTGCAGCAGGCGCATGGTCCGCACGCTATCGGCGATCGACGGCGCCCCGGGCGACCGGTCACCCGTTCCACCCGCGTGTCGGACTCGAACCCGCACACCTGAGGCGGTACGTCGAAGATGATCGGCGGGAAGGCCGGAGCGAGGAGACGAGAGGAGCGTCCGTGGGATCGGGATTTCTCGGGGTGCTGGTCGTGGTGCTGATACTGCTGTTCGCGGGGGCTCTCACGATGATGTGGCGGCTCTACACCGACAACGCGCGCCGCGCGGACGAAGCGCTGCGGATGCTGGACGAGGAACGGTCCCGCAGCACCAAGCAGCAGGCGGAGCTGCGCCGCTACGAGGTCACCTTCGCCTCGACCAACGGTCGCGGCGAGCTGGGCGAGCAGGCGCTGGTGCGCACCGCCACCGCCCTCGGCCTGCGCGAAGGGGTGCACTTCACCCAGCAGACCGACATAGCGGGCGGCGGCGCGGCCCGCCCGGACCTGGTGCTCACCGTGGGCGGGGGACGGCGCGTGCCGGTGGACGCGAAGGCCAGCCTGGCGGTGTGGGCCGAGGCCGTGGAGACCGACGACCCCGAGGAACGCAACGAAGCGCTGCGGGTGCACGCCAAGAACATCAGGGCGCGGGCCAACGAGCTGGCGGGCAAGGACTACCGGCGCTGGGCCGACGCCATCTACGGGACCGTCATGTTCGTCCCCTCGGACTCGGCCGTGGTCGCCGCGCTGGACGCCGACCCGAACCTGCTCACGTGGCTGCTGGACAAACGGGTGTTCCTCTGCGGGCCGACCGGGTTCGCCGTGCTGGCCTCGGCCGCGATGTTCGCGGCCACGGAGCAGGCCATCTCCGAGGACATGGAGCGGGTCCGCGCCCAGGCGGTGCGCGCCCAGCGCGCCGCCGGGTCCGCCGTGGAGGCGGTGAACCTGTCGAGCACGCACCTGCAGCGGTTCGTGTCCGCGCGACGCAGGGAACTGGACGCGCTGGAGAACTTCCGCGGCGCGGTCCAACCGCTGGCCGAGCTGTCCGACTCCACCGAAACCGGTCGGGTCGGGCGGGAGACGGAGTCCATCGCGGTGGACGGGGAGGGCGGGTGACCCGTCGTCGAGCGCACCGCGAAGTGACGGTTTCGCGCGAAACGTCCTTTCCGGAACGGTTCCAGAACGACGGTTTCGCGCGAAACGTTCGGCCGGGCGGCGCGCGGTGTTCCGCTCACTCAGCGGCGCGCTGCTGCCCGGCGAGGAAGTGCGCGGTGTCGACGGTGCGTTCGTGCAGGCTCCTGTAGTGCCGGTAGAAGGCGTCGTAGCGCTCCGCGTTGGCGACGTCGGGTTCCACCGTCTCCGCCACCGGGTTCCACCCGTCCGGATCGACCGCCACCCCGGTGGCCACCCCGGCGAGCAGCGCGTCGCCGTAGCACGCGCCCACCGTCTCCCGCGGAACCGACTGGGGCATCCCGGTGACGTCGGAAACTACGCGCGTCCACAGTCCACCCGTGGTCCCCCCGCCGACGGCGACCAGCCGTTCCACCTCCGCCCCGGAGTCCCGCATGGCCTCCAGGTTGTGCCGCACCCCGTAGGCGATCCCCTCGAGAGCGCTGCGGTAGACCTCGGCGCGTCCGTGCGAAGTGGTCAGCCCGAACAGCATCCCCCTGGCGTCCGGGTCGAACACCGGGGTGCGCTCCCCCGCGAAGTAGGGCAGCAGCAGCAACCCCCTGCTTCCGGCCGGAACCTCGGAGGCTGCAGCGACCAGTTCGGAGAACTCCGAGCCGAACAGCCCGCGCAACCAGTCGGTCACCGCGCCCGAGGTGGCCATCCCCGCGGCCAGCGTGTACGTGTCCGGGTAGGCACCGCAGGTGGCCCACAGCGCGGGGTGCGCGAGCGGCTCGCGCAGCACCTGCACGAAGAACATGGTGGTGCCGTACATCAGCATCACGTCGCCCGGGTTCCGCACCCCCACGCTGGCGGCCTCGGCCCACGCGTCCACGGTCCCCGTGGTCACGGGCAGCCCCTCCGGCAGGCCGGTCTCGGCCGCGGCGGCACCGCCGACCCGCCCGACCACCTCGGTCGGCCAGGCGAGCTCGGGCAGTTCCAGCCCGGGAGCCACCCTGCTCGACCACTCGGGGAACCAGCGCCTGCCGTGCAGGTCGTAGAGCGGATCGCACTGGCTGGCGGAGTGGTGGTCGAGCACGTAGCGCCCGGTCAACCGGTGCACCAGGTACGAGGAGCACATCAGCAGCTTCGCGGTGCGCCGGTACACCTCGGGTTCGTTGTTGACCAGCCAGCGGAGCTTCGGTCCCACCGCTTGGCTGCTCAGCGCGGAACCACCGTGGCGCAGAATCTCCTCCGCCCCCAGCTCGCCCTCCAGCTCGGATATCTCGGCCGTGGCCCTGGTGTCGACGCCGTACAGGATCGCGGGCCGCAGCGCGGTGCCGTGCTCGTCGGCGGGAAGCAGCACCGGTCCGATGCCGCTCACCCCCAGAGCGGCCGGCTCGTGGCCCTCCGCGGCGGGCAGCAGCTCGGTGACCAGCTCGCGGAAGTCGTTCCACCAGATCTCCTCCGGGTCGTGCTCAACCCATCCCGGACGGGGATACCGCGTCCGGTGGGCGCGCTCGGCCCTGGCGAGGACCTTTCCGTCGGTTGTGGTCAGCACTCCCTTCGAACCGGACGTGCCGATGTCGATGCCGAGCAGTACCGCTGCCATCCTGCGCTCCGTTCGCCGGTGGAGCTCTTCCGGTCGAGTTCGTCGCTCGGGACCTTCCTCCGGCGTCGGCGCCGAAACGACCACCCGGGCAACGCGCACCGCCGCCGGTTCCCCCGCGGTGCCCCCGCGAGGACGGTCCGCCGTCGCACGGGCCTCCGCCCGCCTGCGGGAAGCGCCGTTCCCGATCCCGCGCGAGGCCCGGATCGGCGACCAACCGCGACGATCCGAGCGGAAAAACCGCTGAGTAATCGTTTTCCCAAAAGTTATTCTCGTCGGAGTGGGGTGTCAACACGGCTCGCGGGAAGGAGAGCACGGCTGTGGCGACGATCAACGAGGTGGCCGAGCGGGCCGGTGTGTCCACGGCCACCGTGTCCAGGACCCTGAACGGCAAGGACACAGTGGACTCCGAACTGGCCGCACGGGTGCTCGCCGCGGTGGCGGAACTCGACTACCGGCCGAACGGGCCTGCGCGAAACCTGCGAAGACAGGAGACCCCCGTGCTGGCCCTGGTCATATCCGATGTGGAGAACCCGTTCTTCACCGCCATCTCCCGGGGAGTGGAGGACGTGGCGCACGCGGCCGGGTACTCGGTGGTGCTGTGCAACTCCGACGACGACGCGGACAAGGAGCGCTCCTACGTCTCCGTGGCGCTGGAGGAGCGGGTGGCGGGGATACTGCTCTCCCCGACCGGACACACCTCGGGCGGAGAGCTGCTCAGCGACACCGCGACCCCCTTCGTGGCGCTGGATCGCCCACTTCCCGACGCGCCCGGGGACACTGTCCTGGTGGACACCGGTTCCGCGGCGCGGGAGGCCACGGAACACCTGGCCGCACAGGGCTACCGGCGCCTCGGGTGCATAACCGGCCCCGCTGGGGTTCCCACCGCGGACGAGCGACTCGCGGGATACCGCGCCGGGCTGCGCGCGGCCGGGATGCCCGACTGCTCCTCGCTCGTGCGCCGCAGCGAGTTCAAGGCCGCGGGGGCCGGACGTGCCGCGCGTTCGCTGCTGGAGTCCACCCGGCCGCCCGACGCGCTGCTCGTGGCCAACAACGCCATGGCGCTCGGGGTGCTGGAAACCCTGCGTGAACTGGGGGTGCGGGCCGGAAGCGACGTGGGACTGGTGGCCTTCGACGACGCGCCCTGGGCACGACTGCTCGATCCACCGCTCTCCGTGGTGGCCCAGCCCGCCTACGACATCGGCGCCGTGGGCGCGCGACTGCTGCTGAACCGCATCGGGAACGAGCGCGGCGAGCCGAGCACCACCACGCTGTCCGCGCACCTGGTTCCGCGGGCCAGCAGCGATCCGCGCTGAACGCGCTGCCGCGCCTCGCTCCGCCGGATCCGGGCCAAAACCCGCGAGCCCCTCACGGGGAGCCACGACACCCCGCGCGGAACCACCGCGAAGGAGACCGGCGGCATCACTCCGGAGTCCGCCGGGAGAAGGCGGAGTACCGCACGGCCGACCACGGCGGGGCGTCCTCCACCGGGTTGAGTTCGATCCGGATCGAGCTCTTGCCCCTGGTCAGCTCGGGCGGGACGTCGAAGCCGTCCTCCAGCCACCGGTGGCTCTCGTTTCCGAGGGGCTGCGCCCACGTACCGGCCGGACGCCCGTCCACGCGAACCACGGCCCGCTGGCCACCGTGGAACTGGTCGCTCATCCTGCGCAGCCGCACTCCGGAATTGTTCGGATCGATGCGCAGGCGGAAACCGATCTCGCCCGTGGTCGACGTGGTGGAACGGGTGTGCGGCCCCGGGTTCCTCCCGCCCTCGAAGGTGGCGGTCAGCTGTTCGGTCGTCTCGCCGGTGGCCCGGTAGTGGTGCGCGATCCTGCTCGCGCGGTCGCCGAGTTCGACGACGTCGGTGCGCTCGCTCCGCGGGGCGAGACCTCCGTACCAGTAGGCCGTCGAGCTGTAGACCCCGGGCTCGTTGTTGGCCGGGCCGTGCTCCATCCCCGCCACCAGTTCCTCGGTGAACGGAACGGCGTCGGACAACAGCAGCCGATAGGCTCCCGTGCAGTCGTAGCGGCAACCGTCCCCGGAGTGCTCGTGAGCGGGGCTCCCGGCCAGCGGCATGTTGAAAGTGGCTCCGCCGCGGAAGTACCAGCCCGATTCGTAGAAGTCCTCCGTGCCCGTCCCGTGCCAGGCCGGGCTGGACGAACCGTCGACGTAGAAGCGCTCGTCACCCTCCAAGTAGTTGCGCTGATTGGCACGCGGGGTGGCCAGGGAGCGGGGCTGCCCGTCGGATTCGGCACCCGCCCGCGGGATCCTGCCGCGCATGGTGTGCGTGACCCCGTAGAAGGTGCCGCTCCCCCGCGCGGAGAGGAACTGCCAGTCCGAGCCCGGTTCGGTGTGGCCCTCGTGGTGCGTGGCGTGGAAGTACCCGGATCTCCTGCCGGGGTCGCTCCCGTCCGGGCTGGTGGTGACCCGGAGCGTGCCCTCGTCGATGGGCACCGGCCCCTCGTTGACCAGCTCGACCGTCGCGTCGTGGCGGAACGGCATCGGCCACCAGGAGGTGTACCACCCCTTTCCCGCGTCGATCGAGCTCATCAGCCTCCGGACGTCGTACTCGCCCAGTCCGGAGCCAAAGAACTCGCCGATCGGCGCGTCCACAGTGGTCCGCCCGTCGAAGCTGATGCGCAACCGCGTGTTCCTCAGGATCGAGTCCGACTCCGCGACCCGCTCGTCCGAGCCGGGCAACCGCGCGTGGAGACTGTCGCGCTGGGCCACCTCGTGGTCGATGCGGTAGTCGTGCGCCCGTTCCTCCCCCGGGTGCCCGGGCCCCAGGTCCAGCACGTCCGTGCGCACCCACTCGCCGTCGACCTTGCTGTGCACCTCGTAGCGGAACTCGTTGATGTCCACCGCGGCCGAGCGGAACTCGTTGGAGATCCTGATCTTCTCCTCGCCCGCGGTCAGCTCCTCGTCCACCTCGATGCGCTGCGTCCCCCACTTCCCGGGGCGCGCCGGTCCGCTGCGCCAGGTTCCCGCCGGGGAGCCGTTCACCCGGAGCCGAGCGACCTGCGCACCGACGTTGGCGTCGTAGCGCCGCGTCACCCGCACTCCCTCGTTGTCGGGGTCCACCCGCGCCGTGAAGGAGCTGCCGCCGTCGGAGCCGAAGGCTCGTCCGTCATCCACCACCCGCGGTGCTGGCACGACCCGCGGGAGCCGCAACCGCAGCTCGTCGATCCTGCCCGGGCCGTGGAACGGATCCAGCCGCACGGTCTCGCCCGGGGCGAGCGAGAAATCGCTCCTCCTGCTCTCCAGCGTCCCGGACTCGGGTTTGGGGTCGGCCACGCCGAACCGGCGGAGCTTGCGGATCACGTCGCGCGCCGGATCCGCAGGGTCGAACGTGTCGACCCCGCGCGCGTCGGCGAACGAGCGGTACCCCACGTGGTAGAAGTGCGGATTGTTGTCCACCGTCACGCGCATGGACTCCCGGTAGGGCATGGGGACCTTGATCACCGCACCACCGGCGGTGTCCGCGGCGTTGCCCACGAGCGGCCACACGAAGGGAGCTCCCAGCTCACCGTTGACCACGTCCGTGAGCGGGGCGTCGAGCACGGTGCGGCCGTCCAGCTCGATGCGGATGTTTCCCGTCGCGGTCACGTCCCCCCACGGTTGTCTGGTGAACCACATCGAGGTGATCTCACCCGCCCCGGCCCGTTCCGCGATGACGCACCCCTGCTCGTCGGTGCGCAGGCAGGAGTAGCTCCCCTCGAAGCCGTCGTCGTTGCTGCCGCTCCTGGAGAAGCTGGAGTACTGTCCGCTGTGCTGCGACTGCCTGATCGCGCCGAGCCGGTCCAGCTCGCGGTAGGTCCGCCAGCCGACAGGTCCCTTGCCCCCGGAGTGCTCCTCGCTCCCGGAGCCCTTCTCGCTCCCGGGAGGCTGGGAGCGGCTCGTCGTTCCCGGCTCGGCACGCGCCGGGCGGGTACCGACTTCGGGGACCGTGGCCGCCACGGTCGCGGCCACGGTGGCCACGACGAGTGCCAGCACTCCCGGTGCGCGTCGGGAGGAGCGACGACGGCCCGCCCCCGAACGCGTGACCGCGACTGGTCCCGTTGGCATCTGTTCCCCTCCCCGGACCGGACTTGCCCGGCCGTCGACGCGGTGCACCGTCGAGAACCGGCTCGTTTCCGGAGGAATTGTCATACGGAGATCGTCGGTTTTGCACCGAAGACCACGTCGTCCGTTCAGGGGTAATTCCGAACTCCGAGCGGGCCGAACCGGTTCCTCGTGAGAAGGATTCCCAGCAAGATCACGGCGCACCTGCGGGGAGATCCGACCGTCTTCGCGCGGTGTCAAGTGTCACAACTCGCGCCGGGTCGCCACCCCCGCCCCGTTGGCTCGCGAGTAATAACGAAGAGGTCACGAAGGGGACGTGCCCTCCGCTCCTGCCGCGCGTCACCGCCTCCGCACGGGGCTCTCGACTGTGGACGTGTCGTTGCCCCCGCGAACGACAGTTACGGTGACACCTGTGACCGCGACATCCGAGCGCAAGATCCACACCGCCGAGGGACCCTCGAACCAGTGGGCGGAACGGTCCGCCTTCGGCAACACGCGCAGCATCTCGTGGTGGGCGGCGTGCCTGCTGCCCCTGGTGCTGACGAGCGTGTGCATCGTGATCGACCTCTTGGTCCAGTCGAAACCGGGCTTCGTGTTCGTCGCGGGCTACATCGTGAGCAGTCTGCTCGCGGTCGCTCTGGTACGTCGCGGCAGCCTCTTCGGCCCGATGGTGCAGCCGCCCCTGGTCATCGCGGTCACCATCCCCACGCTCGTGCTGGTCACGGGCACCGGCTTCAACTCGGGCGACAGCGGACGCAACGTGATGCTGTCCGTGGTGACGCCGCTGATCAACAGCTTCCCGGCCATGGCGACGGCCACCGTGCTGGTTCTTCTCGCGGGCCTGCTGCGCATTCACGTGCTCGAGCGCTCCAACAAGGACGGGACCGCCTCGAGGACGAGCAAGTCGCAGTCCGCGCGGAGCGAATCGGCGGGCGCTCCGAAGACCAGGGGCCGCAGGAGCCCGCGGCCGGACGAGGACCAGCGCGACGAGGTGGACGCGGAGCGGACCACGCGGAAGACCGGGGCCCCCTCCCAGCGACGCGAGCGGGGGAAACAGGGCGAGCCCACCGAGAAGCGCAGCGGCTCGGCGAACAAGCAGAGCTCCCGGAGCGGGCGGGAACCCGCTGGGGACGCCTCCCGCGAGGGGGCCGGTGACCAGCGCAGGAGCGCCCGCCCCGGCCGCGGTGCGCGGCAGGGGCAACGCCCCGCCGAAGGGGAGCGCAACCGGTCCGGCGCCTCCGGCGAGGGCGGCAGGCGGGGGGAACGCCCCCAGCAACAACCGGGCGCGGGCAAGAACGCCCCTCCCCCGAACCCCGCGCGTGGTGGCGAGGGCAAGCCCCCGCCCGGGCGGGAGAAGCGCTCGGCACCTCCGGGCAGGGCCGCCCCTGGCCAGCCCTCCCGGGACGGTGGAGGCGGCGCGGCGAAACCGCCTCAGCGCGGCGGCCGTGCCGAACCCCCGGGCCGTCCCCGGCGGCCACGGCGCGACGAGGGCTGACCGGGTCTTCCCCGCCGGATCTTGCCCGTTCGGTTCGCCGCGGGTGCCCCCGGACCGCCGTGGGCGAGCCACTCCGACCGGAAGGCCACCCGCGGAAGCCGGGTGCTACGAAGCTCGGGCTGCGAGCCCGATCAACGCACTCCCTGGGGGTTGTTCGGGTTCTCGTCGAGGTCCTTGCGCAGTTCCCGCGGCAAGGCGAAGGAAACCTTCTCGTTGGCCGTGGTGACCTCCTCGACGTCCCCCCAGCCACGTTCCTGCAGGTAGTCCAGCACCTGGAAGACCAGCACGTCGGGCACGGAGGCACCGCTGGTCACGCCGACGGTCTCCACCCCCTCCAGCCACGAGTCGTCGACGTCGCTGGCGTAGTCGATCAGGTAAGCGGCGCTGGCACCGGACTGGAGGGCGACCTCGACCAGCCGCTTGGAGTTCGAGGAGTTCTGCGAGCCGACCACCAGCACGAGATCGCACTCAGCGGCCATCGCCTTGACCGCCACCTGGCGGTTCGAGGTCGCGTAGCAGATGTCGTCGCTCGGCGGGGCCTGCATGTCGGGGAAGCGCTCCTGGAGCTGCTCGACCCGTTCCATGGTCTCGTCCACGCTGAGCGTGGTCTGGGAGAGCCAGACCACCTTGGACGGATCACGCACCTCGACCTGGTCCACGTCCTCCGGCTTGTCCACGAGCTGAACCCGGTCGGGGGATTCACCCGAGGTGCCTTCCACTTCCTCGTGGCCCTCGTGACCGATCAGCAGGATGTCGTAGTCCTTCCTGGCGAACCGGTTCACCTCCTTGTGCACCTTCGTCACCAGCGGGCAGGTGGCGTCGATGGTGCGGAGGTTGCGCCGCTCCGCGGACTCGCGGACGGCCGGTGAGACCCCGTGGGCCGAGAACACCAGCAGCGAGCCCTCGGGAACCTCCTCGGTGTCCTCGACGAAGACCACACCGCGCTCGCGGAGGTTGTGCACCACGTGCTGGTTGTGCACGATCTCCTTGCGGACGTACACCGGAGGGCCGTACTTGTCCAGCACTCGCTCCACGGTGTCCACCGCACGATCGACACCGGCACAGTACCCACGGGGCTTGGCCAGCAGAACCCGCTTGTTCGTCGACGGGGATTCGGTGACGGTCTCGGTGTGCTCGGAAGCCTGCGGCGAGGTGCTCATACCGCACAGGGTACGGACCTCGACAGCACCGGTCAGCAAGGAGCTTCACCCCGGCGAGGGACATCACCGTGAGTCCTCTCCTTCGGAGGAGATGACGCCGGGTCCGTACGTGGGGCAAGCTTGAAGGTATGCGATCGTTTCCCCTGCCGATCCGGGTGGCTGCCGGACTGGCCAGCACGGCCGTCGAACAGACCCGTCGTCTGCCGGACTGTCTGATCGGCCTTCCGGTCACGGTCACCAGCCAGGCGCTGCAACTGACCATGCGCGTGCAGCAGCAGGTCACCGAACTCGCCATCAAGGGCGACGACCTGCTGGCCGAGCTCCGACAGCCCGAGCAGCAGCCGGAGTGGGCCAGGTTCGACGAGGACGAGCGGACCGAGCGGGCGCAGCCCCCTGCCGCCTCCTCCGAACACCCCGCGGGCGAGACGGTCGACGCGGCGGAGGCGGGCCCGGCGACCGGGGGCGGGAGGACCGCACCCACCGGCGAGGACGACGTCTCGGACCTGCTGCCCGACTACGAGGAGATGACGCTGCCGCAGCTGCGCGGCAAGTTACGTCGCCTGAGCCTGTCCGAGCTGCACCGGCTGCTGCGGTACGAGCGCGCGCACTCGCGGCGCCCCGACTTCCTCCAGATGCTGTCCAACCGGATCAACAACCTGGGGGGTTCGGACGCCGCGGACGAGTAACGCCCCGCCCCGGCGACCCCGCTCGACCACGGCGCGTGCCCGGCGCGGGCCGCGCCGGAGGACCCGCTGCGCCGTCGGCGGTGCCGGCCCCGGCTCGCGCGCTCGCCCGACGCGTCGTTTCGCGCGATCGGCACCACGCCCGCCCGGGCAGGACTTCGCACCGGGTTCTCACCGCGCACGTAGCCCCCGAAAACCTCACTGATGCCCCCGATCGAGTTGTTGGTCGGCTCGGATCTCTCTTCGGCGCTGCCTGCGCCGAAACGCGCCACCCCAGCAACTCGCACCGGCGCGGGTTCTCTCGTGGTGCTCTCGCGAGGACGGCCGGGGACGTCGTGCAGGTAGCTACCCGATGTCGGGCCCCCGCAGCGAGAGCCCGCGAGAGATTCCGCCACGTCACCGCCCACGACAATCCGAGCGAAAAACCTCGATCCGAGGAGTGAGTCAGCTGAATTCCCCCACAACCGCCGAGGAGCCCTGGCCGGTCCGCACGGTGGCCCGCAAGATCGCGGACTGGATCAACCGGCTCGGCAGCATCTGGGTCGAGGGGCAGGTCACGCAGGTCTCCGCCCGATCCGGCGCCTCCACCGCCTTCATCACGCTGCGGGACCCTTCGGCGGACGTCTCGTTGACCCTGACCTGTCCGGCGAAGCTCCTGCGGGGGATGGACCCCCCGCTGACCGACGGGAGCCGGGTCGTGGTGCACGGCAAGCCGTCCTTCTACGTCGCCCGCGGCACGCTGAGCCTGCGAGTGGACGAGATCAGAGCGGTCGGGGTGGGCGAGCTGCTGGCCCGGATAGAGCGGCTCCGCAAGTTGCTCAAGGGCGAGGGGCTGTTCGACGCGGAGCGGAAGCGCCCACTTCCGTTCCTGCCGAACCGGGTCGGTCTGATCACCGGCAGGGACTCGGCAGCCGAGCACGACGTGCTGAGCAACGCGCGGCTGCGGTGGCCCGCGGTGCGCTTCGAGGTGCGCAACGTGGTCGTGCAGGGGTCGACGGCGGTCCCGCAGATCCTGGAGGTCCTCTCCGAGCTGGACGCGGACCCGAACGTGGACGTGATCGTGATCGCCCGCGGCGGGGGCAGCGTGGAGGACCTGCTGCCCTTCTCGGACGAGACGCTGTGCCGCGCGGTGGCGGCCTGCACCACCCCGGTCGTGAGCGCTGTGGGCCACGAGCCGGACTCCCCGCTGCTGGATCACGTCGCAGATGTGCGCAGCTCCACACCGACGGGCGCGGGCAAGCGGGTCGTGCCGGACGTCGCCGAGCAGAGCCAGCAGGTCGCCCAGCTCAGGGAGCGGGCCAGGAGGGCGCTGCGCGGCTGGGTGGACCGGGAACAACGAGTGCTGGACTCGCTGCGCACGAGGCCTTCGATCGCCGATCCGCACGCTCCGCTGCAACGCAGGCAGGAGCAGGTCGACGCGCTCAGGCAGCGCTCCAGGAGGGCGGTGCTGGCGGTGCTGACCGGCGAGCAGCACGAGCTCGCGGCGACGAGATCACGCTTGACGGCGCTGGGACCGGCAGCCACGCTTGCTCGCGGTTACGCGATCGTGCAACGCGTCGAGGACGCCGGCCCGTCTGTCCTGCACTCGACGGAACAGGTCACCGCCGGGACGCACCTGCGGATCCGGCTGACCGACGGGGCCGTGCACGCCGTCGTCACCGATGACGAGTAACCCGCTGTTCGTATCAGGCGGCACGACCGCCGCGGAAACAGGCGAGCAGGCCGCATCGCGGCGCGACGCGAATCGACGACGGCGCCCGAGCAGCTTGTGCTCCCATGGAGGTGTGCGGTGCTAAACCACGGGCGACAGCCCACTTTCCTCCCGCTCACCGTCGCCGTGACCGCCTCGGCGGGCGCCGCCTCGGAGACTTCTTCCGGGGAGAACGCCCACGCGGTGCGACGCAGGGCCGAGGAGGCCGACACGGCGGCGGCGGGATGCTGGGCGGCGCTGCTGGGTGGGTGCGACCCGCCCGAGCGGCGTGCGCTGCCCGGTCAGCTCAGCGCCCTGGCCGAGGCGACGGCGCGCTACGTGGGCAGCGGATGGTGGGCCGAGCGGGGAAGCGGGTACCGGCGTAGGGTCGCCGAAGCGCAGCTGCGGATCAACGACGCGGTGCGCGAGGGTGACGGGGCGGAGTTCGCCGAGGCCTTCGTGGGCTATGACCAGGCCGTCGCCACCGCCGTGATGTCCGTGCGCCGAGAGTTGGAAAGAACCGTCCGATGAAAGCAGCGAACCAGTGACCGACGAAGAGCGGGAAGACTCCCGGGAGGAAGCGGCCGCGGCGAACGGGGTCGACCCCGATTCCGATCATCCAGACGTTGCCGCCCTCGGTTACGAGCAGGCGCGGGACGAGCTCGCCGAGGTGGTGCGCAAACTGGAGGCCGGTGGGCTCTCCCTCGAGGACTCGCTGGCGCTGTGGGAGCGCGGCGAGGCCCTGGCCAACGCGTGCGAGCGGCAGCTGGCAGGCGCGCGCGAGCGGGTCGACCGCGCGCTGGCCTCGGTGCAGGAGCAGGACGACTCCTCCGCGGAGTGACTCACCGGAGGATTCACATGCCAACGCGAGCGCTTACGAGCCTGAGCAGGACGAGAAGCTCCGGTGCGTGAGTCGGATGCATTGCAAGGCCGGGCCGCTCGCCGCGCAGGTCGCTGTTCAAGAGCGTGCCCAACGCTCCCGAGGCGCCGACTCACGTGCCGGCTGAGCAACCACCCGAGCAACCGGCACCGCCGAACTCTCACCCGGAGTGAACCACCGGGGCGTCGATCGCGGCCCGCGCCATCATCCGGAACTCCTCCTCGGTTCCGTTACCGGTGATCAGCAGCCGCACTCCGGAGCGCTCGCCGACCCAGGCGACCTCGGAGCGGACGCTCTCGTAGACCACCCACTGCTCTCCCGCCGCCCGCACGGTCCCGCGGGCACGCGGCGGCTGTTCCGTCTCGGAGGAGACGAGCTCGGCCTCGGGGGCGCTGGACTGGGACAGCCGCACGTAGTGCGTGTCCTCGGTCAACCAGCCCACCCGCACGGCGCTGTCCTGCTGGGTGATCTGTTCCGTGTCGGCCGAGTTGGCTCGCCACCCGTCCGGGGGATGTGGATGCAGCACGGGGAAGTCCACTCCGGCGGCCGCCGATTCGAACTCCTGGGAGGCGTTGACGGTCGGGGCCGTCCCCGTGTCGAGGGAAGAACCGAGCGGGTTGACCGAGCAACGTCCCGTCAGTCCCGCTATGCCCAGCACCACGAGCACCAGCGGCAACATCGCGAACACCATGGCTCGAACGCTGCGCGGAGCCACGCCCGGCGAACCCCCGGAACGGTCGTCATCCGACCCCTGGTTGCGCTGTTCAGCCACGCCTCGCATGCTCTCACCTAGCCTGATGAACGGGTAACGCACCCGCGCAGCGGGCCTGCGTCGTGGGCTGCGCCACTGTTTCGGAACCGAAAGGATTCGGATCTGCGAAGATCCGCCCGACATCCGAAGTGGCGTTCCGTGCCCTCGATCCAGTGCTACGGGCCACCGCCACACCGACTCACCGGACACGACCGAGGCAGCGAATCAGTCTCGCCCACGGGAGGCGCCATGAACACGTCCGAGACCGCAACGAACGGAGCGACTCGCCGCCCCGAGGCTCCCGACCGCAACCTGGCGATGGACCTGGTGCGGGTGACCGAGGCCGCGGCCATGGCCGCGGGCCGCTGGGTGGGGCGCGGAGACAAGAACTCCGGTGACGGCGCGGCCGTCGAGGCCATGCGCAAGCTGATCAGCACCGTGGCCATGCGCGGTGTCGTCGTGATCGGCGAGGGGGAGAAGGACGAGGCCCCCATGCTGTTCAACGGCGAGGAGGTCGGCAACCACAACGGCCCCGACTGCGACGTGGCCGTCGACCCGATCGACGGGACCACGCTGCTGAGCAAGGGGATGCCCAACGCCCTGGCCGTGCTCGCCGTGGCCGAGCGCAACGCCATGTTCGACCCCTCGGCCGTGTTCTACATGGAAAAGCTCGCGGTCGGCCCCGAGGCCGCCGACGTGGTCGACATCAGCGCTCCGGTCGCGGAGAACATCCGCCGGGTCGCCAAGGCCAAGCAGATCGAGGTCTCGGACGTCACCGTCTGCATCCTGGACCGCTCGCGCCACGACCAGCTGGTTTCCGAGGTCCGCGAGGCCGGGGCGCGGATCCAGTTCATCTCGGACGGCGACGTGGCCGGCGCCATCGCGGCGGCGCGCCCGGACAGCGGCGTGGACATGTTGATGGGGATCGGCGGCACCCCGGAGGGGATCATCACCGCGTGCGCCCTGAAGTGCCTGGACGGCGAGCTGCAGACCAGGCTGTGGCCCAAGGACGACACCGAGCGGGAGCAGGTCCGCTCGGCCGGGCACGACCCGCAGCAGGTGCTCACCACTTCGGATCTGGTGCGCGGCGACAACGTCTTCTTCTGCGCCACCGGGATCACCGACGGAGCACTGCTGCGCGGGGTCCACTACCGGGCGAACAGGTGCACCACGCAGTCGCTGATGATGCGTTCGAAGTCCGGCACGGTCCGCTCCATCGAGGGCTCGCACAAGCTGGGCAAGCTCGGCGAGTACTCGGATCTGGACTTCACCAGCGGTGCGCCCTCCTCGCGCTACGGCCTGCTGCCCTGACCCTTCCGGCCGGTCGCGGCCTTCCGTCGGCCGCTGAACGGGTGTCCCGTCCCGCGAGGCCTCCCGCGGGACCTCCCCTCTGTTCGCGAGCGGGTGCCCGGCGTCGAGCAGCCACCACCCCGGTGCCGGGTGCCCCGCGAGGGCGGGGCGGGCTCACCACGGCACCGGTGCTTCGGGTTCTCCGTCCCGGGCAGCACCGGAGAATGTCCCCGGAAGCGCCGAGGACAGCGGCTCGAGGAACCGGCGGTTCACCCCTTGTTGGTGGAGTGCCCGGGAAACAGCCTGGCCGCGGGGTCCAGCTCGACGGCGATGTTGTTGATCGCCGTGGCCGCTTCCCCGAAGCCGGTCGCGATGAGCTTGACCTTGCCGGGGTAGGTGGCGATGTCGCCGGCCGCGTAGATCCCCTTCCTGGTGGTGCGCATGGTGGTGTCCACTTTGATGGAGCGCTTCTCCAGCTCCAGTCCCCAGTGCTCGATCGCCCCCAGGTCAGCCGTGAATCCGAGCGCGGCGACGACGGTCTGCGCCGTGAGCACCCGCCGCGTGCCGTCGCCGAGTTCGAGCTCGACCTCGCGGACGCCGTTCTCGTCGCCCCTGATCTCGAAGACCTCGGCCTCGGTGATCATCGGCACTCCGAGCCGCTCCACCTCCTGGATCAGCCCGGCCTGGGCGCGGAAGCGCGCCCTGCGGTGCACGAGCGTGACGCTGTTCGCCACGGGGTGCAGCGCCAGGGCCCAGTCGAACGCGGAGTCCCCGCCTCCGACCACGACGACGTCTCGTCCACTGTGCACCTCCAGCTCGGGGATGAAGTGCACCACTCCCTTGTCGAGCCAGCCGTCGGCGGCGGGCAGCGGGCGGGGTGTGAACTCCCCGATCCCCGCGGTGACCAGCACGGCCCCGGTGCGCACGCTGGTCCCGTCACCGAGCTCCACCACGAATCCCTCCGGTACTTCGGAGAGCTCGGTGGCGTACCTCCCGAGCAGGTAGGTGGGCTCGTATCTGCCGGCCTGCTCCACCAGCGCGCCGACCAGGTCCTTGCCGCGCACTTCGGGGAAGCCGGCCACGTCGAAAATCCGCTTCTCCGGGTACATGGCGGTCACCTGGCCTCCCGGTTCGGGCAGCGAGTCGACCAGGGCCGAGGTCAGTCCGCGAAAACCGGCGTAGTAGGCGGCGTAGAGACCGGTCGGCCCCGCACCGACGATCAGCACGTCGACCTCGGCGGCCGGACGGTCGCTCGATACCGCTTCACCACTCATCCATACCCCCTCACGGGGCGACGGGAACGCCGGTCCCCCAGCGTAGTCCGACCGCCCCACCGTGCGTAACCGAAAGGAGGGCGCGTCCATTCACGCGCGCCCACTACTCCGAACGGACGAGATCCGTGCGGTGTTCAGCGGTACCTGGCGAGTAACAAAGCTTCTACGTTGCCGTGCAATCGATCACCGGCAGCGAAACGGAGAGCACCGTGCGAAAAACAGCTACGCTGTTGGGCGGATTCGCGGCCGCGGCCATGGCCCTGGCCGTTGTTCCCGCCGCCGGAGCCACACCCGCACCGGACGAACCGAACACGATGATCGTGGGCGGTGACCAGGCCGACGAGTCGTACGAGTGGATGGCCTCCCTGCAGCAGAACGGCAAGCACTTCTGCGGTGCTTCGCTCATCGACGAGCAGTGGGCGCTCACGGCGGCCCACTGCGTCCAGGACGTCTCGGCCGACGAGCTCCAAGTGCGCATCGGCAGCTCCGATCACACCACCGGCGGAACCGTCACCGGCGTCGACAGCGCAGTCCCCCACCCGGACTACGCCACCGAATCACCGCAGGGCGACATCGCACTGGTCAAGTTGGACCAGTCCGTGGAACAACAACCGGTCGAGCTCGCGGAGCAGCCCGGCCAGGCGGGCACCCCCACCAGCATCATCGGTTGGGGCCTCACCTGCCGCACCCGCGGCTGCGGCCAACCGCCCGAACAGCTCCAGCAGCTGGACACCAAACTGGTAAGCGACCTCCAGTGCAGCCTCGGCACCATCGACGGGGCCACCGAGCTGTGCACGAGCAGCGACAAGCCGTTCTCGAACGCCTGCTTCGGCGATTCCGGAGGGCCGCAGCTGCGCGGTGAACCCGGCGACCGGAAACTGATCGGGGTCACCAGCAGGCTCGGCAGTCCGATCCCCGCCTGCGGAACGGCACCTTCCGTCTACACCGACGCCACCGCCTACGGCGACTGGATCCGCTCGCACACGCAAGGATGACCCGACGCGCCGCGCGGCACGCACCTCCCGTCCACAGCGGACGCAGCGGGTGCGTGCCGAGGGCGTGCCCGCGCCCCCACGTGCCGGACGACCTCACCGCGCCGAAACCGACCCGTCGAAAAGTCCCTCACCCCAACGCGAGCGCTTCAGCCCACGCAGAACGAGAAGCTCCGGTGCGTGAGTCGGGTGCCCTGCACGGCCGGAGCTCTTCGAGCGGCGCAGCCGCTCACACCCGCCCTGCCCACCAGCACCGCCGCGGGTTCTCAGTCGAGTGCCCGGCGAGGACGGCCGGAGACGTTGTGTAGGTGGCTACCCGATGTCGGGACACCCGCAGCCGGGCGCCGACCGAGGCTCCCCACGAGACTCACCTACGACAAGCCAGTCCCCGAAAAAGCCCCACCCCAACGCGAGCGCTTTGAGCCTGAGCAGTCGGCACCGCCGCGGGTTCTCTCGTGGTGCTCTCGTGAGGAAGGCCCGACGTTGTGTAGGTCGCTACCCGATGTCGGGCCTCGCCGGAGCGAGAGCCCGCGAGAGGTTCCGCCACCCGCACCGCCAAGCAAGCGGCACCGCCGACTCTCCCAACGTGGTCGAACCCATACTGACCACTCCTGACCCCACGGTTCACACTCTCAACATGAGTGAACAGCAATACCGCACCGAGCACGACACGATGGGCGAGGTCCAGGTGCCCGCCGAGGCGCTGTACCGCGCGCAGACCCAGCGTGCCGTGGACAACTTCCCGGTCTCCGGGCACGGGCTGGAACGTGCCCAGATCCGCGCGCTCGGCCTGCTCAAGGCCGCCACCGCCCGGGTCAACGGCCAGCTGGGGGTGCTGGACTCGGACATGTCCGCGGCCATCGCGGCCGCGGCTGACGAGGTCGCCGCCGGACACCACGACGAGCACTTCCCCATCGACGTGTTCCAGACCGGCTCCGGGACCTCGTCGAACATGAACGCCAACGAGGTCATCGCCACCCTCGCCACGCGTTCGCTCGGGCGGGACGTGCACCCCAACGACCACGTCAACGCCTCGCAGTCCTCCAACGACACCTTCCCCACCACCATCCACGTGGCGGCCACCGAGGCGGTGCTCACCGACACCGTGCCCGCGCTGGAGCAGCTGGCCGCGGCCATCGAGGTCAAGGCCTCCGAGTGGGACGAGATCGTCAAGTCCGGGCGCACCCACCTGATGGACGCGGTTCCGATCACGCTCGGCCAGGAGGCCGGGGCCTGGGCCGCCCAGGTGCGCTACGGGGTCGAACGGCTGCGCGCCGGACTCGACAGGCTGGGTGAGCTGCCCATCGGCGGCACGGCCGTCGGTTCGGGACTCAACGCCCCCGAAGGGTTCGGAGCAGCGGTGTCCGCGGAGCTGGCGCGGGTGACCGAGCTGCCGCTGACCGAGGCGCGCAACCACTTCGAGGCCCAGGCCAGCCAGGACGGCGTGGTGGAGACCTCCGGGAACCTGCGCACCGCGGGCGTGAGCCTCAACAAGATCGCCAACGACCTGCGCTGGCTCGGTTCCGGCCCGCGCACCGGGCTGTCCGAGCTGGCGCTGCCGGACCTGCAGCCCGGTTCCTCGATCATGCCCGGCAAGGTCAACCCGGTGATCCCCGAGGCGACGATGCAGGTGGTCGCCCAGGTGGTCGGCAACGACGCCGCGGTCTCCTTCGCCGGTTCGCAGGGCAACTTCCAGTTGAACGTGAACCTGCCGGTCATCGCCAGGAACGTGCTCGAGTCCGCTCGGCTGCTGGCCGCCGTCTCCAGGCTGCTGGCCGAGAAGGTCTTCGCGGGCGTGGAGGTCAACACCGAGCAGACCCGCGAGTACGCCGAGGGTTCCCCCTCCATCGTCACCCCGCTCAACCGCTACATCGGCTACGAGGAGGCCGCCTCCGTGGCCAAGCAGGCGTTGAAGGAGCGCAAGACCATCCGCGACGTCGTGCTGGAGCGCGGCTACATCGAGGCAGGCAAGTTGACCAAGGAGCAGCTCGACACGGCGCTGGACGTGCTGAGCATGGCGCGCGCCGAGCGCTGAGGCCGGTTCCGCCTCCGCGGTCGGGACGAGCGGCGCGCTCCTCGGGGCCGGGCCGGGGATGTCGTGGTACGGCGGGGTCCCCGGTCGGGGCACCCCGCGCCGGGACCGGGCACCGGCCCGGTCCCGGACTTCCCGCCCCGCTCGCTCACCCGGCCCGGGGGCGGGCTGGACGAGCGGGCGGAACTCCGCCACCTCGCGATCCGCTGCTCGTGACTACTTTCACATCTACATGGCACTATCGTGCACAGATGACGGCAGCCGGTTGCCGCCGGTCGAACACTGCGGGGACAGGTGATGCAGGTTCCTGGAACAGAAGTCGACTCCGGAGCGGATTTCGCGAACCGCTTCGAGCGGATCCGCTCGTTGACCCGCAACGGCGACAACGCCGGGGCCATCGAGATCGCCGACGGCGTGGCCGCCGAGACCCGGGATCCGCTCGTGGCCAGTCGGGCCCTCGTCCTCAAGCTGGGGCGGCTGTTCAACCTCGGACGCACCGAGGAGTGCCCGGCGGTGCTGGACCGGGCGTTCGAGGCCCTGGAGAACGAGCAGGCCCCCGCGCTGCGCGGCCACCTGCACGCCCTGGCCGGGATCATCGCCGCTCCCGAATCGCTGGAACGCTGCGTGCGCCACCTGGTCCAGTCCGGGCGGGAGATCGAGATCGAGAACGGGCCGACCGAGGAGATCGTCACCGCCCGCCACGACCTAGCAGTGACCTACTCGTACGTCGGTTTCCACGCTCAGGCGGTTCCTATCGCCGAGCGCTGCTACCGGGCCGCCCAGTCCCTCGGACTGCCCAGCGGTGACCACGCCCTGCCCGAGGTCGGGGTCCGCTGGGCGGTCTCGCTGGACCACCACGGTGACACCGAAGCCTGCGTCAACATGCTCCGCCGGGTGCTGGACACCTGGTCCGAGCGCACCGATCCCCGCCAGCTCTGGCCCGCCGAGCAGCACTACTACGGGTACGCGGCGGTCAGGTTGCGGGCCCTCGGAGAACCGGCCGAGATCGATCCGGTGCTGCTCACCGCCGAGGAGCATGGCTGGGAGGTCGCGGACCTGCGACTGCTCGCCGCGGCCTGCCGCGACATCCACACCGGGCACCCCGCGGCGGCCCTGGAACGGCTCGAGGGACGCTCGGTGAACCCCTACACCCTCGGAGCCGCCGAGGTCCCCCGCGTTCGCGCCCTCGCCCACGCGGCGCTGGACGACCACCGGGCGGCCCGCGCGGCCGACCGGGAGGCGACCAGGATCTCGACCGGGAACGGCGGGCAGCTCAGGGACGGCCTGGTGGACGGGACCAGGGCCCAGCTCGACCACGAGACGCTGCGCCGGACCGTGGAGCAGTACGCCTCCGAAGCGCTCACCGACCCCCTGACCGGCCTGCCCAACCGCAGGCACTTCGACCGCCACGTGGCACGACTCTCCGAGAACCGGGTCCGAGCCGCAGTCGGAGTCATCGACCTGGACGGTTTCAAGGAGGTCAACACGGTCTACGGGCACCTGTCCGGGGACCTGGTGCTGCAGCGGGTGGCCGCCATCCTCACCCGCACGCTGCGCCAGGGCGACTTCGTCGCGCGCTACGGAGGGGACGAGTTCGTCGCCGTGCTCCCGAACACCGACCTGACCGACGCCCACCGGATCGGTGCCAGGATCGCCGGGGCCGTGGCCGAAGGCGACTGGGACGCGCTGGTGGCGGGCACCCCCGTGTCGGTGACGATCGGCTGGGCCGAGCTGAGCGAACCGCTGCGGCTCTCCGCCGCCCTGGAGTCCGCCGACCGCGCGATGCTCGGCAGGAAGGGGCGCCTGGCCGGTTCGGCCTAGAACTCCCGGCCCGGGGGCCCCTCCGAGTCACGAATCCCCCGTTCCCGGGCGAACCCCTCGGCACCGCCCGACCGGCGGGCACCTCGCTAGTGAGAAACTGGCGGGCATGAGCAACCGCGGCAGCGAACCGGACGCCGATCAGTCCCGCGACATGCCACCGCCGGTGGAGCTTCCCGAGGAGCTGGTCGAGGAGAGCGACCGTTCGATCAACATCGGTGGCGCCGGAGCGGCCTCGGGAGAACGCGCTTCCGTGTTCGCCGGTTCGGAGCCCGAGCCCTACGTGGCCGTGCTGGTGACCGAGTCGACTTCCGAGTCGGAGGGCTTCCGGCCGCTGTACGAGGAGTCGTTCGTGCTGCTGACCGCCTCCTCCGACGAGGAGGCCTCCGAGAAGGCCAGGGAGTACGGCAAGCAGCAGGAGGTCAGCTACTACAACGAGAATCAGGAGCTGGTCACATGGCGCCTCAAGCACGTGGTCGAGGTCAAGCGGATCGAGGACGCCACCTTCGACGACGGCTCCGAGCTGTACAGCCGGTTCTTCCGGAACTACGCCCAGTACAGCTCCTTCGAGCCGACCCTGGCCGACGAGGAGCTCTGAGCCCGACCGGCGCCGGACCGCGGCGGGGCGCGGCGTGGTGACTTCCCCCGCGATCCCTTTCCGGCCCGGTGAACCGAGGGGCTTTCGCGGGTAGTCTGAGGGGTTGTGCGGTTCTTGAACGGGCAACAGCCCACCACAGACCTGACCTACGACGACGTGTTCCTCGCCCCGGCACGTTCCGGCGTCGAATCGCGCTTCGACGTGGATCTGTCGACCGAGGACGGTTCGGGGACGACCCTGCCGCTCGTGGTCGCCAACATGACCGCCGTCGCGGGGCGCCGGATGGCCGAGACGATCGCTCGGCGCGGCGGGCTCGTGGTGCTTCCGCAGGACGTGGCGCCCGAGGCCGTGGCCGAGATCGTCTCGTGGGTGAAGTCCCGGCACACCGTGTGGGACACCCCGCTCGTGCTGCACGAGGGCGACGCGGTGGCCGACGCGCTCAACCTGCTCCCGAAGCGGGCGCACGGGGCGGTCGTGATCGTCGACGACGCGGACCGCCCGCTGGGCACCGTCGACGAGCAGTCCTGCACCGGAGTGGACCGGTTCGCGCGGCTCGACGAGGTCGCCGACCGCGAGCCGGTCACGCTGCCGCTGGACACCGCGCCGCGCGAGGTTTTCGAGAAGCTGCACCAGCAGGGCCGGGGCGTGGCGCTGGCCACGGACGAGAACGGCGTGCTCGCGGGGATCATGACCAGGCGCGGAGCGCTGCGCTCGGAGATCTACACCCCGGCCGTGGACTCCGCGGGCAGGCTGCGGGTGGCGGCCGCGGTCGGCGTGAGCGGTGACGTGGCGGGCAAGGCCTCGGCACTGCTCGAAGCCGGAGTGGACATGCTGGTGGCCGACACCGCGCACGGCCACCAGGAGAAGATGATCTCCGCGTTGCGCGCTGTCCGCTCGATCTCGCCGTCCGTTCCCGTGGTGGCGGGCAACGTGGTCACGGCCGAGGGAGTGCGGGACCTCGCCGAGGCCGGGGCCGACGTGATCAAGGTCGGTGTCGGACCGGGTGCGATGTGCACGACCAGGATGATGACCGGGGTCGGCAGGCCGCAGTTCTCGGCAGTGGCCGAGTGCGCCGAGACCGCCCGTGAGCTGGGCAAGCGGATCTGGGCCGACGGTGGTGTCCGGCACCCGCGCGACGTGGCGCTGGCGCTGGCCGCCGGTGCCTCCTCGGTGATGGTGGGCTCCTGGTTCGCCGGGACGTACGAGTCCCCCGGCGACATGCAGCGCGACGAGCACGGCAACGCCTACAAGGAGTCCTTCGGGATGGCCTCCAAGCGCGCGGTGACCGCGCGGACTCGTTCGGACAGCGGGTTCGACCAGGCGCGCAAGGCGTTGTTCGAGGAGGGGATCTCCAGCTCGCGGATGAAGCTCGACCCGACGGCACCCGGCGTGGAGGACCTGCTCGACCGGATCAGCTCCGGGCTGCGCTCCTCCTGCACCTACGCGGGGGCGCGTTCGCTGGCGGAGTTCCACGAGCGCGCGGTCGTGGGCATCCAGTCCGCAGCGGGCTTCGCCGAGGGAAGGCCGCTTCCCGCCGGCTGGTGAGCAGCGCCGCTCCGTTGAGCACGCGCCCCGGCCTCCGCCCGGTTTGGCCCACAACTGGGCGGAGGCCGGGTCCGACGTGTCTCGCGGAGAGGTGAGACCCGTCCGAGGGCGCGGCGAATCCCGTCTCCTGTCCCCAACGTCCACCCCACGCACCGAGAGGGCCGCGTGTCGGCTCGCAGAGCAGCCCGCGCGCGTCCGGCAGGAACGCGCGCCCTGCCTGCCGAAATGCGCCACACCGTCCGGCTGTCCCGCCAGAACAACCGGACCTGCAGTTCCTTTTCCAGTTGCTGAATCCGCCGAATCAGCGAGGGCCGGGTCATGCGCGACCGCTGCGCGGCCCTCCGAGGTTGCCCTGCTCGACGACCGCGTCGAAATCGAACAGCTGGGCGAGTGTAAACATCGATACTCTCAAGACATCGGTGGATGCTTAATCTGAGTTAGACACGCATCGATGGTTAACTCTAGCGTCACCTCCAACCAACATTCGCAACCGGAGGAAGACGAATCGATGCCCCACCTCTCACCGCCCGAAGTCGCTCGAAGTCGCCCGAGAGCCGAATTCCGGGCTGTTCTCGTTCCCGGTTCCTCACTCGCGGCAAAATTCGAGCTTCGACGAATCCTCCCACCGCGGAAACGTCCGATGGCTGAGCGGATGCAGCGCCGCCGGGCTGTTCGCGACAGGCGGGACCGGGGAGTTCTTCTCCCGCACCCCGACCGAGGCCGAAACGGCGGTAACCGCTGCGGTCTCGAAAGCCCCGCGGGATCTGCACGCACTCCCGGTGACCGGGCACGACAGCATGGGCAGCATGCTGCTCAACCTCAGCGGTGCCCGGGCACAGCTGCGCATCGAGCGGGCAACGCCGCGAGCTCCCGAGGGAGCGGGGCGAGGCGGGGGCGTCGTCGCGTGACGAATCCCGCGGGGCCCCATCACGCAGGCCCGTCACTGCTCGGGCTCCCCCGCACCACGTTCCTGTGAACCGCGAACAGTAACCACACGCACCGGGACGCGTCTCGAACCGACCCGGCGGTCGACGCGCATTCCAGCCGGGGATTTGCACACCGCGCAGGAGGCAATTGCGCCTACCGCGGGGACAGCTCACCTGGAAAACGGGGATCTCCATGACCCCGAGTTGACCGCGGATTCCCCAAATCTCACCCGCGTCGGTGGACAGCACCGAAGTCATCGCACACCTTCAGAACCGAACAGTGACGATTCCACGAATTACCGAGGTCTTTGCTGATGGAACAAGAAGAAGGCAACAAGACGGCCGTGGACACCCCGGACAAGTTCTTCATGGGTCGAATCCGAAAGTTCGGGCCAGGAATCGTGGCAGTCCTGAGCATGATGGGAGCCGGTGACCTCGTCACTGCCTCCGTGTCGGGCTCAAGCTACGGGTACAACCTCATGTGGCTGCTCGCTCTCTCCCTGGTCGTTCGATTCGTCATCGTGAACCTCATGGGCAGGTACCAAGTTCTGAACCTGAAGGGGAACACGATAGTCGAGGGATACAGCGATGTTTCCAAGTACTATCCGTGGTTCATCGGAATTGCCATCCTCGTCAGCGGCCACTTTTTCAACGCCTACATGATCACCGGCGCCGGGGAGGCCCTTTCCTGGGTGTTCAACATCGGCCATCCATTCCTGTGGTCGTGCGCGGTGGTCCTGTTCAGCCTGTTCGTCATCGGCCGCAATGTCTACAGCACCATCGAGAACCTGCTCAAGGTCCTCTTGACGTTGATGACGATCGCCTTCCTCGGACTGGCGATCTACTCTGTTCCCGACCTGGGCGGGATCGCTCGGGGAACGGTGGGGTTCGGCATCCCGAGCAATACTGGCGCTTTCGGGGTGTTCGCCGTCGCCCTCTCACTCATCGGCGCGGTGGCGGGATCGATGGCCAACTTTCTGTACCCCTACTTCGTGCAGGAGAAGAACTGGAAGGGCGTGCACCACAAGAAGACCCAGCGCAACGACATCCTGTTCGGCATTTGCGCCGCCATAGTGATCAACTTGGCGGTCTGGGTCGTCGGCGCCGAGATCCTCAGCCCGAACAACATCGAGGTCAGCAGCCTGGAGGACATCTCCAAGGCGCTGTCGCTCCACCTGGGAAGCTTCGGGGCCATCGTCTTCTACCTCGGGGCGTTCGGAATTCTGTACAGCAGCGTCATCGGATACGCGAACGGCTTCCCCAAGATCATAGTCGATTGTTTGCACATGATCCGACCGGAGCGCCGGGAAAGATTCGGGCGCAAATTCGACGACGACCCGTGGTTCAAGTGGTTCAGCCTGTTCATGCTGACCTCCCCCATCGTCTGGTCCATCCCTGGGATGCCCGGGTTCGTTGAGATGGCGATCTTCGTCACCGGGATGCAGGCCGTCGTAGTGCCGATCACAGCGATCGGCCTCATGATCCTCGTGAACAAGTCGAGCCATTTGGGCGAGCACAAGGCGAGCGTCGCGGAGAACATCGTTCTGGTCCTGACCACTGCCCTGGCGATCTGGGTGAGCATCGAGGCGGTCATGGGCTGGTTCTAGCACTGCAGCCGTACTTCGGTGATCGTGGCCGGCGCTGGACTGACCTCGTTCATTCCACTGCAGACCAAGCTTCGCCCGGGGGAAGGCAGTTGCCCGCGGGCTGGTGAGCAGCGCCGCTCCGCTGAGCGCGTGCGAGAGCACGATCCGGGATCCTTCCAGTTTTGCCCATGACTGGAAGGATCCCGGACTCCGATCCCGCCTCCGGGGCAAGGACAGCTGTGCGAGCTCGCGCTCACTCCCGGCGAATCACGAGCGTTCCTCGAACGGACTCTCAAAGAGGTCTGATGTTCGATACCGGCTGGATCAAGAGCAGTCGCAGTTCCGGAGGCAGCGCCAACTGCGCGGAGGTGCGCCTCACCTCCACCGGGGCCGAGGTCCGCGACTCCAAGAATCCCGAAGAAGCGGTGCACACCTTCTCCGGCGTGGCGGTCCTTCGTGGACGGCATCAGTGCCGGGCGGTTCGCGGGCACGTCCCGGCACGGCTGACCCGACCGCGCCAGCGCACCCCGCGGGGTGTCTCCAGTTCTGCCTAGAATTGGAGACACCCCGGCAGGCAGCGGTTTAGGACACGAACTCCTCCTCCAGCATCTCCGTGACCAGCGCGGCCACGGGTGAGCGCTCCGAACGGGTCAGGGTCATGTGCGCGAACAGCGGATGACCCTTGAGCTTCTCGATCACGGCGGCCACGCCGTCGTGCCTGCCCACCCGCAGGTTGTCCCGCTGCGCCACGTCGTGGGTGAGCACCACCCGCGAGTTGGAGCCCAACCTGGACAGCACCGTGAGCAACACGTTGCGCTCCAAGGACTGCGCCTCGTCGACGATGACGAACGCGTCGTGCAGCGAACGTCCCCTGATGTGGGTCAGCGGCAGCACTTCGAGCATCTCGCGGTCCATGACCTCGTCGATGACGTTCTGCCCCGCGAGCGCGCCCAGCGTGTCGTAAACCGCCTGGCCCCAGGGCTGCATCTTGTCGCCCTCGCTGCCCGGCAGGTAGCCGAGCTGCTGCCCGCCCACGGCGTACAGCGGCCGGAACACCATCACCTTGCGGTGCCGCTGCTGCTCCATCACCGCGTCCAGCCCGGCGCACAGGGCCAGCGCCGACTTCCCGGTTCCGGCACGGCCACCCAGCGAGACGATCCCGACCTCGGGATCCATCAGGATGTCCAGGGCTATTCGCTGCTCGGCGGACCTGCCGTGCAGCCCGAAGGCCTCGCGCTCACCGCGCACCAGCCGCACCGACTTGTCCTCGGTGACGCGCCCCAGGGCGTTCTTCGTTCCCGCGAGCAACCGCAGCCCGGTGTTGACCGGCAGTTCCCTGGCTTCCTCCAAATCGGCCGAACCGTTCTTGAACAGGGTGTCCACCTCGTTCGGCGGCACGTCCAGATCGGCCATGCCGGACCAGCCCGTCGAGATCACGTCCTGGGCCCGGTACTCGTCCGCGTCCAGCGCGACGGCCGCTGCCTTCACCCGCAGCGGCATGTCCTTGCTGATCAGGGTCACCGGATGGCCGTCGGCCGAGAGGTTGAGCGCGCAAGCCAGGATGCGGGCGTCGTTGGAGTCGGTGCGGAACCCCGGCGGCAGCACCGCCGGATCCGAGTGGTTCAGCTCGACGTGCAGCCGACCACCCGACTCACCCACCGGGACCGGCTCGTCCAGCCGACCGTACCGCACGCGCAGATCGTCGAGTCCGCGCAGCGCCTCCCTGGCGAACCACCCGAGCTCGGGGTGGTGCCGCTTGCCCTCCAGCTCACTGATCACGACCAGTGGGAGGACGACGCTGTGCTCTGCGAACCTGCTTATCGCCCACGGATCCGACAGCAGCACCGAAGTGTCCAGGACGTAGCTGCGCACCTCCACTCCTCCGGGGTCTCCGGAGGTCGGCCGGTTCGGAGTGGGGGAATCCGCGGAGCCGAAGTCAGCGATGGGCTCCGCTTGCTGGGAACGTCGTGTCATCACGGCTACTCCCTAACGGGCGCGGTCCTTCGCACCCGTTCGTTGGCGGGCCGGGCCGCCCTGCACCAGAGGCTTCGGCCCGGGCGCCAATCGGGTGGAGCCCGCTCCGGCCTCGGCCGCGGGTGAAGGGCCTCCCCGGACGGGCCGCAATTACACGGCCCGTCACAGCGGACGCTACCCGCACGATCGGCTGTTGGCAGGCGGCCACACAGGTGATTCAACAGATCGTCATCCGAGTGCCACACAACGCACACCCGAATGTCGGAATCCCTTTCCCCCGCTTCCGGCGAGTTCCGCGGAGTCAGGCGCGCCCGTGCGACCCGGACCGCTGTCCAGCGAGTTGCCGCCGCAGGGTTCGCGGCGCGAACGGTTCCTCCAGCAGTCGCAGGTACCGCCGCGAGCGCCCGGCCGTCCCCTCGGCCGTCCCCTCGGCCGTCACCCACGAGTCGACCAGTTCCGCCCCGGCGGGGTAGAGCACCGAGTACGCCCCGGCCCGGGGATCCTCCAGCAACTTGAACAGGGTCTCACAGCGGTCCTCGTCGAGCAGCAACCAGTGTCGCAGGTACGCCCGCACCCGCGCCGGATCGGCGCCGTGCTCGTGCAGCATCAGAGCCGCGTCGCGGCGCACCCCGGCCAGCTTCCGCACGGCATCGTCCACCCGCTCGGCCAGTTCCCCGTCCGGAGTCCCGCCGATCCCGGACAGCACCCTCCGCGCCCAGCTCCCCCAACCACGACCGATCAGCACGTCCAGGCCGAGCTCGGCGAGTCCCTCGGCGACGACGCACTGCGGAGTGTTGGCCAGCGCGATCGCCTGCTCCGGGAACCCCGCGCGGCAGTACTGGGTGTGGTGTCCGGGGTAGGCCTCGTGCGCGAGCAGCCTGGGCAGACTGCCCAGCCGGTGTGGAGCCGCGAGGCTGATGGACACCCGCGAGCGCCGGTCGCCGAGGCAGTGCTGCAGCCCGCTGAACGAGGCGTCCTCGACGAACCGGTAGGTGGCCGTCTCGCGCTCGGGCAGCCCGAAGCGCTTCCCGGTTTCCAGGCGCAGCGACTCCGCCAGCGCGCGCACGCAGTCGGGAACCAGCCGCCGGGGGATGCGGTCGCGCCTGCGGAACTCCGCCATGCGCTCGGCCAGCGAACCCCCGGGCGGCAGCACTGCGTCGAGTTCGGAGTGCGCGCGCTCGTAGCTCTCCCCGTCCCCGGTGACGGCCTCGGTCTGGAAGTACAGCCGCAGCCGCGCGCCGAAGGGGATCCGCTCGCCCGCCAGCACCCGGGCGGCGCAGTCCAGCGCGGCGAGTTGTCCCAGCAGGAACTCCCGCCGGGGCGCGCCGAGCTCGCTGGAGCGCACCAGCCGGTGCAGGCGGCGGGCCTGGGCGGCCAGTTCGGCGGGTGCGGGGAGCGGCTCGGCGTGGACCTCGGCGCGCGTCCGCGCGGCGCCCGTGTAGCCGTGGACGAAGCCGGGCGCGACCCTCCCGAAGCGCAGGCCGAGCTTGAGGTACTCGGTGATCAGCGACCGATGGTGCACGTCGGGAGGGTAAGCCGTCTCGCGGTGCGCGGCGATACGTCGATTCCCCGGAAACCAGCTCAGCTTTTACGAAAAAAGCTCACAAGCAACGCGAAACCATGGTCGACACCTTTAGAGAAGAAAGATCAGCTATACACAATAGTGTTACACAGCTTTCCTCCCCTTCGGACGATCGATAGTTTTCCTGCGTGTGCACGGCCACTGTGGAATTGCTGGGGTTTCGCTGTGGGGACCCGTGCTCGGATCGTCCGTGACCAACAAGGAGCGAACAAGTGCTGAAGAAGGCTACAGCCGCTGTGGGTATCGCCGCCGCCGGGATGATGGCGATGGCTCCCATCGCCAGCGCCGACACCAAGGACAACGACGGCATCAACGTCCTCAACGACAACAACCTGAGCGTGTTGCCGGTCCAGCTGTGCAACAACGACGTCGCCGTGCTCGGCGCGGTCGTGCCGATCCTCTCCCCGAGCAACGCCAAGTGCGTCAACGCTCCCGTCGTCGACCACCCCAAGGCCGACTGACAACCGAGAGTCGTCCCCACGGCCGGAGCGACCGGAGTGGAAACAGCACCGAAAGGTGACTTCCACTCCGGTTTTCCATCGAAACCGCTGCCGCGCACGGGAACAATGCGCTCCCCGGCGACGAATCGGGGAACCATCGGTTCCGGAAAGCTTCGGCAGCGGTTTCCCGAAAACCACCGCTTTCACCGCGCTGAAGGACAACCGAGGCCTGCCGGGTGATTCGCGGATATCGAACCTGTCCGTAGAAGGAGAGTGACCTCAAGTGTTGAAGAAGGCTACAGCCGCCGCAGGCATCGCCGCCGCCGGAATGATGGCCATGGCCCCCATGGCCAGCGCCGACACCAAGGGCAACGACGGCATCAACATCCTCAACGACAACAACATCAGCGCGGTGCCGGTCCAGCTGTGCGGCAACGACGTCGCCGTGCTCGGCGCGGTCGCGGAAGTGCTCTCCCCCGAGCAGAGCCAGTGCGTCAACGCCCCCGTCGTCGACCACCCCAAGGGTGGCTGACGAACGGCAACCACGCTCGGGTGACGCCGGCCTGCCCGGCGGCTCCGAATGAAGCGGCGGGGTCGGACACCGCGGTTCGACCCCGCCCTTTCGCGTCCGTGACGTCCCCGCCCGCAGCAGTTCCCGCAGCACAGCTCCCGCAGCACAGTTCCCGCAGCACCGGGAAGGGCACTCAGCCGCCGAACCGGCGGTGTCTGGCGGAGAAGTTGCGCAACGCCCGGAGGAAATCCACCCGGCGGAAAGCGGGCCAGTAGGTCTCGCAGAACCAGAACTCCGAGTGCGCCGACTGCCACAGCATGAAGCCGGACAACCGCTGCTCCCCCGAGGTCCTGATCACCAGCTCCGGATCGGGCTGCCCCGAGGTGTACAGGTGCTCGGCTATGTGGTCGACATCGAGCGACTCGGCCAGTTCCTCGATGGTGGTTCCCGCATCCGCGTGCTGCTGCAGCAGCTTGCGCACGGCGTCCGCGATCTCCTGACGACCGCCGTACCCGACGGCGACGTTGACCTGCATCCCCGAACGGTTCTCGGTACGCAGCGCCGCTGCCGAGATGCGGGCCGCCATCTCGGTCGGAAGCAGATCCATCGCCCCGACCACGCGCACCCGCCACGGAGTGCCCGGCTGGGTGATCTCCTCGACCACCCCGGCGATGATCTCCAGCAGCGAGTCGACCTCTTTGCTGGCACGGCCGAGGTTGTCGGTGGACAACAACCACAGCGTGACAACCTCCACCTCGCTCTCCCTGCACCAGCCGAGAAAGTCCGAGATCTTGCGCGCCCCGGCGCGATGGCCGTGGTCCGCGTCCAAGCCGGCCTCTCTGGCCCAACGGCGATTGCCGTCCAGGATCACGCCGACGTGCCTGGGGTGCTGGGCCCCCTCCAGCTGACGACGCAACCGCCATTCGTAGAGATAGTAGACAAGTTCCCGTAGCCGAACCTTGAGCGCCACGTCTCAAGAGACTACGCGGACAGCGGAGCAACTCGTTAAGTGACCACACGGTCGCCGCGCAGAAACACGCGTGCCGGACGCCCCGTGCGCCCTCGCTCGGAGGCGGCCCCGCAGCCGAGGACAGTGCAGCGCCCTTGCCGTAGGCTCGGCCCCGTGCCTACGGCTAGCTCTTCCCGACAGTCCTCGGCGCCGGTGAAACCGCGCCTACGCGGATGGATCCACGCCTGGTCGACGCTGGGCGCGCTGGCCTCCGGTGCCGTTCTCATAGTCCTGGCCGCCGCCACCGTCTCCGGCAAAGCGGCCCTCGGGGCTTCCGTCTACGTCGCGACCGTTCTCGGCCTGTTCGGGGTCAGCGCGCTGTACCACCGCAAGACCTGGAAGACGCTCGGAGCTCGGACGTGGATGCGTCGGCTCGACCACTCCATGATCTTCCTGTTCATAGCGGGCACCTACACCCCCTTGGCGATGCTGGCCATGCGACCGACCACGGGCGCGGTGGTGCTCTCCGTGGTGTGGGGCGGCGCGCTCGGCGGGGTCGTGCTGAAACTCGCCTGGCCCAACTCCCCGCGCTGGGTCGGGGTTCCGGTCTACATCGCCCTCGGCTGGGTGGCGGTGTTCGTGCTGCCCGACCTGCTGAGCACAGCGGGGGTGGCGGCCCTGGTGCTGATCGTGATCGGCGGGCTGCTCTACACGGGAGGGGCGGTGTGCTACGCCACCCGGCGCCCCGATCCGTGGCCCGCGGTGTTCGGCTACCACGAGTTCTTCCACTCGGCGGTCTCCGCCGCGGCGATCTGTCACCACATAGCCATCTGGCTCGCCCTGTACTCCTGAGGGCTTCGGCGGCCCGGCTGGCTCGGGTGGTCACTTGGCGGACCCCCGCGGCCGATCCGACTGCGCAGCGGGGCGTTTCGGTCCCGGGAGCACCGGGGAAAGCCCCGGCGCGAACCGCGCTCGTCGACCACCCGAGCGCCGGTCACCCGTGCAACGCCGCTACGAGCTCCTCCACGGTGCCGACCGGCCGGTCGCAGACGAAGCCGCGGCAGACGTAGGCCGCGGGCTCCCCTTCCAGCGTCCCCCTGCCCTCCAGCAGCGGGGCCTCCGCGTTGTCCGGCTCCCCCACGACGGTGACCGCACCACCGGGGGCGTGCAGCCGAACCGCACCTGCCAGCTTCCCTCGTCCCGGCCCTTCGGGCCCGGCCACGGCGACCTGCAGCGGACCGTGCCGCATCGCCTCCGCGGCGGCGAGCCAGTGCCCCGCGAACCTCGGTGCCCGTTGCGCGAGCAGACCGGCCCGGTTCAGGGACCGCTCGGCAGCGGCCCGGTAGCGCTGCGCCCGTTCCGGCTCGGCGAGCGCACAAGCCGTCACCAGCGCGGAGGTCACCGCCGCGGCCCCGGAGGGGCTGGCGTTGTCCGTCGGATCCGAGGGACGGTTGACCAGGGACTCGGCATCAGCGGCGGTGTCGTGGAAGGCACCGGGGTTCTCCTCGTCGGAGAACAGCTCCAGGGCGGTGTCCAGCAGTTCGCACGCCAGGTCCAACCACCGGCGGGAACCGCCCGCCTGGTGCAGCTGGAGCAGCCCCTCGGCGAGGCAGCCGTAGTCCTCCAGCACCCCGGCCGCGTTCCCGGCGGTACCGGCCCGGGAGTTGCGCACCAGCCTGCCGTCCCGCCAATGGGTCTCGACCAGCAAGCGCGCCGCGTCCTCCGCGGCACGCAGCCAGTCGGGCCGGTCCATGGTGGTGGCGGCCTCGGCCAGCGCGGTGATCGCGAGCCCGTTCCAGGCGGTCACCACCTTGTCGTCCCGGTCCGGCTGCGGGCGCCGGGACCGCGCGCTCAGCAGCTCCGCGCGCACCCGGTCCCACCGCTGCGCGTCGTCGGGATCGCGCGGCAGCCGCAGCGTGGAGGCCCCGCGCTCGAAGGTCCCCTCCCGGGTGACCCCGAAGAGCTCCGCCGCCCAGGCTCCGTCCTCCGCGCCGAGCACCTCCCGCAACTGATCCGGGGTCCACACGTAGGTCAACCCCTCCTCGCCGTCGGTGTCGGCGTCCAGAGAAGCCGCGAACCCGCCCTCGGCGGTGCCGAGCTCGCGCACCATGAAATCGGCCGTCTCGCCGGCCACGCGCTCGGCCAGTCCCGGGCTGGTGCAGGAGACGTCATCGGTGGCGCAGCGCCGCGCCAGGTGGGCGTAGGCACGCAGCAGCAGCGCGTTGTCGTAGAGCATCTTCTCGAAGTGCGGCACGGTCCAGCTCGCGTCCACGCTGTAGCGCGAGAAACCGCCCGCCAGCTGGTCGTAGATCCCGCCCCTGGCCATGGCGGTGCAAACGCTCTCGGCCATCTCCCAGGCACGCGGTCCGGTGCCCTGCTCACCACGGCGCTCGTGGTGGCGCAGCAGGAACTCCAGCACCATCGACGGCGGAAACTTGGGGGAGTCGCCGAACCCGCCGCGGCTCGCGTCGAACTCCTCGGTCAGCCCGGTGACCGCCCCCGCGAGCGTCTCGTCGTCCACGTTCGACTCGGGAAGAGCCGCGCGCTGTCCCTCCAGGTGCTGCACGATCTTCGCGGCGCTCTGCCGGATCTCCTCAGTGCGCTCGTTCCACGCGCTGATCACGGCGTCGAGCAGCTGCCGGAAGGACGGCATCCCGCGCATCGGGGCCGCCGGGTAGTAGGTGCCGCAGTGGAACGGCTCCCCGTCCGGGGTGAGGAAGCAGGTCATCGGCCAGCCGGCCTGACCGGTCATCGCCTGGGTGGCCTGGATGTAGACCGCGTCGATGTCCGGGCGCTCCTCCCGGTCCACCTTCACGCTGACGAAGTTGTCGTTCATGACCTCGGCGATCTCGGGATCCTCGAACGACTCGTGAGCCATCACGTGGCACCAGTGGCAGGCGGCGTAGCCGACCGAGAGCAGCACCGGCACGTCCCTGCGCCGGGCCTCCTCGAACGCCTCGGCACACCACGGCCACCAGTCGACCGGGTTGTCGGCGTGCTGGAGCAAGTACGGACTGGTCGCCTGCGCTAACCGCTCTGCCATATTCGCAGCCTCCCACGTTGCAAGCTTCGCTGTCCGCCCGGTCGCCCCGGTGCGGCTCGTACGCACGGGGTACCCGGGTGGGGCCGCGGCCCCACCCGGACAGCGCTCCCGCCGCGCGGTTCGTGCGGGAACCGGATCAGTTCAGCCGCGACAGCTCCACTTCGGTGATCAGCCCTCTGTGGTCGGTGCCGCTGATGTCGACCGTCCGGTAGTCGGCGGCGGCCACCTCGCTTCCCCCGACGAGCACGTGGTCGATCGTGATCCCGAGGAACTCCGGCAGGGAGGACGGCCAGGTCGTGCTCAACCCGGTACCCGCGGTGCGGCCGACGTCCGTGCATCCGCCGGAGGTCAGTCGCCGCATCGGCCCCTGGTTCAGCGTGGAGTTGAAGTCCCCGGCGAGCACGAACGGCTCGTCCGCGGCGCAGTACTCCCCGAGCAGGCTGTGGCTGGACCACCAACCCGACGTCGCCCCCGGAAGCGGCGGCGATGGGTGCACGGCGGCCACGTGCCAGGACACCGCCGAACCGTTGATCCTCGCATCGAGCGTGCCCAGCGAGCCCGCGACGTTCTCGGTGCCGAACTCCGGTTCGAGTTCCTGCTTCACCAGCAGCGAGGTGGGGTACGGACCGGTCCGCCTGCGGACCGGATGCTCGAAGTCACCGACCAGCGGGGCGTCCGTCTCGTACGCGTACTCGTCCCCCGTTCGGGTGAGCCTGTCGACCAGCTTTCCGGCGTAATCCCTGGAGGCCTCGGGCAGTGAGACCACCTCCGGGTCGGCGCTTCGGATCTCCCGGGCGATCTCGGCCAGGTCGGCGCCGTCGGCGGAAACGTTGAAGACCGCTATCCCGACCGAGCTCGCACCGGACGAGACCGGCCCGCTCCTCCCCCAGGTCGGGGACAACATCCCGATCGTGGAAACCAGCGCTGTGACCAGCGTCAACGCCGAGATCACGAAGCGCCGCCGCCACAGCGGCACCGCGGCGATCAGCAGGACCAGCACGTTCAGCTGGGGGCGCAGCGCCGACAGCTGTGCCCACGGGCTGAACAGGTCGAGCCCGAGACTGCCCGCCCACAGCGCCGAAGCCACCCCGGCGAGCCCGCACAGGTAGAGCGCCGTTCGCAGCCTTCGTTTCCACGCTCCGCCCCGACCACCGGGAACGGCCCCGGAAAAGCTCTCGATCTTCAACGACCTCATCGTAAGGGGCGAGGTTCGGAGGCGGGTGCCGAATTCGCGGAATCAACGCCCGTCGTCGCGGTGCACGGCAGCCCGAACGCCGAGCGGGAAAAGGGACCGACCCCGTATCGGAAATCGGCTGCGCGGCGCGGAGATCGCGAGGCATGCTGATGCCCGTGTTGTTGACGTTGAGCACCACTCTGGGGGAAGGCCCGGACAGCGATCTGGGGTTCCTGCTGCACAAGCATCCCGACCGGGCGCAGTCCTTCGACGTGATGGCGGGCAGGGCGCACGTGTACTACCCGCGCGCCGACGAGTACGAGTGCACCGCGGCGCTGCTGCTGGAGACCGATCCGGTGGAGCTGGCGCGGCAGGCCCGCCAGGGCGGTTCCCGGGCGCTGGGACCCTACGTCAACGACCGCCCCTACGTGGCCTCCTCGCTGCTGGCGGTGGCGCTGGGCAAGGTGTTCCGGACCGCCCTGGCCGGCCGCTGCGCGGCACGGCCCGAACTGGCCACCCGAGCCGTACCGCTGCGGATCGAGCTGCCCGCCGTGCCGCACGGCCGGGAGCCGGAACTGCCGCGCCGCCTGTTCGAACCGCTGGGCTGGGAAGTCGAGCACGAGGTGCTGCACGATCCCGACCGGGGAGCTACCCGGTACGGGCGGCTCACGTTGCGCGGCGAGCACACCGTCTCCGCGGCGTTGAACCAGCTCTACGTGCTGCTGCCGGTGCTCGACGACGCCAAGCACTACTGGGTCGACCAGGACGAGATCGACAAGCTGCTGCGCGCGGGCGGGGCCTGGCTGGCGAGCCACCCCGAGCGGGAGCTGATCAGCGGGCGCTACCTGGTGCACGCGCGACCGCTGGTGGACGAGGCGCTGCGCCGGCTCACCGGCGATGCGGGGACAGACCACGAGGACGACGTCACCGAGACGCGCCCGCTGGCCGCGCAGCGCCGGGCCGCCGTGCTGGAAGTGCTGCGCGCTACCGGCTCCCGCTCGGTGGTCGACCTTGGGTGCGGCGACGGCAAACTGCTGCGGGACCTGCTCGACGACGCGGAGTTCGGCGAGATCCTGGGGGTGGACGTCTCCACCCGTGCGCTGCGGGCCGCCGAGCGCACCCTGCGGTTGGAGCGGCGCTCGGAACGCGAGAACCGCCGGATCCGACTCCGCCAGTCCGCGCTGACCTACACCGACTCCGGCCTGACCGGCTACGACGCCGCCGTGCTCATGGAAGTGATCGAGCACGTCGACCCGGAGCGGCTGCCCGCGCTGGAACACGCGGTGTTCGGGCACGCGCGCCCGGCCCTGGTGGTGCTGACCACCCCGAACTCGGAGTACAACGCGCACTTCCCGGAGCTGGTCGGCGGGACGCGCCATCCCGATCACCGCTTCGAGTTCGACCGCGCCGAGTTCGCGGAGTGGACGCGGCGGGTCGCGAGCACCCACGGATACACGGCGACCTCCAGCGGCGTCGGCGAAGCCGACCAGCGGCTCGGACAGCCCACCCAGCTGGCCGTGTTCACCCGAGACGACCTCTCCGACGGGGGAACGACATCATGACCGAGACCGAGACCGGGGACGCGAGCGCGGACTCGGCGGGGACCGAGCTGGAGCTGCCCGAGCTCGCGCTGATCGTGCTCGTCGGTGCCTCCGGCTCCGGCAAGTCCACCTTCGCCGCCAGGCACTTCCCGCGAACCCAGGTGCTGTCGAGCGACCACTGCCGCGCGATGGTGGCCGACGACCCCACCGACCAGGCCGCGACGGCCGACGCCTTCGAGGTGCTGCACCACATCGCGGGCAAGCGGCTGGCTGCGGGCCGGGTGACCGTCGTGGACGCCACGAACGTGCACACCCACGCCAGGGAGTCGCTGATCCGGCTCGCCCGGGAGCACGACGTGCTGCCGGTGGCCGTGGTGCTCGACATGCCCGAGAGCGTCTGCCTCCGGCGCAACGCCGAGCGCCCGGAGGCCCCGAGTCCGGGTGTGGTGCGGCGGCAGCGCAAGGACCTGCGCCACTCGTTGAAGAGACTGCGCCGGGAGGGCTTCCGCCGGGTGCACGTGCTCCGCTCCGAGTCCGAGGCGGACTCGGCGGAACTCCGGTGGAGCCGACTGCTGAACAACCGCCGCTCCGACACCGGACCGTTCGACGTGATCGGCGACGTGCACGGCTGCCGCGTCGAGCTGGAAGCACTGCTGAGCGAGCTCGGCTACCGGCTGCGGCGCGATGCCGACGGGAACGCGGTCGACGCCGAGCACCCGGCGGGCAGACGCGCGCTGCTGCTGGGCGACCTGGTGGACCGGGGACCGGACAGCGCGGGCGTCCTCCGGCTGGTCATGGGCATGGTCGGGTCGGGCAACGCGCTGGCGGTCATCGGCAACCACGAGCACAAGCTGGTCAAGGCCCTCGACGGCCGCAAGGTGCGGATCTCGGAGGCGCTGCGGGAGACGCTGGAGCAGCTCGACGAGCTGGGCGCGGACTTCCGCCGACGTGCCCGCGACTTCTGCGACGGGCTGACCGCCCACTACGTGCTGGACGGCGGGAACCTGGTCGTGGCGCACGCGGGGCTGCCGGAGCGCTACCACGGCAGGGCCTCCGGGCGGGTGCGCGCGATCGCGATGTACGGCGAAACCACCGGTGAGACCGACGAGTGGGGACTGCCGGTGCGCTACCCCTGGGCCAGGGACTACCGGGGCGGGGCGACGGTGCTGTACGGCCACACCCCGGTGGCCTCCGCCGAGTGGATCAACGACACGATGTGCCTGGACACGGGGTGCGTGTTCGGCGGGGAGCTCACCGCGCTGCGCTACCCGGAGCGGGAGACGGTGTCGGTACCGGCGGAGCGGGTCTACAGCGAACCGGCACGTCCGCTGCGCAACCACGAACCGGCACGTCCGCTGCGCAACCACGAGCCGGCCGCCCGGGAGAGCAGCGAGCGGCGCGCTCCCGCCGAGCGGACCCCGCGCCGCGAACCGGGAACGCTCGACCTCGGTGACGTGTCCGGACGCCGCGTGGTGCACACCGGCCACCACGGCAGGCTGACGATCGGTGCGGAGCAGTCCGCCGCCGCCCTGGAGGTGCTGAGCAGGTTCGCGATCGACCCCCGGCTGCTGCTGTACCTGCCGCCGACGATGCCGCCCTGCTCCACGGTGACCGAGGGTGAGCTGCTGGAACACCCGGAGCGGGCCTTCGCCGACTACCGGAAGCAAGGAGTGCGGGAGCTGATGTGCCAGGAGAAGCACATGGGCTCGCGCGCCGTGGTGCTGCTGTGCCGCGACGACCGCACCGCGCGGGAGAGATTCGGGGTCGAACCCCGCCCCGCGGGCACGCCGGGAGTGGTCCACACCCGCACCGGACGGGCGTTCTTCGACGAGCCGACCTCGGCCGCGCTGCTCGCCCGAGCCCACGCCGCCGTGGGCCGGACCGGCCTGTGGGAAGAGCTGGGCACCGACTGGTTGCTGCTGGACGCGGAGTTGCTGCCCTGGAACGCCAAGGCCGCGGGGCTGGTCGACGAGCAGTACGCGGGCCCGGCCACGGCGGGTGAGAGCGCGCTGCGGAGCACGCTGCGCGGCCTGCGCAAGGCGGAGCGGCGCGGAGTCGACGTGGCCGCGTTGCGGACCCGGTTCGAGTCCAGGCAGGCCGATGTCGAGCGCTTCCGCACGGCCTACCGCGCGCACTGCCACCCGGTCGACGGGATCGAGGGGGTGCGGCTCGCGCCGTTCCGGGTGCTGGCGAGCGAGGGACGGGCGTACGGCGACAGCGAGCAGGAGTGGCACCTGGCCACGGCCGACCGGCTCGCGGCAGCCGATCCGGGGCTGTTCCGCACGACCGGGAGACGCGCGGTCGACATCGACGACGCGGGTTCTGTCGCCGCGGCCACCGAGTGGTGGGAGGAACTGACCGCCGCGGGCGGGGAGGGCGTGGTCGTCAAACCGCGCACGGCCGCGCTGCGCGGCCGGAACGGGCTGGTCCAACCCGGGGTGAAGGTGCGGGGCGGGGAGTACCTGCGGCTGGTCTACGGGCCGGAGTACACCGAGCCGCACAACCTGGAGCGGCTGCGGAAGCGCTCCCTGGGCAGGAAACGATCGCTCGCGCTGCGCGAGCACGGCCTGGGACTCGAGGCGCTCGACCGGCTCGCCGCCGGTGAACCGCTGTGGCGAATCCACGAGTGCGTATCCGCCGTGCTGGCGCTCGAGTCGGACCCGGTGGATCCCCGGTTGTGATCACTCCGCGCGGAACGGTCCGCCCGTGCGGGCCGTTCCACGCGGATGTGAGCGGGAACTCCCGCGACCGCTCGGCGGGAGAGTTCCGCTCAAGCCTCACGCCCCCGCGCACGAGACTCCGCGGAGTCCTCGCCCGCGGCGGAGTCGCCCGCGGCGGAGTCGCCCGCGGCGGAGTCGCCCGCGGCGGCGTCCTGCGTGGTGGCCTTCCGCGTCGCGGTCTCCTGGGCGGAGAGCTCCCCTCCGGAATCCCCGGATTCGGAGGACCGTCCCGACTCCGCGGAAGTGGTGGCCTCCTCCGTGGCCGCGGGTTCGGCGGTGCCCTCGTCCGACTCGCCCGTGCCCTGCGCAGCGGCACGGGCGCGTTCGGCTCGCCTGACCCGCGTGGGAGCGGCTGCCGCGGCCCGCTGCTCGTCGAACCGCTCCGGCACCTTGCGCAGCTGCTTGCTCAACGAGCGGGCCAGGAAGGCGATCGCAATCAGCAGCACCAGGACCAGGAACAAGCCCAACGGGGTGGACTTGCCGAAGTTGTCGCTCTCCACTCCCGGTCCGGAGTCCTGCGCCAGCGCGGAGAGCGCAGGACGCGCCCCCGTCGCGAGCACCGCCGTATACCCAAGCACCGTCATGCGTGCACTCGCTCCTGCACTCCGGCGAACAAGTCGTCCTCCGGCAACGTCGTGTCCACCAGCGATCGCACCAGCTCGTAGTCCTCAGTGGGCCAGACGGAACGCTGGATGTCCAACGGCACCGCGAACCAACGGCTGTTCGGATCGATCTGGGTCTCGTGGGCCCGCAGTGCCTCGTCGCGCACCTCGAAGTAGTCCGCGCACTCGATCTGCGTGGTCACTCGCTCGTAGGGGTCCGGACGGGATCCGTCCCACTTGCGCAGCCACTCCTCGTAGGGCGACTCGAGGCCGCGCTCGAGCAGCGAATCGTGGAACAGCTCCATGCGCCTGCGCGAGAAACCGTGGCAATAGTACAACTTCAACGGCTGCCACGGCTGCCCCTGCTCCGGGAAGCGCTCGGGGTCGCCGGAGGCGTCGAAGGCCTCCATGGACACCTCGTGGCACTTCACGTGATCGGGATGCGGGTACCCGCCGGTCTCGTCGTAGGTAACCACCACGTGCGGGCGGAACTCGCGCACGAGCCGCACCAGCTCCGCCGTGGGCACCTCCAGCGGCTGCCGGGCGAAGCACCCCTCCGGCAGCGGCGGCGGGGGATCTCCCTCGGGTAGACCGGAGTCCACGAAGCCCATCCACCGGTGCTGCACACCGAGTATCTCGGCCGCGCGGGCCATCTCCTCGCGCCGGATCTCCGGCATCTTCTCGACCACACCCGGCCGATCCATCGCAGGGTTCAGAATGCTGCCCGCCTCACCGCCGGTGCAGGTGACGACCATCACGTCGTTTCCCTCTGCGGCGTAACGCGCCGTGCTGGCCGCCCCTTTGCTGGACTCGTCGTCCGGATGGGCGTGCACAGTCATCAGGCGAAGCCTCTCCGCCATTGTCCGGTAATCCTTCCCGTCTGGCTGTCGACACCTGTACCGCCCCCACCGAGTACGGGCGGCACACCCCAGGGATACTCAACCGAAGGTGCCCTTCCATTGTTCCCGAACGGTGACACCGGTGGGAGGCAGGTTCGGCTCCGGACCAGGCGATCCGACAGGACGTCGAGAGGCGAAGACCGTGACGAGTTCATCCGAGACCCCCGGCGGACCCCCCGAAGGCAGGTACGGCTCCCCCCGGAAGGGCCGCGGCAGGCGGTGGCCCGTGTGGGTGCTGGGCACGCTGGTGCTGCTCGCGGGGATCGGGGCCTCGGTGGCCGCCTACTCCAACTTCGGCAGCGCCCCCATCGAGGGCAAGGCCGCCACCTTCGACGTCCGTGACGAATCGGTCCGGATCACCCTGGAGGTCCGGCGCGACGACCCCACCCGATCGGCCGAGTGCGTGGTCCGCGCCAGGGGGCACTCGGGCAAGGAGGTCGGACGGGCCGAGGTCTACCTCCCCGCCGGGCAGCCGACCACCTACCGCCGCACCGTGCTGAAAACCTCGGCCCCACCCGTCACCGGGGAGGTCTTCGGCTGCTCCTATGATGTCCCCCGTTACCTCGATCCGAACGAACGGCCATCCGGGTGAAGTTACCTCCGCACGCCGGAGGTGCTGACGAAATCACTCACAGCACGCCCTGTTTCGTGTTATTGTCGCTACCAGCACGGTCCCGCACGGGCCGTGTTTTTCCATTCCGAGCTCTTCGGGGTGCGGAAGATAGCGGCCCGCGGAGTGCGGAGCCACAGTCGACGAGGAGTGGTGACCGTGAGCGATACCCAGGCGACATGGCTGACCCAAGACGCTTACGACCGGCTCAAGAGTGAGCTGGACGAGCTCGTGGCCGAGCGCCCGGCGATCGCTGCGAAGATCAACGAAGCTCGTGAAGAGGGCGACCTGAAGGAGAACGGCGGTTATCACGCCGCTCGCGAGGAACAGGCCCAGTTGGAAAGCCGCGTTCGCCAGCTGCAGGAGCTGCTGCGCAACGCGAAGGTCGGTGACGTGCCGACCGAGTCGGGCGTCGCGCGTCCCGGATCGGTACTTACCGTGCGCTTCGAGGGTGAGGACGAGGAGGAGAAGTTCCTGCTCGCCAACCGCGAGGAAGGCGCGCACGGGGACATGGAAGTCTACTCGCCGAACTCGCCGCTCGGCCAGGCTCTCCTGGACGCCCGGGAGGGTGACGTGTGCGAGTACGACCTGCCCAACGGCGGCAAGATGCAGGTGACCCTGATCAAGGCCGAGCCGTTCCAGGGCTGAGCCGGGCTTTTCCGTCGTGGCTTTTCCGTCGTGCTGCGGGCTCAGCATGAAGCTTTCGGCACTGTGACCTCGAAAGAAGCCGCGATGAGCCCTCTTAATCGGCTCCTCGCCCCCCAGCCAATCACGGTGTTCGATTCACGAGGCGGCCACGTGCGCTCATGCGCCTCGCCGGCCCCGCTGGGGCGTTCCTCGCGCGTGAGGACGCGCCCCGTCGCTCGTGGACGAGGGCCCGAGGCGCCGTTTGCTCGTGGATACCCGGTTGGACGTTTCGCGCGAAACGTTCAACCGGGTGCCGGGCCCGTCCGCCCTGCCCCGCTTCTCCGGTGAGCACGCGGACAAGTGAGTGCGCGGGCAGCGGCACGCGCGGAGAACATCACCCGGCCATCCGCTCCAGCAGTGGACGAACCCGGGGCGGAACCGGAGTGGACAGCGCTATCGAGGTGGAGGTGCGCCGCACCCCCTCCACGGCCACCACCCGATCTATGACGCGTTGCAGGTCGTCGTTGGACCGCGCGACCATCCGCACGAACAGATCGCCCTGCCCGGTCGTGGCGTGCACCTCGCAGACCTCGTCGATCGCGGAGAGCTGCTCGGCGACCACACCACGCCGCCCCTGCGCGATCTCCAGCACGGCGAAGGCGGTCAACCCGTAACCCACCGCGGCCAGGTCGAGTTCCGGTGGGAAGCCGCGCAGCACCCCCTTGCGGACCATGCGGTCCATTCGCGCCTGCACCGTGCCGCGCGCCACACCGAGCCTGCGCGAGCACTCCAACACCCCCAGTCTGGGTTCGTCGGACAGCAGGAGCAGCAGCCGAGCGTCGAGCTCGTCCAGAACACCGTCACCCGCCGTGGTGGACATGACACGCTCCCAACATCTTCCGGCAGTACAGGATGAGCAACCGCTCCCCCGCAAAGCGAGCACGAATCGAGCAATTTGTACAGCCGCGGAAGCGCCTGTTGCGCAGAGTGCCCGGTGCTCGCACGCTGATGCGGAACGGAGTCCCAGCGCAGCGGGAGGCGACCATGACCGAAGCCACGAACCGGAGCAGCACCGCGGAACGCGACGACGTGACCTTCGACCAGATGAAGCAGCTCGTGGGGCTGGTCCAGCACGACCCGTCCCAGGACCCCTTCCCCGTCAGGTCGATGGACGCGGTGGAGTTCGTCGCGGGCAACGCCACGCAGAGCTCGGTCTTCTACCAGAGCGCCCTCGGGATGCGGCTGGTCGCCTACCGGGGACCGGAAACCGGCTTCCGGGACCACCGGGCCTACGTGCTGGAGTCCGGCTCGGCCCGGTTCGTGCTGAAGGGGGCCGTCGACCCGAACAGCCCGCTGGCCGACCACCACCGGGCGCACGGCGACGGAGTGTCCGACCTCTCCCTCGAGGTGACCGATGTGGACAGGTGCCTCGAGCACGCCCGCTCCCAGGGGGCCGTCGTGCTGGAGGAGCCGCACGAACTGTCCGACGAGCGGGGAACGGTCCGGTTGGCGGCGATAGCCACCTACGGGGAGACCAGGCACAGCCTGGTCGACCGCTCCCGGTACTCCGGCCCCTATCTGCCCGGCTACGTCGCCAGGACGAGCGGGTATCGCAAGCCCGAGGGCGCCCCGAAGCGCGTCTTCCAGGCGATCGACCACTGCGTGGGCAACGTCCCCATGGGCGAGATGGACCAGTGGGTCGCCTTCTACAACAGGGTCATGGGGTTCGTGAACATGACGGAGTTCGTCGGCGACGACATAGCCACCGAGTACTCGGCGCTGATGAGCAAGGTCGTGGCCAATGGCAACCACCGGGTCAAGTTCCCGCTCAACGAGCCCGCCGTGGGCAGGAAGAAGTCGCAGATCGACGAATTCCTCGAGTTCTACGGTCAGGCGGGATGCCAGCACATCGCCCTGGCCACCAACGACATCATCGGTAGCGTCCGGGCGATGCGCGCTGCCGGCGTCGAGTTCCTGGAGGTGCCCGCCTCCTACTACGACGACCCGCAGCTGCGGGCCAGGATCGGGCAGGTCCGCACCTCCATCGAGACCCTCAAGGAGCACGGGATCCTCGTGGACAGGGACGAGGACGGCTACCTGCTGCAGATATTCACCAAGCCCATCGGGGACCGACCGACCATGTTCTTCGAACTCATCGAGAGGCACGGTTCCCTCGGCTTCGGGATCGGCAACTTCAAGGCGCTCTTCCAGGCCATAGAGCGGGAGCAGGAGCTGCGCGGCAACCTCTGAGCGCACCGGAACCGCGGAGGGGCGCGAGGGGAGCTCGTGAGGGAGAGCTCGCGACCGGGGTGCTGCCGGGACGCTTTGGGTACGCTCGGTGTCGCACAGTCGTTCACAGCGGCACGGATGCGTGGTCAGGCCGCCGTGGCGCCCCTGGAGGTCTCATGACGCGAGCGAGCACCGCTGGAGGAGCGATGTCGCTGGTGGCGGGCATCCTCACCGCGACCGCGCTGTGCGCCGTAGCGGTGTTCACAGTGGTCGGTGCGGGGTGCGAGGACCCAGGCAGCTACGAGCGGCGCGGCGGAGTTCTCGAACTGGTGAACGGCTGCGTCAGCCGTGAGGACCTGCCGGTGCGCGCGAAGCACGAGGCCCCGTCCCGGCAGGACCCGCCCCACCGCTTCGACGGTTCCGGGCAGCGATCCCCCGAGGTGGATTCGTGAGCGGTGTCCGGATCCCGCTTTCCGGACACCGCGCCACCGAACCCGCTACTCCAGGGCCGCCAGCAGGTCCTCCAGCAGATCGTCCACGTCCTCGAGGCCGACCGACACGCGGACCAGCTCGGACGGGACCTGCAGCAGCGAACCGGTCGTGCTGGCGTGAGTCATCCTGCCGGGGTGCTCGATCAGCGACTCCACCCCGCCGAGCGACTCGGCCAGCGTGAACAGTCGCGTGCGCGAGCAGACGTCGACGGCGGCCTGCTCCCCGTCGGCGTGGGTGAACGAGACCATCCCCCCGAAGCGCCGCATCTGCCCTGCCGCGACCTCGTGGCCGGGGTGGTCGGCGTGGCCTGGGTAGAAGACCCGGGTCACCTTCGGGTGCTCGTGCAGGGCGGCGGCGATCCTGGCCGCGTTGGCGCTGTGCTGCTCCATCCGCGCCGCAAGGGTCTTCACCCCGCGCAGGGTCAGCCAGGCGTCGAAGGGCCCGGGAACCGCTCCGGTGGTGTTCTGCAGGAAGGCCACGCCGTCGGCCAGCTCCTCGTCGGAGGTGATCACGGCTCCGCCGACCACATCGGAGTGCCCGCCCAGGTACTTGGTGGTCGAGTGCACCACCACGTCGGCGCCGAGTCGCAGCGGTTGCTGCAGGTACGGGGAGGCGAAGGTGTTGTCCACGATCAGCTTCGTCGACGTCTCCCCGGCGACCTCGGCCAGCGCGGCCAGGTCAGCGATGTTCAGCAGCGGGTTGGTCGGCGACTCCACCCAGAGCACCTTCGTGTTCGGGCGCACCGCGGCCCGGACGGCGTCCGGGTCCGAGATGCGCACCGGGGTGTACTCGACGCCCCAACCGGTCAGCACCTTGTCGACGAGCCGGAAGGTCCCGCCGTAGGCGTCGTCGGGGATGACCAGGTGATCACCGGGACGCAGCACGGAACGCAGCACCGCGTCGGTGGCCGCCATCCCGGAGGAGAACGCGAGTCCGCGAGTGCCGGACTCGAGCGCTGCCAGGCACTCCTCCAGGGAGGTGCGGGTCGGGTTGCCGGTGCGGGAGTACTCGTAACCGGCGCGCTGGTTTCCCACCCCGTCCTGGGTGTAGGTGGACGTCGCGTGGATGGGCGGGATCACCGAACCGGTCGATTCGTCGGGATGCTGCCCAGCGTGGATGGCGCGAGTGGCGAAACCGTCGGTCATGTCGGGGACTCTACTGTCCGCCACTCACCTGCTCGAACTCGGCTCTGCGGGCCGCTCCGCTCTCCCCTGGCCGGGTGAGCATCCGGACTCCGCCGGGTCCGGCGGCGACTCGACCGGAAGGCCCGCTCAGTGCTGGTTCGGCCACTGCCCCTGCGGGTAACCGCTTCCCCGGGGGTTCCACTGCGGATCCCACTGCGGGTATCCGTACCCGCCCGGAAATCCCTGGTAGTCACCGAAGGGCTGCTGTCCCATCGCGTGAGCGGGCTGGACGGGCTGGTACGCCGCGGCCTGCGCGGCCGCGTCCGGAAGGTCCCCCTCGCGCAGGTAGTTCCCCGTGGTCGGGGACAGGGCGAGCGCGATCGCCGCCAGCGACCCCACGAAGAAGCACAGCGGCCACAGCAGCGGATCCACGTAGGTGATCCACCCGTAGAGGACCACGGGCAGCACCAGTCCGCCGATCAGCAGCCACCTGCCGAAGCGCTTGCGGGCGAGGACGCCGCTGGCGCCCACGAGCGGGGGAACCGACAGCACCGCGATGCTCCCGACGGCCGCCAGCACGTCGCGGAGGTCCGTACTGGCCCGGTTGAGCAGGATCACCAGCATGCCCACCTGGGTGCCGAGCGCGACGAAGCAGCCGAGCAGGGCGGCCACCCAGGAGGTGATTCCGCTGGACCCGGTCTGCTCGGTCCCGGCGGGCCAGGCCTGCCCCCCGTGCGGTTGCTGTCCCGGAGCGGGCTGGGCGAACTGCTGACCACCGGGCGGTTGAGGAGGATGCACGGCACTTCCCTCGGCTGCTGGGGATCACGGCTGGTGAGAGGAGCTCGCGGGCGGGCTCGCGACCGCGGAAGGCCGCGGACCCGCCCGCGGAGGAGTGCTCAGGAGGCCGGCACCGCGCGGCCTCGCGAACGGCGAGCGAGCTCGGCGGGCACCGGCACTGCTGCGGGGATTCCGGTCACCACTGCGGTGGCTGCTGCGGGTAGCCACCCGGCTGGCCGTAGGGCTGTCCGTAAGGCTGTCCGTAGGGCTGGCCGTAGGGTTGCCCGGGCTGGGGCTGACCGGGCTGAGGTTGTCCGGGCATGGGCTGACCGGGCATGGGCTGGCCACCGGGCATCGGCTGGCCCGGCTGCGGCTGGCCCTGCATCCCCGGCTGCCCCTGCATTCCGGGCTGCCCCTGCATCCCGGGCTGCGGCTGACCGTAGGGGGGCTGCCCCGGGGGCATGCCCGGCTGCCCGCCCATCGGCGGCTGTCCGGGAGGTCCTCCCGGTCCGGCCGGAACCGCGGGAACCACGACAGTAGCCATGATCTTGTCCGCCCAGGTCTGCTTCTTGGGCTCCCACAGCGGGGCCAGAAAGCCGATGCCGAGCGGCATCCCGTCGAGGATGTGGCAGAGGTAGCGCAGGAAGGCGTTGCCGAAGCCGATCGGCTGCCCGGTGTGCTCACTGATCAGCATGGTCTTGGCGACGCCCTTGCCGAGGGACTGGCCGGTGGTGCCCTGCTTGTACCCGCTGTTCCAGATGACGAACGCCAACAAGACCAGGTTGGCCAGGAGCATGAGGAGGAGGCCTGGGACAGAGAACATCCCCACGACCATTCCGATTCCGTAGAGGATGCTGTACACCACACCGGGCGCCAGGTAGTCGATCAACCAGCTCTTCGCCCTGGCCCCGAACTCGACGGGCGGACCGACCGGGACGACCCCCGCTCCCTGGGCACCGCCCGGAGCCTGCCCCGGAGGCGGCGGGGGCGGACCACCGTACCCGCCCGGTTGCCCCGGAGGCTGCTGCGCGGGGAAGCCACCGCTCGGGGTCCCCTGCTGACCGGGCATGCCGGGCTGGGGTTGTCCCTGCATCCCCGGTTGTCCCTGCATACCCGGTTGCCCGGGCATCCCCGGTTGGGGCTGGCCCTGCATCCCGGGCTGGGGCTGCATTCCCGGCTGCGGCTGACCCTGCACCCCGGGTTGGGGCTGCTGCAGTCCCGGCTGCTCGTACATGGGCTGCTGTGGTGGCTGCATGGAAGGCGGAACGACCTGGGTCGCCCCACCCCCTCCCTCCTGCTGATTCTGGGGCGTCGCAGCGGCCTGGTCGGCCTGCTGCACCATCTGCGCGGGGTTGACGACCTGCGTGGAGTCGGAGCCGGAAGCGCGGTCGTCCTGCTGCTCGCCCGCCGACTCCTGCGACTGCTGCGGGTCCATCCGCGAGGAGATCATCTGCGTCGAGTCCGGAGTGGACTCATTGGTGTCGGCAGCGCCGGACTGCTGCTGCGCGGACGTGTCCGGCTGCTGCTCCTGGTTACCACCTTCGGGTGTTTGTGGGGAGCTCATCGGGTTTTCCTACCCCCTTGGGCGTAAACCTGGGCGTGTACACGGCCTACGCTATCCGACCGCGTAACGTGCAGGGGTCGACGTGTAACAAAAACTCATCGTCCCGCGATGAACGCGAGAACGTCCTGCCTGGTGACCACACCGGCGGGCTTGCCGTCCACCAGCACCATGGCTCCGTCCGCGTTCCGCAGCGCCCGCATGGCGGATGTGATGTCCTCCCCCGCCCCGATGGTCGGCAGCGGCGGCGACATGTGCGTCTCCACCCGGTCCGCGAGATTGGCCCTCCCGGCGAACAGCCCGTCCAGCAGGTCGCGCTCGTTGACCGCCCCGGCCACCTCGGCCGCCATGATGGGCGGTTCCGCGTTTACCACGGGCATCTGGGAGACGGAGAACTCGCGCAGGATCGACACGGCCTCGGCGACCGTCTCGTTCGGATGGACGTGCACCAGCTCGGGCATCGTGCCGTCCTTGCGCGTCAGCACGTCCCCGATCGAACCGCCGCCGTGGTCGGGCGAGAGGAACCCGTAGGAGGCCATCCACGAGTCGTTGAACACCTTGGTCAGGTAGCCGCGCCCGCTGTCGGGCAGCAGCGCCACGACCACGTCGTCCGGCCCGGCGCGCTCGGCGACGCGCAGCGCGGCCACGATGGCCATGCCGCAGGAACCACCGACCAGCAGCGCCTCGCGCTGGGCGAGCTCGCGGGTCATCCGGAAGGAGTCCGCGTCCGAAACGGAAACGATCTCGTCGCAGATCTCCCGGTCGTAGGTCGTCGGCCAGAAGTCCTCGCCGACCCCCTCGACCAGGTAGGGCCGCCCCTTGCCACCGGAGTACACCGAGCCCTCCGGATCGGCACCGACGATGCGGACCCGGCCGTCGGAGACCTCCTTCAGGTAACGGCCCGCACCCGAGATCGTGCCTCCCGTCCCGATCCCGGCGACGAAGTGCGTCACGCGCCCCTGGGTCTGCTCCCAGATCTCCGGGCCGGTGGAGTGGTAGTGGGACTCGGGGTTGGACTGGTTGTTGTACTGGTTCGGCTTCCAGTAGCCGTCCTGGGCCGCCAGCCGGTCCGAGACGCTGTAGTAGGAGTCCTCGTGCTCCGGGGGAACGGCGGTGGGGCAGACCACGACCTCCGCGCCGTAGGCCTCCAGGACGTTGCGCTTGTCCTCGCTGACCTTGTCCGGGCAGACGAACACGCAGCGATAGCCCTTGCGCTGAGCGATCATCGCCAGCCCCACCCCGGTGTTGCCCGAGGTGGGCTCGACGATCGTGCCGCCGGGAGGCAGCTCCCCGGAGGACTCCGCGGCTTCGATCATCCGCTCGGCGATCCTGTCCTTGACGCTTCCGCCCGGATTGAAGTACTCGACCTTGGCCAGCACCGGTGCATCCAGTCCGCGCGTCAGTGAATTCAGCTTCACCAACGGCGTGTCGCCGACAAGTTCGGCCACGTGCTCGACGTAGTCCACCGCGGGTCCCTCTCCTCGTTTCGGTGTGTGTTGCGAAGCCCGGCAGCACCCGTGCACGACTGTTCTTCCTGGTGCTTACCCCGGTTCCGACTGATTCCCCCACTGGCAGTTTCCCCGCCCGCCCGCGAACGCTCACGCCGGGGGTTGACGGCAACACGCCGAAAGGCCCCGGCGGCCGCGCGAGTGGAAACCGAACGGTCACGTGAAGTTCCACTTCCGGTTCACAACCGGTTGGGAAAACCGGGCGACGTTGTCCGGGGAACCGTTTGCGCGGTTCGCCGCTACCCGCATCCTGCTCGAGAGCGGGTGCGAAGCGGGCCGCGCGGACCGACCATTCGGGGAACCGGCACCAGGTGGCGTCCGCGAGGAGCGCAGGAGGCAACGATGATCGCTGTGCGACTGTTGCGGCTGGTCGCTGTCGGCACCGCCTCGGTCGGCGGGCTGTCCGGCGTCGCCTACGGCCTGCTGAACGGGCAGTCCAGGCACGCCCGCCGCGTCATCGGCCTCAGCACGGATGATCCGCTGTGCGCCGACGGCACCTACTTCCCCGCGGGCAGACCCCTCGCTGAACCCGCGGAGGCGCCGGTGGACTTCGCCGTGCTCGGCGACTCCTCCGCGGCCGGGCTCGGCGTCGAGATGGCCAGCGAACTGCCCGGGGTGCGGCTGGCCACGGGGCTGGCCGAGGAACTGGAACGGCCGATCCGGCTGCGCACCCACGCGATCGTCGGCTCGACGAGCCGGAGCCTGACCCCGCAGACCGAGGCGGTGCTGCGCGAACCGCCGCGACTGGCGCTGGTGCTGATCGGGGCCAACGACGTCACCTCGCGGTTGCCGGTGCGCACCAGCGCGCAGCTGCTGGAGGAGGCCGTCCGCGCCATGACCGGGGCGGGCACGGCCGTGGTGGTGGGAACATGCCCCGATCTGGGGGCCATCCGGCCCATTCCGCAGCCGCTGCGCTCGCTCGCGGGCAGGTACAGCCTGAGGCTGGCCGGAGAGCAGCGCCGTGCCGTGGAACGCGTCGGAGGACACGCCGTCCCGCTGGCGGACCTGCTCTCCCCCGAGTTCCTCACCCGTCCGGTCGAGCTGTTCGGCCCGGACCGCTTCCACCCCTCCGCGGCGGGCTACGAGATGGCCACCGACATGCTGCTGCCGAAGCTGTGCGACGCCATAGGGGCCTGGGAGGGCGCTCCCGTGCCCACCCCGCCCAGGCGATCGGCGGCCGTGGAGGCCCGCAGGCCGACCCGCCGCTTCGTCGCCCGCTTGAATCTGAGGTGGGGCAGGCGCACCGATACTTGAAGGGGTTGTTCACCGCTCTCCCCTGGCGTGGCTGCTTGCTTGGCGGAACCTCCCGCGGTCGGCCGACTGCGCAGGCTCGTAAGCGCTCGCGTTGGACAGTGCCCTTCTTCCTGGAGTTCCTGTCCACGAGTTTCGGCGCTGCCGGCTCCGGAGGTGCCGAGCCGGCCGACGAACTCGCTCGAGGAGCCCGCGAGTCCGGAGTCGGAGCTCTCGGGGCTGGATCATCCAACCGAACAACCCCTGAGCAGGCGTACCATCCGGTCGGTATACGGATTTACTATGACGGCGGTCACTACGACAACGGCGACACAGCACCTAGGGTGAGCACATTCGTCGTGTAGGTGAGCCGGCTCGCCCACACGAATCCGAGCGAGCGAGACGCAGCAACCACGAAGGAGTCGCGTCATGACCGAAGCAGTCATCGTCGCAACAGCGCGTTCCCCCATCGGCCGCGCGGGCAAGGGATCGCTGGTGGACATGCGCCCGGACGACCTGAGCGCGCAGATGGTGCGCGCGGCCCTGGACAAGGTTCCGGAACTCGACCCGAGCGAGATCGACGACCTGATGCTCGGCTGCGGCCTGCCCGGCGGGGAGCAGGGCTTCAACATGGGCCGGGTGGTTTCGGTGCTGCTCGGCTACGACCACCTGCCCGGAACCACGATCACCCGCTACTGCTCCTCCAGCCTGCAAACCACCCGGATGGCCATGCACGCCATCAAGGCGGGCGAGGGCGACGTGTTCATCAGCGCGGGCGTGGAAGCGGTCTCCCGCTTCGCCAACGGCAACTCCGACTCCTGGCCCGAGACCACCAACCCCCTGTTCAACCAGGCTCAGCAGCGCACGCAGCGAACCGGTGAGCAGGGTGCCAACGACTGGACCGACCCGCGCGAGTTCGACGAGCTGCCCGACGTCTACATCCCGATGGGGCAGACCGCCGAGAACCTGGCGCGGGCCAAGGGCATCAGCAGGGACGAGATGGACGACTTCGGGGTCCGCTCGCAGAACCTGGCGGAGAAGGCCAACGCCAACGGGTTCTGGCAGCGCGAGATCACCCCGGTCACCACTCCCTCCGGTTCCGTGGTCGACACCGACGACGGCCCACGCGCGGGCGTGACCAAGGAGTCGGTCTCCGGGCTCAAGCCCGTGTTCCGCCCGGACGGCAGGATCACCGCTGCCAACGCCTGCCCGCTCAACGACGGGGCCGCGGCCCTGGTCGTCATGAGCGACCACAAGGCGAAGCAGCTCGGGCTCACGCCGCTGGCCCGGATCGTGTCCACCGGGGTTTCCGCGTTGTCACCGGAGATCATGGGGCTCGGCCCCGTCGAGGCCTCCCGCCAGGCGCTCGGCCGGGCCGGCATGAGCGCGGGGGACATGGACCTGGTCGAGATCAACGAGGCGTTCGCCGCCCAGGTGATCCCCTCCTACCGGGAGCTGGGCGTTCCGCTGGACAGGCTCAACGTCAACGGCGGGGCGATCGCCGTGGGACACCCGTTCGGGATGACCGGTGCCCGCATCACCACCACGCTGCTGAACTCGCTGCAGTTCCACGACAAGCAGTTCGGTCTGGAGACGATGTGCGTCGGCGGCGGACAGGGCATGGCCATGGTCCTGGAACGGCTCAGCTGAGGCCGGCCCGAGCACGGGTGGGGTTCGTCGGGGTGCTCCCGACGGGCCCCACCCGGCGAGACGCGCCGGCGAAACTGTGACGCAACGATTCGTGGGGAGGCCCCGCGCCGGGACCTCCCCACGAGCGAACGCCCTGGAAGGGCTCTGCTGGACGTTCGGTCAGTCGTTCTGCAGGTAGGACAGCAACCGCAGGATCTCCAGGTAGAGCCAGATCAGCGTGACCATCAGGCTGAAGGCGATGTACCAGGAGTACTGGGCGTCCACACCACTCTTGATGGCCTGGTCCGCCGCGTCGAAGTCCAGCAGGAAGACGAACGCGGCGATCCCGATGCACAGCAGGCTGAAGCCGATGGCCAGTGGACCACCGTCCCTGATGCCGATACCGCCCTCGACGAAGAAGCCGGCGACGAGGTTGATCAGCATCAGCGTGAAGGCGCCCGCCGCGGCCCCGATGATCCACTTGGTCAACTTGGGCGTCACCCGGATGGCCCCGGTCTTGTAGACCACCAGCATGGCGGCGAACACACCCATCGTGCCCGCTATCGCCTGCACGATGATGGCTGGATTGACCATCGCGGCGAACATGAAGCTGATCCCGCCGAGGAACACGCCCTCGACCGCCGAGTAGGCGATCACCAGCGCGGGGCTGACCTTCTTCTTGAAGATGTTGACCAGCGCCAGCACGAATCCGACGATCGCCGCGGGCAGCGCCAGCGCCATGGCCTGCGGCCCGGCGATGAAGTAGGTCGCGGCCGCGGTACCGATCGTGATCGCCAGCGTGGTGGCCGTCTTGGTCACGACATCGTCGATGGTCAGCGGACGTCCGGCCTGCTTGGGGGCAGTGGCCTGTCCGCCTCCACCGAACGAGCCCCCGGGGGGCTGGCCGTAGTTGAAGTTCGCGTACCCACCCTTGGGCAGGTTCTTGAACGCAGGGTTACTGCTTGTGCGCAACTCATCCTCCCGGGCGTGCGTGCGCCGTCACCCGTTACAACGATCGAGAACCGCGCACGGTTCCATGTCACGTAAAAAACACTTTACCCGTATTCGAGGATTTCCCCCACCACCTCACCCGACCGATCGAGAGAGCCCCGGCGAGCGCGCGAAAATCCCCAGAGGAGGTGCTCCACGTCACGCGGATTCAGCGGCGTTTCTTCTGGCTCCGCTGCGCCGCGGACTGCTTGCCGGAACGGCTCTTCTGCTGCGGCCCCTTCTTTCCGGAGGCACCACCCGCGGACTTGGCGCCGCCCTTCGAACCACCGCTCGACTTGCCGCCCGGCGTCCCGTTCGACTTGGCCCCGGAACTCGACTTGCCCGCGGAGCTCGTCTTGGCTCCGGAACCGGACTTCTTCGCCCCGGCACCGGAAGAACTCCCCTGCTTGCCGGAACCGCCCTCGGAGCCCGTCCCGTTCTCGGACGCCTCGGGGGGCGAGTCCTCCACGACGGTTCCCTCGACCGCGGTGGCCGACTCGCCCGAGCGCTTCGGCTTCTGCCCGGGCTTGGGGCGGGGAGCCTCCTTCTTGGCCTCGAGGTCGCGCTCCTTCTGGCGCTGCTCCTCGCGATCCACCTTGTTGGTGAGGAAGTGCTGCTGGCCGAGCGTCCACACGTTGTTGGCCAGCCAGTAGAACAGCACGGCCATCGGCAGGAACCAGCCGGAGACCAGCGCGCCGATCGGGGCGAGGTACATCATGACCTTGCCCATCATCGCGCTCTGGGGATTGGCCATGGCCGCGTCCGACTGCCGCTTCATCGACATGCGCATCGTGAAGAAGGTGGCCACCGACGCGACGATCATCAGCGGGATCCCCACCGCGATCATCTCGGGCCTGCTCGTCCCGAAGTTCTCCAGCTGCTGCTCGGACTGGGTGATGGTGTTGGAGAGCTTGGCCCCGAAGATGTCGGCGTTGATGAAGGAGGTGACGCCCTCCTGGCCGAACACGAAGTTGCTGTCCTCGTCCGGCTTGAAGCTCCGCAGCACGTGGAAAAGGCTCAGGAAGACCGGAATCTGCACGAGAGCCGGAAGGCAGCCGCCCAGGGGGTTGACCCCCTGCTCGGACTGCATCTTCTGCATCTCCTGCATCATCTTCTGGCGGTCGTTCTTGTATTTTTCGCGGATCTTCTGCATCTGCGGGGCGAACTTCTGCATCTTCCGCCCCGCGCGGATCTGGCTCAGCGCGGGCTTGAGCAGCAGGACGCGCAGGGTGAACACCAGGAAGAAGACCGCGAGCACCCAGCTGATGCCCTGGTCCTTCCCGAACAGCGCGCCGAAGATCGCGTGCCAGAACCACAGGATGGCCGACACCGGGTAGAGGATAAAGCCGAAGAAGTCCGCCACTCATTCACTCCTGGTCGTCGCCCGGCGTGCTCCTCCGGGCTTCACCTGCACAACCGCACCCCGTACGCACCGCAGGGCTCAGCCCTGCCAGGGTGCCACGACCGAATCCGATCACGACGCGCGGGAACCCCCACAGCCGCCTCGACCGCGCGACACCGGACCGCCCGGAGAAGGGCTCCCGAAACCCCCCGGTCCGACCGGCGCGAGCTCAGCGGGCTCGCGCGCACGAGCGGACCGCGCGGGAGGTCTCATGCGGAGTCGCCCGCGGGGCCCCTCCGAAAACGGAGAGCACGGCGCTGTTCACCCACGTGATTGTACGCGCGGCCTGCCGAGCGCGGACACCCCGGAAGGACGCGGAGATCACAGCGGACACCGGGCGGACGCCCTCCCCGGCGAAGTCTCCGCCGAAGAGTTGACTTGAACCTTACTCGAAGTCCTAGTTTGACTCACGTCGCCGCAGCCGGAACCGACCGGCTCCCCGAGAACGAAGGAGCACCATGAGTTCGAACGCCCTCCGCCTCGCCGTGATCATCGGCAGCGTCCGTCAAGGCCGCTTCGGCCCCACCGTCGGCCGCTGGGTCGCGAGCGAAGCAGAACGGTTCGAGCAGTTCGAGGTCGACCTGATCGACCTGGCCGAGTTCCGGCTGTCCCTCGACATGACCGGCGAGCCGATCCCCGGCTGCCGGGGATCGGCCGAGGAGCTGCGGCGGCGGCTCGGCGCAGCAGACGCCTTCGTCGTGGTCACCCCCGAGTACAACCGCAGCTTCCCCGCCGCGCTGAAGAACGTGATCGACCACCACAAGGTCGAGTGGTACGCCAAGCCCGTCGGACTGGTCTCCTACGGAGGCATCGCCGGTGGCCTGCACGCCGTGGAGAACCTGCGTCAGGTCTTCGCCGAGGTGCGCGCCACGACCGTGCGCGACACGGTCAGCTTCCACGGGGGCCAATCGGCCTTCGACGAGGACGGTGCTCCGGTGGACCAGGCGGGCAGCAGCACCGCGGCCAAGACGATGTTCGAGGACCTGGCCTGGTGGGCCCGCGCGCTGGTCGAGGCCAAGGAGAAGCGCCCCTACCTCGGCTGAACCAGCCGCCCTCGCGGGGGGGGCAGCGGACCTCAGGGGCTGAATCGCGGGCGGGTGCGCCCGGTGGAACCGTTCCGCACCCGCTCGCGGGGCCCGGCGCTCTGCTCAGCGCTCCGAGGGCTTGCCGGGGAAGAAGCGGACCGCGGGGCGCCCCTCCGGACCGTCCGGGGAGACCCCGGCCCGCACGTCGTAGACATCGGCTATGAGCTCCGGCGTGAGCACCTCGGAGGGCTTGCCCGAGGTCACCGCCCTGCCCTCCCGCAGCACGATCAGCTGATCGCAGAACATGGCGGCCAGGTTCAGGTCGTGCAGCGCCAGCACGCTGGTCACCGGGATGCGCACCACGAGACCGAGCAGTTCGAGCTGGTGCCGGATGTCCAGGTGGTTGGTCGGCTCGTCGAGCAGCAGCTCCCGCGGCTGCTGGGCCAGGGCACGCGCGATCTGCACCCGCTGGCGCTCACCACCGGACAGCGTGTGCCAGGAGCGCCGCGCCTTGTCCGACAGCTCCGTGTACTCGAGAGCGGAGCGAACGGCCTCCTCGTCGGCGGCCGTCTCCGCCGACCAGGCACGCCGGTGCGGGACCCGACCCAGTCGGACGACGTCGAGCACGTTCATGTCCACCCCGGTGTCGGCCTGCTGCTCCACGAGTCCGACCTTGCGGGCGACGTTCCTGCGCCCCACCCGGTCGATCTGCACGCCGTCGAGTCGGACCTCCCCGGACGAAGCGCCGCGCACTCCGGACAGCAGCCGCAACAGGGTCGACTTGCCGGAGCCGTTGGGCCCCAGCAGCCCGACGGTCGAGCCGGGCTCGGGCTCGAGGCTGACCTCGTCGACGATCAACCTGCCGCCGACGTGCCAGGAAACCCGGTCGGCGAGCAATCCCACGGCGCCGTCCCCCTTCTCGCGATCAACTCGTCTTGCGGGTGCGGTAGAGGATGACCACGAAGGCGGGAACACCGATCAACGAGGTCATCACCCCCACCGGGATCTCCTTCGGGTCGAGCGCGGTGCGCGCGATCGTGTCGATCCACACCAGGAAGATCGCCCCGGCCAGCGCGGTGGTCGGCAGCAAGCCGCGATGCCCCGATCCGACCAGGGCCCGAGCGGCGTGCGGCAGCACGAGTCCGACGAAGCCGATCGCGCCCGCCGAGCTGACCAGGGTCGCCGTGAGCAACGCGGTCGCGATCAGCAGCACCGTCCTGGTGCGGGTCACGGAGACGCCGAGCGAGGCGGCGGCGTCCTGCCCGAAGGTGAACGCGTCCAGCGCGGTGGCCTTGGCCAGGCACACCAGCAGCACCACGATCAGCGCGAGCAGGCACGAGGCCACGTCGAACCACCCGGTTCCGGACAGCGAGCCCAGCAACCAGAACAGCACGCTCCGGGTCTGCTCGGCGTCGCCTGCCGACATGACCACGAACGAGGTCAGCGCCGAGAACAGCTGCATGGCCGCCACGCCGGACAGGATCACGCGGTCGGCCGTGCCGCCCACGACGTGGCTCAGCACGAGCACCAGCGTGAACGAGCACAGCGAACCGAGGAAAGCTCCGAGCGAGAGCGTGGCCACTCCGCTGCCGAGCCCCAGCACCACCACCGACACGGCCCCCGTGGAAGCGCCCGAGGAGATCCCCAGCACGTAGGGGTCGGCCAGCGGGTTGCGCAGCAGGGACTGCATGACCACGCCGCACAGTCCGAGCCCGGCCCCGCAGACGGCGGCCAGCACCGTCCGGGGCAGCCGCAGGTTCCAGATGATCCCCTCGCGGATCAGCGAGAGCCCGGAGTCGCCCAGGCCGAGGTGGTCGGCCACCACCGCCCACACGTTCGGCACCGCGATGTCGGCCGGTCCTATCGTGATGGTGAAGGCCACGGACAGGCACAGCAGGACCAGCCCGCCCAGCCAGAGGGCCGTGGTGCCCACCCCGCCCGAGCGGGTGAGTGGCGACCTCATTCGACGAGACCGAACTCGCGCAGCTTGGCGGCCACCCGCTCCACTCCGTTCACGGTGCGGATCGACGGGTTCATCGCGGCCCCGCTCAGCTCGATGTAGCGCTCGTTGCGCACCGCGTCCATGTGCTTGGTGACCGGGTTGGACTCCAGGAACCGGATCTTCTGCTCGGCTTCCTCCGCGGTTTGGCTCTCGCGGGTGAGGTCGCCGAGCACGAGCACGTCCGGATTCCGCTCGGCCACCGTCTCCCAGTTGATCTGCGGCCACTCCTGGTGCGTGTCGTCGAAGACGTTCCGCGCGCCGATCCGGTCGGTGATGATCCCCGGCGCGCCGCAGCAGCCCGCCATGTACGGCGACTCCTTGTTGGCGAACCAGTAGAGCACGCTCACTCCGGAGGCATCGATGTCCTCGGTGGCCGCGGTGATCCTGCTCCGCAGCTCGTCGACCAGTTCCGCGCCGCGCTGCTCGACGTCGAACATCCGCGCGAGGTCCTCGATCTCCTGGTAGATCCGGTCCATCCGCAGCTGCTCGGAGCGCGAGCCGTCCCCGTCCCCGGCGTTGTTCTTGGCGCAGTCCGCGGGGGCCACGTAGGTGGGAACGCCGAGCTGCGCGAACTTCTCCCGCGAGGCGACCCGGCTCACGGTGCTCTCGAACGAGGCCGAGACGAAGTCCGGTTCCTCGGCCAGCACCCGCTCGTAGGAGGGGGTGTCGTCGGCGAGCCGGGGGACCCCGGAGTTGGCCTCCTCCAGGGACTTCAGCACCGGGTCGGTCCAGGTCGCCGTGCCCGCCACGCGGTCGGCCAGGCCGAGGGAGAGCAGGATCTCGGTGGATCCCTGGTCCAGGGAGACGGCCCGTTCGGGCGGGGCGTCGAGGGTGACCTGCCTGCCGCAGTTCTCGACGGTTCGCGGGTACCCGGGCGCGCTCCGCCCGGAGGAGTCGGGGGATCCACCGCCGCAGGCGGTGAGCAGACCTGCTGTGAGCAGCGTGAGACAGCACAGCGACAGTGACCGGGACGGTCCACGCATAGGTTCCTCTCCGTCGGAAGGCTCGAGCGCGGAGCCTCGCGGGCATTCGAACCGCCGGTTCGGATGCGAACCGCCGGTTCGGCGGGTGCCAGCAGGTTTTCGGGCTCGAGATCCTCCGGGCGGAAAGCGCCTTCCCGGGAGTGTCCCCAGTGGCCGTTGCTCCGCCCGTCCCTCACACCGCTGCGCGTCAGCTCCGGATTCGCACCGGATTCCCTGGCCCATCACGGGTTGACTGGCGCGGACAGCCTAACAGCGCGGTGTTCGTCCATGAACCGGTCGAGTGCGGACGTGCGCGGACGCACACTCGCCGGCGGCGAGCAGCACGCGTCCCCCAGCGCTGCCGCACCGCTCGCTCGGACCGCTCGGATCGGGAGTCGACCGGGTCCCTTCGGAGGGGACTGAGACGAGCGCTGGGACGAGGCAGTGATCGGGGCGTCCTCGCGCTCATCGTTCTCACTGGTGAGTAGCGGTGCCCCCGGTCGGACTCGAACCGACACTACGACGATTTTAAGTCGTCTGCCTCTGCCCATTGGGCTACGGGGGCTCGCCGTTGGAATCGTCGCCGACGACACGCGTCACGACCAGCCCACACCTGGCTTCCTTAGGACGTTCCGATCGTGCCGTTGGTTCCAACGCGGAGGAAACCGCCATCTGGAGCAACCGCAGTAACTCCACGTGCAAAGCAACGGAGTCTTTACTCCATACGAGCTAATTTAAACACACTGATGGGTGCTACTCGCGGAACGAGTGACAGCCGGTAACCACGGAAGGTCAGCAGTGCGGGAAACCGTACACACGAGGCCGCGCGCCGGGCGAACCGGCACACGGCCTCCGCTCCCGCGCGGGGAGGACTCAGCTCGAGGCGGCACGCTTGAAGTCCGCCCGCGGATTCTGGATCTGCCCCATCGAGACGACCTCGCGGCGGAACAGGAACGCGAGGGTCCAGTCGATGATGATCCTGGCCTTCCTGTTGAAGGTGGGCATCTTGCTCACGTGGTAGGTGCGGTGCATGAACCACGCGATGATTCCCTTGGCCTTGAAGCCGTAGACGTCGGCGACTCCCTTATAGAGCCCGAGCCCGGCGACCGACCCCGCGTTGCGGTGGTAGTACTCGCCGGTCTTGCGGCCGCGCATCGAGGAGATGACGTTCTTGGCCAGCTGGTGCGCCTGACGAACCGCGTGCTGGGCCGACGGAGCGCAGGTGGCGTTGGGGTCCTCCTCCGTCTTGGACAGGTCGGGCACCGCCGCGCAGTCGCCCGCCGCCCAGATCTCGGGGTTGCCCTCGACCTGCAGGTGCGAGGTGGCCTTGATCCTGCCCCGCTCGTCCAGCGGGAGATCGCTGTTCTTCAGCACGGGGTTGGCCTTGACGCCCGCGTTCCACACCAGGGTGTCGGTGTCGAACTCGGTGCCGTCGGAGAGCACGGCGTGACCGTTCTCCACCGACTTCAGGAAGGTGTTCAGGTAGACCTTGATGTCGCGGTCCTCGAGCGCCTTCACGGTGTAGACGCCCATCTTCTCGCTCACCTCGGGCATGATGCGGCCCGCCGCCTCGATCAGCGACCACCGCATGTCGTCCCGCTCGATGGACTCGTAGTAGCGGGTGGCGTACCTGGCCATGTCCTCGAGCTCGGCCAGGGCCTCGGTACCCGCGTAACCGCCACCGACGAAGGTGAAGGTCAGCAGTCGTTTGCGCAGCTCCGGATCGGAGGTGTTCGCGGCCGCGTCCATCTTCGCCAACACGTGGTTGCGCAGATAGATCGCCTCACCGACGGTCTTGAGCCCGATGCCCTGTTCGGGCAGACCCGGGATCGGCAGCAGGCGCGAGACCGATCCGAGCGCGACAACGAGCACGTCGTAGCCCAGGTCACTGGCGATGCCCTCGGCGTCCTCCACAGTGACCGATCGCTTTTCCTTGTTGATTTCCGTGACACGTGCGGTGAGGACATGACACCGCTTCAACACTCGTCGCAACGGCGCTACCACGTGACGGGGCTCAACGTTGCCCGCCGCCGCTTCCGGTAGGAAGGGCTGGTAGGTCATGTGCGGCTGAGGGTCGACGACCGTCACCGAAGCCTCACGGCGGCCGAGCTTGGACTGCAGGCGCAACGCGGTGTACATGCCGACGTAGCCGCCGCCGAGAATGAGAATCCGGGTGGGATCGGATTTACCAGCCATGCCTCTATGGTCACACCAATACGGCCTCCGACACCTCGGCGGCCCCCTCAAATGTGACACCGCTCGCGGGTGTTCCTGATCACAAAAACAGCCCGTGCACAGCCGTGAGCGATGCGTCCTCCACGCGCACGGAACGGGCGCGGGCGCGCACGCGGCGTCCCGCGCGAGCACGATCCGCCCGGAGGAGGTGTCGTTCGGTTTCCCCGCCGTGCGGCTACGGCACCGCGGAGCGTCCGGCCGGGGTCGATCTCGAAGTCATCCCCGCTCACGATACCCGATGTTCGCCCCCGCGGCCGCCCAGATCACCACCCGGCGAGCTCGGAAACCCCGGAGGGGCTCGAACGCGCGAGCCGTGATCTCCGTCGCGACTCGCTCACGACGCAGTTCAGATGCTAGCATTGCTGTCACCACAGGAGGGGGTGAGCAACGATGGCGACACTCACTGTTCGCGGCCTGGACGAAGAACTGCACGGACGCCTACGCGTGCAGGCCGCTCAGCACGGACGATCCATGGAAGCAGAAGTCCGATCGATCCTGCGCTGCGTACTTTCCCCGCGTCGGGACACCCGTGGACTGGGCAGTCGAATCCACGCTCGGTTCGAAGGTATTGACGCGGAGCTCGACATTCCGGAGCGGAAGGACCCGCCTCGTACGATCGAATTCGATCCATGATCACCCTCGACACCAACGTCGTGTCGGAACTCCTCCGCGCACATCCGGACAGGTCGGTGCTGGAGTGGCTGGACTCCCTCGCCGTCGACGAGGTAGCGATCACGGCGATCACCGTCGCGGAGTTGCTCCACGGAGCAGCCCGTTTGCCCGACGGCCAACGTAAGACGGCACTCGGTGAAGCGGTTCGCAGCGTGGTCGACGACGACTTCCACGGCCGTGTCCAATCGTTCGACTCGATCGCCGCGAGCCACTACGGGGACGTGCTCGTCGGCCGCGAACGGCAAGGACGCCCCATCACCCTCGCCGATGCCCAGATCGCCGCGATTTGCCGTGCCAGGGGAGCCACTCTGGCCACGCGCAACACCAAGGACTTCGAGGACACCGGAATCGAACTCGTGAACCCCTGGAACAGCGAGCGGCCCACCCGGAGCTCATAGCTCGCGGGAAGATCCATCACCCCGGTGACGGACCACCAGCTCGATCTCACGCACAGCTGCCACACGAGAGCACCCCGCCGGGGACATCCGGACGCCAGGACCTGCGCCCCGATCAGCACGTCGCGCAGCATCGCAGGCGTCATCAACTTCGTCTGCACGTTCCTCTGGCTGACGTTCCTGGTTTCAGGGGACCTGAGCGGAACGCCCGCCCGGCCCGAGCCGTCACGCTCCAGAAGATACGAACTCCACTCTGCAGTAGCTCGTCGCCGTGCGTGCAAGTCGGCCGTCCGAGGTCACGAGCGGGATGCCACGTGCCTCCGCCAACGCCACGTATGCGGCGTCATAACCGCTGATTCCGGCGCGGAGCTGCCACATCCGGGAGAGAAGCTCGTCGATCGAGACGTGCTCGACGCCGAGCAGCGGAAGGCGCTCAACCGCTCGGACGGCCTGCTCTTCCTTGATCTTGCTACCAAGCGCGAGCCCGCGGACGACCGAGAACACCTCCGCCTTCCAGTGCTCGGGGGCGGCCCACTCGATATCCCTACCCAACACAGCCCTTGCCCGACGCCCGCGCTCATCCGCGTAGAGCAACATATTCGCCAGCACCGACGCGTCAACAACGATCACGCCACGTCACCCGCCCCGGGGCGATCGGCCCCACCATCCAGATCATCCGGCCTCGCCTGCCCCAGGAGAGTGGCGGCATCCGGTGCATCGTCATCGGCGCCACCCCCCTCGGCAAGATCGCGTTCAATCTCGGAAAGAAGCTGCCGGTTACGGCTGAACGCCGCCTGCCGCCGCAAAACCCCCAGCAGGAAGGCCTGCAACGACTGCCCGCTTTCGCGCGCTTCCCTCCCGAGAGCCTCCTTGACGTCGTCCGGCACATCTCGAATCGTAAGCACCGCCATGACTGCATTTTGCAGTCAGAGTGCATCGACGGTCAAGTCGCCCCAGCCAGGTCCTTGGCGCGCTCCAGCACGTCGCGCAGCATCTCGGGGGTGAGCCTGCCGGTGAAGGTGTTCTGCTGGCTGACGTGGTAGCAGCCCAGCAGGTGCAGCTCACCGCCCTCCCGACCGCTCAACGTCCGCTCCGCGCCGTGCCCGAACTTCGGCCGCGGCCGCGGGATCGACCAGCCGTCCGCGGCCAGCACCGGCAGCAGCGACTGCCAGCCGTAGGACCCCAGCACCACCACCGCCCGCAGCGTCGGCCGCAGCAGCTCCAGCTCACGCGCCAACCACGGCCTGCAGTTGTCCCGCTCGCCCGGGGTCGGCTTGTTGTCCGGCGGAGCGCACCGCACCGGGGCCGTGATCCGCACCCCGTTCAACCGCAGCCCATCCCCGACCGCCTCCGAGACCGGGTCCGAGGCCATCCCCACGTCGAACAGCGCGCGGTAGAGGAACTCCCCCGAGCGGTCCCCGGTGAACATCCGCCCCGTGCGGTTCGCCCCGTGCGCCGCCGGTGCCAACCCGACTATCGCCACGGAGGCGTCGGTGGGCCCGAAGCCGGGGACCGGTCTGCCCCAGTAGCGCTGGTCGCGGAACGCCGCGCGCTTCTCCGCGGCGACCCGCTCGCGCCACTCCACCAGTCGGGGGCAGGCGACGCAGCGCGTCACGGCCTCGTCGACATCGGCGATGGAGGAACTGGCGGAGGCGGCCCCCGCCGGGTCCTCGACCGGTCGGGACACCAGTTCGGATCCGGACTCGCTCACCCGCCCACGGTGGCACACCCGCCACCCTGGTCGCGTACGCCACACGTCCCGGCGGGGAATGCGACTAGGGTACGGAACCATGGCAGCCAGCGAGGAAACCGACACCACCGGAGAGACGAACCAGCCATCGGGCGCCACCACGGCGGAACCGACCGATGACCTGGTCAGCACGCACCACACGATCACGGCCAACGGCAAGCGACTGTCGTACACGGCCACCACGGGCCGGTACGTGCTGCGCGAGGAGTCGTTCACCGACGGGAAGTTCGACGGGCACGTGGCCAAGGCCGAGATGTTCGTGACCTCCTACATCGCCGACGCCCCCGCGAACGGCAACCGCCCGGTCACCTTCGCCTTCAACGGCGGCCCCGGCGCGGCCAGCGCCTTCCTGCACCTGGGACTGCTCGGCCCCCGGCGGGTCCTGTCCGGCGACGCCGGGCAACCGGCAGCACCGCCCTACGGGCTCGCGGACAACCCCGAGACGCTGCTCGCGCACAGCGACCTGGTGTTCATCGACCCGATCTCCACCGGGTTCTCCAGGGCCGTGCAGGGCGGAAAACCGGGTGACTACCACGGCTACCAGCGCGACATCGAGTCCGTTGGCGAACTGATCCGGCTGTGGACCTCCCGCAACGGCCGCTGGCTCTCGCCCAAGTACCTGGCCGGCGAGTCCTACGGCACGCTGCGCGCCGCCGCGCTGGCCGAGCACCTGCAGAGCAAGCACGGGATGTACCTCAACGGCCTGCTGCTCATCTCCGCCGTGCTCGACATGGGCACCATCCGGTTCACCGAGGGCAACGACCTCCCGTACAGCCTCTTCCTTCCGAGCTACGCCGCCATCGCCCACTACCACGGCAAGCACGGCGACCGGCCGCTGCGCGAGGTGCTGGAGGAGGCCGAGGAGTTCGCCGCGCGGGACTACCCCTGGGCCCTGTCCAGGGGAGCGAGGCTGTCGGCCGAGGACCGGCAGGAGGCGGTGCGCCGCACCGCGGAGCTGACCGGTCTGAGCACCGACTACGTGGACCGGGTGAACCTGCGCATCGAGCACGTCCGCTTCTTCACCGAACTGCTGCGCGACCGGCGACTCACGGTGGGCAGGATGGACGGGCGGTTCACCGGGTGGGAACCGGACGCGGGCGGCGAGCACTTCACCGACGACCCCAGCGTGTCCGGCCTCATCGGGGCCTTCTCCGCCGCGATCAACCACTACCTGCGCCAGGAGCTGGACTACGCCAACGACCTGCCGTACGAAGTGCTCTCCGCGCGGGTCCACCCCTGGTCCTACGCGGACTTCGAAGGCATGTCGGTGACGGCCGCGGACAAGCTGGCCAAGGCGATGCGCACCAACCCGCACCTGCGGGTGCACGTGGGCTGCGGCCACACCGACGGTGCGACGCCGTACTACGCGGCCGAGCACACCCTGGCCCAGCTGGAGATACCCAGCGAGCTGCGGGACAACATCGAGGTCCGCTACTACCCGGCCGGGCACATGATGTACGTGCACGAGCCGTCGCGCATCAAGCAGTCCGCGGATCTAGCCGAGTTCGTCTCACGATGAGCGCGCACGGGACGCCCCCGACCAGGGTGGTCGGTTAGCCGGCACGTGAGTCGGCGCCTTGCTGTGTTGGGCCGCTCTTGAGTAGCGACCTACGCGGCGAGCGGCCCGGCCTTGCAATGCATCCGACTCACGCACCGGAGCTTCTCGTCCTGCGTGGGCTCAAAGCGCTCGCGTGGAACGGACCCTTCTCCCGGAAGTGCGCAGAGCACCCGGACCGACACTCCCGGCCAAGGGGTGCTGTCCAACGCGAGCGCTGTGAGCCCGAGCAGTCGGCACCGCCGCGGGTTCTCGGTCGAGTGCCCGGCGAGGACAGTGCGCCCGTGGCGTAGGTGGCTACTCGATGGGCGCGCTCCCGCAGCCGGGCGCCGACCGAGGTTCCGCCACGCAACCACCTACGGCAGCGGAGCGAGGAGAGCTCTCCAGTCAGGAGATCACGTGCTCGTTGCGCTCGGCGAAGTGACAGGCGCTGGGGTGCCCCTGCTCCGCGTCCGGGGCGAGTTCCCCGCCGTCCAGCCGCACGGCCAGCTCGGGCTCCTGCTCGGCGCAGATGTCGCGAGCCTTCCAGCACCTGGTGCGGAAGCGGCACCCGGAGGGCGGGCTCGCCGGGCTGGGAACGTCGCCGGACAGCCGGATGCTCTCCCTGCGGTTGCGCAGTGAGGGGTCCGGCACCGGCACCGAGGACAGCAGCGCCTGGGTGTACGGGTGCTGCGGGTGCTCGTAGATCTGGTCCTCCGTGCCCGTTTCCACGACCTTGCCCAGGTACATCACCGCCACCCGGTCCGAGAGGTGGCGCACCACGCCCAGGTCGTGCGCGATGAAGATGTAGGACAGCCCGAACTCGGACTGCAGCTCGCCCAGCAGGTTCATGACCTGCGCCTGGATCGAGACGTCCAGCGCGGAGACCGGCTCGTCGCAGACGATCACCTTGGGCTTGAGCGCCAGCGCCCGCGCGATGCCGATGCGCTGGCGCTGCCCACCGGAGAACTGGTGCGGGTAGCGCCGCACGTGCTCCGGGTTGAGCCCGACGATGTCCAGCAGTTCCTGGACGCGACGCTGCCGGTCCCCCTTCGGGGCCACCTCGGGGTGGATCTCGAACGGTTCGCCGACGATGTCGCCCACCGTCTTGCGCGGGTTCAACGAGGTGTAGGGGTCCTGCAGCACGATCTGCATGTCCCTGCGCAGGCTGCGCAGCTGCTCCGCGCTCTTCTTGCCGAACATGTCCACGCCCTCGAACAGGGCGCTGCCGCTGGTCGGCTGCTCCAGCCGCATCAGCACCTGGGCCAGCGTGGACTTGCCGCAGCCGGACTCGCCGACCACGCCCAGCGTCTCGCCCCGGTTGAGGTCGAAGGAGACCCCGTCCACCGCGCGCACGTGCCCGATGGTCTTCTTGAACACCACTCCCTGCTGCACCGGAAAGTGCTTCACCAGGTTGCGGACTTGCAGGATCGGCTCAGTCACGGCTGATCAACTCCTCGGCGAAGTGGCAGGCGCTGTGGCGTCCCGCCCGGAGCTCGCGCAGCTCGGGGAGCTTTTCGCTGCACTCGTCCGCGGCACGGTGGCAGCGCGGGTGGAACGGACATCCGGGCGGGATGTCGGCGAGGTTGGGCGGCAGGCCCTTGATGCTCGCCAGCTCCTCCCCCTTCTGGTCCAACCGGGGGATGGACTCCATCAGCCCCTCGGTGTACGGGTGCGCGGGGCGCTTGTACAGCGACTCCGCGTCGGACTCCTCCACCACGCGCCCGGCGTACATCACCGCGATCCGGTCGGCGACCTCGGCGACCACGCCCAGGTCGTGGGTGATCAGGATCAGCCCCATGTCGCGCTCGCGGCGCAGCTCGTCGAGCAGGTCCATGATCTGGGCCTGCACCGTGACGTCCAGCGCCGTGGTCGGCTCGTCGGCGATGAGCAGGTCCGGGTCCAGCGCCAGCGACATGGCGATCATGGCCCGCTGGCGCATGCCGCCGGAGAACTGGTGCGGGAACTCCTTCACCCGCTGCTTGGCGTTCGGGATCTTGACCATGTCCAGCATCTCGGCGGCCTTGGCCATGGCGTCCTTGCGCGACATGCCCCGCCGGAAGCGGAACTGCTCGGCGATCTGGAACCCCACGGTGTAAACCGGGTTGAGCGCGGACAGCGCGTCCTGGAAGATCATCGCCATGTTCTCCCCCCGGAGTTCACGGCGACGTTCCTCCTTCGCGGAGAGCAGCTCCTCCCCGCGGTACCGGATCGAGCCCCCGGTGACGAACCCCGGCGGAGTGTCCAGGATGCCCATCACCGTCTGGGCGGTGACGCTCTTGCCCGAGCCCGACTCGCCGAGCACGGCCAGGGTCTCCCCCTCGTCGACGTGGTAGCCCACGCCGTTGAGCACGTTGGCCGTCGCCTCGCGGGTGCGGAACTCCACGTGCAGGTCTTGCACTTCCAGCAGGCGCGGCTTCGGCGAGCCGCCCGTGCCGTCGTCGGTAGCCGACATAGCGGCCCTCCTCACTACCTCTGTTTCGGGTCCAGCGCGTCCCGCACCGCGTCACCGAGCATCACGAAGGCGAGCACCGTGATCACCAGGAAGCCGGCGGGGAACAGCAGCATGTGCGGGGTGCTGATGATGTACTGCTGGGAATCCGAGATCATCATTCCCCAGGACACGACCGGGTCCTGCAGACCGAGTCCCAGGTAGGACAGCGTCGCCTCGAGCCCGATGTACTGGCCGAGCGCGATGGTCGCGTAGACCATCACCGGGGCCACGCAGTTGGGCAGCACGTGCTTGAAGATGATCCGGCCGTGGCTGGCGCCCAGCGCCTTGGCCGCCTTCACGTAGTCCTGCTGCTTGGCCGCGATGGCAGCCGAGCGCATGATGCGCATGGAGATCGGCCACGCGAGCACCCCGATGGTCAGGATCACCTGGGTCATGACCCGCACCATCCCGGGGGAGCCCTCGATCCCGGCGTTGAACACGGACAGGATCACGATCGCGCCGAGCACGAACGGCAGCCCCAGGAAGATCTCGGCGAAGCGGGCGAGGAAACTGTCGGTCTTGTTGCCGAAGTACCCCGCGACCAGCCCGACCAGCGAGCCGATGAGCACGGTGAGCAGCGTGGACAGCACGCCGACCACGATGGACGCGCGGGCACCGTGGATCACCCTGGTGTAGATGTCCCTGCCCAGGGCGTCGTAGCCGAACCAGGCCTCGGCCGAAGGACTCTCGCGGGCCAGCGTGAGGTCCTGCGCGTTCGGGTCGCCCGGCGCGAACAGTCCGGGGAAGGCCGCGATCGCGACCAGCAGCAGCACGATCACCCCGCCGATCACGAACAGCGGACGGCGTCGCAGGTCGAGCCAGGCGTCGCCCCAGAGCCCGCGCTGCTTCTCCTGAGGCTTCGACTCGGCGTCGCCGCCCCCTGCTCCCCCGTGCTGCTGCGGGGAGTTCCGCACCTCTTCCGCGCCCTCGGCGGCACCTCCGGCGCTGAGGGTGCTCTGCTGGCCTTCGCCTGGGTTAGTCATATCGGATCCTCGGGTCCAGAGCCGCGTAGAGAATGTCCACCAGCAGGTTCATCAGCAGGTAGACGAGCACCAGCAGGGTGACCACCCCGGTCACGGTGACGCCTTCCTGGCCTTGGATGGCGCTGAAGACCAGCCCGCCGATGCCGTGGATGTTGAACACGCCCTCGGTCACGATGGCCCCGCCCATCAGCGCACCGAAGTCCGTTCCGATGAAGGTGATCACCGGGATCAGCGAGTTGCGCAGCATGTGCACCGAAACGACCCGGGTCGGCTTGAGCCCCTTGGCGTTGGCGGTGCGGATGTAGTCGGCCCGCTTGTTCTCGAACATCGCCGTGCGGGTGAGCCTGGCGATGTAGGCCATGGACAGGCTGCCCAGCACGAGTCCGGGGATGATCAACTGCCCGATGCCGGGATCGGCGCCCACCGACGGCTCGATCCACTCCAGCTGGACACCGAGCACCACCTGGATCACGAACCCGGTGACGAACACCGGGACGGCGATCAGGAACAGGGTGGCCGCCAGCACGAGGTTGTCCACGAAGCCCTTGCCGCGCAGCGCGGTCAGGATCCCCGCCGCGATGCCGATGACGGCCTCGAAGACCAGCGCGATGGTGGCCAGTTTGAGCGTGACCGGATAGGACTGCTGGATCAGGGTGCTGACCTCGATCCCGTTGAAGGTCTCCCCGAAGTTGCCCTGGAACAGCTGTCCGAGGTAGAGGACGTACTGCACCGGCAGCGGCTGGTCCAGGTTGTACTGCTCGGTCATCTGGTCGACGAACGCGGGCGGGCAGCCGCGCGGGCCGCACAACCCCGCGAACGGATTACCGGGGATCGCCCAGACCAGCGAGTAGATGATGAACGTTGTTCCGATGAAAACCGGAATCAACTGCAGCAGCCGCCGCAGTATGTATCGGCCCACCGAACCTCCTTCTGCAAGGACACACCCGGTCCACCACCGCTCGGGGCGGTGGTGGACCGGGTACTACTACGAAAACCGGATCATTGGGTGGGTTCCGCGACCTTGAGACTGGTGATCGCGATGTTGGTCCGGGTGTTCAGCGTGCCCTCGGCCAGCCGCTCCGACCGCGCGCCCTTCACCGTCTGGGTGAACAGCGGGATGGACGGCATGTCCTCGGCGAGCTGCTTCTCGGCCTTGCCGTAGAGCTCGTTGGCCTCGTTCTTCGTGGCGGCCTGGTCGGCCTCACCGATCATGCTGTCGAACTTCTCGTTCGAGTAGCCGGTGTAGTTGGCCGATCCGCTGGTGCTGTACAGCGGGTTGAGGAAGGTGCGCGGCGTGGGGTAGTCGGCGACCCAGCCGTAGCGGTACGGCCCGCTCATCTCCTGGTTGTCCATCTTGTCCTGGAAGGTGCTGAAGGTGGGCACACCGTTGAGCGTCACGTTGAGGCCCAGGGTGTCGCGGATGCTGCCCGCCACGGCAGTCATCCACTGCTTGTGCGCGCCGTCGGCGTTGTAGCTCAGGGTCATCTGCCCGTCGAAGCCGCCCGCCTTCTCCAGGTGCTCCTTGGCCTTGGCCGGGTCGTACTCGCACCACTGCCCGCAGGTGCCGTCGGTGCGTCCCGGCATGCTCGGCGCGGTCCAGCCGTCGGCCGCGGTGGCCGAACCGTTGAAGACCGTCTCGACGATCTGCTTCCGGTCGATGGCCAGCGAGATGGCCTTGCGCAGGTCCGGGTTCTGGAACTTCTCCTGGTACAGCGGCAGGCTGAGCGTGGTCAGCCCCATCCGCTCCTTGGAGATGGCCTGATCGCCGAGCTCCTCCTTCCACCGGCCGTCGGCCTGGGCGGAGGTCGGAACCGTGTTGATCACGTCCAGGTTGTCCGACTTGAGGTCCTGGTAGGCGGTCTGGGCCTTCTCGTAGACGACGAGCTTGACCGCGTCGACGTTGCCCGCGTCCGAGCCCTTGTAGTCCTCGTAGCGGGCCAGGGTCAGGCTCTGGCTCGGGGAGCGGCTCTCGAACTTGTAGGGCCCGTTGCCGATCGGGTGCTCGGCGAAGCCCTCCTTGTCCTCGAAGAAGCTCTCGGGCAGCGGCACGAAGGTCTGGTAGCCGAGCTTGCTGGGGAAGGCGGTGAACGGCTGCTTCAGGGTGATCTTGAAGGTGTGGTCGTCCACGACCTCCAGGCCGGACATCTTCTCGGCGCTGGGCTCCGGGGGCTTCTTCGGCCCGTCGCCGTCCGGGTCGGCGGGGTGGACCTCGTCGTAGCCCTGGATCCGCTTGAACATGTTGGCCTGCTGCTGGCCGTTCGGGGCGTAGGCGGCGTAGTTCCAGGCCCGGACGAAGTTGTCGGCGGTGACCTCCTCGCCGTCGTGGAACTTCCAGCCTTCCTTGAGCTCGACCGTGTAGGTCTTCTTGTCGTCCGCGCGCTCGATGGACTTGGCCATCGCGTTGCGCGCCTCGAAGGTGTTCGGGTCGTACTCGACGAGCCCGGTGAACATGGGGTTGAACACCTGGCTGCCGAAGGTGTCGTTGCTGTTGGTGGGGACGAGCTCGCTCTGCGGCTCGCCCCACTGGACGGTGATCGGGTCCTCGAGGGTTCCGGTTGCCTCGGTGACACCGCCGCCACCGCCGCCGCAGCCGGCGGCCAGCAGGGCCACCGACAGCGAGGCCGCGGCCGGCGCGACCATGCGTCTCTTGCGCATCTGATTCCTCCCGCTGTCTACGCGACCTCTCGCGGGGAGACCGCGAGGAGGTCGCCACGCCGACGATCTCGGTCGTCGGATGAGTGCAGCGTAAACATAAGGGGAACACAGTTCACGACAATGTACTGTCACAAAGCCGTCATAATCTTTCTCGATTCAGTTCCGATATCACCCAAAAAGCGGAATGATGTATCCCACATTTTGGGAATTAGCTGATCGAAAGGGCTATACCGTCCAGTATGTCGTGCTCACTGACAGTGATCTCACCGATCCCGGAGCGCTCCGCGAGCTCGGCGGCCAGCACCCCGAGCACCAGGGCGCCACCCCCGATCACGTCCACCCGCCCCGGGTGCATCGGCCCGATCGCGGCACGCTGCTCGTGATCCATCCCCAGCAGCTCGCGCTCGGTCCGGTCCACCCCGTCCCGCGACAGCCGCGAGAGGTGGATGGCGGCGGGGTCGTACTCCGACAGCCCCAGCGAGATCGCCGAGAGCGTGGTGACGGTTCCCGCCACCCCGACCCACCGGCGCGCCCCGGACACGTCCACCCGAGCGAAGGCCTCGTCCAGGGTCCGCCTGGTCACCTCGTTGGCCGAGCTCACCTCCTCCGCGGTCGGCGGATCGCTGTGCAGGCAGCGCTCGGTCAGCCGCACCGACCCCACGTCAGCGGAGTGCGAGCCGAGGATCTCGGCGTCCTTGCCGTCCCAGTTGCCCAGCACCAGCTCGGTCGATCCCCCGCCCACGTCGGTCACCAGGAACGGCCCGTCGTCCGGGTTCAGGTCCCCGACCGCCCCGACGAAGGACAGCCGCGCCTCCTCCTCGCCGGTGATGACCTCGGCCTCGACCCCGAGGGTCTCGCGGACCATCTCGAAGAAGTCCGCGCGGTTGGCCGCGTCCCTGGTCGCCGAGGTCGCCACCATCCGCGTGCTCTCGACGCCGGACTCCCGGATGCTCTCGTCGTACTCGTGCAGCGCCGCGCGGGTGCGCTCCAGGGCCTCCTCGGAGAGCCTGCCCGTGGCGTCGACCCCCTGCCCCAGCCGGACGATCCGCATCTCGCGCCGCACGTCGCGCAGGCCGCGCGTACCGTCGTCGCGCACCGTCACGTCGGCGATCAGCAGGCGTATCGAGTTCGTCCCGCAGTCGATGGCGGCTACGCGTGGCATCAGGTCCTCCTGGTTCGGTTCCGGCTGAAACGACCGCGCGCCGCCCCCCTCGTCCGCGCCGCCGTCCGCGCCCGCTCGCGGGCGGAGGCGCGACGCGTCCGGTGCTGCGTCCGCGCGTCGCGGACCACGCTATTCGAGCGACTCCCCGCTGCCGCGGCCCGCCTGCCCACCGATCCGACGGTTTCGCGCGAAACGTTCCCTCTGGACCCGTTCCAGAAAGAACGTTTCGCGGGCGGGGTCAGGGGGTGGGCTGCGCGCTCAGGCTCCGGGAGCGGCGGGGGCGGACGGCTCGGGGGCGGAGGATACCCGCTCGCGCTCGTTTCCGGAGGGCTCGGAGGTCGGGGCGGGCTCCCGCGAGGTCCGGCTCGGCTCCGCGGAGCCGGTCCCGTCGCCGGTGGGCGCTTCCGGAACCCGCGTCCGGGACGGCCGCTCCGCACCGGCGGAGCCCTCCGCACCGCCGTCCCGCGACGGCGCGGGAACCAGCGGGGGGAACGACTCGCGTCCCGAATCGCCGGTCGGCGCGGGCGCGGGCGAGAGCGGGGGGAACTCCGGACCCGCCCCGGTGCGCTCGGGATCCTTCCGCTCGCCTCCCGGCCTCCCGGAGTCCACGCCCTCCTCCGTGCGCTCCGCGGGTTCGCCCCCCGAGGAGGTGTCCACCTCGGGCAGTGCCACCTCGTCCACCTCGGGAACCGGGTTCGCGGGCACGGGCAGCACCCCCGTGCGGTAGGCGGTGGCCCAGCCGAGCACCTCGCGCACGTAGCTCTCGGAGTGGTTGTACCGGAACACGGCCCGGGCCAGCTCCCGCGACCGGTTCAGATCGCCCCCCGAGTCGCACAGGTAGCGGGCCGCCGCCAGCGCCGCGTCGTGCGCGTTGTGGGGACTGCGCACCCCGTCCCCGTCGCCGTCGGCGCCGTAGCGTCTCCAGGTGGTGGGCAGGAACTGCATGGGCCCGATCGCGCGGTCCCAGACCGGGTCCCCGTCCAGCTCGCCCGAATCGGTGTCCGGCACGGCCGCCAGGTCCTCCCCGCCGTCCAGGCGCGGCCCCAGGATCGCGGTCGCCGTCGTGCCCGTTTCGTCCACCTGCCCGGAGCGGGCGTGCCCGGACTCGGCCCGGCCGATCGCGGCCAGCACCGACCAGTGCAGCCCGCAGGAGGGATCGGTCCCGCCCACTTCCCGCGCGGCACCGCGGTAGGCCCGCAGCATCGGCTCCGGCACCCCGAGCGGGCCGTCCGGCACGTCGACGGACTTCTCCGAGCTCGGATCGCGCAGCTCGGCGCTGTCCCGCAGCAGCCGCACCCCGGGCTCCTGCCGCTCGGTGGCCCGCCCGGTCGCCCCAGCTACCCGGGGTGCACCGGAGTCGGCGGGAGCGCTCCTGCTCGCAAACCAGGCCCCGGTCAGGGCGTTGGCCCCTCCGACCAGCACGAAGGGCAGCAGCAGCCCGAGCAGCAGCAACAGCGTCCCTCCCGGGGAGACACGGCGTGCCCGCGCTCCGCGCGCGGGACGATCACTTCCGGCAGGCCGCGGCCACCAGGACTGCTGGGGCCGGCGCCGCCACGGCGCCGGTCTGCTCCGACGCGCCAAGTCCTGCCTCCCCACGGGTTTCCGGGCACTTCCGGTAGTCGCCGCGGATCACGGCTCCGGCCCCGCGGCTCGGGGCTAACCGATCGCTCCGGTAACGGCTCCCACCGGGATTGCACACCATGAGCGGCCGGACCGCCCGGTGATCAGCATTCGCGCAGGCCCGATCCGCCCGCGAAGCGGCCGGGCACGTCGTTTTCGCTCGCTACCACTACTGTTCGGTAATCGGTGTGGCCTACCCTGCCGACATGAGGCTCGACGGAGAGCGGGAACACGCCCCGGTGCAGACCGGGACCCACGAGGTGCGCAACCAGCCGCCCCCGCTGGACGACTTCGACCCGCTGGCCTGCGACCCCGCGCTGCGGGAGGCGCTGACCGCGCGGGGCGCGGCGGACCGGGTGGAGTCGCTCCGCCCGCTGGCCCGGCGGGCGGGCTCGGCCGAGGCGCGCGAGCACGGCAGGCTCGCCAACGCGCACCCTCCCGTGCTGCACAGCCACGACCGTTACGGCCACCGCGTCGACGAGGTCGAGTTCCACCCGTCCTGGCACTGGCTCATGGGCGAGGCGGTCTCCTCCGGGCTGCACGCCTCGCCCTGGTCCCCCGACGCTCCCTCCGGCGAGCATCTCGCCCGCGCGGCTGGCTTCTACCTATGGTCCCAGGCCGAGGCCGGACACGGCTGTCCCGTGTCGATGACCTTCGCCGCGGTCCCCGCGCTGCGCCACAGCCCCGAGCTGGCCGAGCACTACGAGCCGGGGCTGCGGTCCACGCACTACGACTTCGGGGTGCGGCCCCCGGAGAAGAAGGGCGGGCTGCTGGCGGGCATGTCCATGACCGAGAAGCAGGGCGGTTCCGACGTCCGCGCCAACAGCACCACCGCCGAGCCGCTTTCCGACGGCAGCTACCGCGTGGTCGGCCACAAGTGGTTCACCTCGGCCCCGATGAACGACCTGTTCCTCACGCTCGCGCAGACTCCCGGCGGGCTGAGCTGCCTGCTGATCCCCCGGGTGCTGCCGGACGGCACCCGCAACGCGATCCGGCTGCAGCGCCTCAAGGACAAGCTCGGCAACAAGTCCAACGCCTCGGCCGAGATCGAGTACACCGGCGCGATCGGCTGGCTGGTCGGCGAAGAGGGGCGCGGGGTGCGCAGCATCATCGACATGGTCTCGATGACCAGGATGGACTGCGTGCTCGGCTCGGCGGCCAACATGAGGATCGCGCTGTCCGAGGCGAGTCACCACGCCGCGCACCGCTCCGCGTTCGGCGAGCGGCTCGATCGGACGCCGTTGATGGGCGCGGTGCTCACCGAGCTCGCCGTCGAGTCCGAGGCGGCCGTCGCGCTCGGGATGCGGCTCGCCGCGGCCGCCGACGGGGGGCACCGCGGGCAGCGCGCCGAGCTCGACCTGCTGCGGATCGTGCTGCCCGCGGCGAAGTACTACGTGTGCAAGCGGGCCCCGAGCGTCATCGCCGAGGCGCTGGAGTGCCTCGGCGGGAACGGCTACGTCGAGGAGTCCGGGCTGCCCAGGCTCTACCGGGAGGCCCCGCTGATGTCCGTCTGGGAGGGAGCGGGCAACGTGACCGCGCTGGACACGTTGCGCGCGCTGCACAAGCAGCCGGAGGCGGCGGAGCGGCTCCTGGAGGAGCTGGATCTCGCCTCCGGAAGGGACGAGCGCTACGACCGCGCCGTGCGCTCGCTGCGCGCGGAGCTCGCCGATCCGCAGCCCGCCCGCGCCAGGAGACTGGCCGAGCTGCTCACGCTGACCGTGCAGGCGGGGTTGCTGCTGCGCGACTCCCCGGAGGAGGTCTCCGACACCTTCCTGGCGACCCGCCTGGAGGCGCTCGGCAGCACCCCGGGGACTTCCGGAGTGGCTTCCCGGCAGCTGCTGGACCGGGTCACTCCCGGAGGACGCGACTGACCCGACCAAGCGATGCGCGAGCAGCGGTGCGGCTCGACCGGACGTCTTCCGAGCGATGCCAGCCGCTCACCACCACCCGAGCGAACCGAGTCCCCGAGAAGTCCATCGCTCCAACGCAAGCGCTCTGAGCCCAGGAGGTCGGCACCGCCGCGGGTTCTCTCGTGGTGCTCTCGCGAGGAAGGCCCGACGTTGTGTAGGTCGCTACCCGATGTCGGGCCTCCCCGGAGCGAGAGCCCGCGAGAGGTTCCGCCACCCGCACCGCCACGCAGAGCGAGCCGCCCAAGATAAGTGCTTTGAGCCTGGGCAGGAGGAGAAGCTCCGGTGCGTGAGTCGGATGCATTGCAAGGCCGGGCCGCTCGCCGCGTAGGTCGCTACTCAAGAGCGGTCCAACACAGCAAGGCGCCGACTCACGTGACGGCTAACCAACCACCCGAGCAGAGCTCCGTGGCGGAATTCAAAACCGAAAGAGTTCGGCGGCGTCCTGGGGCCACCGCCGCGCGACGGTCTCCAGCGCCTCGTCGCCGAACGGGTTCACCCCCGGTCCCTTGGCCAGCGAGTGGGCCACGTGCACGTGCAGGCACTTGACCCTGCCGGGCATCCCCCCGGCGCTCACCTCGGTGCCCAGCGGTTCGAGCGCGTCCCGTTCGGCCAGGTACTGCTGGTGCGCCCGCCGGTAGCGTTCGGCGAGGTCCTCGTCGGTGGACAGCCGCTCGGTCATCTCCCGCATCACGCCCTCCGACTCCAGAGTGGACACCAGGGTGACCAGCCTGGGGGACGTGAGGTAGTACAGCGTCGGGAAGGGGGTCCCGTCCGGCAGGCGCGGGCTGGTGCGCACCACGGTCGGCTCTCCCGAGGCGTCCCTGGTCACCACGTCCCGCATTCCGCGGGGCGGACGTCCGAGCTGCCTGCGCACGACTTCCCGGTCGCGCTCGTCCGCGGTGGGTTCACCGGGCGGTTCCACACCCGACACGGTCACTTCCCCTCCCCTCCGGTCAGGGCCTTCCAAAGCTTCTGGTACCAGGGTTTCTCCTTCGAGTCCCCGTTGTTGTCCCCGGAATCGCCGGGTGGCGTTGACGGCAGGTCGACGATGTAGGGGGTCTCGCCCGGACGGACGTAGCCGAGCCGCTCGCGCGCCTCCGTCTCCAGCCGCTGCGGGTCGGACAGCTCCGTCTTGCGCTCGGCGAGCCGCTGCACCTCCTCGCCCAGCCGGTGCTCCCTGCTCTCCAGGTCGGCCAGCTCGTCGCGCTGACCGAGATAGGTCCGCAACGGCACGGAGACGCTCAGCGCCATGGCGCAGACGAGAATCGCCAGCACGGCCGCCCGCCGGGTCGAGGAAAGTTTGAACGCACCACCGGTGCCGGCGGGCGGCCGGGTGCTCTTGCCCGACCGCCGCGACACGGTTCTGCCTCCCGATCCCCCGTTCGGGCGCCGCTCACGCGCCGACTCCCGGGCGCGGCGCGTCGTGTTCCCCCCGCGCCGTTGCCGATCGCGTTCAGGCGGTCGCCCGGTGGGCATGGGTTACACCTCCGCAGTGAACCTGGGGAAGGCCAGCTCACCCGCGTAACGGGCGGCGTCACCGAGGTTCTCCTCGATGCGCAGCAGCTGGTTGTACTTGGCGACCCGCTCGCTGCGGGCGGGGGCGCCGGTCTTGATCTGGCCGCAGCCGGTGGCCACCGCGAGGTCCGCGATGGTGGTGTCCTCGGTCTCCCCGGAGCGGTGGCTCAGCATACTGCGGTAACCGCAGGAGTTGGCCAGGTTCACCGCGTCGAGGGTCTCCGAGAGCGTGCCGATCTGGTTGACCTTGACCAGCAGCGCGTTGGCGGCCCTGCGGTTGATGCCCTCCTCGAGCCGCTCGGGGTTGGTGACGAACAGGTCGTCACCGACGATCTGGACCTTCTCGCCGAGCTCGGAGGTCATCCTGGCCCAGCCGTCCCAGTCGTCCTCGGAGAGCGGGTCCTCCACGGAGACCAGCGGGTAGGAGTTCAGCAGCTCGGTGTAGTAGCCGACCATCTGCTCGGCGCTGCGCTTGGAGCCCTCGAACTGGTACACCCCGTCGGAGTGGAACTCCGTGGCAGCCACGTCGAGCGCGAGCGCGACGTCCCTGCCCGGCTTGTAACCGGCCTTCTCGATGGCGCTGCTGATCAGGTCCAGCGCCTGCCGGTTGTCCGGCAGGGAGGGGGCGAAACCGCCCTCGTCACCGAGCCCGGTGGCCATGCCCTTGCTCTTGAGCACCGACTTGAGGGCCTGGTAGATCTCCGAGCCCCAGCGCAGAGCCTCCGAGAACGAGTCGGCACCGATCGGGGCGATCATGAACTCCTGCATGTCCACGCCCGTGTCGGCGTGCGCACCACCGTTGAGGATGTTCATCATCGGCACCGGCAGCACGTGGGCGTTGGGTCCGCCCACGTAGCGGAACAGCTCGAGTCCGGTGGACTCCGCCGCGGCCTTGGCCACCGCCAGCGAGGCGCCGAGCATCGCGTTGGCCCCCAGCCTGGACTTGGTGGGGGTGCCGTCCAGGTCGACGAGCTTCTGGTCGACCACCCGCTGCTCGATCGCCTCCACGCCGATCAGTTCCGGACCGATCTCGTCCAGCACCCCGGCGACGGCCTTCTCCACGCCCTTGCCGCCGTAGCGCTCGGCCACGCCGTCCCGCAGCTCGACGGCCTCGTGCTCACCGGTGGACGCGCCCGACGGCACGGCGGCACGGGTCAACGTGCCGTCGTCCAGGGCCACCTCGACCTCGACGGTGGGGGTGCCACGCGAATCCAGGATCTCGCGAGCGCCGACCTGCTCGATGATCGCCACTTGTGCTCCTAACAAGCTTTGTGTACTCAAGACGTCACAGCCCGCCGCAACGTTCCCACCGGTGTGCCACCGAAGAGACCCACGGTGGGCAGGACGCCCGACGACCTTCTCCGAGCCTAACCGGGCGCGCCACGTGCCCGCCGCAGGCTCGCGGTCCCGCGCCACCGCGGTCCGCGGTGACGTCCGAAACACCTGGCGTGGCACGCCACCCGGTCGCACCATGGTGTAGCAGTGGATCGAACCGTACCGTTGGTGTGGCCATGAGGACCGAAGGAACCGTGGAAGCTTTCCGCGAAGCGGAAAAGCTTGTGGCGCAACGGCGTCCGTTCGAGGCCCTGCGCACGCTCGGTCCGGTGCTCGACGAAGCAGCGGACAAGCCGAGCGTGCAGTTACTCGCCGGGCGCGCGTATCTGTTCTCGGCGCAGCTCCACCGCGCCGAGCGGGCGTTCCTGCGGGTCATCGAACTGGACCCCTCGGATCACTACGCACGACTGGTGCTCGGGCGAACCCTGCAACGCCAGGGCAGGCTCAACGAGGCACACGCCCAGGTGCGCCTGGCCACCACGATGTACCCGGACCCCGCCTACCAGGAGATACTCGGCGAGATTCGAGCGCACATCGCCCGGGTGAACGCTGGATCTTAGGCAGCCGGTCGGCAGCTTGGTCTGCTCGAGTGGTTGCGTGGCGGAACCTCAGTCGGGGTCTCGCTCCGGTAGGCCCGACATCGGGTAGCGACCTACACAACGTCGGGCCTTCCTCACGAGACCCGAGACTGAGAACCCGCGGTCGGTCGGGCTGCGCAGGCTCAAAGCATCTGCATTGGGGCGACGCCCCGATCAGGAGTTTCGGTCCGGGTCTCCGGCCGCTCGCCGCGTAGGTCGCTACTCAAGAGCGGCCCAACACAGCAAGGCGCCGACTCACGTGCCGGCTAACCGACCACCCACGCAAAGCTCCGTCATGAGTTATCGGATCCTCGGTCGGCAGCGCGCTCACTCGCGGCGGTTCGCCGCCTCCGCGTAGTCCTCCGCCAGCGCGAAGACCTTCTTCGCGTAGGACTCCGAACTGTTGTAGGAGAGCACGCCCGACCACCAGCCCTGCCCCGTGCGCATGTCCCGTCCCCCGGCGCAGAGGTAGCGCGCGGCGGCCATGGCGGCGTCGTCCAGGTCGTGCGGATCCCCGGCTCCGTCACCGTCACCGTCGGTGCTCCACCTCGCCCAGGTGGAGGGGATGAACTGCATGGGCCCGACGGCCCGGTCGTGCACCGGATCCCCGTCCAGGGCCCCACCGTCGGTGTCGGTTATCTCCCGCACCTTCGAACCACCGTCCAGCGGCACCCCGATGATCGGGCTGGAGGGGACCGCGTCGGCCCCCAGCCTGCGCCCGCCGTAGCGACCGTGGTCGGACTCGACCCTGCCGATCCCGGCCAGGGTGGCCCAGTCGATCCGGCAGCCGGGCTGCCTGTCGCGCATGGCCAGATCCGCCCGAACGTAGGAAACGAGGGCGCGTGCCGGGACGTCGGCCACCGCCGCCACCTCGTCGGCCCACTGCCGCACCGGAGCCCCCTGCTCCGCTCCGTCCTCAGTGCTCGGTTTCGCCTCGGGACTTCCGCTGCCGGGAGGCGCCGAGCCCGGCTCCACCTCGGCCGGTTCCACCCGAGCCTCCGGCGCGGGACCGGCCTGCGGGGCGGAAGCGGGCGCCCCCAGCACCGCGACCAGCCCCACCCCCAGCGCCGCCGCGACGAGCACGCTCGCGGCGAGGGCGATGCGGGACAGCACCGCGAGGAGGGCGCGGAGACGTGCGGACAACGGGCCCTGGTTCGCCATCGGCGACAGGCTACTCGACAGTTGCGCTCCGTTCGCCCCCGTCGCGACCGATTTCCCGGCGGAGCGCCGCGCGTTCGGTCTCCGCACCGCGCGGAGTCGCTCACTCCCGGCGCACGAGCTCCCTGCTGCGCTTGCCGTAGTCGTCGGCGTGGTCGAGCACCTGCTGCACGTAGTCCCCGCTGGCGTTGTAGCGCAGCACCGCGTCCCTGAACTGCTCGGGATCGCGCAGGTCGGTGTTCGAGGAGCACAGGTAGTGCGCCGCCGCCAGCGCCGCGTCGTCCACGTCGTCCGGATCCGCCTTCCCGTCGGCGTCGGCGTCGCGTCCCCAGGTGCGCCAGGTGGTGGGGATGAACTGCAGCGGCCCCACCGCGCGGTCGTAGGTGCTGTCGCCGTCCAGCTCTCCCCCGTCGGTGTCCCGAACCAGCCGGACGCCTTCGCTCCCGTCCAGGACCACGCCCCTGATCGGCGGGTCCGGCCTTCCGGTGCTGTCCAGATCCGCGCCCCCGTAACGCCCGTGCCCGGACTCGACCGCGCCTATGCCCGCCAGCACGGACCAGCTCAACCGGCACTCCGGCCGGGAGCGCTCCAGGGCGAGCTCGGCGTACCCATAGGCCTCCAGCGCCGTCAGCGGAATGTTGAGCTCCTCGGACATCGAGTCCGCCCAGTCCTCCAGCAGCTCCTGGGGGCGCTGCCCCTGTTCGAACGCGTCCGTTCCCGGCAGCGCGTCCACCTGGGGTGGGCGCACCCCGTCCGTCGGAGGTGCCGTGGCCGTCGGAAGCCGCTCCCGCCCCGAGTCGCCCTCCTTGAGCTCACTGGCCAGGAACACCAGCACCGCGAACATCGTCAACCCGGCCAGCAACCCCATCGAGGGTCTGGATGCCTTCCACTGTCGTGGCACGACCGGACCTCCCATCACCTCGTCCCAGTGTGCCCGTACGACTGCTTCTCCAGGACGGGTTCGGCCGAACGAATCGACTCGGACGTCACGTTCGCACCTCGCGCGCCCTTCGCGCGGGGCAGCACCGGGAACCGGCCGGACCCGGGGATCACTCCCCCACCGGCCAGTGGCGCCGCCAGAGCTCGGCGGAAAGCCCGTTCGTCCCCGCTCCGCTCTCCCGCGCGCTCACCTCGGCGGCGCGGACCCGCTCGTCGAAGGCCAGCGCAACCGCGCGCAGCTCGTCCTCCGGATCCAGGCCGCGGTGCTCGGCACGGGCCGCCAGGGCGAACAGCTCCGCACCCACCCCGGAACCCCCCGGCAGCAGGTCCGCGGGGACACCGGCCCGCCGCGCGCGCTGGGCGAGCTTGGCCGCCAGGGCCACGGCGGGCTGACCGTGCGCGACACCGTCCACAGCGGACTCGCGCTGCTTCTCGGCCTGCTTGAGCTCCTCCCAGCGCGCGTGCTGCGACTCGGCGTCGTGCACGGCCGCGTCCGTCGCGAAGACGTGGGGGTGCCGCGAGACGAGCTTGCTGACCAGCTCGGCGGCCACGGTGTCGACGTCGAACGGGTCCCGCTCGTCCTCGGCGGCCACCCTGGCGTGGAACAGGACCTGCAGCAGCACGTCCCCCAGCTCCTCGCGCATCGCCGCGCGGTCGCGGCGCTCCAGGGCGTCCAGCAGCTCGTAGGTCTCCTCGACCAGGTAGGTGCGCAGGGACTCGTGGGTCTGGCCCGCGTCCCACGGGCAGCCGTCGGGCGAGCGCAACCTGTCCATCACGGTCACCGCGTCGAGCAGCTCGGCTCCGCGCGGCGGCCGGGAGCGCACCAGCTCGGCCCCGGCCGAGAGCAGCTCCGCGACCGCCTCCGAGTGCTCCTCGGAGGCGATCAGCACCACGGCCTCGTGCCGCGCCCTCTCCAGCAGCTCGGGGGTGCTGGGCGGTTCGGTTGCTCCCGAGGCCGCGCGGGCGGAGTCGGTGAGCCCCTTGTCCGCGTGGACCGCGGCAGCACGGCGCAGCACCGGAACCGCCTCGGCCGGGATCGTGTCCCCCAAGCGGTTGTCGACGAGCACGACGGCACAACCGGTCACGACGGAAGGCTGTTGGCGAGCGGCGTCCATACCCACGATTCTTCCACCGCCTCGGGTAGTAGGTCCGGCGGCTCGGGTTGCCAGGGCGGATTCTTCGGCGCCGCCGGCGCCGAAACACCCACCTACGCAGTCGGCACCGCCGGGGGTTCTCAGTCGAGTGCCCGGCGAGGACAGCGCGCCCGTGGCGTAGGTGGCTACTCGATGGGCGCGCTCCCGCAGCCGGGCGCCGACTGAGGTTCCCCCACAGGACCACCTGAGCAAACCGGCCCCGGAAACCCTCACCCCCTAAAGGCGGAAGCCGCTACGCTGCTCCTCCTCGGGGACAGCGGTCACGGCCACGGGGTCCCACACTCCGTAGCGGGGGCTGAGCTCGACTCCGGTACGCTGGGCGGTCAGACCGAGCAGCCTGGCTCCGAACTGCTGCTCGAGCTGCGCGGCCGAGCCCATCGCGGGGGTTTGCCCCTGCTCGTCCGAGATCCGGCGTTCGGTGATCCGCGCGACCATCCACCTCGTGGAGCGCCCGCTCCCGCGGAACGCCAGCACAGTTCCGGACTCGGCCGCGAACAGCGGGGTGCTGGCGGCCATTCGCGGGTTGTTCGCCGCGCGCAGCTCCCTGCCCTCGCCGGCCGGGCTCCCGGAAGCGCTGTCCTCGGCGATCAGCTCGGCGGCCTGCTCCGGCCCGCGCGCCATGCGTTCGGCCTTGCTCTTGGCCTCCGCGCGGGTGGTGGCGCTGGTGTAGTCGAAGCGCACCGAGACCTTGGGCAGCTGCTCGCTGCCGAGTTCGCGCATCAGCAGCAGCGATCTCGCCACCGAGCGGGCCTGGTCAGCGGTGAAGATCGTCTCGCTCATGGCTGCCTCGGCACCGCCCTGGCGCTCGATCCACTCGGTGATTCGCTGCTCGGGGACTCGCAGGTTCTGCCTGCGGGCGGCCCGGTCGGCCAGCTCCTGCCGCACCGTGAACGCGGCTATCCTGCTTGCCAGCTCGTCCTTGCGGTTCTCGCTCTCGAGTTGCTCCAGCATCCTCGGCCTGCTCTGCAGCACCGAGTCGAAGCGACTCTCCACAGTGCTCACCGGGATGGCGTGGTCGCCGACGATGGCGGCCGAGCCCGCCTTGGAGGGTTGGGCGCCACAGCCCGTCAGCAGCGCGGCGGCGAGCAACGCGACGATCAATCGTGGGCGAACGATGACGGATCTCACAGGATCACTTTCTCACGAGCAGCCCCGGCTTGTCCGTAAACCCGTTGTGATCACGCTCGAACACGTTGCGTACCATCCTCCGGATGTCGCCGTGACGCGGCACGAACCGGCGGCTCCCCCGGATGCGGGGCAGCCGCTCGCCCTGCGGGCCACTGTGGCCGGTCGGCTTCCTGCCCCGCTGTTTCCCGATCTTAGGCAAAATTGGAAAACCCACCCGGGGCGAGGACCTCAGCTCAGGGAGCGCAGCTCCTGGCGGAAGGCGGCGGGCGTGGCCGGGACGAGATGCCGCAGCGGTTCGCCCTCCGGGTCCTCGCTCGGGCGCTTGAGCACCGAGAGCACCGCGCCCTCGGGACCGAAGTAGTAGTTCAGCGGGAACTCGCTGACCTTCTCCTCGCCCCAGGCTCCCCGCCGGGCCTTGCCCAGCTGCATCACGAAGTGCTGCCCTCCGCTCGTGAGCTGCTCGACGCGGTCGTAGCGGCGCTGCACCGGGTCCCGCTCCACGCGATCCTCGGGCTCGTCGAGCGCGGACTCCGCGTCCTCGTCACGCGAGCGGCGCGGGGGCCGCTCGGCGGGCACCACGATCTCCTCCTCGGCCACCGGCTCGGCCGCGTCGGGCAGCAGGCTGGCCACGACCGAGTGCAGGTCGTCGGCCCGGACCGGTTCGAGCAGCACCTGCCCGCGCTCCCACACCGCCAGCACGGCCACGTCGTCGGACTCGGCGAGGTGGAAGCTGCCCCGCACCTGCTGCTCGTCCTCGACGAAGCCGTACCAGCCGTAGATCCGCCGGTGCGGGTTGTGCAGCAGCCGAATCGTCTCGCGCAGCTCCGGAACCGGGTTGTCCACTTTGGCCAGCCCGCGCTCGCGCAGGTCGGCGAGCACGTCCTTGATCAGCAGCACCCGCTCCCGGTACGTGCTGCCCGGTGAGAGCCCTTCGAGCCCGGCGGGCTTGGGCGCGTCCGCACCGCACTCGCCGCTGTGCAGCACGTCGTAGGCGGCGTAGTCGAGCAGGACCGGGGTCCGGATGATCCGTTCAAACCGCCGGGACACGGCCGCTCCCGCGCTCTGTCCGCACCGCGCTCACTGCTGCTGTCCCCCTTCGGATCGGCCCTGCTCGGCGCTGGTGGCGCCGAGCACCGGCGGGGCGGTGCGCTCGGAGGTGCCGAACAGCTCGTTGGGGTCGTTCTCGTCGAGCAACCAGTCGGGCCGCTCGTGCGTGTCGTCGCCCTCGCCGCCCTGCTGCTGGCCGCGTCCGGCTGCGCCGCCCATCGGCGCACCGGCCCCCGTGCCCGCGCGGGTGACGCCCGCGCCGGTCGCGCTCGGCGCGGACGGGGCGTTGCCGACACCGCCGCGCCCACCACCGGGCAGCGAACCGGCGCCCCCGCGACCGCCCGTGCCGGTGCCGGTTCCAGCTCCGGTTCCGGTGCCGGTACCGGGGATGCCGCGGCCGCTGATGCCCGCGCCCTCGGCCTTGCCGCCGAGCAAGCCACCACCGAGGACGGCACCGCCAGCAGCCAGTCCGGCACCGCCCGCGGCGCCCGCGAGCGTGCCGCGCTGGTCCCCGGCGAAGGGGTCCGGGTCGACGGAATCGCGCTGCGACCACCACGCGGATCGCGTGCCCCCGGGCAAGCCGTTCCCGCTGCCCTGGGCACCACCGGCGGTGCCGCCGCCTGCGGAGCCGGTGCCGCCACCGGTGTGGCCGGAGGTTCCGGCCTGGTCGGTTCCGGCCGGGCCCGCGTAGCCTCCCGCACCGGTTCCGCCGGGGCGGGCGACGTTCGAGCCGGAGCCGGATCCGCTCCCGTCACCGCCGAACCCGCCGATGCCGCTGCCGTCGCCGGGCTTGCGGTCATCGGGCGGCGCGGGTTGGGAGGGCTCCTTGCTCCCGTCGAAGGACGGAACCGCCCCCGTGTTGCTGCCGGTGGTGTCGCCGTATCCGCGCAGCGACATCTGGTTCTGCTGTTGCTGTGCCTGGTAGTTCTGGGCCTCGGCCGCGTAGCCCGTCGGATTGGTGGTCACCGTCAGCGGGTTCATCGTCGGCGGCTCGGAAGGCACGTCGACGACGTTCTTCTTGCTCTCGTTGAAGCCGGAGCTCTGCGCCTCCAGCGCCTTGCCCGCTTCCCGGCAACGGCTGCTGGCCGTGTCGGCGGCCTCGCGCAGCGGGCGGACCGAGCTCTCCGCCGAGTCGGCGGCCTCGCCCTTCCAGGAGGAACGCATCCGCCCCATCGCGGAGTTCAGGTGATCGGACACCTCGGAGTGCTTCTCGGAGACCTTGCCCCAGCCCTGCACCGCCTCGTCGAGGCTGCCGGTGCCGGCTCCGTGGTGGAACCACACGTAGATCTGGTGCCCGTCCGTGCCCTCCGGGCGGATGTCTGGCGTCAGCTGGTCGTGCACCCAGTCGCAGGCGCTGTTGAACCCCTCGGCGGTGTAGCTGGCGGCGCTCCGCACCCCGTCGACGACGGCGTTGGCCGCGTCCTGGGCGCCCTCCACGACGTCGTTGACCATGTCCATGCCCCAGCCCATCAGGCACCCGCCTTCAACGTCTTCACGACCTCGGTCGCCACGTCGCGCGCACGCCCGCACGGGTCGCTCTGGTACGGCGAATCGTCGCCCAGGGTGATCTGAGTCAGAACCACCAAATCGCTCTTAACGCCAACGTGCACATCACAACTACCGGCTTCTTCCGGAGTAGGGGTCTGGGGCGCCAGCGAGGATCCAGCCACAGCTGGGTATCCCTCGATCTGCGACAACTCGCGGAAGTACTCGAAAACGTCCTTCTGCTGGTACACGTGCTTCAGGCCAGCCCCGTTAACCATGTAAGTGACCTGGACGGTGGAGTCTGAAGGCCCTGTGAATCGATCCGTCCACGTACATGAGGGACCACCGGTCGAATCATCGGATTCTCCCTTCGTGTCCTCCATCTTGAGACCTCGAAGTTGCGCGGGCTTCAACGTCGAGCACGGCTTCTGCTGGAACGCCTCGGTGTCCAGCGGATTCTGCACCTCGGGAGCACCGTGCATGTCCACGGAAGACGTAGCGGGCTGCTCCGAGGTTTCCGTGGTGCCCGCGCCCGAACCGCACCCGGCCAGCAGAGCCACCGCCGACAGCGCGGCACTCGTCAGGGCAAGCTTGGTTCGCACCGTCACACCTCCGCCCTGAACCGGCGAGCGGCCTCGTCGTCATCGGCGTCGTAGCGCCGCATGGCCGCTTCGAGATTCTCGATCATCGCCTCGATGTTCGCCTTGTCGCGCTGGTTGGAAGCCATGTAGTTGTTCACCAGCTTAGGCCCCATGGCCTTCACCGCCTGCTGGCTGTACGGATCCCCACCGGGCGGAGTGATGGTCTCGTGCTGCATGGCTTCCCGCTCACCCTCCTCCAGAGCCATGAGCGCCTTCCGTAGATCTGCGATGGCCTCGGGCAGCTGCTCACGATCGATCTCGTAGCCGACACTGCTGGCAGCGCCGGAGGCGACCGCGCGCTCCGCGTCGGCGGGCTTGGTCACCATGCCGTCACCCGTCATCGCCATAGAGGCGCGTACGACTCCCACGCTGTCTCCTCTCGTCGGGGCCAACAACGCAGAGTCTGCCAGACGATCAGCACGCCGTGTCCCGGTTCGACCGAACTCGCCTCGCACGGCCTCAGACGTCGTAGCGCCCCGCGCTGACCTGCGCGAGGAAGCGACGCCACCGATCCGCCGACACCGCGACACGTGCCTCCTCCGGAGCCTTGGAGTCCCGCACCAGAGCCCCGTCCGAGACCAACGCCACCTCCACGCAGTTGTGCACGGATCCGCTGTACGAACTCTTGCGCCAAGCTAAGTCACTCATCGGTCAGTCCTTCCACGATCTCCTCGATCAGCGCGTTGCTCCCCGGCTCGTCCAACGCGTGTTCTTCCAGCTTCCGGCATGCTTCCACGAACGGGTCCACATCGGCGGGTTCCGTGAGGAAAACACCGAAGACGCGGGACTCCACGAAGACGTAGAGTTCGCCGTCCGGTAGCTCGTACAGCGTGAACGAACCGTCCATGGCGGGGTGTGCCCGAGCGTCCAGCGGAATGACGCGCAGCGTGACCCGGTCACGACGTTGAACCACCAGCAGATGCTCCAACTGCTCGCGCATCACCCTCGTGTCCCCCAAGGTTCGTCGCAACGCTCCTTCGTCCACGAAGAAGCTCACCTCGGGAGGACAGCGCCGCGACAGCAGCGCTTGCCTACCCAACCGTGCCGCCACACGCTGGTCGAGGTCCTGATCAGGAACGTCGACAGTGCTCATCATCAAGCGCGAGTAGTCAGGTGTCTGAGCGAGCCCCGGTATCAGCGCGACCTCGACGTTCTTGATGCTGCGAGCCTCCCGCTCCAGGACCGTCAGGCTGGTCATCTCACCTGGCTCCCGAGATGCCAGCTCCAGCCATGCGGTGTTTTCCAGCGGTGTCGCTGCCTTCTCCACCAGGAGCACCTTCTCGTCACCCGTCACCCCGTACAGCGCGCACAGTGCGTTCATCTCGTCGCGATTGGGGATTCGCTGCCCCATCTCCGTCCGATTCACCGAGGAGGGGGACACCCCGAGTGAAGATGCCACCGATCGGGTGGTCATTCCGCTCTTTTCTCGGAGTTCGCGCAGTTTCACTCCGACTCCAACCTGACGCAGCTTGGCAGTACCACTCACACTCTCACCTCCGATTCCACTGGATCGCCTGTGTCACTCGCTGAAACAAAAACCTTCTCAGTTCGTTTTGTGCTGCTTTGTTTCAAATTCGTGAGACACAGCTTAGCGATCTAGGTTCACCGCGGTAAGGAGCTGACCTGGAATTGATCCGAAAGGGCGACCATGTTCCCGAATCCGTACGACGAGCGCGACGACGTGTTCTGGATCGTCGGGCTGTCCACCGACGTCCGGCACGCCACCGAGGTGATCCCCGGAGCGCACCCGCCTGGCGAGTGGGTGCCGACGCTGTGTCAGCACTGGATCCGGCTGCCGTTCCCGACCCCGGCGGGCCGCGTCCCGACCACGGCCGCGATCCAGCGGCAGTGCCCCCGCTGCGGCGAGCTCGCCGAGCAGCGGGGCTGCTCCGGAGTCATCTGGGACTTCTGAGTTTGTTGGCGACTCGGCGGTGCCGGTTGCTTGGCGGGTCACCTGGCGGAACCTCTCGCGGGCTCTCGCTGCGGGTGCCCCGACATCGGGTAGCGACTACACAACGTCGGGGCCGTCCTCGCGAGAGCACCACGAGAGAACCCGCGGTCGATCGTCCTGCGTAGACTCGTAAGCGCCTGCGTCGAGGCGGAGCTCTTTCAGGGAACTCGGTTCGCGTAGGCGGTTTCGTGGCCGGACCCCTCGCGGGCTCTCGCTGCGGGTGCCCCGACACCGGGCGGGCTCGAACCGCGACGTCGATCGGATCAGCCGGGAACCAGGACGTCGACCGCGCGCGGGACGCACTCCACCTCCAACGGCGTCCCGGCCAGAGGCTCCCCGTCCGCGTAGGCGGTCACCCCGGGAACCGACACCGATACCCTCCGGGCCCTGAAGGTGCTCACCTGGGGGTGGTCCACGTGCTTTCCGCTGTAGACGGTCGGCAGGACGCGGACCAGCCGCCCGGCCGTGACCGGCCCGATCACGGTCACGTCGAGCACCCCGTCGTCGGGCACGGCGTCCGGGCAGATCCGCATCCCTCCCCCGTAGCTCGCACCGTTGCCCACCGCCACGAGCACGGCCCGGGTGCGCCTGCGCTCGCCGTCCAGTTCCAACGCGTAGTCCAGCGGCCGCAACCTGGCCAGTTCCGCCAGCACGGCCAGGTTGTAGCGCCACTTGCCGCGCGGCCAGGACATGCGGTTGGTGCGCTCGTTGACCCTGGCGTCGAACCCGCCCGCCAGCACCGTTCCGAACCAGCGGTCCCCGCAGCGCGCGGCGTCGATCGCCCTGGTTCCACCGTCCAGCACCACGCGCGCGGCCGTCTCCGGGGCACTGCCGTGGAGCCCCAGCATGCGGGCGTAGTCATTGCCGGTTCCCGCCGGGATTAGCCCGATCGGCGTAGTGGTACCGACCGCCGCCCGCAGCGCGAGGTTCACGACCCCGTCACCACCGCAGGCCACCAGCGCATCGGTACCGCTCGCCACGGCTCGACGGGCCAGCTCGGCCGACTCGGCGGCGTCGCCTCCCACGAGCTCGTCGACGACCGCCCCGGCACGACGCAACCAGTCGATCGCGCGGCGGGCCGTCTCGCGCGCCCGTCCCCCACCGGAGGCCGGATTGACGAGCAAGGAGATGTCGCGCACCGGCCGCTCCCCGTTCACCGTGCCAATACCTGTCCTCACCTGCTCGGTGTGCTCGACCACCGGTGCGGTGACTCCGCCCGGCCCCGCCGAACGTCATTCCGGGGGAACGAGCTTTCCCGGGTTGAGCACCCCTTCCGGGTCCACGGCGGACTTGACCGCGCGCAGCACCTCCACGCCGAGGTCACCGACTTCCGCGGTCATCCACTCCCTGTGGTCCAGCCCGACCGCGTGGTGGTGCGTGATCGTGGCCCCGACCGCAGTGATCGCCTCGGCGGCGGCCCGCTTGGCCCGCCGCCACTGCTCGACGGGCTCCCGGCCGCGGGCGCAGGCCACGGTGAAGTACAGCGAGGCCCCGGTCGGGTAGACGTGCGAGACGTGGCACATGACCAGCGGCGGCGTCCCCTGCTCGGTCAGGGACTCCGTCAGCGCGTCCCGCACCGCGGCGTGGGTGGCGTGCAGGTTCGCCCAGCTCGTCGCGGTCTCCAGGGTCTCGGCCAGCGCGTTGACGTCCAGCAGCGCGTCGCGCAGGTGGGGCGCGTGGAACCGGCCCCGCTCCCAGGAGATCGCGGGCTCCGGACCGAGCGAGGCGCCCCCGGCCGCGCACAGCAGCTCCGCGGCCTCGGAGTGCCGCGCCGCCACGTGCTCGGCGCTGCCCTCGTAGGTGGTGACCAGCAGGCAGCCGTCCGAGGCCGCCGGGCCACCCACTTCCTCCGAGGACAGGTTGAGCCCGGTCTCCACCTCGTCGGACAGGCGGGCCACAGTGGGCAGCGCCCCGGTCCGCGCGAGCTCGCGCAAGGCGGCCGATCCGGCGCCGAAGTCGGGAAAGGACCACGCCTCGTGGTGCTTCTCGGCTGGCACGGGGTGGATCCGCACCGTCACATCGGTGATCACCCCGAACGTCCCCTCCGAGCCGAGCAGCAGCTGCCGCAGGTCCGGCCCCGCTGCCGAGGCGGGCGCCCGGCCCGGCCCGAGGGTTCCGCGCGGGGTGGCCGCCCTCAGGTCGACGACCATGTCGTCGAACCGCCCGTACCCGGCCGAGGCCTGCCCGGAGGACCTGGTGGCCGCGAAACCGCCGATGGTGGCGTACTCGAAGCTCTGCGGGAAGTGGCCGAGCGAGTACCCGTGCGCACCGAGCAGCTCCTCGGCCTCGGGACCGCGCAGGCCCGCCTGCAACGTCGCCGTGCCGGACTCGGTGTCCAACCGCAGCAAGCCGTCCAGCCGCGCGAGGTCCAGGGTGACGACGGCGGCGAACCCACCGCGAAGCGGTTCCACCCCGCCGACCACGCTGGTTCCCCCGCCGAAGGCCGTCACGGCGATGCCGTGGCGGGAGCAGCAGCGCAGCACGTTCTCGACTTCCGCGTGCTCGCCCGGGAAGACGACGGCGTCGGCGACCTCGGCCTCCCCCGAGCGGCGCCTCAGCAGGTCCGGGGTGCTCTTGCCGCCCGCGTGCCGCAGCCGCGTGTGATCGTCGGTCCGCACCCGCGAGGCACCGACGATCCCCGCGAGCTCGGAGCGCACCTCGGCGGGCAGCTCCGACTCCCGCAGCCGCACCTCGCTCTCGTCGACCGGGGGAGTGTCGCGCCGGGGCACCCCCAGTCCCTCCTCCAGCAGCGCGCGCAGGCTCTCGTCCAGCGGGCTCGCGTCCTCCCCGCTGCCCCAGGCGTTCCACGCCGGGGTCGGGATGCGGTCGTGCGGTACGGACATGCGCTACAGTTTTACAGATGACGTCAAGTCGTAACGAAGATGCCATCCTGGACGCGGCGCGCGACTGCGTCCTGGCCGTCGGGATGCGTCGCACGACGCTGACCGAGGTGGCCCGGCGCGCCGGGGTGAGCAGGCCGACCGTCTACCGGCGCTGGCAGGACGTGCGCTCGCTGACGGCCGACCTGCTGACCCGGGAGCTCCGCGCGCTGCTGCCCGCGGACTCCGGGACGAGCGGCAACGCGCGGGTGCGCGGCGTGGACCGGATCGTGAGCACCGCCGCGGCCGTGCGGGAGCACCCGCTGCTGCGCAAGATTCTGGAGACCGACCCGGAACTGCTGATCACCTACACCTTCGACCGGATCGGCACCAGCCAGCGGGAGATCCTGGAGGTGTTCGCCGCGGCCGTGCGGGAGGGCCAGCGGGACGGCTCGATCGCCGACGGCGATCCCGAGGAGCTCGCGGCGATGCTGCTGCTGGTCACGCAGTCCGCCGTGCTCTCCCCGCGCATCGTGGCCGACCAGCTGCCGGCCGAACGCCTGGACGAGCAGCTGCGGTCGCTGCTCGAGGGCTACCTGCGCCCCGCCGATTCCCCCGCGAAGGAGTGAACCGTGCGCGACACCTCGCTCAACGCAGCCCGCAGGGAGCGGGAACTGTCCGAACTGGCCGACGGCGGGCGGGTGGACCTGCTGGTGGTGGGTGGCGGCATCACCGGGACGGGAGTGGCGCTCGACGCCGCGTCCAGAGGTTTGTCGGTGGTGCTGGTCGAGAAGCACGACCTGGCCTTCGGGACCAGCAGGTGGAGCTCCAAGCTCGTCCACGGTGGACTGCGCTACCTGGCCTCCGGCGACGTCGGCGTGGCTCACGAGAGCGCCGTGGAGCGCGGTGTCCTGATGCGCACCACCGCGCCGCACCTGACGCGCCCGCTGCCGCAGCTGGTGCCGCTGCTCCCGGGAACGAGCGCGCGGCGGGCCGCGCTGGTGCGGGCCGGCTTCCTCGCCGGGGACGCGCTGCGCCTCGCGGCGCGGACCGGCTCCACGGCGCTGCCCGGTTCCCGCAGGATCGGCGCGGCCGAGACCCTGCGCATGGCACCGCCGGTTCGGCACGAGCGGCTGCGCGGCGGACTGCTGGCCTGGGACGGACAGCTCACCGACGACGCCAGGCTGGTCACCGCGGTCGCGCGCACCGCCGCCGGGCACGGGGCCAGGGTGCTCACCCGCTGCGCCGCGGAGGAGGTGACCGGGCAGGGGGCCGTGCTGCGCGACCGGCTCGGCGGACAGACCGTCCCCGTCCGGGCCCGCGCCGTGGTCAACGCGGCCGGAGTTTGGGCCGATGAGATCTCCCCCGAGCTCACGCTGCGCCCCAGCCGGGGGACGCACCTGGTGGTCGCGGCCGAGTCGCTGCCCGGGCTCGCAGCGGGGCTGACGGTGCCGGTGCCGGGCACGACCAACCGGTTCGTCTTCGCGCTGCCCGCCGACGACGGGAGAGTCCACATCGGACTTACCGACGAGGAGGCGCCGGGGCAGGTGCCGGACGTTCCGGAGGCAGCGGCGCACGAGGTGGACTTCCTGCTGGAGACGATCAACACCGTGCTGACCGAACCGCTGAGCTCGGCCGACGTGCTCGACACCTACTCGGGGCTGCGTCCGCTGCTGGACGGCGGTGCGGGCGGCAGCGCCGACCTGTCCCGGAGCCACGCGGTGCTGCCGGGCAGCGGCGGCGTGCTCAGCGTGGTGGGCGGCAAGCTGACCACCTACCGCCGCATGGCCGCCGACGCGGTGGACGCGGCCGTCCGGCGCTCCGGCCTTCCGGCGGGGCCGTGCCGCACCGAGCGGCTGCCGCTGGTGGGGGCGGACTCGCGGGCGCGGCTGTCGCGGGTTCCCGCGCCCCGCCGCCTCGTCGGACGGTACGGCACCGAGGCCACCGCCGTGCTCGAGCAGGCCGCCGGAGATCCGGCGGCGGAACCGGTGGCCGAGGGCCTGTCGGTCACCTCCGCCGAGCTGCGCTTCGCGGTGCGGCACGAGGGCGCGCTGGACGTCGACGACCTGCTCGACCGCAGGACCCGCGTCGGGGTGGTGACCCGCGACCGGGCCGCCGCGCTGCCGGCTGCCCGGGAGGCGCTGAGCTGAGGGCGGAGCACCCGCCGGACGTCCCCGGGATGAGTGGGAGGACCCAACCGTGTCCACCATCGAACAGAGCGCGGCCGTCCGGCGGGTACTCGGCCGATCCTCCCGAACTACCCGCCTCTCACGTTCGAGAGCTCCTGCGAACCGCGAGACCTCATTTCGAGAAGACGTCGTGCGCAGTGCGTCGCAAACCACCCGCGCCGTGCGGCCGCGGGGAGTCGAACCGACTGCGAACCTCGGCCGCCGCCTCGGTGTTGCCGGAAGCCTCGATCAACTTGGCCAGGCGATTCGCGGTCATGTCGCGTACCGCGTTCTCCTGGTGGAGGCCGAGCTTGTCCAACAACGCCCCCACTTGATCAGCGACGGTGCGAGTTCCGTACACGAGCTTGCGGTAGATCCCCACCAGCACCATCACGAGCAGCGGAACGGTCACCCAGGCCGGCCAGCCGAGCAACCAGCCGAGCACGAGCGGAAGCACGAAGGCCACTGCCAGGCCGGTGAACAGGACGCGGTTCTCCTTCGTCATGGGCTCGCCTCCTCGGCACTCGAAGCCACGGTGTAATCCACATCGTCGATCCCCTGGTAGGAATCGATCAGCTGGGTCAGACGTGCGGCCACGCCGGGATCTCCCCCGGACACCTGGCTCCAGTCGCGTGCCGTCACGTGAAGCTTGCCGAGCACCTCGATTTCGTGGCCCGCCGCCTCGACGAGGATCCACAGCAGAAGATCCCGGCTTGGTGACCGACCGGCCGCCTCCAACCACCACCGCACCGTCGACCAGGTCAGATCCGGCCGGTTGTCCATCATGGTGCGCCAGCTCAGCACGAGTTCCGACCGCACGACCGACTCGGCCGCAAGGGGCTTCGTCGCCCCGCCGTCGTCGAGCAGACACCCCGGATCGAGCATCTCGACGAACAGGTCCAGATCCACTTTCCACCACCGTGGCTCCCGGAACTCGGTGGCGAACCTGTGGATCATCCGGCGCAGCATGCCGCGGTCCGCCAGGGCCATCCCGCGCAAGGCCTGTCGCGCGGTCGGCTCGGCGGGGTCAGTTTCCCGGCGGGCTCGTTGGTGCAGTCGCACTATCGCCTGTTCGGGGAACTCCGGGGCGATAACCTCGGTGCAGACGTGCACCAGGAGCTGTCCGACCGGAGCGGTCAGGTTCTCGTCACAGGACCAGTCGTAGACGAGACGACGAAACCGCGTTCCATAGCGCTGATCGTTGAGGCCGATGACGAGCGCCTGGTCAGCGAACTGCATCCAGTAGGCGGGAGAGGAATTCCGTTCGGTGTCGCTCCACCTGTTGATCGTCTGGATAACTCCCTCGACACACCCGGTGTCCAGCCCGTGTTCGAGGTACCGGTCCACGAGGTTCCGCCGATCACGGCGACTGAGCCATGCGGAGAAAACCGCGTTCTCGCTGCACTTGCAGAACCAGGGGCGCAGATCCGGGTAGTTCTCCCAGAAGTGGGAACGCAGCGCCCTGTCGTAGGCGAAGGAAGCGAAGCCGACGCGTTCACCGTGCTGCTCCGGCCGGACCTCGAGATCCTCGAGCTGGCTGCGATGACCGCGTTGTTCCAACCGTGGCGCCTCCCGGCCGGTCAGCTCCAGCAGCTCCATGAGGTTCTGCGCGACGAAGAAGATCGCGTCGGCGGAAGCCTCGTAACACATCGCGGCGGCGAACAACACCGCGCGCTCCCTGGCCTCCGAGTGCCGCGCCACCTGCTCGGCGGCCTCCTCCCGACGTTCCGTGACCGCCGCCAGGGCCGCGTGCAGCCATTCGGACACCCACCAGTCGGGATGATCCTTCTCGACCCGCACGACGAGACTCGCCAGCTTGGCGATGTCGCGGAGCGGGCCGGTCAAGTACTGGAGCAGCTCCGGGCCGAGCTCCTCCTCTTCGGGGAGCGCGATCCCCGCTTCCTCCAAGTGCCTCCGCAGTACCACGTGTCCCGAAGGCCGCGCTATCTCGACGAACTGCCGGGCCAGCTCCTCATCGGCCCAGTCCTTCCCGTCGTACGGCAACACGACCACCAGACGGGCTTTCTGCTCGTCCAGCGCAGCACGAAGAGCCGGGAGCTCACGGCGCCGGGCACTCAACGTGTCCGGATCACTCCGCGTGAGGTCCAGCAGGAGGCGTTGACCGTAACCGACCTTGTCCGGAAACAGCTTGGCTTCAGCGGAGAGCGCTTCCTCGGTGAACTCCGCGAAGGAACTCGTCTCGTCGGACAGTTCGTGCAGCAGCATCTTCGCCGCGCTGCGGCGACCGCTTCCGACCGGACCGTGCAGCAGCACCGTCCAGGTGTCGCTCAACCGTTCCCGTGCGAGACCGAACCCTTGCGGCGGCACGAAAAGGCGCTTGAGCCAACCGAGGTCATTTCGCGAGATCACCCCGCTCTCGCGCATGTACTCGGTGGTTTCCCGCAGGAAGTTCATGACCACCTTCGGCTCGATGAACTGATCCCCCGATCCGGTGTGCACGTGACCGTATACCTCGTCGATGTCGGTCAATTGTCACGCTCGCGTTCGCTATTCTTGCCGAAGTTCTGGCTGATTCCACCGTGGTTGGGCCCGGCCACGTAGTTGGTCCCGTCACCGTTGAAAGTGTTGTTGTACTGGGTACCGTCGCCGCTGTGCACGCTCCCGTGCACAGTTCCGATGTTGGTTCGGTTTCCCTGGTGGAACTCGTGGGTCTGCACCACCCACTCGGCGGTCGTGTTGTTGACCGAGTTGTGCGTCCCCATCCCCTCCGATTCCTTCCGCACCGTCCGGTCCTCGAGTCCCGGAACGAGTTCGACGAGCGCGTGGGCGATCTTGGCCAGATCGTGCTCGGCGTTCCCGCTGTCGTAGCGCAGCGACTGGCAGTCCGCCAGCGGCGTCAGCGCAGGAGGAAGATCGGAGGCGGAGAGTCGAGGCAGGCTCCGCCCGCACATCACCGGGATCACCCGGGCACCGGACTCCAGCGCGTTGAGGATCTCGGCACGGGTCCAGTCTTCCTCCTTGTCCAGCAGCACGTTGCCCTCCGCGTCACGCATGGAGAGCCAACGATCGCCGATGAGCACCAGCAGCACCCGAGCACCGCTGGAACCCCGCGTCAACGCACCACGGAAGTCCTCACCGGGCCGAATCGACTTGCTGGCACGGAAGACCTTCTCGTCGCCGAACCGCCGGGAGAGCTCCCGCTCGACGGCGACTGCGGCATCGTGACCGTCCTCGTTGCGGTAGTTGACGAAGATGTCCGCCACCGAATTCTCCTTTCACAACGGAAATCGGTTCTCTCGTTCAGCCGGTGCGAACGCGCAGCGACTGGGTCAGGCGCGGGGTCAGGTCCTTCACCGAAGGGTTCCCGCGGAACCGGGCGAGCGTGCGATCCAGCCGCCGCAGGTCGGTGGTCACGGTCGCCGACTCGACCGCGTCGACGGTGTCGAGCACCCGCTCGGTGATCGCGCAGGCGTGCTCGACATTGCCCGCCGCCGCGTGGGAGAGGGCGCGGCGAACCCCGTAACGGGCTCGGGAACGCGCGGCGTGCACGGGTACACGTTGGATCTCGTGGTCCAGCACCGAACTCGCCTCACCAGGACGCCCGAGATCGTGCAGACACCAACCGGTCACCATCGCTACGGGATCCACCAGATTCGTGGTTCCCAGCGCCAGGGCGGTGTTCGGTTCGGCGACGCTGTGCGCCTCACGCGCACGATCCAGGCTCCGCATGCAGGAGGCGTGATCGCCGGCCAGGGCGTGTCCCTGCGCCTCGCGTTGCAGGGCCGACGCGCGGAGGCGGGGTGGAGTACGACTGTCCCCGGCCTGCTGGGCCAACTCGATCGTCCGCCGCGCGTCGTTCCGGTAGAGCGCGAACAGCGCGTGACGCACCCACGTGTGGTGCGCCGAGCCGTGGTCTCCTGCGGCCTCCGCCATCTCGACCGCGCGGTCGGTCCACCACAGGGCTCTTCGTTCCTCACCGGCTTCCTGGGCCATCCACCCCGCGTACTCGGCGTAGCGGGAGCCGAGAGCCAGAATGCCCTCTCGGTTTCGGGAAGTGGCGTACGCGGCCAGATCACGCAGGGTGTGCGCGTGCGCGGTGAGGGCGGGTAGCACCACGGCGTGGCTGGTTGTCTGCCCCAGCTCGCGAAACTGGCCGAACATCGTCCGAAAGGTCTCCAGCGACCTCTCCTCCATCGCCGAGCCACTGCTCGTCCGCGAACCGAGGTACACGGCCGAAGCCGCCCCCGCTGCCAGCAGACCGCGGCGATTCACGGTCCGGAAACTCGTGCCGTCCCGGGTGGATCCCATAAACCACACCTCACCGTTCTCCTCCGATCGCGGTGGCGCTTCGGACGAGGGCTCCGGAAGCAGCTCGGTCAGCTCCCCACCGGCCCCGAGCTCGTTGTCGCAGAGTCGCGCGACCGCTGGTAGCGGTTGCTTGCGGCCGGTTTCGACCTTGCTCAGGTACCCCTTGCTGTAGTGCACCCGTCCGGCCAATTCGGACAAGGAGAGCCCAGCTGCGATACGCGCCCGTCGAAGCTCCGTGCCGAACAGTCTGCATTGCTCACTCACATCTGCCTCCCGGTTTCCTGTTGCCCACGAACACGGACAACGGGCAACCGCTGTTCGCGGTTCTCGCGAGCGAACACGCTGTACTTGTGCGAGCGGAACTCACAGCCAACCGAACGCGCTGACACATCGAACGGCACGCTAGGAGAGGGAATGATCTTGAAAGGCGCGATTCGCGGATCGTCACCCGATGAGACCAGCGCGATCGATCGCCGTGCTCGACCTCGGTCCGCTTCGAACACCGCCGGCAACACGAGCGTGGGAGACCCCGGGGAAACCACGCACACACCGCACATCCCTTACTCGCACTCCCCACTTCGCTCGCCGCAGCCGACTTCCACGGCGGAATGTCCGGCGAAAGCCCCGTTCAGGGGATATCCGGATCATCGCCGGATTGTGGTGAACCCCGGTGAGGAGCAACAGGGGCCCAAAACGTGTTTCCCGTTGCCCGGCGACACCGGCAACGGGAAACGGCCGCACAGCAGACGGAATTCTCGACCGGAGCACATCAGGGATCACGGATGGTTCAGGTACGCCGCTACACCAAGAAGGACGGCACCGAGGTGCGCCCGCACAGCCGGTCCTCCCCGGGCTCGGGCGATGTTTCCTCGGGGCCGCCTGGGGCTCTCGTGACAGTGGTGCTTTCGCTGGGCATACTTGTGCTCGTCGGAAGCGGGGCAGGAACGAACACTTCCGAGGAGGATGAGCACTCGACCTGGCGACACGGCGGATCGACTTTCACCGCCGTGGATTCGGATGACCCCGAGTCCTGCGTAGATCACTCGTACGGGCGAGTGAAGGGATTCTTCGCGAAGCATCCGTGCCGGAAACTGCGCCGCACACTGCTGACAGTTCCCGCCCGGAACGGTGCCACGACGGTCGTCGCCGTCTCCCGGACGACGATGCCCACCGTCGATTCCGCGGTCGAGCTGCGGAAGTTGGTGGACGCCCAGGGAACCGGCAACCTGGAGGAGCTCACGCGTGACTCACTCGCCTACGCCGATGTGAATTTCGAGGGCACGTACTATTAGGGCTTTGTTAAGTGGGTAATCGTTGCTGGTCAGGGAAGTTCCAGCTGGCTGGCGGGGGTTGGTGGCAGGTGGGGCAAGCGCCGGTCCAGACCGCCAGCAGGGTCTGCAGATGTTTCAGGACTGC